>NZ_JBWYRA010000001.1:0-1106707 GCF_056725905.1 Bacillus sp. BC05(2025) | reverse complement strand
GGCCCCTGAGGTCCGGTAGGTCCAGGAGGCCCGCCAGAAGGTCCGGTAGGTCCAGTAACTCCTATACCAGTGGCACCGGTAGCACCCGTGTTACCTTGAGGTCCAGTGGCACCGGTAGCACCTGTGTTACCTTGAACACCCTGAGGTCCAGTAGCACCTGTATTACCTTGAGGTCCCTGAGATCCAGTAGCACCTGTATTACCTTGAGGTCCAGTAGCACCCGTGTTACCTTGAACACCCTGAGGCCCAGTGGCACCGGTAGCGCCTGTGTTACCTCGAGGTCCAGTGGCACCAGTAGCGCCTGTGTTACCTTGAGGTCCAGTGGCACCAGTAGCGCCTGTGCTACCTCGAGGTCCAGTGGCACCAGTAGCGCCTGTGTTACCTCGAGGTCCAGTGGCACCAGTAGCGCCTGTGTTACCTTGAGGTCCAGTGGCACCAGTAGCGCCTGTGTTACCTTGAGGTCCAGTGGCACCAGTAGCCCCTGTGCTACCTCGAGGTCCAGTGGCACCAGTAGCGCCTGTGCTACCTCGAGGTCCAGTGGCACCAGTAGCGCCTGTGTTACCTCGAGGTCCGGTGGCACCAGTAGCGCCTGTTGGCCCTGTTGGCCCTGTAGGTCCTTGAATAAATGAAGCAGAATTAACTAGAGCGGTTTGTAATGCTGCTATTAATTTAAGAAGCTCTTGAAGTGTGCAAGGGTCGATTCGGAATAATTTTGTAATGTATAGTAAATAATTAATTAGATTTTGAAGCTCGATAAATACCGCGCTTGCTACGAAAGTTGGATTTTTTAATATAGTTATTAAGTTTTTAATAATAGCTAACCCTTGTGCTTTCAGGGAGGAAGTAGCGTCTAGTGAACAAATAAATTTACTTAGTAGGTTCAATGTATCAATTAGATCTTCAATATTTTGAGGAGATGGATTTGCGAAAAGTTTTGGAATGATTTTTGTTAAATCAATAATGATTGCGCGGAATGTTCTAAGTTGTGCCTTAGTAACTGGGATTGATGGAGTATTTGGGATTCGTCCAGCGCTACTTGGAAAGCATGGTTTGGAGAATTTGTTCTGACTGTCGTTATAATGAGACATTAAATCTCTCCTTTCTCATGAGGATATGAACGAAACTCATCATAGTAGATGCAAAAATTAGTTAAATGGTCATAGTAAAATCGTTTGTTTAAAGAAAAAATAGAAAAAACGCCTTAGGATAAGGCGTTTTTTCTATTTTCTGCGTATTGATAATATCGTTTGAGTGAAACCTTGGATTTGAAACCAGCTAGTTTTATAATTTCTGACTCGGGGGTTTCTTTTTTTATTAAGTTTAAAATATAGGTGTTACGAAAATGTTGTCCTGAGATTCCTTTTCGTAAATTAGCTCTAGATACTTCAAGGCGAATCATTTTTTGGATAGCGATTTCTGTTAATCCCTTTGGTGCATCATTTTCGTATACCCATCTGTATGTTCCGCGATTAAAATCAAATGCAATAAATAATGGATCATTACTATGGTATTTTGGACGAACGGGCTCTGGGATGCTTTTGTAATAAGTATACAGTTGTTTTTTGTCTTCGTTAGTTAATGTAATTGTTCTTTCTACCCCTGCGGTTGCTGGGATAGATAATGCATTCGTTTCAAAGTGGACGTGATTCATAGTTAATGCTGTAAGTTCCTGTAAGGATAATCCATAGTCAATTAGCAAATTTAAAATAGCGATATTACGATCCATCAATAAAGGGCGTACAGGACGTTGTTTTTCTGAAAGCCCTTCTAATGAAGTGACTATATGTTTTAATCTTTTTTCTTCATCAGATGAAATGAAATCTTCATTGCGGAGTGTGCGGTCTGGCTGAATAGAAATTTCCATGTTCTTTAATGGGTTAGGGATGTTTAGAAAGTGATGCATTCTATTTAATACAATAAATACACGGTGCATCGTTTTCTCTGAGTAATGTCGATTCTTTTTTAACTCGGAAAAGTAATCTTCGTAGTCTTTTGTACAAAGTGTAGCCCATATATTACTGGAAGGGAGCTTTTTGTTTTTTTCTAACCAATGTCCGAAATCTTCAATGTCATAAACATAACGTTTAATGGTTGAAGGTTTTCGGCCTTTATTCAATAAAAAAATAGAAAAGGCTTGTATTGTATCATGGAATTCCGTTGTCTCCATAGTCCCACCACCTTCATTATTTCTTATATTATAGCAAACTTTTCTGAAAATAGTCATTTGCAAGGGAGACAAGAATAATAATATTTGGTGAGTGGATAAAATGAGGTGATTGTATGGAACAATCGATGCGAAAGAAAAATAATAATCAAATTAACATTGTGTTAAATCATCGAAAAAAAATTTCTTTACCGGCCGCAGAAAATAAAACGGAAATTTCAAGTGAAACTACTACGAAACATGAGATGCTGCAAAGAATTGAAGAAGAGATGGGAAAGCTCGTTGGGATGGATGATATAAAGAAGATAATAAAAGAAATATATGCTTGGATCTATGTGAATAAAAAAAGACAAGAAATAGGATTGAAGTCTGAGAAACAAGTACTTCATATGTTATTTAAAGGGAATCCAGGTACAGGGAAGACAACTGTTGCTAGAATGATAGGGAAATTGTTATTTGAGATGAATATTCTATCAAAAGGGCACTTAGTTGAAGCTGAACGTGCGGATCTTGTAGGAGAGTACATCGGTCATACAGCTCAAAAGACAAGAGATTTAATAAAAAAAGCGATGGGAGGGATTTTGTTTATTGATGAGGCGTATTCATTAGCCCGGGGAGGAGAAAAAGATTTTGGAAAAGAAGCGATTGATACGCTCGTAAAACATATGGAAGATAAACAACACGGGTTTGTGTTGATTTTAGCAGGTTATTCAAGAGAGATGAATCATTTTCTTTCATTGAATCCAGGACTGCAATCCCGTTTTCCATTTATAATTGAGTTTGCGGATTACTCAGTAAATCAACTGTTAGAAATAGGGAAGAGGATGTATGAAGAACGTGAATATCAGTTATCGAAAGAGGCTGAATGGAAATTTAGAGATCATTTACATGCTGTAAAGTATTCGTCGCAAATTACATCGTTTAGTAATGGACGATATGTCCGGAATATTGTTGAAAAATCGATTCGTACACAAGCCATGCGGTTGTTGCAAGAGGATGCGTACGATAAATATGATTTGATTGGAATATCAAGTAGTGATTTGATGCTTGAAGAGGAGACGCACAGTACGTAAACTGTGCGTCTGTTTTTTCTGTATAAGTGCTTTTATTATTTTTTTGCTTTTTCTTGATAAGATTTATGGAAGTGTTCCATTTTAGTGCTTTTTTCGTGTGCAGAAGTAGGGTCATGTCCAATTTGTCCTACTGAGCTTTTTTGAGCCCCTTTATTAACGTGGTTTGTCATTTGTATTCACCTCACTTTGAGAATTAGTATAAACATTATGTAAAGAAAAACTCATTAGAAAAGAAAAACCTCTTTACAATCTGTAAAGAGGTTGGATTGCTATTTATGCATTGAACGTTCGTTTGTGTCGATGCGTCTATGCGGTAAATGCCATTTGTAATGAATAGAAATCATGCGGAAGCAAACAATTAAAATGAATAAGGTGTATAGAGCCCAATCGCTAACAATAATGTGAGCGCCAATTAAGAAACCTGCCAGAATCGTCCAAAAAGCATATACATCAGCTCGAAGAACGAGAGGTTTTCTACGGGCTAAAAGATCGCGGATAATACCGCCGCCAATACCAGTTAAAACAGCTGCTACGATTGTAGCGCTAATTGGTAAATTTAATTTTTGTGCGTATAATGCCCCTTGTACGGCAAATGCTGATAAGCCAATAGCATCAGTGATATTTTCCCACTTTTTCCAGTGTCTAATTAATTTATTTGGAAAAAGAAAAATAATTGTCATTGATAAAAGTGCGATTTGGAATAACATGTCTTGTTGCCAAAACGCGACAATCGGATAACCGATTAATAAATTACGAAGGGCACCTCCCCCAAATGCGGTTGCCATTCCTAAAATATACACCCCGAAAATATCATAATCCTCTTCCATTGCAACAATGGCTCCGCTTAATGCGAAAGCGATTGTGCCTATGATGCTAAAAATCTCCCATGCCATGAATTTTCTCCCCCGCTAACTAGATGAAATGTGCTTCCTCTGCTATTATATTAGAAGGTTTAAATTTCGAAAAGGATGAGTGAACATATTTGATGGAAGAAAAAGAAAAAGTCATATTAGTGGGCTGTCAATTGCCGCAAGATGATGATGAAAAGTTTATGCATTCCATGAAAGAGCTTGCATCGCTAGCGAAGACTGCACGAGCAGAATTGTTAGTGTCTACAACGCAAAAACGACCGAAGTTTCATCCGGCGACTTATATAGGTAAAGGTAAATTAGAAGAGCTTACAATATTAACTGAAGAATTAGAACCGGATGTTATCGTATTTAATAACGAATTAACGCCGAGTCAAATTCGGAATTTATCCTCAGTGTTAGATGCGAGGGTAATTGATCGAACACAACTCATATTAGATATTTTTGCGCAACGTGCGAAGTCGAGAGAAGGTAAGCTTCAAGTAGAATTAGCTCAGTTGCAATATACAATGCCGCGTCTTATGGGGCAAGGATTGTCTTTATCGCGTCTTGGTGGTGGTATTGGAACGAGAGGACCGGGCGAGACGAAACTTGAGACGGATCGTCGTCATATTCGATCACGCATTGATGAAATAAAGAAACAACTTGCGGTTGTTGTGGAACATCGAAAAAGATATCGTGAGAGAAGAAAAGATAATAAGGTATTTCAAGTTTCATTAATAGGATATACAAATGCAGGAAAATCTACACTGTTTAATAGATTAACGGAAGCTGATACATTTGAAGAAAACTTGTTGTTTGCAACGCTAGACCCGACAACAAGGAAGATGCCGTTACCCTCTGGTTATACAGTATTACTAACTGATACGGTTGGTTTTATACAGGATTTACCTACGTCGTTAATTGCTGCTTTTCGTTCCACATTAGAAGAAGCGGGTGAAGCGGATGTTATCTTACATGTTGTTGATTCTGCAGATCCTAATTATGTAGGGCACGAGAAAACGGTAAAACAATTATTGTCAGAACTCGAAATTAATCATATTCCTATTATTACGTTATATAATAAAAAAGATGAATTACATCAAAACTTTATTCCGTTTCCGAAAAATGACTTCTTAATGACTAGTGCTTTTGAAGAAAATGATCTATTACATATAAAAGAAGCGATAGAAACGAAAATGAAGGAAGAAATGAATCGTTATCATGTGGAAATTCCTCCTAGTGAGGGTAAGTTGTTAACGTTATTAAAGACAGAAACACTATTAACAAAGATGGAGTTTTTGGAAGATAAATTTGTATATGATTGTGAAGGGTATATTTTTGCTCATTCATCGCTTAATGTGCAATTAAAGAGATTTTTAGTGGAAGAAGGAGAAAATAAAAATGTTTGATCGTTTGAAAAATGGAGAAAAAATTGCTCCAATCGTAAAAGAAGTAGAGAACCAAATTACAGAAATACATAAACGTGCGGATGAAGTAATTGAAAGTAATCAGTTTCGTGTATTAGAAAGTTTTCGTAAACATAAAATTAGCGATTCGCATTTTATTCCGACGACAGGTTACGGTTATGATGATATTGGCCGTGATACGTTAGAAAAAGTGTATGCAGATGTATTTGGAGCGGAAGCTGGCCTTGTTCGTCCGCAAATTATTTCAGGTACACACGCTATTTCTACGGCGTTATTCGGTATTTTACGTCCAGGAGATGAGTTATTGTACATAACTGGCAAGCCGTATGATACGTTAGAAGAAATCGTTGGTGTACGCGGAAAAGGCGTAGGTTCATTTAAAGAATATAATATTGGCTATAATGCAGTTCCGCTTACTGAAGAGGGGCTTGTTGATTTTGAAGCTGTTGCAGCTGCTATTCATAGTAATACGAAGATGATTGGTATACAGCGCTCAAAAGGTTATGCTACTCGTCCGTCATTTACTATTTCTCAAATTCAAGAGATGATAGCATTCGTTAAAGAAATTAAACCAGATGTTATTGTATTTGTAGATAACTGTTATGGCGAGTTTATTGAAGAGCAAGAGCCATGTCATGTTGGTGCAGATTTAATGGCAGGTTCGCTTATTAAAAACCCAGGTGGTGGAATTGTTAAAACTGGTGGTTACATTGTTGGTAAAGAACAGTATGTTGAAGCGTGTGCATATCGTTTAACATCTCCGGGAATCGGTGCGGAAGCAGGGGCATCTTTATACAGTCTACAAGAAATGTATCAAGGTTTCTTCTTAGCGCCGCATGTAGCAGGACAAGCGCTAAAAGGTGCGATTTTTACAGCTGCATTTTTAGAAAAGTTAGGAATGAATACATCACCAGCATGGAATGCACCAAGAACAGATTTAATTCAGTCTGTTCAATTTGATGATAAAGATCGCATGATTGCATTCTGCCAAGCGATTCAATATGCATCTCCGATTAATTCTCACTTCACTCCATATGCTAACTATATGCCGGGGTATGAAGATGATGTAATTATGGCTGCGGGAACGTTTATTCAAGGTGCAAGTATTGAATTGTCTGCGGATGGTCCAATTCGTCCGCCGTATGTTGCTTACGTGCAAGGTGGATTAACTTATTCACATGTGAAAATTGCGATTTGTTCTGCAATTGATTCATTAATTGAAAAAGAATTACTAACAATTTCTTAAAGGGAAGCTGTCGATTTCGACAGCTTTTTTCGCATGAAAGTAATGATTTATTTCATTAGAAAAAAGAATGAAAAAATTTTTAAAAAAATCATGTAAGAAAAGCTAACATCTATTGACACTAAACATAACATGGTATAAAATGAGAAGCAGTTAAGGCGAAGGAGGAACTGAAACAATGAAAGAAGATAGACGTTCTGCTCCGCTGTTTCCTATTAGTATTGTTATGGATTTAACACAATTATCTGCACGTCAAATTCGCTACTATGAAGAGCATAATCTTGTTTCTCCAACCCGTACAAAGGGGAATCGTAGATTATTTTCATTTAACGATGTAGATAAGTTGTTAGAGATTAAAGATTTATTAGATCAAGGCTTGAATATGGCTGGTATTAAACAAGTGTTACTAATGAAAGAAAATCAAACAGAAGCAGTGAAAGTAAAAGAAGAAACGAAAGAAATTTCAAAAACTGAGCTTCGCAAAATACTTCGAGACGAACTACAACATACAGGTAGATTTAATCGAACTTCATTGCGACAAGGTGACATTTCAAGGTTTTTTCACTAAAGACAGCTGATTCTGAAGGTGTTTAGAGGGACTAAGGAGGAATTTATAATGGCTAGGTACACAAAAGAAGATATTTTCCGTTTGGCGAAAGAAGAGAATGTAAAGTATATCCGCTTACAATTTACGGATCTTTTAGGAGTAATTAAAAACGTAGAAATTCCAGTGAGCCAATTAACAAAAGCTCTTGATAACAAAATGATGTTTGATGGATCTTCTATTGAAGGTTTCGTACGTATTGAAGAATCTGATATGTACTTATATCCAGATTTAGATACTTGGGTTATCTTCCCTTGGACAGCTGAAAAAGGTAAAGTAGCTCGATTAATCTGTGATATTTACAATGCAGATGGTACTCCATTTGAAGGAGATCCACGTAACAACTTAAAACGTGTATTAAAAGAAATGGAAGCTTTAGGATTCTCAGATTTCAATCTTGGACCAGAGCCAGAATTCTTCCTATTCAAAGTAGATGAAAAAGGAAATCCGACATTAGAATTAAACGATAACGGTGGATACTTCGACCTTGCGCCGATGGATCTAGGGGAAAACTGTCGTCGTGATATCGTTCTTGAACTTGAAGAAATGGGCTTTGAAATTGAAGCGTCTCACCATGAAGTTGCTCCAGGGCAGCACGAAATTGATTTCAAATATGCAAATGCAATTCGCTCATGTGATGACATTCAAACATTCAAACTTGTTGTAAAAACAATTGCTCGAAAACACGGTTTACACGCAACGTTTATGCCAAAACCATTATACGGTGTGAACGGTTCAGGTATGCACTGTAACTTATCGCTATTCAAAAATGGCGAGAACGTATTCTTCGATCAAAATGGTGACTTACAATTAAGTGATGATGCTCGTCACTTCATCGCAGGTATTTTAAAACATGCACCAGCATTTACAGCGGTAGCAAACCCAACTGTAAACTCTTACAAGCGTTTAGTACCTGGATACGAAGCTCCTTGTTACGTAGCATGGTCTGCACAAAACCGTAGCCCATTAGTACGTATCCCTGCATCTCGTGGTATTAGTACACGCGTAGAAGTACGTAGTGTTGACCCAGCTGCAAACCCATATTTAGTAATGGCTACATTATTAGCTGCAGGTCTTGACGGAATTAAAAACAAATTAACTCCACCAGCTGCAGTAGACCGTAACATCTACGTAATGACAAAAGAAGAGCGCGAAGAAGCAGGTATCGTTGACTTACCAGCAACATTAGCGCAAGCTTTAGTTACATTACAATCGAATGAAGTAATTAGTAACGCATTAGGAGATCACTTACTTGAGCACTTCATCGAAGCGAAAGAAATTGAGTGGGATATCTTTAGAACGCAAGTTCACCAATGGGAACGCGATCAGTATATGTCTCTATACTAAGAGAGGGAAAAGCCTTGATGCTACGGTATCAGGGCTTTTTTTATTTGTCCGAAAAAATAGAGGCTTGTGAAATGAATTGGATAGGTGCCCACAAAATGTCCGAAAAAATCATTGTGGATTATTAAGAATACATGCTAAATATGAATGAAAATGTGCAAATTGAAATATGGTGCGGATGTATTTAATTCGAATATTAAGTATTGAAAAGTATAGTACCTTGCAATAAATAATACTAAGTGGTATATTATGGATAATAACAGTACCGTGTATTGAATAGTACTGAAATGAGAAAGGGGGATTGACCTTGAACGTTCAGTTTAAAAAAGGTGTGTTAGAACTGTGTGTACTGGCACTTGTGAAACGTAAAGATTGTTACGGTTATGAACTTGTTCAGCAAATCTCAAATAAATTTTTAATATCGGAAGGGTCAGTGTATCCTTTGTTACGTCGTTTAACGAAAGAAGGATATTTTCAAACGTATTTGAAAGAATCTACGGAGGGGCCACCTCGTAAATATTATCAACTAACTGAGCAAGGGGAAACGCAACTGAATTTGTTAGTAACGGAGTGGCGTGATTTTGTAAAAGGCGTACAAGAAATTATTGAAGGGGTGGAATGGGATGAGTAAAGAACAGTTTCTTAAAGAATTATCAAGTCATCTTAGAAAGTTACCGGAAGAAGAGAGGAAAGATATTTTATTAGATTATGAAGAGCATTTTCAGTTTGGGAAAGAAGAGGGAAAAACTGAGTCAGAAATAATAAAGGGCCTTGGCTCTCCGAAAATAATTGCGAAAGACTTACTTGCGATGTATCGATTTGATGAGATGAAAAAAGATCCATCAACTTCAAATGTGACAAGAGCTGTCATGGCAGCAATTGGACTTAGTTTGTTTAATTTCATAATTGTGTTAGGCCCGTTATTTGCAATTATTGCTTTTATATTTTCCTTTTGGGTCGGTGGGATTGCTAGTGTAGTGACACCATTTTTCATTATTGGAAAAGTATTTATGGGTACTTTTATATGGTTGGATGTATTCGTTAGTATAACGTTTGTTGGAGTAGGTTTGTTGTTATGTATGATCGCTTATTATAGTACGAAGTGGTTTAAAAGGCTATGCGTACGTTATGTCATATGGAACTTCAAAATGATAAAAGGGGAGTAGATGATGAAAAAAATATTGTTAGTAGCAATCGCTTGTATCATTATTGGAGTTATAGGGATTTCACAAACATATGAAAAAGCAGTACAAACTGCAGAAGAAGGAAATAAAGAAGACGTAATTAAAAACGAAACAATAAAAAATATAGAAGTTAAGTTAGATGCTGGGGATATTGTTGTTCAAAAATCTTCTGACTCTTCTTTTTATGTAAAGCAATCAGGGGATGTACGTAAACAAAAGATTCGTATAGCTGAAGATGGTGACACATTAAAAATTATTGGGGAAAGAGAAAAAGGTGATTCATTTGATTTTTCTTTTTACGATTTTAGGTTTCAAACGTCAACAGTGACTATATTTGTACCAGAACGTTCTTACAAAGAGATAAAAGTAAATTCATCCGCTGGACAAATAGAAATGAGTGATGTAAACAGTGAGCATGTAACTGTTGGGACCCTCGCTGGAGAAGTAGATTTGAAACATGTCACGGCAAAAAGTGTGGAAGGATCTTCAAAAGCTGGAGAGCTGAGCTTTAAAAAGGTAATAGGAAAAGTAACTGCGAAAACGGCTAGTGGAGAAGTGCATATTATGGATCATGATCCTAAATATGATGTAGAGGCAAGCTCAACTGCTGGAGATGTAGATATTACTTTATTAGAAAAACCACAAGATGCAGTTATAACTGGGCAAAGTGCAGCTGGCGAAGTGATGATTTTTAATGAAGAAAATAAAAATGTAAAAATTGGAAATGGTAGTAAAAAGATTAGTGGTAAAACAGCAGCTGGCGATGTGACGATTAAAACGCGTTCATAAGAAATAGAATGTATGAAAATCTATCAAAATACAAAAAAGAAGATAATTACCGTATGTAAATAAGGTAATTATCTTCTTTTATTATGTTTAATGTAAATCACGATATACGCCAATTACTTTACCGATAACTGACACTTGTTTTAAAATGATAGGTTCTAATGAAGAGTTTTCCGGTTGTAGACGGAAATGGTCTTTTTCTTTATAGAAACGTTTAACAGTTGCTTCGTTATCTTCTGTTAAAGCAACTACAATTTCACCATTATATGCAGACTGTTGTTGGCGAACAACAACTAAATCTCCATCGAAAATACCAGCTTCAATCATACTATCTCCAGAAATACGTAACATGAACACTTGGTCTGCTCCAGCAACAATGCTAGCTGGAAGTGGGAAGTGATCTTCTACACTTTCAACTGCTGTAATCGGTAATCCGGCAGTAACTTTTCCGACAATTGGAACTTGAATAACAGATTGTGTTTCTGTATCCATTCGATCGTCACCTAAAATTTCAATTGCACGTGGTTTTGTTGGATCGCGTCGAATGTATCCTTTTTCTTCTAATCTTGATAAATGTCCGTGCACTGTAGAACTAGAAGCGAGGCCGACTGCTTGACCGATTTCACGTACGGAAGGTGGATATCCTTTTTCTTGTACTTTTAGCTTAATAAAGTCGAGAATGTCTTGCTGGCGTTTCGTTAACTTTTCCATGTTTTCTAACACCTCGTTTTCTTTCATTTTTCTTATTAATAAGTATAACATGCGAAAAAACATTCTACAAACATAAGTTCGAACAAAAGGCGAATTTATGTTAAACTGGAGGGAAATAATAGTGAGAAAGAGGGGTTCATAATGAATGCAATTATTTATGCGCGTGTGAGTACAACAAAAGAAGCACAAGAAACGTCATTATTACGTCAAAAAGATGAATTATTGCATTTAGCAGAGCGCTATCAAATGAATGTTACTAAGGTGATTGAAGAGCAGGCTAGTGGCTATATAATTGAGCGTGAGGGCATATTAGAAGTGCTAGATACAATTCGAGACGAACAAATTGATGTGCTACTTATACAAGATGAAACGCGCCTTGGTAGAGGGAATGCAAAGATTGCGTTAATGCACTGTTTACATAAAGAAGGAATAAAAGTATATACGCATACGCATAATGGAGAATTGCAATTGTCGGATTCTGATTCAATGGTATTAGATATTATTGGTATTGTTGAAGAGTATCAAAGAAAGATTCATAACTTGAAAATTAAACGTGGTATGCAACGAGCAGTTGAAAAAGGCTATCGTCCAGAAAATAATTTAAAGAACCGTCATTTAAGCGTAGGACGAGAGAAGAAAGAAGTGCCGATTGAGGAAATTGTACGTTTGCGTAAGAGTGAACTTACTTTCGAAGAAATTGCGGCAACGCTTCGCGGCTTTGGTCATAATGTTTCAAAAGCGACTGTACATCGTAGATATGTAGAGTATACAAAGCAATTGCTTGATAAAGAAGAGTAACTATTGTATGATAATAATCAGTTTTGATTAGAAGGGGGATTCGAGATGCTTAGTCACGAACTCGTTGAACGCATTAACTTCTTAGCGAAAAAAGCAAAAGCTGAAGGTTTAACTGAAGAAGAACAACGTGAGCGTCAATCGCTACGTGAACAATATTTAAAAGGATTTCGTCAAAATATGTTAAACGAACTTAAAGGAATTAAAGTCGTTAATGAACAAGGTACTGACGTTACACCGGCGAAATTAAAAGCTTTAAAAAAGCAAGATAATGCAAAATTAAACTAAAAGATGGGCGAAGCCCATCTTTTTTATTTATTATATTCGTTATTTAATAACTTTCCAGTTGTTATTAACCGTTGCTTCTATCTTTTTATTTTTCAAAATATAATTAGCGATCAGTTCAGACATATCTGTTGGTATGTCTTTTATTACGGGCTTATTTTGGAACATAAAGAAGTTTCCTCCGCCGCTTGCGCGATAATTATTCATAACGACGTCATATTCTTCATCCATATTAAGCGGAGCGCCTTTGTATTGTAAAGATTTGACCCTTTCGCCAATAGGTTTGGAAATGTTTAATACGTACGAAATCCCTTCCCACATATCGTAATTATAGTGTTGCGGTTTTGGTTCTAAGAAGGTAGGGTTTACGATGATGGATCCATCTGCATGTAATGTGAAATAAGAAGCTGAGAGTTCTAGGGCATCTTTTATATCCGCTCCAGTTATTCTAATTACTTGTAATGTATTTGGATAAATATAATTAGAAACGATGTCACGCATTGTTACATGTTCCGGGAAACCTGGAGATGTATTATGGAACAAGCTTGTACAAGAAATTGATACATTAGCTATATCCATCTGTATTTTATTTATGAATTCAATAAAAGGATGGTCTTGCAAACGAGTTTGCATAGCGTCTGAAATTTGCATGTCCCCATAGATGAATCCAATAGGTTGATCGAGCCAATTTTGTGTTTTCTCTTCATAATCGGCAACTAAGGAAAGAATATGTTGGTCCGCCGCAATTCCTTGCACGGGCAATAATTGTGAATAACTCTCTTTTTTCACCCATTTTTGTTCTGTTTTTTCAAATGTTATTGCTATTTTTCCAACGGAGTGTCCATTGCATCCGGTCTGTAAAATTGTTACACCATTTATTACGGTGTCAGCGATTTCTCGGTGTTGGTGACCTGTTAGCAAAATATCTATTCCTTCAATTTCATGGCACATTGCATATCCTTGGTTTTCACCTGTTAAAACTTCAGTCGGTACCCCGGTTTGTAAATCGCGTTCAAATCCTCCATGATACGCTACGACTAATAAATCTGGTTTCTCGTGTTCGTGAATGTAAGAAACCCACTTTTTTGTTGATTCTAATGCATTTTCAAATTGTAAATCTTGAATGTGGTGGGGTTGTTCCCAATTAGGAATGTAATGCGTTGTCATCCCTAAAATAGCAATTTTTATATTTGATTCAATCTGTTTTATTATATATGGTTTTCCGAAATAAGATTCTTTGCTGTTTTTATCTAAAATATTTGCTGATAAATACGGGAAGTTGGCAGTAGAAATAGCATGATTTAATACATCCATTCCATAATTAAATTCATGATTCCCAATCACTGCAGCGTCATAACGTAAATAGTTTGCTATTAATGACATTGGGTTTTTCTTATCTTTTTCATATGTAGCGTAATGATAAGTAAAGGGTGTTCCTTGTATGAAGTCACCATTATCAATTAATAGGACGTTTCTATTTTGGGAACGTTCTTTTTTTATAAGAGTAGAAATTTTAGCTAAACCAATTTCAGCTTTGGAGTTATCTTGATAGTGAATTGGATAAACAGTACCATGTATATCACTTGTTAATAAGATGTTTAAAGTTACAATTTGATTTTGATTCAATATCATTCACCTTTTCTATTATTATCTACTAGTTAAGCATATCAAATATATGAAGAGAATTTTAATGAGAGTGTATAGAATGTGTAAAGATTCTGTAAATAAGCAATTATTAATAAAAATGTGTGATATATTTCTTCATGTTCACGGAAGGTAATTTATAACAATAAAAATGGAGGCATTAATATGTTTAAAAAAGTTTTTGCAATGAGCACAACAGTTGTGCTAGCAGCGGGATTATTAAGTGGCTGTGGAACGAAGGAATCAAGCGCAAGTAAAAATGAAGATACGAAAAAAGGGTATGTACCGAAGACTTTAAATGTTCAATTTGTTCCTTCTCAAAATGCAGACACGTTAGAGGCGAAGGCTAAACCACTTGAGAAGCTATTAAGTGATAAATTAAATATTCCGGTAAAAGTTAGTATTTCAACGAATTACAATACAATTGTAGAAGCGATGGCATCTAAGCAAGTAGATGTAGGCTTTTTACCTCCAACAGCGTATGTGCTAGCACATGAGAAAAAGGCTGCAAACGTAATTTTACAAGCGCAACGTTTTGGAGTAGATGATGAAACAGGAGCACCTACAAAGGATTTAGTAGACTTTTATAAATCTGAGTTTGTAGTTAAGAAAGATTCAAACATTAATAGTGTAAAAGATTTAAAAGGTAAAAAAATTGGTTATCAAGATGTAACGTCATCAGCGGGATATGTATGGCCTGCGGCTGTACTACTAAAAGAGGGCGTTGATCCGTTAAAAGATGTGAAACCTATTACATTAAAAGGTCACGATCAGTCGCTTATTGCTCTTTTAAATGGTGATGTAGATGCAGCTGTTGTATTCCAAGATGCTCGTAATATTGTAAAAAAAGATTATCCAAATATATTTGATCAAACGAAAATAGTGAAATTTACAGAGAAGATTCCAAACGATACGATTTCGGTACGCTCTGATTTAGATGCAGAGTGGAGTAAGAAATTACAGGATGCTTTCATTGAAATAGGAAAGAATGAGGAAGGTCACAAAATCATTAAAGAAGTATATTCACATGAAGGATATGTTAAATCCGATGATAGTAAATTTGATATCGTTCGTGAATATGGAAAGAAAGTAAAAACGCAATAATACATATGGAAATGGCGGCTAACTGGAAGGATATGTTTTCAGTTAGCTTGCAGTTTTGAATACATAGAAGGTAGGTAAGATGAGTGATAGAGTTTCGAAATGTCTCTAAAGTGTATCCGAACGGTACAAAAGGGTTGAATCATATAAACTTGAACATTCAAAAAGGTGAGTTTGTTGTAATGGTAGGGCTGTCTGGTGCTGGAAAATCTACACTTCTAAGATCAGTAAATCGCCTTCATGAGATTACAGAAGGTGAAATCATGATTGAAGGTGAGTCTATTACTGCTGCGAAAGGAAAAAGTTTACGCCGCATGCGCCGGGATATTGGTATGATTTTTCAAAGTTTTAACCTTGTAAAGCGATCAACGGTATTGAAAAATGTGTTAGCTGGACGTGTTGGGTATCATTCGACTTTGCGTACAACGTTAGGTCTATTTCCAAAGGAGGACTTGGAGCTTGCCTTTCAATCGTTAAAAAGAGTAAATATTTTAGAAAAAGCATATGCACGAGCTGATGAATTATCAGGAGGGCAACAGCAACGTGTATCGATTGCTAGAGCGTTGGCGCAAGAAGCAAAAATCATATTGGCAGATGAACCTGTTGCATCGTTAGATCCGCTCACAACAAAGCAAGTATTAGATGATTTGAAAAAAATTAATGAAGATTTTGGGATTACAACAATTGTAAACTTACATTCTATTGATTTAGCTAGGCAATATGCGACTCGTATTATTGGATTACATGCGGGTGAAATTGTTTTTGATGGTTCAGTAGAAGAGGCGACAGATGAAAAGTTTGCTGAAATTTATGGAGACGTTGCGCAGAAAAGTGATTTATTAGAGGTGGCAGTTAAATGAATGACGTGACGATATATTCGAAAGCGATACCGAAGCCGCCGGGTAAGTTGAAACATATGTTAACGGCTATTCTAGTCATTTTGCTGTTGTGGGGAAGTTGTGTACAGGTCGACGCATCATTTTCAAAACTAGTAGTGGGTTTTCCTAATATGATGGATTTGTTAAAAGAGATGGTGCCGCCTGATTGGAGTTATTTTCAATTTATTACAACAGCGATGTTAGATACAATACGTATGGCGATTATTGGGACGACTTTAGGAGCGATTTTAGCTATTCCACTGGCAATATTTGCGGCAAGTAATGTATTTACTAGTACATTCTTGTACGGTCCAGCTCGATTGATTTTAAATTTTATTCGAACGATACCAGATTTATTATTAGCGGCAATTTTCGTAGCTATTTTTGGAATAGGACCACTTCCAGGTATTTTAGCTCTTACTTTTTTCTCAATTGGGCTCGTGGCGAAATTGTTGTATGAGTCAATTGAATCAATTGATCCAGGCCCGTTAGAAGCGATGACAGCAGTAGGAGCAAATAAAGTACAATGGATTGTGTATGGGGTAATTCCGCAGGTGAAAGCACATTTTGTCTCCTATGTTCTTTATACATTTGAGGTGAACGTACGTGCAGCAGCTGTTTTAGGTTTAGTAGGAGCAGGTGGTATCGGATTATATTATGATCGTACACTTGGCTTTTTACAATATCAACAAACTGCATCTATTATTATCTATACCCTTGTTGTTGTTTTGTTAATTGACTACATTAGTACATTATTGCGGGAGAAACTATAATGAGTAGAACGACGATGATTGTGCCAAAACCGAAAAAACCGAGTATATATCGCTGGATTATTTTAATAGCACTTACATTTGTATATGTATGGGCTTTTTCAGGTGTACCGTTAGAAGGAATCAAAGATACGGCGGGAGAGATTACAAAAGCAATTATGACAGGTGTATTGAATCCGGATTGGTCGTATGTATCTTTGCCAGATGGTGAAGATTTAGTACATGGTTTAATTGATACGTTGGCAATTGCGATATTAGGTACATTTATTTCTGCCTTTTTATCTGTTCCATTCGCTTTTTGGGCGGCAACGAATATGAGTAGTGGAAAATTAACTTCGGGAACTGGGAAATTTGTACTTAGTTTTGTCCGTACATTTCCTGAATTAGTTATGGCCCTTTTATTTATAAAAGCTGTTGGACCAGGTTCTTTTGCCGGCGTTCTAGCTTTAGGGTTACACTCTATTGGAATGTTAGGGAAATTATATTCCGAAGGAATTGAAAATATAGATAAGGGGCCAACAGAGGCGTTGATAGCAACAGGCGCAAACCGGTTTCAAATACTTTGGTATGCAGTATTGCCACAAGTATTACCAGATTTTCTATCGTATACGTTATACAGGTTCGAAATTAATGTACGAGCCGCTGCTATTTTAGGTGTTATTGGAGCAGGTGGGATTGGCACGCCTCTAATTTTTGCACTGAGTTCACGCAATTGGTCTCGTGTAGGAATTATTTTATTAGGTATCATTTTAATGGTTATTATCATTGACTTTATTTCAAGTTCGATACGGAAGAAAATTGTATAAGTTATTTTAAAAGCACCTACAAAAGGTGCTTTTTTATATAATTAAGAATAATGAATGTAGACATTATGGAAAAACAGGAGGGATATTTTGGCTTTACAACATGATTTTGTATTTGTTTCAAATGAAAAAAAGGATTAGATTTTAAAGATATAGATTGGATTGAACTTTGTTTTCTATATAAAGAAGAGGCAACGATAGATGAGTGTGTTGTATTAAGTGATGAGCTAATCGTATATCTATTAGATTTCATTCATTGGATTCCGACCTATAATCCAGCGAAAAGAGCAGAAGGATTCGGAATTCACTATTATGGTATTACGAAAATAGAACAGCGAGGGGCAGTGATAGCAGAACAGTTATTTTGTTCGCTCGTTAGCATGTTTTCTTTAGCACCAGAAATAATCGAATTGACAGGACAGTTTCAATGGGAAAATGATAATAATACGGATGGAGAATATGAAAGATACGTATTTAATCGAAATAAATTATGCCAAGGTTTACGGTCGTTTATTTCTTTGCTTCGTAGAGTGAAAAATGGGGAAGGATATATTTTGCATTATGGAATTTAAAATTGATGAATAAATATACAGATAATTCTCTTTCTTTTTAAAATAAAAACAATGAAAAAGTATGTCATATTGAATGCCCATACATTCGCGAAATCATTGATTTTTTTATAAAAAATCAAAAAAACATCAACATATTTGTCGATACATGTTGTATAATCTTGCGTGGGAAGCTATCATATAAATGTATAAAACGTTTACTAATATAAGCGAAGGGAAGAATAGCATGTCACATTCAATCGAACAACTTTCTATCAACACGATTCGCACATTATCCATCGATGCGATTGAAAAAGCAAACTCTGGTCACCCAGGAATGCCAATGGGTGCAGCACCAATGGCTTATACATTATGGACTCAATTTATGAAACACAATCCAAATAACCCAACGTGGTTTAACCGTGATCGTTTCGTATTATCTGCAGGTCATGGTTCAATGTTATTATACAGCCTACTTCACCTATCTGGTTATGATGTAACAATGGATGACTTAAAGAACTTCCGTCAATGGGGAAGCAAAACTCCAGGACATCCTGAGTACGGTCATACACCTGGTGTAGACGCAACTACTGGTCCACTTGGACAAGGTATTTCAACTGCTGTAGGTATGGCAATGGCTGAAAGACATTTAGCTGCTAAATATAACCGTGATGCGTATAATGTAGTAGATCATTATACATACGCTATTTGTGGTGATGGAGATTTAATGGAAGGCGTTTCTGCTGAAGCATCTTCATTAGCTGCTCATTTACAATTAGGTCGTCTTGTTGTGCTTTACGATTCAAACGATATTTCATTAGATGGCGATTTAAATCGTTCATTCTCTGAAAGTGTAGAAGATCGTTACAAAGCATACGGATGGCAAGTAATCCGTGTTGAGGATGGAAACGATATTGAAGCTATCGCGAAAGCAATCGAAGAAGCGAAAGCTGACGAAAAACGCCCAACGCTAATTGAAGTAAGAACGACAATTGGTTTCGGTTCTCCAAACAAATCAGGAAAATCAGCTTCACATGGTTCTCCACTTGGTGTAGAAGAAACAAAGTTAACGAAAGAAGCATATGCTTGGACTGCTGAGCAAGATTTCCATGTAGCAGAAGAAGTATATGACAACTTCCGTAAAACAGTACAAGATGTTGGTGAAACTGCACAAGCAGAGTGGAACACGATGCTAGGTGAATATGCACAAGCATACCCAGAATTAGCAAACGAACTACAAGCTGCAATGAATGGCCAACTTCCAGAAGGTTGGGAGAAAAACTTACCAACTTATGAACTAGGATCAAAAGCAGCAACTCGTAATTCTTCAGGTGCTGTAATTAATGCAATTGCAGAGTCTGTACCATCATTCTTTGGTGGATCTGCTGACCTTGCTGGTTCTAACAAAACATACATGAATAACGAAAAAGACTTTACAAGAGATGATTACAGCGGTAAAAACATTTGGTACGGTGTTCGTGAGTTCGCGATGGGTGCAGCAATGAACGGTATTGCACTACATGGCGGTTTAAAAACTTACGGTGGTACGTTCTTCGTATTCTCAGACTACTTACGTCCAGCAATTCGTCTTGCAGCATTAATGCAATTGCCAGTAACGTATGTATTCACACACGACAGTATCGCTGTTGGTGAAGATGGCCCAACACATGAACCAATCGAGCAATTAGCAGCGCTACGTGCAATGCCAAATGTATCTGTTATTCGTCCAGCTGACGGTAACGAATCTGTTGCAGCTTGGAGACTAGCTCTAGAATCTACAAACAAACCAACTGCTTTAGTATTAACTCGTCAAGACCTTCCAACATTAGAAGGTGCAAAAGATGATACGTATGAAAAAGTAGCAAAAGGTGCATATGTAGTTTCTGCAAGCAAGAAGGAAACAGCTGATGTAATCTTACTTGCAACTGGATCTGAAGTAAGTCTAGCTATTGAAGCACAAAAAGCTCTAGCGGCAGACGGCGTTGACGCATCTGTTGTCAGCATGCCATCTATGGATCGCTTTGAAGCTCAAACAGCTGAGTATAAAGAGTCTGTATTACCAAAAGCAGTAACAAAACGTTTCGCAATCGAAATGGGTGCTACATTCGGATGGCACCGTTACGTAGGTCTTGAAGGAGATGTGTTAGGTATCGATACATTCGGTGCTTCTGCTCCTGGTGAGAAGATTATGGAAGAGTATGGATTTACTGTAGAGAACGTTGTTCGTAAAGTAAAAGAAATGCTTTAATGATTTTAGAAAAATCTCTCCGGCATGGAGAGGTTTTTCTATGTAAATGAGTTTTTTCGACAGAAAAAGTTTTTTATCTCTCCGCAGTCAGACAATCATTGCAAATTTTCTTCTATATAATGAAGAGAAAAGGTTGTCCAGATTGGGAGGCGAAAGATGAAAACGTATGAATTGTATTTAATTCAAGAGGATATTGCGAAAGCTTACTTTGGTCGTGAATATTTATTTTTTGATTTATTTGCTCGATTTTCAGAATCTGGGTCCCTTTCGGAGAAAAAAGTGTTATATAAACAAATGATGTATATAACGATGCCATTACAAGTAATGAAAATTCATCATAAATTAGAACAAGCTTTGCGCGTTCTTGGTAAATATGATCGAACACATCATACACATACACTTTATACAGGAGCGGAATATGGCGAAATAATGGTGAAACCACACTATATCCGCATGAATACCTCTGGAAATGTCTCCATGGAAACGACTTTCTTTGAGGTGCTAAGGAAGTGTGAATTAACATTTTTAGCTATGGATTATGAAAATACAAAGTACGGATGGTTGAATCCTCTAAAACAAGTACGAACATATGTGTAAAAAATGTCGAATTGTATCTTGTCTTATTGAAAAGGTTTTAGTACACTGTAAGGTAGACAACATGAAGGAGGAAAATATATGCCAATTTGGTTAGGTATTCTAGTGGGCGTAGTAGCACTAGTAGCAGGCGTGGCGTTAGGATTTTTCATTGCCCGCAAATACATGATGAATTACTTACAAAAAAATCCACCAATTAATGAACAAATGTTAAAAATGATGATGATGCAAATGGGACAAAAACCTTCCCAAAAGAAAATCAATCAAATGATGAGCGCGATGAACAAGCAACAAATGAAATAAGCGCTAAAAGACACTCGCTAAGAGTGTCTTTTCTTTTTGTTAGTTATAGAGTTTAAAACTTTTAAAAATTCTGTATTTTTGATAAACTGAAAACATCGCTCATTTTAAGGAAGGGGGAAAAATATGAAAGTGTTTATGAATTTAGCTTGGTTTTTTAAACAAGAAAAACGAGCGTACATAACCGGAATTATTTTATTATTTGGCGTTGCACTTTTAGAACTTGTCGCACCAAAAGTAATTGGGATTGTTGTAGATGAAATTAATGATGGAACATTAACGACTGATAAGTTACTAAAATGGGTTGTACTCTTAGTAGTCGTAGGTATTACGATGTACATATTACGTTACGTGTGGCGTATTATGATTTTCGGATCTTCATTAAAGTTAGCTCGTCAATTACGTAAGAATTTGTATGAACATTTTACAAAGATGAGTCCATCTTTCTATCAGTCAAATCGCACAGGTGATTTAATGGCACACGCGACCAATGATATTCAAGCAATTCAACAAACTGCTGGAGCGGGCGTTTTAACACTTGTTGATTCATTAGCTGTTGGGGGATGTGTACTCGTAGCGATGGGCTTTACAATTAGTTGGAAGTTAACATTGTTAAGCTTAATTCCTATGCCGATTGTAGCAATTTCAACAAATTATTACGGAACATTATTGCATAAAAGGTTTCATAAAGCACAGCAATCGTTTTCGGAAATCAATGATAAAGTGCAAGAGAGTATGAGCGGGATGAAGGTAATTCGATCGCTTGGACAAGAGAAAGAAGATTTACAAGCGTTCCGAAAAAAATCAGAAGATGTCGTACATAAAAATATGTTAGTTGCACGTATTGATTCGTTATTTGATCCGACAATCTCTCTTATCGTTGGATTTTCTTTTTTAATTGCAGTGTGTTATGGATCCGTATTAGTTGTGAGAGGTGAATTAACTGTAGGTGACCTTGTTACATTTACAACGTATTTAGGTACACTAGTCTGGCCAATGTTAGCGTTTGGATGGCTGTTTAATATTATGGAGCGTGGACGTGCTTCGTATGACCGTGTAGAGAAAATTCTCTCTCAAAAATCAGATGTAGTAAATAGAGAAAATGCTGTGCATACAATAGCGAGTGGTGATGTTTCATTTGCGGTCGAGTCGTTTTCGTATAAGAAAAATGAACTGTTACATTTAACGGATATTCACTTTGATTTGAAGAAAGGGGAAACGTTAGGGATTGTAGGGCGTACAGGTGCAGGGAAAACGACTTTATTAAAATGTTTAATCCGTGAGTATGATCATTTTAATGGTGAATTAAAAGTTGGAGAGCGGGATATTCGCGATGTAACACTTTACGGTGTCCGTTCTGCCATTTCATATGTGCCGCAAGATCATTTTTTATTTTCAGCAAGTATTGGGGAGAATATCGCCTTTGGAAAGGCGGATGCTACATATAATGAAATTACCCGTGCTGCAGAGATTGCTTGTATTCACAATGACATCCTTCAATTTTCAGAAGGATATGAAACAGTAGTAGGAGAAAGAGGCGTTTCGTTATCTGGAGGCCAAAAACAGAGGATTTCTATTGCGCGTGCTTTATTAACGGATGCTGAAATTTTAATTTTGGATGATTGTTTATCAGCAGTAGACGCAAAAACAGAAGAAACGATTTTAAATGCATTAAAGAGGGAAAGAGCAGGGAAAACAACGATTATTACTGCTCATCGCTTAAGTGCAATTCAACATGCCAATCTTATTCTTGTTGTGGATGAGGGCAGAATTGTGCAACGGGGTACACATGAACAACTAATGAAAGAACATGGTTGGTATAAAGAAATGTATGAGAGCCAGCAGTTAGAAGCATTAGTCGAGAAAGGAGGCGTATGATGGCTGAGAAAAAACAGAGCGATTTAAGAAGATTGCTTTCTTATATGAGGCCATATAAAGGACTGTTAGCATTAGCATTTTTATTTCTAGTTGGTGCAACTGTAACGGAAATGATGGGTCCTTTTTTAATTAAACAATTTCTTGATGAACACTTAGTACCACGTAACTTTGATCAATCAGCACTTGTTACTCTATTTGTAGTGTATATTGTTGCTCACTTATTAAAAGTATTATTTACTTATTTAGACTTGTTATATTTTCAAAATATCGCTTTTAAAATTGTTCAAGATATGCGTGTTGAAGTATATGAGCATGTTCAAAAGTTGTCATTAAGTTTCTTTGATCGTACGCCGATTGGTACGCTCGTATCGCGCATAACGAATGATACAGAAGCAATTAAAGATTTTTATGTCAGTGTATTATCAACATTTGTTAAAAATATCGTATTTTTAGTAGGGATTTTAGTAGCGATGTTTTTATTAAATGTAAAATTAGCGCTATTTTCTCTCGTATTAATTCCGATAATGTTTGCGATTATGGTGCTATATCGCCGGAAAAGTGCAGCTTTTTATTTAGAAGTCCGTAATCAATTAAGTGTGTTAAATGCAAAGTTAAACGAGTCCATTCAAGGGATGAATATTGTTCAAGTGTTCAGACAAGAAAAGCGTATGAGAAAAGAGTTTGAAGAAGTGAATACTAAACATTATAGTGCAGGGCGACGTACATTAAAGTTAGATGCATTGCTTTTACGTCCAGCAACTGATTTAGTTCATATTGTAGCTATTGCGTTAGTACTTGGTTTATTTGGAATTGATGCTTTGAAGAGTCCTGTTGAAGTAGGCGTTTTATATGCATTTGTTAACTATATACATCGTTTTTTCCAGCCTGTAAATGAGATGATGATGAAATTATCATTTTTCCAACAGGCACTTGTTTCATCATCACGTGTATTTCACTTAATGGATGAGAAAGATTTAGCGCCAGTTCAAAAAGGGGATGGAAATCCTCAAGTTATTAATGGAGATATTGAATTTAAAAATGTTACTTTTTCGTATGATGGAAAACGTGATGTTTTAAAAAATGTATCATTTCACGTGAAACAAGGGCAAACGGTTGCTTTCGTTGGACACACTGGTAGTGGAAAAAGTACCATTATGAATTTGTTAATGCGATTTTACAATATTAAGTCCGGAAATATTGTAATAGATGGTGTAGAGTTAGAGGAATTTGAAGAACAAGAAATTAGAAAGAAAATAGGACTTGTATTGCAAGATGCATTTTTATTTGCGGGAAATGTAAAACAAAATATTCGTATGTATAATGAAGAAATTACGGATGAAGAAGTAAAAGAAGCGGCACAATTTGTGCAAGCGAATACGTTTATTGAAAGATTACCAGAGCAGTATGAAACGGAAGTAGTAGAAAGAGGAGCTGCATTTTCTAGTGGTCAACGACAATTAATTGCTTTTGCTAGAACGATAGCAACGAATCCGAAAGTATTAGTATTAGATGAAGCAACAGCAAATATTGATACAGAAACTGAAGATGCGATCCAAACAGCGTTACAGAAAATGCGAAAAGGACGGACGACGATAGCAATTGCACACAGATTATCTACTATACAAGATGCAGATCAAATCTTTGTTATGCATGATGGAGAGATAGTAGAAAGAGGGACACATCAAGAATTACTGAGTGAACAAGGGTTGTATTATAATATGTATTTACTACAAAATAAAGGAAGTTTACAAAAGGCCTTGTAAAATTACAAGGTCTTTTGACTGCGTGTGAAATTTTTACAAAAAATATAGGAATAACATAGTATAATGTAGTAGAAATATGAATGAAATAAAGGAGAAAAATATATGGATTATGTGCTAATAGGTGTAATTTTATTATTATTAGCTGCGGTATTCGTGCTGTTTTATAAAAATAAACAGCTAGAATCAGAGAGTCAGCAAGCGGAATTTGAAAAGAAACAAGCAATTGAAACGTACGAAAATGAAATTGCAGCTACGGTTACAGAACATAAAGAACAACAAAATACATTGAAAAATATGGAACAGAAGAAATACAATGATTTACAAATAAGTGCAGCTAGAGAACTTGAAAATATGCGTATGATGAAAAATCAATTAGCTGTGCAACATAGTAAAGAACGCAGTGAAATGCAAGAAAAACATAGTAATGAAATACATATGTTTCAAAAGTTAATTGCAGATTTGCGAGAGTATACGAAAAGTGGAGCTGAAGTAAGCACACACGAAACATTACAATATATGAAGCGTGGTTTCGTAGAGCAAGGCATAATACAAGATCATGAATTTCATATTATGCCGAATGTTTTTATTAGAAATCAGCATGGAGGAAATGACCTTCGAATTCATCATCTCGTCTTAACTAAAACGGGTATGTATGTACTTGAGACGAAAGAATGGACAGGGAAGTTAATTCATGGCTTAACGAAAGAAAATGCTAGTATATATTCATTTATGATTGATGAAATTGGTAAGTATCAACAAGAAGTAGAGAAAGAAGAGACGCTTGAATATATTACAGGTGAAGATTCATTAACGATACAAGTGAAAAATGAAGGGAACCCAGTATATAGAGCGAAGAAACTATCTCATATTCTATACAATTGTTTGAAAGAAATGCAAGTTGATATTGTAAAGGAAAACGTAAAACCGATTGTATATTTTTATAATGAGAATGGGAAAGAAGTGCTAGATCTTTCTGAAGAAAAAACGCTGAGATTAAAAGATAGAGAGCAAATTGTAACGTTCTTTAGAAATGAATTCTTAACGGGGAAAGTAATATATACAGGTCAAGAGTTAGAAAAACTTCGAGAGACTATCAATCGAATGAATTATATAATGAATTAAAAAGAGGTGGGATTTCTGAGTGCTATATTAAGGGGTATTTTGTATGTTTATATTTGTTTGTATATACTAATGTATCTTGCTTTTATGTTTATTATTGGTATGGCTCATACGTCATTAAGTGTAATGAGCGTTTTTATAATAGTCATGCCATTTGTTTTATTAGTTATGATTCAAAAGTCGATCTTATATATTGCTAAAAATCGTAATGAAGAAAAGAAGCAAATGTCGGGAGTGTTAATAGTAGCACTTGTTCCGTTAGTAGTATGTACTGCACAATTAAGTATGAATACATACACTTCAATGTTTAACCAAGATCGGTGGTTACATGCTGAAGATAAACGGGTACATATGGTAGATGATCTAATACAAAAATATAAATTAACAGGAAAATCAAATGAAGAAATTACACAATTATTAGGAACGCCTACTGAAACGAGAAATGGAGAAAACGGGGTTATCACTTTGTACTATCTGGGAACTGAACGTGGCTTTATTTCTATAGATAGTGAACATCTTGTTTTACAATTTGATAGAGATGGTAAAGTTGTGGAATATAAGGTGCATAGCGATTAAAGAAATGTAGAAAGAAGCTAAATATTATAGCTTCTTTTTCATATTCCAATATAGTAAATGTAGGCAAATAGTAGTCATTCCTATCTATACGAATTGGGATGAGTCTGTTATAGTGTAAATGGTTATGTTGCTTAATAGTTTAGTAGATAACCTATATTTTAGTTGAGGAGGGGAAGTTTAACACGAATTTAATGATATACGTGTTAAGTAGTATGATGAAAAAAGGATTTTATAATGTTTTAGCTGCATCAATTGTATTTAGTATGGTAGCGATTCCGAATTATTCCTACGCTAGCGAGTTGGAAAAAACTGTTGTAGTTTCACCTAAAGAACAAGCTTTAAAAAGTATTGAAAACCATATGAAAGAGGAAGATGGTCGGGGAGAAGATCAAGGTGTAAAAAATGAAGTGCAAGGTGAGTTTCTTGTACATATAGTGAAAGAAGTACCTTTATATGATTCTAGTAATTTTCAAAAAGAGACAGGGGTTCGGATTTCGAATCAAGTCGTAAAAGCTGAGAAGAGAAAAGGAAACGCTTACTATGTTCAAACTTCATCGGGAACGGGATGGATACAAAATAGTGAGGGAAATGTAGAGGTTAAAGAAATTCACCCGTTATTAAGTGAAAAGTTAGTTATTAATGAAGTAACTTCTACTTACTCTGAACCATTTACTTCATATAAAGAAGAAAATGTACTAGAGCCACAAACTATTCAAGCAATTGGACAGGCTGGAGAATGGTTCCAAGTTAAAATAAATAATGAGATAAAATGGATTCATTCACCTTCAGCAAAATTTGAAGGAACAAAAGCTTCGCTTATTCAGGATACAACGCCAACACGTACAAAACGTGCAGCAGCTATGTATGCCGCGCCAATAGAAGAGAAGACAACGGATATTTATGGTGTACCTTTAAAAGAAATGATTGTACCAAAAGGAAATGAAAATATTCGTCCAGGTTATGCGATGAAGCCGAAGTATATTACGATTCATGAGACCGATAATTATAGTGTTGGGGCAAATGCTAGAAACCATGCAATATATTTATATAACCAAGCAACAGGAACGGAAGATCGTTCAGCGTCGTGGCATTTTACGGTAGATGATAAAGAGATTTATCAACATCTTCCATTAAACGAAAATGCTTGGCATGCTGGAGATGGAGCAGAAGGAACTGGAAATCGAGAATCCATTGCGATTGAAATTGCTGTAAACGAAGATGGTGATTATAATAAAGCTGTTGAAAATGCTCGTAAACTAGCAGCTTATTTAATGGGGGAATTACATATTCCTTTAGAAAATGTGAAGAAGCATCAATTTTGGAGTGGTAAAAATTGTCCAGCCATTATGATTAAAAACAATGCGTGGGAACCATTCTTACAAGGAACAAAAGTTTATTATGATGCGAACCATAAGGATGATATAACAGGTGGTTGGTACGAAGCAGATATTCGTGAATTAGACAAACGAGGTATTATGGTTGGAGATGGAAAAGGTTCTTATTGGCCAGAGCGTCTCGTAACACGTGGTGAATTTGCAAATTTAATATCAAGATCATTGGAGTTACCTGAAGGCTCATCGAATTTTAATGACTTAAATACAGCACACCCTTCGTTAATTGATGGTATTAATCGAGCAGCAAGTGCCGGAATAATAAGTGGTAGGGGAAATGGTATATTTGCCCCAAATGATACGATTAAACGAGATGAAGCTGTTATCATGATTGACCGTGCATTGCAATATAAAAAAATTAAAGGTAACTTAGTTCCACTGCCGTTCTCGGATCAAGATTTAGCATATGATAAACAAGCTGTACAACGTGTTTATGGATTAGGTATTGTAAAAGGAAATGAAAATAATGAATTTATGCCGAAAGGTTCAGCGACGCGTGGGGAATCGGCAGCATTTATTAATAGAATGTTAAAAGTAATAGAAAGTAAATAATGAAAATGCATTCGCTTTTGCGAGTGCTTTTTTATTTTTCAATATGTTATGGAAGGGAGCGGAGGTTTTTGAGTGGAATAAGGAATGAAAGCGGAGGTGATGCATATATATAGATGCGTTGGATTGTTTTTAACGAGCTATTTGCGAGCAGTCTGATTGAAAACCCATACTGGTTAAAGTTTCACTTTATCATATTGTATAAATGAAAAGGAGGTAAGACGGTGAAAGCTATACCGACTGATGTCCTGAGTAAAGAATTGATGGAAAGAGAAGGAGTTATCTCTATTACAGTAAAGGAATTTGAAAAGATAGAAGTAGCTGGAGTAGTAGTTGCTGGCCCTGCGGTTATTTTAATTAATCAAGATTAAGTACATAGTGTTGAAATAAAAAGTATCCTAGACGGATGCTTTTTATTTGTGTAGAAGAAAGAATATGGTAGATAATTGCTTTACTGGAGGGAGAGTATGTGGCAATTATTATAATAATGTTAGTAATGGGAATTTTATTAGGGTTTGTTGGAGCTGGGGGAGCTGGGTTTATTATCGCGATACTCACTTTAGTATTCCATATTCCTATTCACGTTGCGCTTGCAACGTCTTTAACTGCTATGGCATTTACGACATTATCTGGGGTTATAAGTCATTATCGTGAAGGAAATGTAGTACTTACTATAGGCGGGATTGTTGGGGGATGTGGAGCGCTTGGTTCTTATATCGGTTCAAAAATTGGTTCACTTATACCAGGACATCTTCTTCATTGGTTTACAGCTGGGATGTTATTTTTATCTGCAATTTTTATGTTTATTAAATTAATTAAGTTTCAAAATAGGGAAGAGTTACTTTTAGCAGAGATTAAAGATTTTTCGAAAGAGAACATAATGAAATGTATATGTCTTGGATTAGTCACTGGAATGATGGCTGGTTCATTCGGGATTGGTTCTGCACCATTTATTCAACTTGGATTAATGGTTCTATTAGGGTTAACGATTCAGCAATCTGTAGGAACAACAATGCTTGTTATATTGCCGATTGCGATTGGAGGGGGGCTAGGATATAGTTCAGAAGGTTACCTAGATCATATATTATTATTGCAAGTATTAATTGGGACGATGTTAGGAGCTTATGTTGGGGCGAAGTTTACAAATTATGCACCACGTATGCTTTTGAAGTTTTCAATGATTATGACACCAGTTCTAGCTGGATGTATGTTATTGATGGAATAAAATAATATAGCAAACTAATATGTTTTACGAATGAATTATGTAAGTAATTCATATTTCCCATATAAAAGGATTTGCTTTAATATAATGAGTGTAAAGTTCGAGTATTCGAAGTACTACTTGAATTATATCCCTATCCCTTTTCTAAAAATGCGAACAAGTTTTGCCCTATTCTATTCAATAATTAATTGCATAGAAATATATTGTTCGATGACCATTATGGAACGTACATAATGGGAAAATCCCGATCCTTAAAGAGGATGCCCCTAATCTTCATGTGAAAATATGATCGGAGAAGAAAGCTGACCAATTCATGGTTGGCTTTCTTTTTGTTCAAAAATTATTTCTTCTTTAATTTCTGTTTGCAATAATAAAGCTTTTCCAAAACGACGTTTACATTCCGCACGCACTTTTTCAATGGCTAGTAGCTGAGTAGTGGCGGGAACTGTTACGATAGCTTGGCGAGGTTTTCGATTTTCTTCACAAAAGACACATTCCACAACATATTTAGAAATCATATTTTCATCCTTTCGTTTTTCATTTCTAAGAAGGGATTGTCTATGAAGTTGATGTAATCTTTCGTCAATGTTTTACTATTTTCCTCTTTTTTCAAGGAGAAAATAAAAAAGAAGACGAATAGTAGTAGGGGAGGGATGTATATGGAAAGATGGATAGGTTGTGCAGCAGTATGTGTAAATGAAAAAAATGAAATTCTAATGGTGTTACAAGGTCCAAAAGGGGAAGAAAAAAGGTGGTCTGTTCCAAGCGGCGGGCTTGAAAAGGGAGAAACACTAGAAGAATGTTGTATTCGAGAAGTTTGGGAAGAAACAGGTTTCGATGTGGAAGTTGTAAATAAAATATACGAAAAAGAAGGTATTACATACGGGGTTCCTGTATACGTTCATTATTATGTCGTTAAAAAAATAGGCGGTAGTATGAAAATCCAAGATCCTGATGAGTTAATACATGAAATTGCTTGGAAGAGGATAGATGAAATGAAGGAATTAACGCTATCTTTTCCGGAGGATTATGAGATTTTAAATAAATATATAAATAAAAAAGCGAGTGTTTAAACACTTGCTTTTTAATGTATCCACGATAAGAAAAGCGGAACGATAACTAAACTAGCTCCCGCTGTTAAAAGCATAGATAAACTTGCAATCGTTCCTTCTACAGGACCAATTTCGAATGCTTTTGATGTACCAGTTCCATTCGCGCTTGTGCCTAACATAATACCTTTAGCAATTGCTGTTTTAATACGGCATATACGTATGAGAGAAGGTCCGAGTAACGCTCCTGTCAACGCGGTTAAAACAACGAATACGGCTGTTAATTGTGACATACCACCAATCATTTCTGAAATAGCCATGGCGATTGGTGTCGTTACAATATGAGGCGCTAAACTATGTTCTAACGATGAATCAATTTGAAAATAATTCGCTAGTAGTGCGGAAGTAATAACTGATAAAAAAGAACCGACAATGACATTAAGTAAAATAGCCATTCCGTGTTTCTTGAGTAAATCAAAGTATTTATAGATTGGCCATGCAAAAGCAACTGTTGCAGGTTTTAATAGTTCTGTTAACCATTGCCCACCTGTTTCGTATGTTTCATAAGGGGTGTCTAGTCCGAGTAATAAAGCAATTAAAATAATAGGGCAGACGAGAAGAGGAGAAAGTAAGCTCCAATTCCAGCGTTTATACATTTTCTTCGATATCCAATATGTGAATAGTGTTAATAATAAACAAAGAAAGCCGATCATTGCACGGATCCTTTCCGCTTTAGTAGCAATTCTGTTAAAAGTCCTGTAACGAGAGTGACACAAAGTGTACTAATCATAATAATTAAAATGAGATCGATTCCATATTGTGACAGTGTATCTTTGTAGCGTATGACAGCGACTGCAGAAGGAATAAAAAATAAAATAAGTTCTTTTAATAAAAAGTCTGCTCCGTCCTGTATCCACTCTTTTTTCACTAGGTTAAATTTTAATGAAATTAATAATAAAAAAATACCGATTATACTTCCTGGAACTGGGAGGTGTGCCTGTTTTGCAATCCATTCACCTGTCCAAGCGAAACAAAATAATAATAAGATTTGTCCGCTTAATTTCCACCATTTCATACAGTAATCACCTCTTTCTTTTTTCACATAAAAATTGTAAAAAAGAATTAACAATTTCTACTATACGTTCATTCGAAAAATTTGTCTAATATATAAATTATATGTTATTAATATATTAGATGTATTAATCGAAAGTGAAAAGGGTGTCCAAAATGGAATTACGGCATTTGCAATATTTTGTTGTAGTGGCAGAGGAGTTACACTTTGGACGAGCAGCTGCTCGTTTGCAAATGACACAACCGCCGCTTAGTCAACAAATTCAGCAATTAGAAAAAGAAATGGGAGTTATGTTATTTTCAAGAACGAAGAGAAAGGTTGAATTAACAGAAGCAGGAGAGATGTTTTTAAAAGAAGTAAAAAAAGCGTTTGAACAAATTGAAAAAGCAGTAGAGATTGCACAAAGTGCCCAAAGGGGAGAAGTGGGCTCGCTTTCAATTGGTTTTGTAGGTGCGGCGATATATGATATTTTACCATCTATCGTCAGGGAGTATAGAAAGAAATTTCCGAGAGTGTCTGTTGCACTACATGAACTGTCAACACCAGATCAAGTGCATGCGCTTCACGATAACCGTATTGATATTGGTTTTTTACGTCCACCAATTCCAACACAATTACTAGAATTAGAACCAATTCAAAAGCTTTCTTGTACGTTATGTTTACCGAAGGCACATCCACTTGCGGAAAAGGAAGAAATACATATTGAAGATTTAAGAGATGAACCGTTTGTATTTATTACGAGACCAGTATGGCCAGCATTATATGATACAATTTTATCACTTTGCCGTGAAGTTGGGTTTAGTCCACGTATCGTACAAGAAGCAACAGAATATCAAACAGTTATGGGGCTTGTGGCGGCAGGAATCGGAATTACGGTAATACCTGTATCAGCAAATAAATTGTATAAAACAGAAGTCGTATATAAAGAATTATGTGATTCTAATTTTGTTGCAGAAATGTCAGTAGCTTACAAGAAAATGAATACTAACCCAGAGCTTTTAGAGTTTTTGAAAATTGCAAGAGAGAAGAAAAGAATTGAAGTAGAGGATGAGATTAATTAAGTTATTAAAAAGTACACCTCATTAAACACTAAAGCGGAAATGCAATAGTATTGCATTTCCGCTTTAGTGTTCTTTTTTAGTTCTATACTAAAAAGGTAAACATGTGTGTTTTCTTGTAATAGTTGGTCAATAGAGTTTTTTTCCTCAAGCATTGGCACTCTTATGGTTTCATTATTCGTTTTTATTTTCTAGGACTAAAGACTTAGAACGAATTCAGGTTGTGGTGCGATGTTTAAAATGTCATATTTTTATACACTAGTAGTATAGAATGAGTTTGTTATGAAGTAAGGTAGGGGAAGAATATATGTCTTTATGTCAGTTAGTGAGAAAAAATATAAGAACATTTGCTGCCAAAAGGATGAAGCAATTTATGTGGATTGCTATGAGTACTATGGTTTTGTTTTTTATGATATCGCTCCAGTTAAATAAAGGAGCTATTGGGGAATTAGGGACTACACTTTTATTTCAAATTTGCTTTTACACGCTGTTTATTGTATTCATTTTTATATGTATTTTTACTACATATAAAATAACGCTCTCTCTTCTGCACGTGAGGAAAGAGGAAATTAAATCTTATGTAGCAGAGAATAGGAAGAGAAATGACGTACTATGTGTATTATGTCAGGAGCAATTATTTATTTATGGAGCAGCGTTTGTTTTTGGGTTAGTTAATGGGATGTTATTTTTGAAATTATTTACGATTATCTTTATGAAAATAGCGGGAATACAAGGGATAAATGGTGCACCGATTACAATATATGCAATAGTAGTTGTTAGTATCATTATGATCGTTATTCTCTTATTATCAATGGTGCAATGTTTTCGATTTGTTCAAAGTTTACAAGATGAAAATTCATTTCATTTCAAGGAAAAGGCATGAGGAATCATGCCTTTTTCTATTTTACACATAAAAATAATCATGTTACAGTGTAAAGACCTGACAAAGAATGGGAAGGAAAGGTTGTATAGAATGACAAACGAACAATCAATTGTAAAGGTCGAGCGGTTAACGAAGCGCATCGGTTCAAAGACACTTGTAGAAAATATTAGTTTTGAAGTTAAAAAGGGTGAAGTAGTTGGTTTGCTCGGACCAAATGGCGCTGGAAAAACGACTTTAATGAGAATGATGGTCGGCATGATTCGTATGACAGAGGGCGAAGTTTGGATTGATGGTCAATCTGTAAAACAGCAATTTGAAAGTACTGCTTCGAAAATTGGAGCAGTAATTGAGACACCGGAATTTTATCCTTTCTTGAGTGGCTATGAAAATTTAACATATTTCGGACGAATGAATGGGAACGTGACAGAAGAACGTATCGATGAAGTAGTGAAATTGTTAGGAATGGGACAAGTAATTGACCGCAAAGTAAAAGCATATTCACTCGGCATGAGACAACGTTTAGGAATTGCTCAAGCGCTTATTCACGATCCAGATGTATTAATATTAGATGAACCAACAAATGGATTAGACCCTAGTGGAATACATGAAATGAGAATGTACATAAAGAAAATTGCACATGAACAAGGAAAAGCGGTACTTGTATCTAGTCACTTGCTTTCAGAAGTTGAATTAATGTGTGATAGAGTTATCATTATTCAGCACGGAGAATATGTCGCGACGCAAAATATTCAGCATAATCAAAGTGAAGAGATGGAGACAATCCGTATACGTGTAGATGATGCGAACAAAGCAGCAGAAATGTTAGAACGAGATGTTTTAATAAAAGGTAATGATCTACTTATTCATGTAAAAGATGAAGAAATCCCAAATGTTATTCGTACATTGCTTGAGAAAAACATTCAAGTATATCGTGTATATGAAGAAAGAAAAACGTTAGAAGAGCAATTTTTAGAATTAACAGGGGGAAAAGATATTGTTTAATTTAGTGTATAACGAACTGTATAAAATATTTAAGCGGAAGCGAACGATTATTCCATTTGCGGTTATTGCAGTATTAATAATCGGATTAGGATGGGTTACGGTAAAGTATTTGGAACCGGAAACAAAAGGATGGAAAGTGGATTATACAGAACGAACTGTAGAAATTGAGAAAAAGCTAGGCATGAAAAAAGAAGCTATTTTGGCAGAACGATCTGGGGATGAGCTTGTAAAGGAATATCAGCTCAAGATGAAGCATTTAGATACAGGTACAGCACCGGCAAGTAGTTCTCCACTTTCTTTCATGAGAGATACAGGTTTTATCGTATTTCCAATATTACTCCCGTTTATCCTCGTGTATGCAAGTACAATTTTTGCGAATGAATATAGCTGGGGAACATATAAATTTTTAACGATACGACCAGCGAGTCGCTTTAAAATTTTGACAGCTAAATTTTTAGCAATTGTGATATTTGCAGCGTTATTGTTTATATTTAATATGATTTTTTCCATTTTATGTGGGCTTGTTATTTATAAATTCCAGCAGCCTGCATGGAGCGAGTTTATATTCCAAGGTGGAAATATTATAAAACAAAATATTTTTGTAGAAGCTAGTAAGTATTATATTTTATCGTGGTTGCCGACGATTGTGTACGCAGCATTTGCATTTATGATTTCTGTGCTAACAAGATCTAGCGGAGGTGCGATTGGTATTTCACTATTTCTCGCTTTATCGGGAAACATCGCATTACTAGCAGCAACTAGATATGATTGGGCGAAATATTTATTGCCAGCAAACACAGATTTATACAGTATTGCAAAGAATGGCAGTTTTATTGATGGAGTAACGTTCCCGTTTGCTTCATGTATGTTATTACTATACTTATTTGTATTTTTAAGTATCTCCTATACCGTATTTTTAAAACGCGATTTAACTTAATCAAAGAGAGCCGTTAAGTATTTCTTAACGGCTCTCTTTTTTATGAAAATTGTTTAAGGGCTTTTTCAGCTAGCAAAGCGAAGTATTCTGCGCTTATAGGTAACGCTCGCTCGTCTACTGTAAAAGCAGGATGATGCCATTCATGTGTACCACTCGTTCCCATAAAGACGAATGAACCAGGTATTTCTTGTTGATAAAAAGAAAAATCTTCTCCAGCCATTGACGGGGTAGGAGAGATGATATTTAAATTCATATTTTCGGCAACTTGGGTTGATAAATGTGTTAGAGATGCATCGTTATGAACAGCAGGAGGACCTGCAAAAAAACGAAATTCTGTTTTTACACCTAATGCATCAGAAACCCCTTGGATAATACGTTTCATTAGTGCTGGAATCTTTTCGCGTGTTTCATTTTGGAATGTACGTACAGTTCCTTCCAGCGTAGCTTTTTCAGGAATAACGTTCCACGTATTTCCTGAATGGATGTTTGTGACACTGACGACGGCATTATGTGAAGAACTTATATTTCGGCTTACAATTGTTTGGAGTGCCATCACAATTTGAGAAGATGCGACAATAGGGTCTACCCCAGCATCTGGTACAGCTGCATGTGTACCAACTCCGTGAATTTCAATTTCAAATCGATCAACCCCGGCCATGAGTGGACCATCTTTAATCCCGATTGTACCGACTGGTAAATCAGGTTTGTTATGCATACCGAAAATAGCTTGTACGCCATGTAAATGCCCAGCTTCAATGACTTTGCAAGCACCATCGCTACTTTCTTCAGCTGGCTGGAATATAAAGCGTACCGTTCCACTAAGAGAAGTTTCTTTTTCCTTTAATAAATAAGCGGCACCAATAATAGCAGCTGTATGAAAATCATGCCCACAAGCATGCATTTTACCGTGAATTTTTGAAGCGTACGGTAAATTTGTTTCTTCTTGAATAGGGAGGGCATCAATATCAGCACGAATTGCTATAATTGGTCCGCTATGATTCCCAGAAATTTCAGCAATAACACCTGTTTCTAAACTTGAATTTATAATCGTAATGTTTTTCTCTTCTAACCAATTCTTTATAGCTTTCGTCGTTTTAAACTCTTCGTATGATAATTCTGGATGCTCATGTAAATTCCGACGAATAGAAATTAGCGTCTTAGTTAATTTCTTTAGATTTGCTGCCACTTATAATGCCCTCTTTCTTAAATAAAGTATTTACATTAAGTATACAATAAGAAAAGAGAGGATTCTCAATTGAAAATCCTCTCCCATTAAAGTCCGATTGATGAGGGCTAATAATCGGTGGGGGATGAAGCCCCCACATTGATTAAAGTTTCACTTTATGCTGCCAATTTTTTGTGTGTAGGATGTTTACGATAACGTCCACGCATTGCATAGGCAATTTGCGGGATAGCAATACCGATTAAAATAAGTGATACACCGAACCATTGTGAAGATAGCACAGCTTCTTTTAAAACGAAGACAGACATAATTGTTGTAACTGGTAATTCTGCGGCACCAAGAATAGTTGCTAAGCCAGAACCAATCTTTGGAATGCCAATTGTAAAGGCGATAGAAGGAATAACGATACTAAATGTTCCCAATCCTAAACCGTATTTCCAAAGTCCTTCTGAAATTGCACCGTTAAAAATAAATGTTGGCGGGAATACGATCATTACTAAAGTTAAAGCGCCTGCCATTAAGAGAACACCGCGCGGTAAGGAAGGTACTTCAACAGCAACTTTTCCGCTCACAAAAATGTATGTTGCAAATGTAACAGCAGATAATAAACCTAATATGATTCCAGTCGTATCAAAATCACCTGCTGATTTTTCTAGTAAACCACTTGATAAAAATGTACCTGCAAGTAAGAAAATAACGGAAATCACCTTTTCTCTTGAAGGTAATGTTTTTGTTGCTACTGCTTCAATAATAATTCCGACCCAAACGAATTGGAATAAAAGTATGATTGCAATAGATGCTGGTACAGTTTTTAATGAAGCATAATAAAAAATTCCAGTGAAACTTGCAGATGTACCTGCAACGAATAAAATTAATGCTTGTTTTAATGGAACACGATGTCTAGAAAATAGAAGTGTAATAGCAAGCAAAATAATCCAACCGAACAAATATTGGCTGCCAATTACCTCTCCAAGTGAAAATCCTTCTGCATATGCAAGTTTAACGAAAATAGCTAAAATCCCATAACTACACGCTCCTAATAAAACTAAAAGAGAATAACGAAGCATGAAAAATTCCTCCCATCTATATGAACTTGTTCCGTAACGGACATATATAACTAGAGGGAAGTATACAAAATTAAAAATGAAGGGTCAAATAAAAGAAAAGTATGACATTTTATAGAATAATAATAAAAGTATGATATTTATGCATAATCTTGAAATTAGTAATAATAAAAGTATTGTAAAATCAGCTATGCGCTGTATAAAGATAGCATTTGAAAAAAACATTTTTTAGGGAGATAAAAGGGTAGTCCATTATAGTGTGCCAATCATTTGAGAAACTATGTTACCTTTGTTATGTTAATATCAATTAGAGAAGTTCCGTAGTTCAATTGAGATTTCTCTATATAATAGAAGGAAATGAAAACGTTTTTTAGAAACTGTGTGAAAGGGTAGTTTTTCTTATTATCACGTTGGAAAAGTGATTTCACGAATTGTTCATAGTATTTTTATATGTTTTTGCTACAATATGAAAGGAGAGGAGTGGAACAATGCAAGATATTAGTATTTTTTTAGCGTTTGGCGCAGGTTTTTTATCATTTATTTCCCCATGTTGCTTACCGCTTTATCCGGCATTTTTATCGTACATAACAGGTATGTCGGTTTCTGAGTTGAAAGAAGAAAATGCAATGCTTCGCAAAAGAAGTATGATACATACAGCTTTTTTCTTACTTGGATTTTCAATTATATTTATTGCAATTGGATTTGGTACAAGTTTTATTGGAGGCATCTTTACAAATTATAAAGATTTAATTAGACAGTTAGGTGGTATATTTATCATCGTATTTGGTCTTATTATTGTCGGTGTGTTTAAGCCGAAGTTTTTAATGCAAGATCGTAAATTCACGTTTAAAAATCGTCCGAGTGGTTATTTTGGATCTGTTCTAATTGGATTGGCCTTTGCAGCAGGGTGGACGCCGTGTACGGGACCTATTTTAGTATCGGTTATTGGATTAGCAGCAACGAACCCAGAATCAGCGATGATTTATATGATTGCATACATACTTGGATTTGCTATCCCATTTTTCGTACTATCATTCTTTATTACGAAAATGTCTTGGATTAAAAGAAACAGTATGAAGTTCATGAAAATCGGGGGATACGTTATGATTATCATGGGTATTTTCTTATACTTTAACTGGATGACGAAAATTATCGTATATTTCTCAAGTTTATTTGGTGGTTTTAAGGGTTTTTAGTATTATTCTGTGAAAATGTTGGAAATACTAACGGAAAAGCATATAATGAAAGTATATTTTGCATATAGCCACAAAAAAGGATGAGAAAATATGAACATAGTTGTTTTATCCAGTATCGTTGCTGTTTGTATGGCTGTTGGTGCGATGTTTATTCGTTTAAAAGCAGCTAAGAAACCTGCAACATTGAAAAAAATTATACTTCCACCATTTTTTATGAGTACGGGAGCATTGATGTATGTTTTTCCTGAATTTCGATTAACTCCAGCAGAAATGTTAGAAGCAATTGGTGTCGGTTTGTTTTTCTCTATTTTTCTTATTAAAACATCTAAATTTGAAATTAGAGGACAAGAGATTTATTTGAAGCGTTCAAAAGCCTTTGTTTTTATATTAATTGGATTACTTGTCGTGCGAATTGTATTTAAAACATACTTAAGCCAATCTCTTGATTTAGGACAACTTAGTGGTATGTTCTTCTTACTCGCGTTCGCAATGATTGTGTCATGGAGAATTGCGATGTACCGTTCCTTTACGAAATTGCAAAAGGAAATGGAAAAAGAAGATGGTTTTTATAATGAAAAAGATATGAAATTAACTTAAAAACTGTATATGTATAAAATAAAAAGACAGCGTTTTTTGACGCTGTCTTTTTATTTTATATTGTTAACATCTTCTGTCCCAGCCGCGTCGTATAAAACGTTCCCCATTAAAGAAACAATTTAAATTTGGTGATACAAACGGACCGATAAATGGAATAATATTTGGCTCTGTAGTCTCATCAACAGAAATCGGTGGCTTAGTAGAATCAGGTCTAAGTGTATAGCGAATGTGGGCGGTATTTTGAATGAGACCGTTTCGTGGCTCTGCTGTTACTTGAACGATAAAACGGACAACAACAGATTGACCTGGATTAACAGTTTCAATAAGAATACCAATTGTCGGATTACTTCCAGGACGTGAAACGCCGTTTACTGTTACTGAATTTGGATAGAAAGTAACTTCGGGAGGCAGTGAATCAGTAATGAGTACATTATTTGCAGGAGTAGCGCCATTATTAGTAAAGGTAAGTGTATATGTGATGAAGTCACCGAGTTCTACACGATTTACATTCGCAGTCTTAATAAATGTGTTTGGCTCATTAGGGTTTACTTCTATCGTAATTGGTGTTGTTGTTGTCGTTGTTGTGATAGGTGGTCTAGTCGGATCAGGTTGAGAAGTGTACGTAATGGAAGCGATATTTGTAATCATTCTATTAGCTGGAAGTGTAATAACCTGTACTTGGAATGAAATAGTTACTGATTCTGTTGGATTACAAATAGACTTGGCAGAAGCTAGATTAACAGCCGTAAAATCAGTAACTGTAAGTTAAAAAAGATTGCTATAATCTAGCAATCTTTTTTATGAGGAGGATTTTGTCAGTAAAGATTCATAATGAGAATAATCAATTTCTTTTTCTTGTAGTTTTTTTACTAAAAATTTATGGTCGCGTTTTGGTGTAGCAATAATATACCCTTTAATAATTAAATCTTGTGTAATTTGAGAAGCTTTTTCTTGTAATGCCAGTTCTCCAATTTTGCCAGCAATTTTTGATTTAGCAACATCGCGAAATAGTTCTGGAACAGGACTTACGAGCTCTTCTAACAATTGTTTTTGTTCGTCATCCCATAAATGCCTAGTTTTATTAATATAGTGCTCTTCCCAATCTAAAATAGACATACCATCTTCTTTTGGTAATCGTTTTAAAAATTTTCTGAACATAAAGTATCCGCCGATAGACATAAGTCCTAATAAAATAACAGTCCATAGCACAATAAACCAACTGAACCATCCTTCGAGCAAGTATATCCCCCCTTAATGATTGCGGTTTTCTATTATTCATATTATAAACAGTGAGATTCATAGAAAGCAAGAACGCTTGGTCATTTTGACCAAGCGTTATCATTTAAACAAAGTATAGTTGTTCCACACATAAATTATTATTATCATCTTCTACATATTCAATGATTAATGTGCCAACTTTACGATCTTTATCTTTAGTTGTGAAAATAGAGTAAGAAGTAAAACGTGCTGTTGATAGGCCGCTTATATGTGTAGGTAAAGAAATGTAGTCATTATCGTGGAAGAATTCCATCAGTTCAATATCCTCAAATTCTTTTCGGTCAACTTGTTTGTTTGTATAGCGGCGTTGAAGTTGTTTTAAAGACTCATTCCAAGAAATTGCTTTTGTATCGTATACCATTGTTCTATCTCCTTACTGTATGTAATCATTAAGAACATACGTTCTAAACTAGTATACTCTTTTTATTAGAAAAGGGAAAGCAAAAAATAATGTAAGCTTGGATTTCCAAGCTTACATTATCGATGCGTCCGTCATAATCTCTATTTTTATTATAAATTAGATAAGAATAAGAAACAAGATGATATATATTTTGTTGATGGTTTTCAAAATTCTGTATATTATAGGTGTACGAAAGTGCAAAGGACTGAGAGGGATGGCGTATGTAATTTCACTACAAGGACCGATGGCAAGTGGGAAAACAACATTAGCTAAGAGGTTAGAACGATTTGGGCTTTCGATTATATATGAAAATCCTTATCCAATTGTAGAAAAGCGAAAGCAATTAAATTTGGATATGAATTCAAAAGAAGGATTTATTATAAATCAAAAAATGTTTATGGAAGCAAAAATAAAGGAGTTTCAAAATGTGAAAGATTCAGTTGTAATTTTTGACCGTGGACCAGAAGATATTGAGTTTTACACACTTTTTTATCCAATGATTATAGGAAAAGAGTGGGATATAGAAACAGAATTAAAAGATGAATTATATAAATTAAGAGAATGTCGCTCAGATACTATTTTTTATTTAGATGTGACGGAAAAGAATGTATATGATAGAAAAAATAACGATAGGACAAGAAAACGAAGTACATTTGAGGAGCAATTTAAATTAGTAGAAATGGAAAAAGACTGGTATAAACAATTTCCTGTAACTTATGTGGACACGAATAAATTAACAGCAGAAGATTTAGAGGTATATTTTATGAGGTGGCTAAAGAAGAAAGGTCAATATGACGATGGAGAAACTTTTACTTGAGAATGTATAAAAGCTAGCTAATGCTAGCTTTTTTCTTTTTGACATCGATAAATGGCTAACGTTTTCGGATCGCGCCATATACCGTTATGAAGTAACAATTCATTTTCTACTTCTTCTTTTAGCCATTCCTTCATTTCGGCGTGAAGATGTGTATTATCAGGTATATTTAGCGATGGAAACATGCTAGAAATATAGTTTACAATTGGAATAGCATGATGGAAAATGAGTGCATTATGAATAATAGTTTCTTCAACAGTTTGAAAAGTAGACTGTAATATCTCTTTACCATTTTCCAAACAAAATGGCGTGACTGAAGATGTTGTTTTCGGTAAATCAAATGCGTCTAACATGCGGTTACACATTTCAACTATACGAGGTAATGTAACGTCAGAATTTGTTGTAGCTAAAAGTGAGCCACCAGGACGTATTACTTTATGGAATCCTTGGACTGTTTTTTCGACGTCTTTCATGTGGTATAACATATGTCTTGCGACGATCCAGTCGTAGCAATTAGCTTCGAAAGGAAGTTTACCAGCGTCACCTAGTCTCCACTCAATTATGCTATTTTTTATTGTAGCTTCAGAAAGCATCGTTTTCGATTGATCCAAACCTGTTAAATGTCCTGTATGACCGTTAATTTGTAAAAGGGAAAGAAAACTCCCGTTAGCGCACCCAACCTCTAATATTTTTTCATCTCCTTGAAGTTGTAAATGATCCATGACGACTTCATCTAAATTTACATGTTTTTCTTCATAATGTTTATGCGTATCGATACGTGTTTGTAAATGGTTGCTTACGTTGTATTGGCGTTTTACATCATTCATTTTTTCGCATTCCACCTTTGTGCAAAATTGCTGAATTGCGTGCGTTAATACGTCGGTTTTCTTTAAACCTTCGTAATGAAGTGCAGATTCAAACCTTTCAAGTAATTTTTCTTCAATTCGAAAATGAATATCTTTTCGCTTCGTCAATGAAATCTCGCTCCTTTGCATCTGTTAGTGAGACTATAGCACGCCTAGAAAATTTGTGTAAATCATTTGTGTACACAAATGGAGGAGATGAAAAAATTGTTTGAATGTGAGTTTAAACTATTGACGATTTAACCGTTTTCATATATTCTTAAATTAAGAAATATTCAAATAATTAAAAGAAATGAGAGAGTCACATGCTTCTTCAAGGAACACATCGAATTGGTCGTATGGCCATGCTGTTGGCACTTGCGGATGAGAATGAAAGCCCTGTATTATCTATCCCGAAAGGTTGGAAGTATTGTACGGGGAAAGTGGGTTCGATGAATTCGCAAAAGGTTGTCGCAGCAATGGAAACAGCGGCTAAAAGCAACCAAGTTATTGAAACAGACGTTTACAGAGAAACACATGCACTTTATCATGCAATAATGGAAGCTTTGTACGGAGTGACGAGAGGTCAAATTCAGTTAGCAGACGTTCTTCGTACAGTAGGACTTCGATTTGCGATTGTGCGCGGTACACCATACGACGGAAAAAAAGAAGGCGAATGGGTTGCTGTTGCATTATATGGAACGATTGGTGCACCTGTAAAAGGATCTGAGCATGAGGCGATTGGTTTAGGAATTAATCACATATGATTTGCCCATAGTCTATTAGTTAGAAGGGGGCCTTACTTTTTTAGGACAGAAGTCTGTCTTAAAAAGATAAGGTCTCCTTTTGCCTTTTTAAGGAGGAAAAAGAATGATTACGTTAACAGGACACACATTGACAATTGAAGAAATGAAGAGGTTGTTACTTGAAGGAGAAGGTGTAACAGCTTGTCCAAATAGTCTGCAAAAGGTGGCGGAGTGCCGCGAAGTAGTTGAGAAAATTGTAGAGGACGGAAAAGTCGTTTACGGTATTACAACTGGATTTGGAAAGTTCAGTGACGTGCTTATTCAAAAAGATGATGTAAAAGCACTGCAACACAATTTAATTCAGTCACATGCATGCGGGATAGGTGATCCATTCCCTGAAGAAGTATCACGCGGTATGTTAATTTTACGAGCGAACACGATGCTTAAAGGAGTATCTGGCGTTAGACCACTTGTTGTAAATATGCTTCTTGAGTTTGTAAATCGAAAAATTCACCCAGTCGTTCCGCAACAAGGTTCACTTGGTGCGAGTGGCGATTTAGCGCCTTTATCTCATCTTGCGCTCGTATTATTAGGTGAAGGCGAAGTGTTCTATAAAGGGAAACGCGTTCATGCGATGGTGGCTCTTACAGAAGAAGGTCTTGAGCCGATTGAACTTGAAGCGAAAGAAGGTCTTGCATTAATCAATGGTACGCAGGCGATGACAGCGCAAGGAGTTCTTTCTTATATAGAAGCAGAAGCAACGGCATATCAAGCTGAATTCATTGCTTCGATGACAATCGAGGGGCTACAAGGCATTATTGATGCATTTGATGAAAATGTTCATAAAGCACGTGGTTATAAAGAGCAAGTGGAAGTAGCGAGCAGAATTCGTGACATCCTTCATGATAGTAAATTAACAACAAAGCAAGGAGAACTACGAGTACAGGATGCATATTCACTTCGCTGTATCCCGCAAGTACACGGTGCTTCTTGGCAAGTTTTAAATTATGTGAAAGAAAAATTAGAAATTGAAATGAATGCAGCAACAGATAATCCACTAATCTTTGATGGCGGGGAAAAAGTAATTTCGGGTGGTAATTTCCACGGTCAACCGATTGCGTTTGCGATGGACTTCTTAAAAGTAGGAATGGCGGAACTTGCAAATATTTCAGAGCGTCGTATTGAGCGTTTAGTAAATCCACAATTAAATGATTTACCAGCATTTTTAAGTCCAGAACCAGGACTTCAGTCTGGTGCAATGATTATGCAATACGCAGCAGCATCACTAGTTTCTGAAAATAAAACATTAGCACATCCGGCGAGTGTGGATTCAATCCCGTCATCAGCTAACCAAGAAGATCACGTAAGTATGGGAACAATCGCTTCACGCCATGCACATCAAATTATTCAAAACGTAAGACGTGTTCTTTCAATTGAAATGATTTGTGCGATGCAAGCTGCAGAATATCGAGGTATTGAAAACATGAGTACAGTGACGAAGAGCTTTTACCATCAAGGTCGTCAGCAAGTACCTTCTATTACAAATGACCGCATATTCTCAACGGATATTGAAAATATTGCGTATTGGTTAAAAACGAATTATTCGATCAAAGAAAGATTAGATGTAAACGCAGCACTATAAAATGAGAAAAGGGAGAGATTGAAATGGAAAAAGTTAAACAAACAATTCGCGCGCCAAGAGGTACGGAGTTACAAACGAAAGGGTGGGTTCAAGAAGCTGCGCTTCGTATGTTAATGAACAATTTAGATCCGGAAGTTGCTGAAAAGCCAGAAGAATTAGTTGTATATGGCGGAATTGGCCGTGCAGCTCGTAACTGGGAAAGCTACAATGCAATTGTAGATTCATTAAAAACGTTAGAAAGCGATGAAACATTACTTGTTCAATCAGGAAAACCAGTTGCAATCTTTAAATCACATGAAGATGCACCTCGCGTTCTTTTAGCGAACTCAAACTTAGTACCGAAGTGGGCGAACTGGGATCACTTCCGTGAACTAGAGAAAAAAGGTCTTATGATGTACGGACAAATGACAGCAGGTAGCTGGATTTATATTGGAACACAAGGTATTTTACAAGGAACATATGAAACGTTTGGAGAAGCGGCACGTCAACATTTCGGTGGTTCATTAAAAGGTACATTAACACTTACTGCCGGTTTAGGTGGTATGGGTGGTGCACAACCTCTTGCTGTAACGATGAATGGCGGTGTTGTCATTGCTATTGATGTTGATAAGCGCAGCATTGATCGTCGTATTGAAAAGAGATACTGTGATATGTATACAGAATCATTAGAAGAAGCATTAACGGTTGCGAACGAGTATAAAGAGAAGAAAGAACCAATTTCAATTGGTTTATTAGGAAATGCGGCAGAAATTTTACCAGAACTAGTGAAGCGTAATATTACGCCAGATTTAGTTACAGATCAAACATCTGCTCATGATCCATTAAACGGTTATATTCCAGTAGGTTACACGTTAGAAGAAGCAGCAAAACTTCGTGAAGAAGATCCGGAGCGCTACGTACAATTATCAAAAGAAAGCATGACAAAACATGTAGAAGCAATGCTTGCTATGCAAGCAAAAGGTGCAATTACATTTGATTATGGAAATAACATTCGCCAAGTTGCTTTCGATGAAGGTTTGAAAAATGCATTCGATTTCCCAGGATTCGTTCCAGCATTTATCCGTCCATTATTCTGCGAAGGAAAAGGACCATTCCGCTGGGTAGCACTTTCTGGTGATCCAGAAGATATTTATAAAACAGACGAAGTAATTTTACGTGAGTTTGCTGATAATGAACATTTATGTAACTGGATTCGTATGGCACGTCAGCAAGTTGAGTTCCAAGGTCTTCCATCACGTATTTGTTGGCTTGGTTACGGTGAGCGCGCGAAATTTGGTCGCATCATTAATGAAATGGTTGCAAATGGTGAATTATCAGCACCAATCGTTATCGGCCGTGACCATTTAGATTGCGGATCAGTAGCATCTCCAAACCGTGAAACAGAAGCGATGAAAGACGGTAGTGATGCAGTAGCAGACTGGCCAATTTTAAATGCATTAATTAACAGTGTAAACGGTGCAAGTTGGGTATCTGTTCACCACGGTGGCGGCGTTGGTATGGGTTATTCACTTCACGCTGGAATGGTTATCGTTGCAGATGGAACGGAAGCAGCAGCAAAACGTATTGAGCGCGTATTAACTTCTGACCCTGGTATGGGTGTTGTTCGTCATGTGGATGCAGGATATGACTTAGCTGTGGAAACTGCGAAAGAAAAAGGCGTTAACATTCCAATGATGAAATAAGGAGGAGAAAACATGCTGGACACTTTACTAATAAATATCGGTCAATTACTAACAATGGATCAAGAAGATGGCTTGTTAAGACGGGAAGCGATGAACACGCTTCCTGTTATCGAAAACGGTGTAGTTGGAATTGAAAATGGTGTAATTACTTTCGTTGGAACAGCAGAAGAAGCGAAAGGATTACAAGCGAAAGAAGTTATTGATTGCGGCGGAAAAATGGTTTCTCCTGGTCTTGTTGACCCGCATACTCACCTTGTATTTGGTGGATCTCGTGAAAATGAAATCGCACTAAAACTACAAGGAGTTCCGTACTTAGAAATTTTAGAACAAGGCGGAGGCATTCTTTCAACTGTAAATGCAACGAAACAGGCGTCGAAAGAAGAACTTGTTCAAAAAGCGAAATTCCATTTAGACCGTATGCTATCTTTCGGAGTTACAACTGTAGAAGCGAAGAGTGGTTACGGATTAGATGACGAGACAGAATGGAAACAATTAGAGGCAACTGCACAATTACAAAAAGAGCATCCAATCGATTTAGTTTCTACATTTTTAGGTGCTCATGCTGTTCCGAAAGAGTATAAAGGTAGATCGAAAGAATTTTTACAATGGATGTTAGACCTACTACCAGAAATGAAGGAGAAGCAATTAGCTGAATTCGTTGATATTTTCTGCGAAACAGGCGTGTTCTCTGTTGAAGAGTCGAAAGAGTTTTTATTAAAAGCAAAAGAGCTGGGCTTTGACGTGAAAATTCATGCAGATGAAATTGATCCTCTTGGTGGTGCGGAAGCAGCGGCTGAAATTGGTGCAGCATCAGCCGACCATTTAGTTGGTGCTTCTGATAAAGGAATTGAAATGCTTGCAAACTCTAATACAGTAGCCACTTTATTACCAGGAACAACTTTCTATTTAAATAAAGAAAGCTTTGCCCGCGGTCGTAAAATGATCGATGAAGGTGTTGCAGTTGCGTTAGCTACAGACTTTAACCCAGGTAGCTGTCCAACTGAAAACATTCAGCTTATTATGAGCATCGCAATGTTAAAGCTGAAAATGACACCAGAAGAAGTTTGGAACGCGGTAACAGTTAACTCTTCTTATGCTATTAATCGAGGCGATGTAGCTGGAAAAATTAGAGTTGGTCGTAAGGCAGATTTAGTTTTATGGGATGCTTACAATTATGCTTACGTACCGTATCATTACGGCGTAAGTCATGTAAATACAGTATGGAAGAATGGGAATATCGCATATACAAGAGGTGAACAATTGTGGAGCACGGCCACTATTTAAAGAAAAATGCAAAGTTTATTGATCGTGAAGTGACGAAATGGAGTGAGATGATTAAAGATTGGGAGGAAGGTGTAGAAATATTCGGTGCAGCCTTAATTGGAGCACCACTTTCTAAACCATCTATTAGTCATTCAGGAGCAAGTTTTGCTCCAAAAACAATTCGTGCGATGTTAGATGCATATAGCACATACGCAATTACAGAAGAACATGATATGAAAGAAAGTGTCTTATATGATTGCGGCGATATTACGATGCATGTGACGGATATAAAAGAAAGTCATAACCGGATTGCGAAAACAGTTGGTCATGTAACGAAAGTAAATCCGAACATGATACCAATCGTCCTTGGCGGTGATCACTCGATTAGTTTTCCGAGTATAACAGGATTTGCAAACAGTAAAGGAAAGATCGGTATCATTCAATTTGATGCCCATCATGATTTACGTAATTTAGATGATGGTGGTCCGTCAAATGGTACCCCTTTCCGTAGTTTATTAGAAAATGGTGTCATTACAGGAAAACAACTCATTCAAATCGGTATTCGTAATTTTTCAAATGCACGAGCGTACCATGAATATGCAAAAGAACATGGTGTGACAGTATATACAATGAAAGATGTACGAGAACGAGAAATAAAAGATATTATGACGGAAAGTATTGAAGTTTTAAGAAAGCAAGGCGTGACTTCAATTTACATTTCTCTTGATATGGACGTATTAGATCAAGCATTCGCACCAGGTTGTCCAGCAATTGGCCCTGGCGGAATGGACAGTATGACTTTACTTGATGCAATTGAATTCCTTGGTAAAGAACCGCTTGTGCAAGGTATGGATATTGTAGAAATCGATCCAACCCTTGATTTTAGGGATATGACTAGCCGAGTAGCTGCGCAAGTGATTATGAGTTTTCTTTTAGCGAGAGAAACAGTCCGGAAGCAGGTTAGTATATAGGCGTGAAGTTAATAGAGAATTTTTACCGATTTCGTATAAAAAGACACATTACTACTCATAGGTAGTAATGTGTTTTTATGTGAAAAGAGAAAGCGAAATTAGAGTGTATATATGTGCGGGAAAGTTAAGAAGATTGTGGGTTTTAAGTGATATTTTCCGAGTTTATTTTTTGAGTTTGAAAGGATTGACACTAAAAATAATTTTATGATAAAATAAAAATTTTGCTAAAAAAACGAATATATGTTAAGATTGAGAAGGTTACCATATATGGAGGTGGATTATTTGTTTCAAATTGGCGATAACATTGTTTATCCAATGCAAGGAGCAGGTATAATTAAAGCCATAGAAGAGAAGGAAATCGCAGGGGAAAAACAACAATATTATGTTATAAAAATGTCGGCTAGTAATATGGAAATAATGATTCCTGAAGGGAAAATATTGAGTTCAAATATACGACCAGTAACGGATATCGCGGCATTAATACACATAATAGATATTTTTCAACATGGAGAATCAGATAGATTACTTACGTGGAAACAAAGGTATAAATTGAACACTGATAAAATAAAAACGGGTAAAATGCAAGAAGGTGCTGAAGTTGTGCGTGATTTAATGCGTATACAGAAAGAAAAAGCACTTAATGCAAGCGAAAAGAAAATGTTAGATAACGCACATGAATTTTTGATTAGTGAACTAGGATTAATTGAAGGTATCACAGAAAATCAAATAAAAAGCTTTTGTTAAGGTTTATTACAAATAATGTATTGCATCCCAAAAAAGATTTTGAATTTTTTGGGAACAAAATTATAGACAATCAATCATTTCAAAGACATTCAACTCTTTTAAACCACTTTTTGAGCATTAACCTCTTTTGTTATTACTACAATCAAATCCATTTTTATTTTTTAATTCTTTTACGAATGTTCGAAGTTTAATTAAACACTTCGATAGAATAGTTACTTGATTTTTGCAATCCTGATTCACACTGGCACGGACGAGGAGCCGTAAGGATGAAAGAGAGGTAGGGCTTTCATTGTTTTAGGTTTATAAGTTATTATTTTTAGAAGAATACTGAACCATTTCCACTTCTATTGATAAGGAATTTTTTATATGTGAAGAGATAATAATTCTTTATATAAAAGAGATAAAGAAATTGATACCCATATATGGTCAACTAAAAAAGGTTTCCTACTAAGGAAACCTTTTTTAGTGTATTTATCCCGCTATTTGCCGGGCAGTAAGACCCCACCTCAAAATTCAGCGGAAGCAAAGAAGTTAGGTGGGGGTTGGGCTGCCCGTAAAAGCCCGATTGGTGAGGGCTGATTAAAGTTTCACTTTATAGCATTCTATTTGTTTGATATTCGAATATTTCGTGTTTAAAGCGTATAAATTGACGTTACTATCTAAAAGTAAGTATGATGCGATTATAGTAAGTATATTTTTAGGGGGAAGAAAAATGACAAGTTCAAATAATAAAGCAGCAAGTATTTATGAAGGAACAAATATAAACGCTTGGGGATCTTTTGAAAACATTGAAGAAACGAAGTTGTTTGATCCGATTCAAATTGGATCTTGGTCTCTTCGTAATCGTATAGCAATGGCACCGATGACGAGATGTTTCGCGAATCATGAAACGGGAGTCGTTGGTGCTGACGTAGTTGAGTATTATAGAAAGCGTGCAGCTGATGGAGTTGGATTCATTATTACAGAAGGAATCGTCATTAGCCCAAGAGCAAAAGGGAATCCGGGAGTACCAGGGATTTATACACAAGAACAAATCGATTCTTGGAAGCCTGTTACAGAGGCAGTACATAAAGAAGGTGGAACGATTATTGCTCAAATATGGCATGTTGGACGTATGAGTCATCACGAAATAATTGGTGGGCAAATGCCACAAGCACCGTCTGCTATTGCTGCAGAAGGAAATGTTCCACGTTTTCGTAAACCGTTTGATACGCCAGAAGCAATGACGTTAGAAGAAATACAAGAAGTGATCGGTCAATACGCACAAGCTGCGAAGAATGCGATTGAAGCTGGATTTGATGGAGTAGAAATTCACGGTGCACACGGATATTTAATTGATCAATTTACTTATGAGTTTGCAAATAAGCGTACTGATAAATACGGCGGTGACTTAAAGGAAAGATTAACGTTTATGAAAGAAGTAACTGAGGCTGTAATAGAAGCCGTTGGAGCTGATAAAACACTTCTTCGCTTCTCTGCTTTCAAAGGTGATAATCCTACTTATATGTGGGAAAATCCTGAATTTGCAATTGAAACATTTGTAAATATGTTCAAAGAAGTTGGGTTAACGATGATTCACCCTTCAACAATGAATTATACGGCAGTTATTGCTGACGGAAAGAATTTTCATCAATTAGTAAGAAAATATTGGGATGGTACGATCGTAGGAGTAGGAAATTTAAATCCGAAAGAAGCTGAAGAAGCGTTGCAAGAAGGAACAATTGATGTAGCGGCATTCGGAAGACCTTTAATTGCTAATCCAGATTTTGTTCATCGAATTAAAAATGCTGAAAGTTTAGTTGAATATGATGCGAAAGAGCATCTTGCTACATTAATTTGAATAAAGATAAAAGGAGAACACATCAGGTGTTCTCCTTTTATTATGGATTTCATAGGAGGAAGCGGGATGAGTGAAACGCTACTCGTTATTATTAGTATATTGCTCTTATTGATGCTACTATTAATCATTTTTTTTATTATTACATTTTTCATTAAAAAACGGACGCATCATTCTATATTAAAGCTGCATCCATACTTAGGGAGAATGCGCTATTTACTTGAAAAGATTGGACCGGAATTTCGGCAATATTGGTTTGATCATGATACGGATGGAAAACCTTTTTCACGTTATGATTTTCAAAGTGTAATGTTTCTCGCAAAGTATCGTTCTGAAATACTCGGTTTTGGATCAAAACGAGATTTTGATGTATCTGGCTATTATATTGCTAATACATTATTTCCGATATTAACAGATGAATTAAGTGTGAATGTAACGCAAGAACGTGAAGGGAAAAAATATGTGATTCATAAAGAGGGGTTATTTTCACGAAAAGAAAAATTGACAGCGGATACAACGAATCTTTGGTTATATGAAGAAGATGATGCAATTATCGTCGGTGAAAGTCGTAAATATCCATGGAAACTGTATGGTATGTTTGGTGCATCAGCAACGTCTTACGGTGCGATTGGCGAAAATTATATTTTAGCGAGTGGTCTTGGTGCGAAGATGGCTGGCGGTTCGTGGATTAATACGGGAGAAGGTGGTGTAATACCAGAACATTTACATACAGGTGCAAATATTGTTGCACAAATTGGTCCAGGTTTATTCGGGTATCGTGATGAGGATGGTAATTTTTCAATGGAGAAATTTATGGAGAAAGCGAAAGAAAGTAATATTAAAGCATTCGAATTGAAATTTGGGCAAGGTGCGAAAATACGTGGTGGCCATCTAGAAGGACAAAAAGTAAATGCAAAGATTGCTTTTGTTCGGAATGTACGAGAAGGCGAGACAATTAATTCACCAAATCGATTTTCATTTTTAAATAATGCAGCAGATACACTTTATTTTATTCAGCGTTTGCAAGAAAACGGCGGTAAACCAGTCGGTATGAAAATTGTAATTGGGCAGCAAGAGCCGCTAGAAGACTTATTCAAAACGATGAAAGAGTTAAACATCTATCCAGATTTCATTACCATTGATGGTTCAGAAGGTGGATCAGGAGCAACGTATAAATCGATGGCAGATAGTATGGGGATGCCGCTTATTCCAGCATTATTAACTTGTATTGATACAGCGAGTCATTATGGTATTCGGAATAAATTCAAAGTGTTTGCCTCAGGGAAATTAATTACACCAGATAAAGTGGCAATTGCTTTAGCAATTGGAGCAGATGCCGTAAATTCAGCACGCGGATTTATGATGGCAAGTGGCTGTATCATGGCGCTTCAATGTAATTCCGGACAATGTCCATCTGGGGTTGCCACGACGAACCCGCATTATCAAAAAGCGCTAGATCCGTATGAGAAGAAATGGCGCGTCATGAATTACGTTGTTAGTATGAGATATAGTTTGTTTTCACTTGCGGCAGCGGCGGGAGTAAAGAGTCCGCGTCATTTAACGAGAGAGCATATTGTATTTAAAGATGAGGTGGGGAGAGTAGTTCCTCTTTCGGAATTGTTTCCTATAGTGAATCAAACTTAAAAGTATATTTAATATGTAAGATTTTTTCGTAGGATAATTATATTATTCAGAGAATATTAGGAGTATAATGGGAAAGTATTTTAAAAATGCCTATTTTTGGGGAGAGATTCATTTGCAACAAGGTTCGTACAGTATTACAATTTTTTTACTCGTCATAGGGATCGTTATATTTAGGCGTATGCGCTCTATGAATCGCCCTATTAAAAATAAGGGAAGACGACTATTACTGCCATTATTCTTTTTATTACCAGGTTTGTCTTTATATGCTGCACCGATACAACTTGCTAGTTGGCAAATTGAGGTAGCTGCTGGAATTGGACTGTTATTGTCAATTCCACTTATTATTTTAAGTGGGTATGAAGTGAGAGAAGATGGCCAAATTTATGCGAAAAAAAGTATTGCTTTTATTGCTACATTTTTAGTTATCGTTCTTTTACGTGCTTACTTTAGAAGGCATTTACAAGGTTTAGATCCAAAGTCAATCGGCATTCTTTTCTATACTCTTGCAGTTTGTTATATAGTGCCTTGGCGAATTGGCTGCTATATAAAATTTCGCAAAGTATACGTAGAGGAAGAGAAAATCGCGATGTCAATAAGCTAAAAGTCATACATTCGTATGGCTTTTTTCTTTTAAAAATTTGTCTGATAAAATAATGAAAACAGGGTATAAAAAACAGTGTTATATTTTCTGAATATTTTTACTTCATTTTCTTTTGAAAGCCGGGTAATTCACTGGGATAAAGGCGTTTATAGCGGTTTTCACATGTAGTGAAAAGGGTTTGTTCACTTGAAAGAACAAAAAATGTTTGGTAAGGTAGGGAACCATAAGCGAAAACAAGAAAATAGAAAAAGTCATTTTTCGAAATTTTGAATGGCTTATGTAACTAAGGGAGAGATTTGGTGAAGATTGAGATTATGGTTTCGCTTGCTATTTATATGGCAGGTATGTTGTATATCGGTTATTGGTCTTATAAGAAGACATCCGATTTATCAGATTATATGTTAGGCGGAAGGGGACTCGGTCCAGCAGTTACAGCTTTATCAGCTGGTGCTTCTGACATGAGTGGTTGGATGCTAATGGGATTACCTGGTGCGATGTATGCAACAGGATTATCGAGTGTATGGATTGCGATAGGTTTATTAATAGGTGCTTATGCAAACTATTTAATTCTTGCCCCGCGTTTGCGAACGTATACAGAAGTGGCAAATGATTCAATTACGATTCCAGACTTTTTAGAGAATCGTTTTAAAGATCGTACAAAAATACTTCGTTTTGTCTCCGCTATCGTCATTTTAGTATTTTTCACATTTTATGCGTCGGCTGGTTTAGTATCAGGTGGACGTTTGTTTGAGAACTCTTTCAACCTAGATTATAAAGTTGGTTTATTTGTAACTGTCGGTGTCGTAGTTGCTTATACACTATTCGGTGGCTTTTTAGCAGTAAGTTGGACCGACTTTGTGCAAGGGTGTATTATGTTTATTGCTCTTGTATTAGTACCAATTGTTGCTTTTACAGATGTGGGCGGTGTAACAGAAACATTCAATACAATTAAGCAAGTTGATGCATCGCGTTTAGATATGTTTAAAGGGACTACAATTCTTGGTATTATTTCATTTTTAGCATGGGGTCTCGGGTATTTTGGTCAACCGCATATTATTGTCCGCTTTATGGCAATTACTTCTATCAAAGATTTAAAAACTTCTCGTAGAATCGGTATCGGTTGGATGACGATTTCAATTATAGGTGCAATGCTTACTGGACTAATTGGTATTGCTTATTACGCTAAAAATAATGCGACATTACAAGACCCAGAAATGGTCTTCGTAACATTCTCAAATATTTTATTCCACCCGTACATCACTGGGTTTTTACTATCAGCTATTTTGGCTTCGATTATGAGTAGTATTTCCTCGCAATTACTCGTTATTTCAAGTGCTGTAACGGAAGATTTCTATAAAACATTTTTCCGTCGTAACGCAAATGATAAAGAACTTGTATTTATCGGTAGACTGTCAGTATTAGTAGTAGCTATGATCGCAGTTGTTTTAGCTTATCATCCAAGTGATACAATTTTAACACTTGTCGGTTATGCTTGGGCAGGATTCGGTTCAGCATTCGGACCAGCAATTTTATTAAGTTTATATTGGAAGAGAACGAACAAATGGGGCGTTCTTGCAGGGATGATTGTAGGTGCAGTAGTTGTAATTACTTGGGTACAAATTCCAAGTTTAAAAGCGACTATGTATGAAATGGTGCCTGGATTCTTCTGTAGCTTATTAGCTGTTATTATTGTAAGTTTAGTAACGAAAGAACCAGTGAAAGCAATTCATCGTGAATTTAATGAGATGGAAGCAGTGCTCGAAGAGGAAACGAAGTAATTAGCGAAGAGAGTAAACTGGCGTTTACTCTCTTTTTATCCCACTTTAATGGGCAGTAAGATCCCCACCTCAAAATTCAGCGAAAGTAAAGAATTTAGGTGGGGCCGGGCTGCACATAAAAGTCCGATTGGTGAGGGCTAATAATCAGTGGAGGATGAAGAAAACCCTCACTGATTAAAGTTTCACTTTATTTAAAATGAAAATAAGGAACTTGTTGACAACTAAAAGTAAGTAACTTATAATAAGTTTAAATTCAAGATAATTTGTGTTACGAATAAAGATTTCAGATGGAGTAAATATTTTTTTGGAAATTATCTTGAATTCGAGATAATTTCGATGAACTAGATATGGATGTATAATTTTATAATTGATATCTTGAATTCGAGATAAAATAATAATAGTGGATTTTACTTTGCAGTATGGACAAAATGAATAATGAATTTTATTGTATAAAAACTTTTATAAGGGACTAAAAAGGAGTGAACGAAATGGAAAAGAAAACAATGGGGATCCATCATATTACAGCAATCGTAGGGCATCCACAAGAAAATGTAGATTTTTATGCTGGTGTATTAGGGTTACGTTTAGTAAAACAAACTGTGAATTTTGATGATCCAGGCACGTACCATCTTTATTTTGGGAATGAAGGAGGAAAACCAGGAACAATTATTACGTTTTTCCCATGGGCTGGTGCTCGTCAAGGCATTATTGGGGATGGTCAAGTAGGCATTACGTCTTATGTCGTACCAAAAGGTGCAATGGAGTTTTGGGAACATAGATTAGAAAAATTCGATGTTGCGTATATAAAAATGACTCGATTTGGAGAGCAGTATTTAGAATTTGATGATCCACATGGTTTGCATATAGAATTAGTAGAAAGAGAAGAGGGCGAATTAAATAATTGGACTTTTGGAGAAGTTACGCCAGAAGTAGCAATTAAAGGATTTGGCGGTGCTGTTCTTTTATCTGCACAACCTCAAAAAACTGCTGAACTATTAGAGCATGTTATGGGTCTTGAGAAAATTGGAGAAGAAGGTGAATTCGTTCGATTCCGTTCTTCTGCTGATATTGGGAATGTTATCGACTTGAGGCTGTCAACAATCGGGCGTGGTCAAATGGGTGTTGGTACAGTTCATCATATTGCTTGGAGAGCGACTGACGATGATGATCAACTAGACTGGAAAGAGCATGTGACTCGTTTTGGATATCACGTAACACCTGTACAAGATCGAAATTATTTTAACGCAATTTATTTTAGAGAACACGGGGAAATCTTATTTGAAATTGCAACAGACCCTCCTGGTTTCGCTCATGACGAATCGTTAGAGACGATGGGTGAGGAATTAAAGTTACCGGAGCAATATGAATCACATAGAAAACAAATTGAACAAACACTTCTACCATTTGAAGTGAGACATTTAGATTAAAGTGATTGAAAGGGGAAAAGGATTATGATGAAACATGTTTTTCAAAAAGGAAAAGATACGTCAAAACCAGTGCTGTTATTACTTCATGGTACAGGAGGTAATGAATTAGATTTATTACCACTTGCAGAAATAATTGACCTAGAAGCATCTGTATTAAGTGTTAGAGGTAATGTATTAGAAAATGGCATGCCACGTTTCTTCCGTAGATTGGCAGAAGGCATTTTTGATGAAGAAGATTTAATTTTTCGTACGAAAGAATTAAATGAGTTTTTAGATGAAGCTGCAAAAACATATGAATTTGATAGAAATAACATTGTAGCTATCGGTTATTCAAATGGAGCAAACATTGCTGCAAGCCTATTATTCCATTACGAAAATGCATTAAAAGGCGCTATGCTTCATCACCCAATGGTGCCTAGAAGAGGAACACAATTGCCTAATTTAGCAGGAAAATCCGTGTTTATTGCTGCTGGGACAAATGACCCGATTTGTTCATCAGGAGAGTCAGAGGAATTACAGGTACTATTAGAAGATGCAAACGCTAATGTAACAATGCATTGGGAAAATAGAGGGCATCAATTAACTATGAGTGAAGTAGAAAAAGCAAAAGAATGGTATGACAAAGCATTTTAAAAAAGAAGCATCTGCTAACAATTAGCAGATGCTTCTTTTATTATTTACGACTGAATTGCAAGATGAGATGAAGAAAGCGGTAATTGAATGTCAACGATCGTACCTTTATTTAATTCGCTTGCAATGTGTAATTTACCATGATGTTCCTCAATTATTTTGTAACACATCATTAATCCTAGTCCTGTTCCCTTTTCTTTTAAACTGTAAAATGGTTCGCCTAGACGAGAGATACGATCTTCTGGGATACCGCAACCTTCGTCAATAATCCGTATTAAAATAAAGGTATCATCTAATGGTTTTGTTTGGATGTAAATATTTCCGCCATTTGGCATCGCTTCTATCGCATTTTTTAATATATTTATAAAAACTTGTTTTAATTGGTTACCATCGCATTGAATATCATGTTTGTAATCAAAATGATCCATAATAATATGAACACTATGCATAACAGCAGTTGGTAAAATAAATGTAACGACCTCTTCAATTAAAGCTTGTATGTTACAAGTTTGGATAGATAATACTTGTGGTTTAGACATCGCCATAAATTGACTAGTGATAGATTCCATCTGTGAAATCTCACTTAACATAACATCGATATACCATTTTTGCTCCTCGTTGATTTCAGGGAGTAGCAATGTTAGAAAACCTTTTAGAGAAGTGAGTGGATTTCGAATTTCATGGGCGATTCCAGCTGTCAGTTGTCCGACTACTGCGAGCTTTTCTGATTTTCGTAATAACTTTTCCGTTTCTTTTAGCTCGGTAACGTCTCTTCCCATTACGATAAGACCTTTTCGCGAGCCGTCAGGATGATAAAGTGGAACTTTCGATATACTTAAGATTAGGTCGGAATCATCTCTATGAATAATGAATTCTTCACCATGAAGAATTTGTCTTTGTTGCCATGCTAGTTCGTCCACTTCTTCACAATGTAAAAAAGCTTCTCGGTAGGCTTCGTTATATTGAATGAGTTCACTATCTTTTTTTCCGTGATAAGGTACATGGTGGAAATTGAAACAAGAAAGTGCATAGTCATTTGCTTCAAGCCAGCGTCCTTCATGATCCTTAAATATAACAAACGCAGGCATGGAGTCCACTAATGTACGTAATCTCTTCTCACTTTCTTTTAGCATATTCTCAATTCTTTCTGATTTTTCAAGAGGTTTCATAATGGCATATACGCCAGTTAGACGATTTTGGACAAAAATAGGAACTAGTTTTGTTACGACGTCTAATAAGAATCCATTTTTATGATAAATAGATAAAATATATTCTTGTTGATTATCCGCTTCCGTATTCTTTATATTTTGTAATACTTGCTCAGAAATATGGGCTTCTAAAATAGAGGTAATATTTTTCTGTTCTAATTCTAAAGAAGTATAACCTAATATTTTTTCGGCAGAAGGATTTATATGTAAAATAATGCCCTCCAAATTTAATGAAATAATACTATCAGGATTATGTTTGAACAGAGATGCGTACATTTCTGTTAATGAACGATCTTGTATATGGTTTCGCAAACGTCTAGAAATGTTCGGATGACGTTTTCTTTGAGTTGATGAATATTTTTTACGACTCATAATAGTTCCTCCGTACAAATAGCATCTAAAAAGATTTGTCTATTCATAACTATAATATAGATGTAACGTGTATTTCTATAAAAAATGGAAGTTATATAATAAATTTTGTTTTCTTTATTTTTTGCAAAGTGAGTGCCAGGTGGTAATAAGGGGAGCTTATATTGTTTTATAAACCTTTTGTAAGTTACAAAAGTGGGTTTTCTGTATAACATTAGGGTAGAAGAGGGGGAGAGAAAATGAGAAATTATATTCAAGGGATTGATCATGTACAAGTAGCTGCGCCTGTAGGGTGTGAAGAAGAAGCGCGAGCGTTTTATGGTGAAACAATAGGTATGGAGGAAATCCCGAAGCCAGAGGAATTAAAGAAGCGTGGTGGATGTTGGTTTAAGTGTGGAAATCAAGAGATTCATATCGGAGTTGAGCAAAATTTCAATCCAGCAAAAAAAGCACATCCGGCTTTTTATGTTTTAAAAATTGATGAATTTAAACAAGAGTTAATAAAGCGAGGTATTGAAGTAATAGATGACCATGCACGTCCAGATGTAATTAGATTTTACGTATCAGATCCGTTCGGAAATCGAATTGAATTTATGGAAAATAAAAACTAGGTTGAAATCCACCTAGTTTTTTAACCTTTTCTAAACAATCCTAATACTTCAACCGTTTCGGTAATGTTAACGAATGCATGAGGGTCAATTTCAGAAATTGTTAATTTCATGCTTGCTAATTCTTCACGAGAAACGACTGTCATAAGTACACGTTTCTTTTCGCTAGAATAAGCACCTTCGCCATCAAGTAATGTAATTCCACGTACAACAGTTGAAAGAAGTTGTTTTTTCATTTTTTCTGCTTCATTTGTTACAATCATAAGTGTAACCTTTCGATGTTTCGTATGAATGGCATCGATAACTTTACCAGTTACATAAATTGAAAGTAAGCTTGTAAGAGCGACATCCCAAGTGAAGAAGAATCCTGCAATGATTACAACGACTGCATTTAAAACAATAAGGAATCCGCCAAGTTTAATATCTCTTTTGCGAGACAACAACATACCGATAATATCAAATCCACCAGTTGATCCATTACAGTTAAAAACAAGACCGATACCAGCTCCGGCAATGACACCACCAAAGATAGATGATAAAAGCGGATCTGTTGCGACGACTTTCACTGGAACATAGTATAATGCAACAGATAATACAATAACAGAGATAATTGTGTTGAAAATGACTTTTTTTCCAAGACCTATGTATCCTAAAATAAGGATAGGTAAGTTTAATACAAAATTAATAATACCTGTGTTTACAGGAGTTACAATCCCTAAAATAATAGCAATTCCGCCAATTCCACTACTTAAAATTTTGTGGGGGATAAGGAAAAGATTAAAGGCAATCGCAATAATAATAGAACCAATAATAACACCAAGAAATCTGACCATCTCTTTCCCGTCCTTCACTAAAAAATTCATATTATTTCAAGATTATATATGATATTGAAAGTTTTGGGTAAAAACAGTTTATTTCGGGAAATTTGATTAATCAAAAGAATTTGAGTATTTTATTATTTGAAAGGGGATACAGTTGTGAAGATAAAAACATATCAACAGAAAAGCCCGTTGAAGCAAGAATGTGAGGATTCTTATTTTTGTAATGAAGAAAAAAAGATGTATGGTGTATGCGACGGTGCAACACCGCTCGTCCCGTTTCGTGATGAAAAGGGACATAATGGAGCATACATCGCTTCGCATTTATTTGCAAGTTATTTTGCTTCATTACGTGAAAATCATAGTTTACCAGTTGCAGTTGCAAAAGCAAATGAAGCATTGCAAAGAAAAATGTTAGAATATGAAGTAGACACGAGAAAAAAAGAGCATTTGTGGTGCACATGTATTGCGGCAGTGCAAATAGATGGGGAGAAAATTGAATATGTACAGTTAGGGGACTGTATGATTGTCGCAATACTTCAAAATGGAACGATGCAAGTATTAACGAAAGACACGGTTGAAGGAATTAGTAAAAGAGCCAAAAAGAAAAGAGAAGAAGATCGTAAAAAGGGATTATCTGTACCAGAAGAACATGTTTTTCAAGATGTGCGAGAACAGTTAAAATATAATCGTTATCTTGCAAATGTGAAGGGTGGGTATTCCGTTGCGAATGGAATGAAAGAAGCGATTCATTATTTGCAGCATGGGGAATTACATATAGATGAAGTGAGTGGGATTTTTATTTGTTCAGACGGATTATTCCACCCAGATTGGCCACTCGAACAAACTGTTGCATATATAAGAAAGAATAGTATAAATGAATATGTAGCAATTATTGAAGAGCTAGAAGGGGAAAAGAAAATACGACCAGACGATAAAACAATTATGATCATTGATTTTTAAGGGAGATGTTCAAATGGAAATTAAATGTGTTAATTTAACATTTCAAGATGAATTAGTTCCTTTAGAAAAAGTGAATAAACTGATTATCCATCATACATCCGAAGATGGATGGGATGTGTATAAAACACATGAATTTCATCAAAAAGTAAGAGGATGGAGCGGAATCGGTTACAATTATTTTATTGAAGAAGATGGAACTGTAATCGAAGGACGAGGTTTACATATTGGAGCACATGCGAAAGATAATAATAGAGATACAATTGGGATATGTATGACGGGTAATTTTGATAAATATGATCCAACTACCGCACAAATGAATGCATTATATTCTTTATGTAAAATGTTTATGAAACAGTTTGCTATAAAGAAAGAAAATATACTCGGTCACAGGGAGCTAGAAGGCGTTACAAAAAGTTGTCCTGGAAAGCGTTTTTCTATGGTAGAGTTAAGAAACGTACTATCTTACATATAGAGGAGTAATAAATGATGATGAATATAAAAATACCAAATGATAAAAAAGAAGAGCTAGTAGCACAAATTCAGCAATTTTTCGTTGAAGAAGATTTAGATGAAATTGGGCGCTTCCAAGCAGAGCGTTTAATAGAAGAAATGATTAAATTAGTAGGACCATTTGCATACAATCAAGCAATTGGAGATGCTAGAAAGCTTGTAACAGAGAAATTATCTAATATTGAAGAAGATTTATATGTATTAGAGAAGAATGAAGGGAAGTAAAATTTTCCTAATTATAAAGTAAGTATTTGCCACGGCTTCTTTCCGATATTTTATTTGGAAAGGACTATGGAATTGTTTTTGAACATATAAAATAAACTTTTTCTTTTTTACCAAAAGGTATCCTATAATTTAAAAAACGTTATTCTTTCTTAACAAGCTAGATGAGAAAGAATAACGTTTTTTTAGATTGAGATTAAAAATATATTATGTTAATTTTATCTTTTTTTAATAATTTATTTATGGGCAATTTATAGTTGCTATTTATAATTTCTATATACAACAGCTATGGATATTACGAAAAAAACTTGGAGGTGTAAGCGATTAGCTGTAATCAAAATTTAAAACATGAATTGCTCACATAGAATCTTATTTTGGAAGATAAGTGGTGTAATTCTTTGTTAAATGAAGGGATTGGGAAACTATGAATAAAACAATTTTAAAAACATGTATCATATCAGCAGTTTTAGGTGGAAGTTTATTAAGTGAAACGAATGAAGAGGTGAAAGCAGAAGCGGTTACACCAAACACGAATCATACTGGTGTATTCAAAGATGTTCCAAAGGGGCACTGGGCATATGAGGCGATTCAGCAATTAACAGGTGAGAAAATCATTTTTGGCTATGATGATGGAAGATTTGGTTTTGGAGATAACGTAACACGCGAACAGGTTGCAGCTTTAATGTATCGTTATTTTAATATGGAAGAAAACAAAAATTACCAAAATCCATACGGTGACGTAAGTGAAGATTCAACAAGCTATATAAAGGAAATTTTATCGTTAACAGAAATGGGGGTTTTTAAGGGGGATGAGCATGGAAACTTTAGACCAAAGGCATCGTTAACACGCGCAGAAATGGCGCAGGTTCTTACAAATGCTTTTCATTTAAAAGCAAAGAGTGATCACACTTTTACTGACGTTTCAACGAACTCATGGGCAAGAAATGCAATTAGTGCTGTTCAAACAAATAATATTGCAAAAGGAGTAGGAGAAGGGAAATTTGCTCCAAGTATGGATGTGACACGTGAACAATACGCTCAATTTTTATACAATGCAATACGAGAAACTAAACAAACGAAAGGGCAAATATTGGCTAGTATACTTGGTGAAACAAATTGGCAAGGGACAAAAGTCTATGACAAAGATCATAATGATGTAACGAAAGAAAATCAAAATTTCATCGGGCTTGCAAAATATGATGCTAAAACTGCAAGGTATGAATTCTTTCATGCAAATACAGGAGAGAGTCGTAATGATAGCGGTACCTTTTTTATAACGAACGATGGGAAGAACAGAGTGTTAATTTCTGAAACGCAAAATTATCAAGCAGTTGTTGAATTAACGCAATTAGATAAGGAGAAATTTACATATAAAAGAATGGGGAAAGATGCAAAAGGAAACGATGTAGAAGTGTTTGTTGAACATGTTCCTTATCATGAAAAAGAACTTTCTTTCACGCGACCTGATAAAAGTTTAGAAAGCTCGACAGGGAAAATAGTTACGGACGTTGATGGAGATGAAATTTTATCTAGTACATTATGGAATGGAACGGCAGTATTAGACGAACAAGGTAATAATGTAACAAAATACAACTCAAACTTTATTAGTTTAGCAAAATACGATAAAAATACAAATAAATACGAGTTTTTCAATGTGAATACAGGAGGAAGTCGTGGAGACTATGGTTTCTTTGATGTTGTACATGGTAATAAAATAAGGGCTCACGTTTCGTTAGGAAATAATAAATATGGTGCTGTCCTTGAACTTACTGAGCTAAATAAAGAGAAATTTACGTATACAAGACTAGGGAAAGATGCGAATGGAAAAGATATAAAAATCTTTGTTGAGCACGAACCGTATACAGGTGGCCTAAAACCAAATTTCACAAAGTAAGATGTAAAAGAGTTGTTTATCAAAAAGATGCCTTCAGGCATCTTTTTGTCGTTTTAAAATGATTTTATGGGCAAACAATCATACATCTTCGTTCTTTTTTATTTATTTATTTATTTTCTTTATGCTCTTTGTATTCATGTACTTTTTCTTTCACATTACCAACCGTATCTTTAGCAGTGCCTTTTACTTTATCCCATTTTCCTTCAGCCTGTAATTTTTTATTGTCAGTTACTTTCCCGACAACTTCTTTTACTTCGCCTTTTACTTTATCAATAGCACCTTCTACTTTTTCTTTTAAACCATGATCATGTTTAGTCATACATTTCTCCTCCTTGTGGTTTGATGAGAATTCTCTTTTCATATTGCAAGTTGAATGATGTATCTAGTAATAGCGTAACAAATATAGTTTGAATATTCAAATGATTAATGGTATAGAAAAAGAATTGTCATAGAATGTATAAGATTGTAATGCAAGGAGAAGGAATGTTAATTATATGTCTTTTGCAGTCCATATTGATTTCGTATAGGCAATTTTCATATGGGCACGTTCCATATTGTTTTGACTGCTGCTACCGAACCTTGCTTGTCCAACTATTAAATGACAATTGGATTCAATAGCTGTCTCAATTCGTTTTTGAATTAATGCAGTATGACAGCCTTTACGCTGAAATTGTGGCAAAGTAGCAGAAGCAGCCAATGAAGCAATCCCATTATTTATATACAAGACACCAATGCCGGCAGGAGTATTTTGAATTTCTGCTATGAAAAAATGCCATCCTGGTTTATCGTAAAGAATTTCGTTATTTTGGCGAACTCCATCTTTTGTAAAGGATGGCATGTTAAATCCACGTACATATATGTCTGCAAAAATATGAAATTCATTTTCTCTTAGTTGGCGTACTGAAATGTTAGAAGGAAGAAGGGATGAATCTTCTCTCGGTATACTATATAAAGCAGTATGGAAGCTAGATTGATAAAAACCTTTTTCAGATAAGTAATGAAATAGTTCAGCTGTACCTTGAGCGGGTGTAATTTCAAAACGACAAGGGATTTGTAGTGATTGATAATAAGAGATAATTTCATCTACCTTATCTGTATTTGTAAATGTAATACCTTTTACCGTATTAAAAGCCGGACCAGCAATTACTTTTGATGAAAAAGCAGTGGCACTCCCGAACTTTTTCATTTGTATTTGCATTGGATTTCCGCTTATTACTTGCAGTAGCGCTAATCTAGAAGAGAGCATATGTATTTCTGCGTTTTCAATTTCTTGAGCTGTATTAAGCGTCATAATCGTACTCATACAATTCCTCCGTCAATAAATATACTTTATAGTACTTATACGATGTTTGTTCTGAGATTCCTGTTGAAATGTAAGAGAATAACAGGTTTTTTGGAAGGGAAATGGAAGTGAACTGTCGAAGGGAGTAGAAACAGATTAAAGGTGGTGCTCTCATGAAACAGAAAGACGTGCAGACATGCTCTAATTGTGGTTCTAAAAATATAGGAGAAGGTGAGTTTGTCGGTTATGCACAAATACGGAAAAAAGAGACGATGTTCACATCTTCACCAGTAGATGCTTATATTTGTACAGATTGCGGAAATGTCCTTTTATTAAAAGTACGACATTATGAAAAGTTTAAGCAGAAGCCTTTATGATTATTGAGAAGTGGTTTTATTAAGGAAGTTAATAGGGGCAACATCTTACATGTATATATGAATATACTTTATATAAAGAGATGACAACATATACCATATACTGTCGCTATATGGCATACAAAAATGTTAAAAGAACGTAAGGAAAAAGGTAGATAGTTTATAAAAAGTAAAGAACATGTTCCGAATCAACGTATTCAAAACATGCTTTTTTCTCGTTCTGAATTATTTCCAAAGAAATAATTCAGAAAATACAGAAAAAAATAGTGGTTATTTGTAGAAGTCTGTTATAATAAACAAAAAATAAAAACGCTTTAAAGGGGGATATAACCAATATGATGATGAATGTACCGCTAACAATTAGTTCTATGATGGAAAGAGCAGAAAAGCTGTTTTCAAAGAAAGAAATTGTTTCACGGACACATGATACAGTTACGACGTTAACGTATAAGCAGTTAGGTGAAAGGACGAGAAGGCTTTCCAGTTCGTTAAAAAAATTAGGAGTTAAAGAAGGCGAGCGTATAGGAACGTTAGCGTGGAATCATCATCGACATGTGGAAGCATATTTTGCTATTCCTGGTATTGCTTCCGTTTTACACACAATTAATATTCGTTTATCTCCTCAACATATTTCATACATTATTCAGCACGCAGAAGATCGAATTCTACTTATAGATGAAGATCTCGTACCACTCGTTGAAAATATTCAATCACAATTATCAACTGTACAAGCCTACATTATTATGACTGATAAAGATGAACTTCCCAATACTACGCTAGAACCTGTATATCATTATGAAAAGCTATTAGAAGAAGGCGATCCAACTTTCCAATTTGTAAAAGATATTGATGAAAATACACCTGCTGGTATGTGTTATACGTCAGCGACTACAGGAAATCCAAAAGGTGTTGTATATACGCATCGTAGTACTGTACTGCATTGCATGGCACTCGGTTTAGCGGATACAGCTGCTTTATCGGAAAGTGATGCGGCAATGGCAATTGTACCGATGTTCCATGTGAATGCTTGGGGACTTCCTTTCGCTGCTACTTGGTTTGGATCAAAACAAGTTCTTCCAGGACCGATGTTTACGCCAAAAATTTTATTAGAAATGATTCATTCTGAAAAAGTGACGTTAGCTGCTGGTGTGCCAACAATTTGGCTCGGTGTATTACAAGAATTAGAAAATAATAGTTACGATTTATCTAGTATGACGAGAATACTATGCGGTGGTGCAGCTGCACCGAAAAGTGTTATTAAAGCATTTGAACAGAAACACAATGTTCCGTTCATCCATGCATATGGTATGACCGAAACAAGCCCACTCGTAACACTTGCACGTTTAAAAAGTTATGAAACAGAATTATCATATGAAGAGCAATTAGAAATTAGATCAAAACAAGGGTATCTTGTCCCTGGTGTAGAGATGAAAGTAGTCGGTACAAATGGTGAAGTGAAGTGGGATGGTACGGAAATGGGAGAACTATGTTTACGAGCGCCGTGGATTGCTGAAAGCTATTATAACGATGAACGTACTGTTGAAGGGTTTCGCGATGGATGGTTATATACTGGTGATGTTGTCACAGTGGACGAGGAAGGCTGCGTGAAAATTGTTGACCGTACGAAAGATGTCATTAAAAGCGGAGGCGAGTGGATTTCTTCAGTTGACCTTGAAAATGCTTTAATGGCACATGATGCTATATTTGAAGCAGCTGTCGTTGCCGTTCCTCATCCGCAGTGGCAAGAGCGCCCAGTTGCATGCATCGTTCAAAAGAAAAATAGTATGGTTACAAAAGAAGAAATATATGAGTTTTTAAAACCACAGTTTGCGAAGTGGTGGTTACCAGACGATATTGTATTTATGGAAGAAATACCGAAAACATCTGTTGGAAAGTTTTTAAAACAAGCACTTCGGAAAGAACTTGAGCATTTGCATAACGAGAAATAATAGAATTTATATTTGTAAACTTATGATTAAAACAAGTTGACAAACGCCAGATAGAAAGATAATATAACTCCTATAATATGTTATCTAAAAGTTATTTTAAGTTTACAAATAGGAGAAGCAAATATGAATATAAAAAATTTAGTTTTCGTCGCTTTATTTAGTTCTATTATGGGAGTGTTAGGATTAATACCTCCGATTGCTCTTGCTATTACACCAGTTCCAATTACATTACAATCACTCGGTGTTATGCTTGCTGGTGGATTGTTAGGCTCACGTCTTGGTGCGTTAAGTCAGCTTATTTTCTTACTTATTGTAGGAGTTGGAGCACCATTGCTTGCTGGTGGACGCGGTGGCCTTGGTGTATTTGTTGGACCAAGTGCAGGGTATTTACTTGGTTATATCGTTGGAGCGTTTGTCATTGGTTATTTAATTGAGCGCTTACGTGAAATTTCTATACTAAAGGTATTATGTATTAATATAATTGGTGGTATTTTTGTAGTTTATATATTTGGCATTACTGTACAAGCTTTCTTAATGGGTGTTTCCGTATGGGAGACGATGAAAGTGAGTGCTGTGTTTTTACCAGGTGATTGCATAAAAGCGATTATAGCAGCGATTCTCGTAACGAAATTACATCGTTCATTGAAACATATAATTACGCCTGCTCTAAAGGGCGGGAAATATACAAATGCGGGATAAGAAAGAAAAGAAACACGTTCATTGCGTGTTTCTTTTTATTATTTTGTAGAGAAAGGGACAAATCATATGGGAATTACAAAAGAATATAAAAAACATGCCTTTTTACAACCGAATAAAATAGCAATAAAGGAAAATAATCGAGTTTTAACATATAAAGAGTGGTTTGAGGCAGTGTGTAAAGTTGCAAACTGGTTGAATAAAAAAGAATCGAAGAATAAAACGATAGCAATTGTATTAGAAAATCGTATCGAGTTTTTACAACTATTTGCTGGTGCTGCTATGACCGGATGGGTTTGTGTGCCATTAGATATAAAGTGGAAACAGGATGAGCTCAAAGAAAGAATTGCAATCAGTAATCCAGATGTGATTGTGACAGAGCGATATAAGGTAAATGATCTACCGGGTGAAGAAAAAAGAGTAATAGAAATTGATGAGTGGAAAAGAATGATAGAGAACGACCTGCCTACATATTATCCTGTAGAAAATGTACAAAATGCTCCTTTTTATATGGGATTTACATCAGGATCGACTGGGAAGGCAAAAGCATTTTTACGTGCACAACAATCGTGGGTTCATAGTTTTGATTGCAATATACATGACTTTCATATGAAAAAAGAAGATTCTATTTTAATAGCTGGGACGCTCGTTCATTCTCTTTTTTTATACGGTGCAATAAGTGCATTACATATAGGACAAACGGTGCATATTATGAGAAAGTTTATTCCAAATCAAGTGCTGGATAAGTTAGAAATGGAACATATTCCGGTCATGTATACAGTTCCGACAATGCTTGAATCTTTATATAAAGAAAAAAGAGTAATAGGAAATGGAATAAAAATTATTTCGTCAGGAGCGAAATGGGAAGCTGAAGCGAAAGAGAAAATAAAAAGTATATTTCCTTATGCGCAAAAATATGAATTTTACGGTGCATCGGAACTAAGTTTTGTAACAGCACTAGTTGATGAAGAGAGCGAGAAAAGGCCCAATTCTGTAGGGAAGCCTTGTCATAATGTGCAAGTTCGAATATGTAATGAAGCAGGAGAAGAAGTACAGAAAGGTGAGATAGGAACTGTTTATGTGAAAAGTAATCAGTTTTTTATGGGATACATATTAAATGGGATTTTAGTTCCAGAGATGAGTACGGATGGCTGGATGACAGTACGAGATGTAGGGTATGAAGATGAAGAAGGCTTTATTTATATTGTCGGTAGAGAGAAGAATATGATTTTATTTGGAGGAATTAATATTTTCCCAGAAGAAGTAGAAAGTGTATTGCATGAACATCCAGCCGTTGATGAAATAGTTGTAGTTGGTGTGAAAGATAGTTATTGGGGTGAAAAACCTGTCGCCATCGTAAAAGGAAGTGCTACGAAGCAACAATTAAAAAGTTTTTGCTTACAACGGTTATCCTCGTTTAAAATACCGGAAAAATGGCATTTTGTAGATGCAATACCGTATACAGACAGCGGTAAAATAGCTCGTATTGCAGCAAGAAATATGATTGAAAATCGGGAGAAAATATATGAATAGAGCGGTTATTGTAGAAGCGAAAAGGACACCTATTGGTAAGAAGAATGGGATGTTGAAAAATTATGAAGTTCAGCAATTAGTAACGCCACTTCTTACGTTTTTAAGTAAAGGAATTGAGAGAGAAATAGACGATGTCATATTAGGTAATGTTGTTGGACCAGGGGGGAATGTTGCGAGATTATCTGCTTTAGAAGCAGGACTTGGCTATCATATTCCTGGTGTAACGATTGACCGGCAATGTGGTGCTGGTTTGGAAGCGATTCGCACCGCATGTCATTTCATTCAAGGCGGGGCTGGTAATTGTTATATTGCAGGAGGAGTAGAGAGTACAAGTACATCACCTTTTCAACATAGAGCGCGATTTTCACCAGAAACAATTGGTGATCCTAATATGGGAGTGGCAGCTGAATATGTTGCAGAGCGTTATAATATAACGCGAGAAATGCAAGACGAATATGCTTGTCTTAGTTATAAACGGACATTGCAAGCATTAGAAAATGGATATTTACAAGATGAAATACTTTCTTTTAATGGATCTTTTGACGAAGCTATAAAACGAGAAATGAAGTATAAAAGACTGATTAAAAGAACAAAGCCTGCATTTTTACAAAATGGTACAGTAACGGCAGGTAATTCGTGCGGTGTAAATGATGGGGCATGTGCCGTTCTTGTAATGGAAGAGGGACAAGCCCGAAAATTAGGATATAAGCCTGTACTTCGTTTCGTTCGTAGTGCTGTAGTTGGAGTGGATCCAAACCTTCCGGGGACTGGTCCGATATTTGCGGTGAACAAATTATTAAACGAAATGAATATGGAAGTAGAGGACCTCGATTATTTTGAAATAAATGAAGCATTTGCTTCAAAAGTTGTTGCTTGTGCAAAAGAGTTACAAATTCCTTTCGAAAAATTAAATGTAAATGGTGGGGCAATTGCGCTCGGTCACCCGTACGGTGCATCTGGTGCTATGCTTGTAACACGTTTGTTTTATCAGGCGAAACGAGAGCGTATGAAATATGGGATTGCGACGTTAGGAATTGGTGGTGGAATAGGGTTAGCGCTATTATTTGAAAAAGTAGAAGACTAGAAAAGAACTAGTTTTCTACTTTTTGAGGAACATAGGCGTTGCTACCAGGTTTTGCTTTTATTTCATTCCAAGCAGCGATAGCATCAGCTTTTGATTTTCCTTTATTATTTGGATCTTCGAAAAAGTCGCGAGTAAAGCGATTGTATTCAAACTGCGCGCTAATAGTTGTTTTATAAGTAGGATCTTTTTTTCGTTCGTTCTCTTCATACCAAAACGTTATCGCGTCTTCATATGTTTTTCCAACATTCTCTTTAAAAAAAATTTGAAGAGCTACTGTAAAGCGGAAGTTTACTCCGATTTTTTCTTTGAAAAAAGCACGAACATCTTCGCTACAGCGGTGATTGTTAGTAATAACAGTTTGAAGTGAAAGATCTTTATAGGATAGGGAGGCTTTATTCACTTTTTGCTCAGAAATGTTTTTTAATATTTTACCAGTAGTTAAATAATGTGTGATACGCTCGGCTATTTCAATCTTAGAGCCACTGGCTGGTAACCCATGCTCACGACAAAATGTTTGCAGTTCTGCTTTTAACCAATAATAGTTTTGGAAATCTTCAAGTGATATAGACTTTGTTAAAGGTGGACGCATAAATGTAACAACTTCTTTCTTCCATAATTTTCTTTAATTATAAAACGTATGTTCTTTTTGTGGAAGGATTAATTTGTAAATATAGTTGAAGGATAGCTATTAGCTATCCTTCGCAAAAATCTTTTACACCGCTGACTGTAAAGAAGAAACAAGTTGATTTAAAAACTCTTCTCCGGTCATAACCGCTTTCCCACCGCCGCGCGCACTTTTTTTATTTCCGCCACCTTTTCCATCAATTGTAGGAAGTGCCTCTTTTAAAAGAGCATTCATATCGAGAGTGACTGATTTTCCGCAAGCGAGGATGCATTGTAGTTTGTCCTCATTTTGAATAACGAAATATGTAATGGCATGCTCTTGTTGTTCTGTAATAATAGCAGAAAGTTTTGCGATTTCTTGCATAGAACGATTTGTAAATAATTGAGAAATAAGTATACCAGCATGTATTTCGGCAGGCTGTTGCAGTAGTTCGTTTGCTTCTTCATATAATAATTTTTCATTCATTGTTTGTATTGCTTTTTCGTTTTCTTTTTGAGAAGTAAGAAGTTGTGCTACTTTTGCTGGAATATCAATCTCGCTACTGTTTAATTGTTTAGAAACATCCTTTATAATTTGTTGCTGTTGCCCCATTACTTTAAGTGTGCGCCAGCCAGCGATAAATGTTAATCGTATGCCACCTTTATTACGTTCCCATCCTAATACTTGAATAGGACCTACTTCACCTGTATGTTTCGGGTGTGTTCCGCCACAGCCGTTATAATCAAAGTTTTCGATCATAACAACGCGTATATTTTCTGTCATAGTCTGTTCTTTACGAAGCGGCAATGTTTTCGCTTCTTCTAAGTTCATCCACTGGATGCGGATTGGATGGTTTTCAAAAACAATTTTGTTTGCAATTTTTACTGCTTTTTCAACTGTTTCTGCATGCAGATTTTCTGTTTCTAAATCAATTGTTACCGTCTCTTTACCAAGATGGAATCCAATCGTAGGTACGTTAAAATGATCCCAAAAAGCAGCAGATAAAATGTGTTGAGCTGCATGTTGTTGCATATGATCAAAACGGCGCTCCCAATTGATTTTACCTTCAACTTCTTCTGTATGTAATTGTTCTGTAATGAAGTGGCGGATTTCTTCATCGACTTCTTCAACATCGATTACTGCAATGCCATTTAAAGTTCCAGTATCATGGGGCTGCCCGCCACCTGTCGGATAAAATGCTGTTTCGTTTAAAACAACGTATAAGTTACCGTCTTTATCATAATCTTGCTTTATAATTTTAGTAGTAAAGTCTTGCTTATAAGCGTCAGTGTAATATAATTTTTGCTCCAATTTTCTTTCCCCTTTCGTGTTCACTAGTTTTATTGTAAAGCAATCGAAATTAGTTTCCTAATATTTCAGAAGAAAGAAGTTTTTTTTAGAATTTTCTTGCTATAATAAGAAAAAGAAAATGCGGGGGTGGAATGAATATGTTATATGAAAACGGCGTAGATAAACTGCTTAGTTTAAGTAAAAATATTTCTGAATTGTATCGAGAATTAAATGAAATGACCCGGATTTTAACGGACTGTAATCGAGAAAGTGTGAAGTTTGATCGGTTATATGTAAAAGAGGTACTGTGGAAGAAAGAAGATGTAATAGAGAAATATGACCAGTTGCTTGTACAACTTTGTATAAATGAATGCTTTGATCTAAAAAGTGTCATTACAGGGGAATATAAGTATACATATGAAGAAGTAGAAAACATTGTTTTACAATTTAATGAGAAGTATAATGTCACAATTTTAATTAAAGATGTTTGTAAAGAATTACAGTTTACATATGGCATAGATATGGATATAACGAGAACAGCGCGGGTATCAACAGCGCAAGTATAAAAAGGGAAAAGAAAGCAGATCCTTTGCTTTCTTTTTTCATGTAAGAACAGGGAGAGTAGGTTTTTTAGATGAAGGGGAAGTTACAAAATATTCATCCGTTAGGAATGACAATTATAATAGGGACTTTATTTGCGAGGTTTGCCACGTCAATGAGTATTCCTTTTTTAGCAATTTATTTAACGACTGTGAAAGGCGTATCAGCTGGAATGACGGGTGCTGTTATCGGAACGAGTGCACTTGTTGGAGTGTTTGCTAGTTTTATCGGAGGGAATTTATCGGATCGATTCGGGCGAAATATGATTATAATATGGTCCATGATCGTTTGGGTCTTTGTATTCATAGGTTTTTCACTTGCAGACCATGTTTTAAGTTTCTTTTTATTAAATGCTTTGAATGGATTATGTAGGTCTTTTTTTGAGCCGACGTCAAGAGCATTATTGTCAGATTTAACGAAACCAGAGTATCGTTTACTCGTATATAATTTGCGTTACGGTGCAATCAATGTTGGAGTGGCGATTGGTCCACTTGTCGGGTTACAGATTGGAAGCGCGAAATCTACAATTCCTTTTTTAGTAGCAGCTGGAGTATACATTCTATATACAGCTATACTAGCGTTCCAATTTAAGAAGTATCCGATTGAAAAAAAGAAAGTAACTACAGAAAAGCCTGTCACGATGTTAAATGCAATTCGCATTTTGCGAAAGGATGTCGTTTTTTTAGTTGCGTTGGTTGGTATTATTTTGAGTAATTGTGGTTTTTCTCATTTAACGACGACAGTATCTCAATATTTTGCAAATGCACATATATTTCAGGATGGAGTGAAATTATTTTCATATATGCTAGCTTTAAATGCGATTGTTGTAGTCGTAATTCAATACCCTGTTATTCAAATTTGTAAAAAGTATACACCGTTAGTATCCATAATGTTGGGAACTTTATTTGTGAGCGGAGGATTGTTTGGATTTGGAATAGTAGAATCTATGCTAGGTGCTGCTATGTGCACAATTATTTTTACAATTGGAGAAGTTCTCATGTTTTCAATGACGGACGTATTTATAGATGATATAGCTGTTTCGCATTTAAAAGGCACATATTTTGGAGCAATGGGATTTTCAGGAATTGGAGCAGTAATTGGTCCATGGTCCGGGGGAGTACTTCTCGATTACTACGGGTACCAAAATGGATTTATTGTCTTTTTAGCGCTAGCTATATTTTCAACTGTAGCATTTCCTGTACTTTTAGTTACAAAAGGTTTATTGAAAAAAAGGGATGATAGAAATTGTAATTTAGAACTACATGCGAAATAAAATAAGCCCCAGCAGACGGCTGGGGCTTATTTTTGTATTTATTTTACTTCTCAATTTGAAAAAGAACTTTTTCTTCATGTTTATTAGCAACTTCATTTTTGGAAATATGAATGGCTAAATATCCATTCTCTAAGCAGGCTAGCATCTTCTTATAAATAATAGTAGCGGGTAAAGGAATGATCCGCTGTAAAGAACTATTATTATGAAGTATGCAAATATTTAGGCCTGTCTTCATCTTTTCAATGACTACATTTTGTTCGGATACATTTGGTACATCTGTTTCCAAAATGTATTCTTGTTCAGTTTCGCAAAGGTCAATATGAATTTGATTTGGGAAACTAAAGTTACTACAAGAATCAGAACAAAATTGATCCATCCATTCTTCGAAACCATCAACATGAAAAAGACAATCCTTCTTTTTCTTGCCCATGTAAGACACCCTCCGTAAAATCTCAATTCATACTATGTTATGCATGAATGAAGTAGGGGTGAAGAATAAATGGAAAAATATAAACATTGTATGTGGTAAAGGCAGCTAGTGTGAACCTTTTGTTTTACATATCATGATGTGCATGATGTTTTTGGCGTGAATGGTTACGGTTTTTTACTTTATGAGATCCGCTTAATGGTTCAGGTTGTCCCTTTTTTTCTTTTGCTTCACGATTGTTTTTGCTCATTGTATGTGACACCTCCTCTTTCTTTTTAGAATGAGAGAAGTTTGCAAATTTATACGAGAATGTTTTTAGAAAAAAAGGTAAAGATAATTGGGACTAACTATTATGGAAAGGGGATTATATAATGCCATATCATAAAGATAAGCAGCAAGCTTTTCAAGCAGCGCAGCAAGGAGTTACACAAGCAGAACATGCATATAACAACATTGTGAAAAATGATCCAAACTACGGTCATGATTTAAAAGAGTTACGCCAAGAGGTTCAGGAGGCGTATGAACAGATTCAAAATGCGTTAGAAGTAGCTTCGGAAACACAACGCCCACAACTTGAGCAATACGAAAATAATCTCCAAAATATTATGCAACATGTAGATCAATTAGAAAAGTAAATGAGGTTGTTGTGTATTCGACAATCTCTTACTTTAATAAACATTATGCGAAAACAGAAAATTTTTCTATTCGTTTTTTCTTTATTATGCGCAGTACATATATTTCAAGTTGAAAAAGTGGAAGCGAAAATGTTGCTCAGAAAAGAGCTAGAACCAACTGGCTATGTAACGTGGGAAGTACCTAATAATGAAAAGATTATTGCCATTACATTTGATGATGGCCCAGATCCAACTTATACACCGCAAGTTTTACATTTATTACGTCAATATAAAGCAGAAGCAACATTTTTTATGATTGGATTTCGAGTACAGCGTAATCCATATTTAGTAAAACAAGTGTTAAAAGAGGGACATGAAATTGGAAATCATACGATGAATCATTTATATGCGAATAGTTCATCAGATGAAAAATTAGAAAATGATATTTTAGATGGAAAGAAATTTTTCGAAAAATGGGTGAAAGAACCTTTACTATTCCGTCCTCCTGGCGGATATATTAACGATACTGTATTTAAAACAGCGAAAGAAGCAGGTTATCAAACTGTTCTATGGTCGTGGCATCAAGACCCACGTGATTGGGCAAATCCAGGGGTAGAATCTATCGTAAATCATGTAGTGAAACATGCTAAAAGTGGCGATATCGTATTGTTACATGATGGAGGAAATGATCGTAGTCAAACAGTAGCAGCGCTAGCAAAAATTTTACCTGAATTGAAAAAGCAGGGCTATCGATTTGTAACGGTTTCGGAATTGTTACGTTATAAACATTAGAAAAAATCCCAAAAGGTGAATGTTCCTTTTGGGATTTTTCGTTACTGGTTCTTTTTGCGTTTCTTATTATTTTGTCGTTCTGCAGCAGTTAAGTTTTCATTTGCAAACTCTTCGTTATAACCAGCACCTTGTCCTTGGGCAGATGCCACATTCATTCCTGAAATAGTATGATTTGCTTTTCTTTTACCCATTTTATTTCACCTCTATAACTTTTTTTGTAAGTTGCATGATGAGCAGTTCATAGTATGTATGAACTGTAAAGAAAGCGCTAATAGAGCACTTTACTTTATGGTAATAGTATTCATAAGGAACATGAACACTATTCAAATTTAGAAACATAAAGAAAACTTATGATAATCTATAAGTTTCTTATTATTTACTTATTTAGAAAGTTGTAATAAGATATTATCGTAAGGTATTGAAAAGTTTGTCTACATTTTATATTCAGACAACTTAGTCACGTTTAACAGGGGGGAAACATAATGGTCAAACATAATCCATTTCAATCACGCGCAACTTTTGAAGTAGATGGAAAAACGTATCATTATTATGATTTGAAAGCGCTTGAAAACGCAGGGGTTGGCAACGTATCTCAATTACCATATTCCGTGAAAGTTTTACTTGAATCAGTACTTCGTCAAGTAGACGGACGTGTAATCACAGAAGAGCATGTTACAAATTTAGCGAAATGGGGAACGAAAGATGTGCAAGATATCGATGTTCCATTTAAACCATCTCGTGTAATTTTACAAGATTTCACTGGTGTTCCAGCTGTTGTTGATTTGGCTTCGCTTCGTAAAGCAATGGCAGACATGGGTGGGGATCCTGATAAAATTAATCCAGAAATTACTGTAGACCTAGTAATTGATCACTCTGTACAGGTTGATAGAGCGGGTACGGCAGACGCGCTTGCATTCAACATGGACTTAGAGTTTAAACGTAATGAAGAACGTTATAAATTTTTAAGCTGGGCACAAAAATCATTCGATAACTATCGTGCGGTTCCACCAGCTACAGGTATTGTACACCAAGTAAACCTTGAATATTTAGCACCAGTTGTTCATGCTGTGAAAAATGCTGAAGGTGACTTAGTTGCATACCCAGATTCATTAGTTGGAACAGACTCACATACAACAATGATTAATGGTATCGGTGTTCTTGGATGGGGCGTTGGCGGTATTGAAGCGGAAGCAGGAATGCTTGGACAGCCTTCATACTTCCCAGTACCTGAAGTAATCGGTGTGAAGTTAACTGGTACACTTCCAAGTGGTACTACAGCAACTGACGTTGCATTAAAAGTAACGCAAGTATTACGTCAAAAGGGTGTAGTTGGTAAATTCGTTGAGTTCTTCGGTAATGGACTAAAGAGCATGCCTTTAGCTGACCGTGCAACAATTTCAAACATGGCACCAGAATACGGCGCAACTTGTGGATTCTTCCCAATCGATGATATTTCATTAGAATACTTACGTTTAACAGGTAGAGATGAAGAGCAAATTCGCGTTGTTGAAGAATACTGCAAAGCAAACGGTCTATTCTATACAGCAGACAGCAAAGATCCAATTTACACTGATCTTGTTGAAGTTGATTTAAATACAATTGAATCTAACCTTTCTGGACCGAAACGCCCACAAGATTTAATTCCACTTTCAGATATGAAAGATGCGTTCCACAAAGCTGTTGTAGCACCAGTTGGAACACAAGGACTTGGATTTAATGAGCAAGAGTTCGATAAAGAAGTGAAGGTTACATTAGAAGATAAAGAAGTAACGATGAAAACAGGTGCAATTGCAATCGCTGCAATTACAAGCTGTACAAATACATCAAACCCATACGTATTAATTGGGGCAGGTTTAGTTGCGAAGAAAGCAATTGAAAAAGGGCTTGTAGTACCTGAATACGTAAAAACATCATTAGCACCAGGATCTAAAGTTGTTACTGAGTACTTAGATAAATCAGGTTTAACAACATATTTAGATCAATTAGGTTTCCAAACAGTTGGTTACGGCTGTACGACTTGTATCGGTAACTCTGGCCCATTAGCGCCAGAATTAGAAGAAGCAATCGCAGCAAACGACTTACTAGTAACATCTGTTTTATCTGGTAACCGTAACTTTGAAGGTCGTATTCACCCGCTTGTAAAGGCAAACTACTTAGCATCACCACCTCTTGTTGTGGCATATGCACTTGCAGGTACTGTTGACATTGACCTGAAAAATGATGAAATCGGTAAAGATGCAAATGGCAATGCTGTTTACTTCAATGATATTTGGCCATCAGCTAAAGAAATTGAAGATGTAGTTCAAAGTGTTGTTACATCTGAACTGTTCAAAAAAGAATATGCACAAGTATTTAATAGCAATGAGCGCTGGAATGAAATCCAAACTTCAAATGAAGCTTTATATACTTGGGATAATGATTCAACATACATTCAAAACCCACCATTCTTTGAAGGATTATCTAAAGAACCAGGTGAAGTTGAAACGTTATCAGGCTTACGCGTAGTTGGTAAATTTGGTGACTCTGTAACGACAGACCACATTTCACCAGCAGGTTCAATCGGTAAGCACACACCAGCTGGACGCTACTTATTAGAAAACGGCGTACAACCAGTTGACTTCAACTCTTACGGTTCTCGTCGTGGTAACCATGAAGTTATGATGCGTGGTACATTCGCGAACATCCGTATTAAAAACCAAATCGCACCAGGAACAGAAGGCGGATATACAACATATTGGCCAACTGGTGAAGTAACGTCTATCTATGATGCTGCTATGAAATATAAAGAAGATGGCACAGGCCTTCTAGTTGTTGCTGGTAAAGATTACGGTATGGGAAGTTCTCGTGACTGGGCTGCGAAAGGTACAAACTTATTAGGTATTAAAGCAGTAATCGCAGAAAGCTTCGAGCGTATTCACCGTAGTAATTTAGTGTTAATGGGTGTGTTACCACTTCAATTTAAAGATGGCGAAAGCGCTGAAACGCTAGGTCTTGTTGGTAACGAGTCATTTGAAATTCAAATTGACAAAACAGTTAGACCACGCGATCTTGTAAAAGTAGTTGCAACTGATGCAGATGGCAACGAAAAACAATTTGAAGTAGTAGCTCGTTTCGATAGTGAAGTTGAAATTGATTACTACCGTCACGGTGGTATCTTACAAATGGTTCTTCGTGAGAAAATTGAAGAATCTAAAGTGTCAAACTAAATAATTGAAATGAACGAGAAGGAAGCTAACAATTGTTAGCTTCCTTATTTTATGGAAAGGGATGAAACCAATTGGTTTCATCCCTTTCTTTTTACTATAAAAATGGAGGGAACATCATGAAAGAATATAAAAGAATATTGTTACCGCTACGACAAGAGAAAATATTGGTGATAGCAGCTGTATGCAGTGGACTCTTTGCAGCTATTATAAATTTATCCCGTCCACTATTCATGGGGCTAATTATAGATAATCTTATTCAACGGGAGTTAAAGGGAGCGTACCTTTACATTACTTTGTTTGCAGGTAGTCGCTTGTTGATGTGGATAAACAATCTTTCATTTGATTATGTAAGCTCCAAAGCAAGTGAGCGAATATTGCGAGAGAAGCGTATAGATGTATTACGCCATTTTTTCTTATTACCATTTGGAGAGAGTGAGAAGATTAAACAAGGAGAGTTAGAGACGTTAGTTATGTCGGATATTCCGAATTGGATCAGGTTATATGGTTCTATATTCATAGAATATATACACGCTATTGCGCAATTTGTAGGTGCGTTCATAGCATTATAACATATAGATATACAGTTCATATGGTGGGTAACTCCGTTTTTATTTTTAAGTGCAGTTGTTCCAATGATTATGGGAAAAAGGGTAAGAAATATTGCAAGCATTGCTCAAAAGAATCAGTCAAATGTTATAGAGATGGTGTCACAGTTTGTAAATGGAGCGCAAGATTTACGTAGTTTGCAAAAAGAAAAGTGGGCCATTCGCTTATTTAAAGGAGTAACAGCACAATCTTATAAAACAGAAGTAAAGAAGACGATGGTGCAACACTGCATTGGAGTAGTTGGAACAGTGATTGAAACAGGAGCATATATCGTTGTTCTCATTATAGGTGCGCAAAAAATAATGAAGGGGGAAATGGCAGTTGGTTCAATTGTTGCCGTGTTAGCCACAATTGAAATGCTCTTTTTTCCAGTTCGTTACGTTGGCGATTTATTAACGATGACACAAGTTGCAGTCGCTTCGGCAAATAGAGTTTTTTCTTTTTTAGATAAACGAGGGGCAGATAGTAAGGTAGAAAGAGCGATGGGGATGACGATAACAAATGTTTCATTTCAGGAAAGTGATGGAGAGAAATGCAGAATTCATAATGTTGATTTGCAAATTCACCCTGGTGAACTCGTTATGATTGTGGGGGAAAGTGGTGCAGGGAAATCAACGCTTTTAAAATTAATGACAGGTTTATATAAACCATCTAATGGTAGCATTGTTTATTATGGTAATGAGGCTCGTATGACGACAGTGTGGCAAGAACCTCGTTTCTTTCGGACGACAGTAAAAGAGAATATGTATTTCGGAGAAGTGTATGTAGAAACCCAGTTAGAAAAAAATATGGAACTTGTTAATGTGAAGCCGATTATTAGAGATTTATCAGAGGGAATTCAAACTGTACTACATAAAAGCGGTGAAGAGTTTTCGGGTGGGGAAAGAAAACGTCTTGCATTATTGCGAGCAATAGGTTCAAATCCGAATCTTATTATGTTAGATGAACCGACTGCGGGATTAGATCCGAACAATCAAGAAACTATTTGGAATATGATAGAAGGGTTAGGAAGCGAGGTCACGAGAATTGTGACAACACATGATGTCGAGAGAGCGATGATAGCGGATCGAGTTGTTGTCATGAATAATGGAATTGTTGTTGAATGTGGGGACCCTAGAGAATTATTAACATATAAGTCATTTTTCAAAAAGATGTTAATAAAAAGATAAGAGCGACATAGTGCTCTTATCTTTATTCATTTGTATTAAGTTGATGCGTATAAGACTCAGTATCGTTAGCATCAAACTCTTTCACTAGAGTAAGTTGGTTTGTATCGGGATTATATTTAAAAATTTTGACCGTATGATCGCTACTTAGAGATGGGTTATATTCTTGAATGGCGAATGTGTTTTCAGCAATCCGTGTCATATTACCAGTCGAAACATTTTCTGTAGAATCATGATTTGTAGAAATTTCAACGACTTTTTTACCATTGAAAAATAAAAGAACAATTACTAAAATAACTAAACATATCCGTATATAACGAAGTTCTTTACTTATAGGATGTTCTCCAAAAATAATCATCCTTTCTATAACTACTGTATAGTAGTGGTAGTAGTCGTAGTCGTCGTGAAGAAACTAAGAACACCAAGGCCGGCTAATAGTATAAATGAGATTAAAGCGATATAGAGGCAAATACGTCCCACTTGCCTTTTTTCAGGATCTTTACTGAAGAGCGAGATGATCCAAGTGATAATGCCGATTGGGGAAAATATAAAACTAAGAATATATAATAGTATTTTTTCAAATAAATTCATAAAAACATCCTCCTTTTTAACATTTCTATATGTGCCGTTTTCTTCTTATTAATGCTGCCATTATGTAGGAAAGTACAGAATAAACAGCACTAAAAATGATCCAAGCATCAAAGCTTTGCAAAGCTAGGTGTATGTCAAATTCAGAGACGATAATGAAAAATATAAAAGGGACAGTAAAAGAAATAATAATAGCAGCCCATTTAAATTTGTATAGCAAACTGCTCAAACAAATACATAGTAATGGTAAAGTGAAAAAAACGAAAGTGAAAGGGTGGATTAGCAATTGTAAAATATATATCACCTCGCAGGTTTCGTATATATTACTAATTATATGATGAAAAGGAAAATATTTCATATTAATTACGAATATTTCGATTATTTAGACTGTGAATATTTCCAAGCTTGTCCGTATAAGCTAAAATAAGGTATAGAGTATTTGAGTGATTAAGTTATAAGAAGATAAATACGTTAGGGTGATATAAAATGTGGCGGAAGCTTACGATTATTGTAGTGTTACTTTGTTTAGCGGGATATGCAGCTTATGAACAGTTTGGTAAAAACAATCAGGCGGTACAAGGGGAGCAAGAAAAAAGTGAAGCTGCTATGAAAGAGATGATTGCAAGTAATGGTATTGAAATAGGGAAGAGTGCGCCAGACTTTACATTAACGAAGTTAGATGGAACGAATGTAAAGTTATCAGATTTAAAAGGAAAGAAAGTGATTGTAAACTTTTGGGCAACGTGGTGTGGACCTTGTCAGCAAGAAATGCCGGATATGGAAGCTTTCTATAAAGAACATAAAGAGAACGTAGAAATTTTAGCAATAAATTATACGCCTTCAGAAAAAGGTGGGGGAGTAGAAAAGGTAAGCAATTTTGCGAAGGAGAAAGGAATTACTTTTCCTATTTTATTGGACAAGAACATTGATGTGACAACAGCGTATAAAGTCATTACGATCCCAACTTCGTATTTTATAGATACGAAAGGTGTCATTCAAGATAAGTTTATTGGACCGATGACGCAAAAAGAAATGGAGAAACGGATTGCTAAATTAAAATAACGGTAAAAAGGTAGAGGTGGAAAGTTACCATTTCTACCTTTTCTTTTTCACGTATTGATAGCAGCATGGTATGATAAAAGAAATATAAACGTTTAGAGGTAAAGGAGTGTTTGGAGTGGGGGATGTATCCTTACCGTTAGATTATGTTGTAATTGATTTTGAAACAACAGGATTTAACCCTTATAATGATAAAATTATTCAAGTCGCAGCAGTGAAATATCGTAATCATGAACTAGTAGATCAATTTGTTTCCTATGTGAATCCAGAGCGTTCAATTCCGGACCGAATAACGAGTTTAACAGGTATTACAAATTATCGTGTTTCAGATGCACCGACGATTGAAGAAGTATTACCTTTATTTTTAGCATTTTTACATACAAATGTTATTGTCGCTCATAATGCATCTTTTGATATGCGTTTTTTGAAAAGTAATGTGAATATGCTTGGTTTACCGGAACCGCAAAATAAAGTGATTGATACTGTGTTTCTAGCAAAGAAATATATGAAGCACGCGCCGAATCATAAACTTGAAACGTTAAAGCGAATGCTCGGAATTCGTTTAAGTTCTCATAATGCATTTGATGATTGTATTACTTGTGCAGCTGTTTATCAAAAATGTGCCTCTATTGAAGAAGAGGCGAAAAGAAAATCGAATAGGGAAGTACTTGATGAAACAGCAGTATATGAAGCTGTAAAAGGGATACTTGTACGAAATAAACGTGATATCGAATGGGTTCGTTGTATGAATGTAGGAAGCTATTTAGATATAAAAGCTTTTTATCCAGTTATGAGGCTAAAAGTAAAAGGGCGAAAGAAATACATATTAACAGAGATATTAGAAGATGATGTGAAAGAAATATGTACGAGTTTAAAATGTGAACCGGCGTTAAAAAGTGAAGTTGGTAATACGAGAATTATGCTTACTAGCTTAGAGGACGTCCTGAAATTAGAAAGTTATATTTTAGAACAGTATGATTTTGTACTGCAAGCGCTGCATAATTATAAACAAAGTGAAATGAATGCAGATGAAAAGTTAAAAGAGTATTTGGATATTATGGTATAAAAAACTCCGTGTACGTTTTATTGTACACGGAGTTTTTTTATGAGTACTAAAACATGAAATTTTCTTGCAAATCTGATTAAAGAGTTTTTTATTTGCTCATACTATGTATAGTAAGAATGCGAAGGAGAGAGAGGGTGAACAGCATGAGAAGAAGTCGCCGTAAATCGTTTGATGAGCTTGTGAAAGAAAATAAACAACAATTATTAAGCGATCGCGATGCAATCGATCGTATTGAAGAGCGTATTGAAAAACGTTATGAAATGAAACTTTTTAAGCAAGCTGAATAATTCTTAACACTAGTACGATACTACTGTTAAGGAGGCGATAGTAATGGGTAATCCGAAAAAGAATTCAAAAGACTTTGCACCGAATCATATTGGAACACAATCAAAAAAAGCTGGTGGCAATAAAGGAAAGCAAATGCAAGACCAAACGGGCAAACAACCGATTGTTGATAACGGTTAAAGAAAAGGAGAATATTGTATTCTCCTTTTTTATGTATAAATTTGAGGGAAGATAGGTAATTTAAGATGGTGTGTATATACAATATTAGGAGGAAAGTACATGCCAAATCCAGATAATCGAAGTGATAACGCTGAAAAGTTACAAGAAATGGTGCAAAATACAATTGATAACTTTAATGAAGCAAAAGAAACAGCGGAGCTTTCTAATGAAAAAGACCGTTCTGCTATTGAAGCAAAAAATCAAAGACGTTTAGAAAGTATTGACTCATTAAAAAGTGAAATCAAAGATGAATCTTAACAGAATGTACAAAAAGGGCTGACTTTTGTCAGCCTTTTTTCGTAATTGTAAAGTTTTCAACGAGTAAACGCCAATTTTGTGGAAATGGCAAGCCAATCTTCCAATAACTAATACCGCCAATGCCTTGTTCTTTCATTAAATTGAATTTACTTTGAATAGATCTCGCATCTTCAAACCAAACTTCGTGTTGTACATCGTTTTCGTCAAAGTAATTGAAATGTGGAGCTTGAGCTGTGAAATCATAGCGAATAGGAACATTGTATTTACGAGCAAGTGCAACAGCTGCAACAGAGCTAACTGCTTTTGCTGGTGGGTTTCCTTGTTTGAACGGAAGTTTCCAATCAAATCCGTATAAATTTTGCCCCATCATAATTTTTTGTGGAGGCATTTGAGATTTTGCGTATTGAAGTACTTCTTTTACAGGACCGATAGGAGAGATTGCCATCGGTGGTCCGCCCTGCCATCCCCAGTCATATGTCATAATGACGACGAAATCAACAATTTGTCCTTGTGCTTTATAATCGTGAGCTTCGAAAAATTTTCCTTTTTGATTGGAACTTGTTTTCGGTACAAGCGTTGTACTTAATGTGTATCCATTAGGTAAGCGTGTTTTCACATTTCGTAAAAAACGATTATACGCTTCGCGATCTTCGGGTGCAACACTCTCGAAATCAAAATGAATATCTCGCATACCGTACTTCTCAGCAGTTTGCAAAATGTTTGTAATAAATTTGTTTTGAATTGTTGCGTCCCGCAAAATAACTGATGTCAGATCGGCACTGAAATTTCCATTTTCAATATTTGTAATAACGAGCATAGGGATGGTGTTACCTTGCGTTGCAATATTAGCGATTTTAGCTGTTTCAGTTGGTTCTTTTAATGTACCATCTCTTTTTGCCTCGAAACTGAAATAAGCTAAATATGTTAAAAATGGATTAATGGCACGTGTAGCATTAACTAAACTTTCTTTAATGGGTATAGTGGAAGGTTGTAAATAAGCGATGGATTCTACTGCTCGTTTCGTCCCTTTCGGTATATATAATTGCTGTCCAACGTGGAGAATGGATTTTAAAGATAAGTTATTCACTTTAGCTAAGCTAGCAAGAGGAACGTTATATGTTTGAGAGATTCGATATAAGCTATCGCCAGGCTGAACATAATAATTATTCCCTTTCGTATTCACAATCAGTGCCTGACCAACGACGAGTGTTTCAGCTGGATTTAGTCCATTGTCCTTTACTATTTCGTCAGGTGTTGATCCGTATTTTGATGCCAAGCTATATACGCTATCACCGCTACGAACCGTTACAATTTGAATCATATGCTTGCTCCTTTCGGTAAAAGATTCACTGTTTTTATTTTATTTTTGATTCTGCTGTATTATGATTAAATGTATGCAAGGCAGCAGAAGTGAAAGAAGGCGAATACATATGTTTGTAGCAGAACATGAAGTTGAAATCCGTTATGCGGAAACAGATCAAATGGGTGTTGTTTACCATTCAAACTATTTAGTGTGGCTTGAATTAGGCCGTACAAAACTTATACAAGATTTAGGGTTTTCCTATGTTGAAATGGAGAAAGAGGGGATTATTTCTCCTGTATTAGACTTGCAAATTTCATACCGTAAAGCGATGCGTTACGGTGAAAAAGCAATTGTGAAAACGTGGGTGGACACTGTGAGCCCGCTTCGCGTTGTATATGGATATGAAATTTATAATGGTGAAGGTGATCTTTGTATTACTGCAAGTACGACAAATATTTGCGCGAAAAAAGAAGGATTCAGACCCGTATCGTTTAAAAAGTTCTATCCTGAGTGGTATGCGAAATATGAGGAAATTAAGAAAAAATAAAAAAGCGTGGCAGATGCCACGCTTTTTTATTTTTCATAATTGAATTGCGGGAAATCATCACCGTCGTTAAATGTAACAGATAAATTATGTCCATCGAAGAACCACTCATCATCGCCTTCAATAAAGAAGTTAATACCTTCTTCTTGAGTTTGAACAGCAGGATGTGCAGGGTCATCTTTACGAATACCTAAAGAAAGTCCTTTTTGTACAGTACTGCAACCGCCGTATTGTACGAAAAGGCGCAGTGTTTCACCTGATTGTAAGTTTAATTCGTTTTTATACCATTGTGCTGCTTCTTTTGTTACGGAAAGATTCATATATAGTTCCTCCAAATTATGTTGCTTTTTCTTTAGTATAAAAAATAACGCAAAAAGACGCTATTAATATGCTTCACGTTTTCTTTTTGCGTTATGTGGGTTACGATCTTATTTTTGCTTTTTTGAAAAGTTTGCTTTCGGCTCAGTTTTATTTATAATTCGTCCAATATTTGCACGGTGTTTATAAATAACCATACCTGCTAATAAACACATCGCAATAATGAAGATTTTATCCCCGGTAACAATTGATGCGATAACGGCAACGACAGCTGTTACCATAGAAGAAAGTGATACGTATCTTGTTGTAAATAAAAGGCTGAAAAAGACAACAGCTAAAATTGCAAAAACAACTGGTGAGTAGCATAATAGCACGCCAGCAGAAGTTGCAACTGCTTTACCACCACGGAATTTCGCGAAAATCGGATATACATGTCCAAGAACAGCTGCTAATCCGAACCATAGTGGATGAACATCTAACCCGAAAATAATCGGTAGACTCGTTGCTAATGTACCTTTTAAAATGTCAGCAATTGTAACGATAAAACCTGCTTTTTTCCCTAGTGTGCGGAATGTATTTGTTCCACCTAGATTACCGCTTCCGTGCTCACGAATGTCAATTCCATAACCAATCTTTCCAACGACTAGTGCAAATGGAATCGAGCCAAGTAAGTAGGCAACGATAAATAAAAGATATGTAGTAACCATAAGTTCAGTCTCCTTTATTCAAATGTGTTGATAAAGGGTAAAAAGAGTTTTTCCCGTATATTGTACCATACATTTGTAAAGAGCACATTTCTTTTTTGTAAATGAAAAATTCATTATTTCGTGCAAAAAATTTCACAGGAATGTTACATTTCTCACAGAAACCCTTTGACTATATGTAGTAACATTTTAATCAAAAGACAACAACATATTGGTGGAGGGTTATAAATGTTACAAAAAAATACACGTGGAGAAGAATTAATGAGAGTATTTGAGACAATAGTCCACGGCAATGAACAAGATTTAATGCAAGAAAATGCAAATGTAGACGGCCGCTCTCCGATGGGAGTAATGGGAACGTTCGCATCTGAGAGTGCAAAATATTATGCTGTTGAAAATTTATTGTCAGATCAAGTGAAAAAAGCGATAAATGAAAATATATTATATCCACATGACTTAGACTTTTATGCGACGGGAACGACAACTTGTTCGCAAATTCCGTTAGCGCAAATGCTTGCTAACGGTTTTCATACCGGACATGGACATATGAGACAACCGCAAGACATTAAAAGTGCACTAGCTCTTTCATCTATTATTTTTCAAGCGAATCAAAATATGCAGCACGGTGGTCAATCGTTTGCACTCTTTGATGTTGATTTAGCTCCGTACGTGAGAAAAACAGTAGAGAGACATAAGAAACGATTGCAGTCATATCCGCTTACGAAAGAACAAATAGAAGAATTTGCATGGAAAGAAACAGAAAATGATACGTACCAGGCGTGTGAAGCTTTCATTCATAATTCAAATAGCATGCACAGTAGGGGCGGGGGACAAGTCCCGTTTATTTCTATTAATTATGGAACAGACATATCAAAAGAGGGACGGTTATTAGTTAGACAGCTTTTAAAAGCAACACAAGCTGGTCTTGGTAAAGGGGAAACACCAATTTTTCCTATTCAAATTTTTAAAATGAAAAAAGGTGTGAACTTCGAAGAATGCGATCCGAACTATGATTTATTTGAATTAGCGCTAGAGACAACGGCTGAACGATTATTCCCTAACTTTTCATTTTTAGATGCGCCATTTAATGCAGTACATTATGATGGACGACCGGAAAGTGAAGTATGTTACATGGGATGTCGTACCCGTGTGATGTCTAACATACATGGAGAAGAAACAGCGATTGGAAGAGGGAATTTATCATTTACGTCTATTAACTTAGTGAAATTAGCTTTAATTAGCGGTTCAAAAGAAGCGTTTTTTGAAGCGTTAAATTATTACTTAGATGTAGGAATCCAGCAATTATTAGAGAGATTTGAGTATCAATGTACGAAGCGAGCAAGAGATTTTCGATTTTTATATTCACAAGGTGTGTGGCGTGGTGGAGAAAAGTTACAGCCAGAAGATTCTGTAGCATCTATTTTAAAGCAAGGGACATTAAGTCTTGGTTTTATCGGTCTTGCGGAGTGCTTAGTAGCTTTAACAGGAAAGCATCACGGAGAAGATGAAGAATCATGGGAACTCGGGTATGAAATCATTTCCTTTATGAGAGATAGAATGGATAAAGCGACAGAAGAACATGAACTGAATTTCTCAGTCATTGCAACTCCTGCAGAAGGATTATCAGGAAAGTTTGTGAAAAAAGATAGGGAAGAATTTGGCGTGATTATCGGTATAACGAACCATAATTATTATACGAATTCATTCCATATCCCAGTTTACTATAACATGCAAGCGATAAATAAAATTCGTTTAGAAGGACCTTTCCATGCCTTATGTAACGGGGGACATATTACGTATATTGAACTAGACGGAGCAGCTATGCATAACAAACTGGCGTTAAAACAAATTGTACAAGCGATGGCAGATCATGGCGTTGGGTACGGTTCAATTAATCATCCTGTTGACCGTTGTAAGTGTTGCAGTTATCACGGAGTCATTGAAAATGAATGTCCAAGTTGCGGAAATGGAGACGAGGCTAATATAGAAAGAATTCGCCGTATAACAGGATATCTTGTAGGAGATATGTCAAAGTGGAATAGTGCAAAACGTAGTGAAGAGATGGATCGGGTGAAGCATAAATGAAAGTGATGAACATCATTCATGATAGTGTAGTAGATGGAGAAGGGTTGCGGACAGTCGTGTTTTTTGCGGGCTGTCCGCATCGTTGTTTCGGTTGCCATAATCCGAAATCGTGGAATATTTGTAATGGAACTGAAATGGCAGTAGAAGAAATTGTGAAAGAGATTGCAAGTAATCCATTAACTGATGTAACATTTTCAGGTGGAGATCCATTTTTCCAAGCTGCTGAAGTGAAAAAAGTAGCAAAAGCAGTGAAAGATTTGAAAAAAAATCTATGGATGTATACAGGTTATACGTTAGAAGAGATACAGAGTTCTCAAAATAATGATATGATAGAGTTGTTACATTACGGGGATGTTTTAGTCGATGGAAGATTTGAAATCGAGAAAAAAGATTTAACACTTCCATTTCGCGGAAGCTCCAATCAACGTATTATTCGATTGAAAGAGTAAAAAGGCGGGATAGATGATATGAATAAAACAGTATTACTTGTTGAAGATGAAAGAAGATTACGTGAAATCGTTAGTGATTATTTTCGTAATGAAGGCTTTGAAGTAATCGAAGCAGAAGACGGAAAAAAAGCGTTAGAATTATTTGCAGAGCATGAAATTGATTTAATTATGTTAGATATTATGTTACCAGAAATAGATGGCTGGTCTGTTTGTAGACGAATTAGAAAAGAATCAGCGGTACCTATCATTATGTTAACAGCGCGTTCAGATGAGGATGATACATTACTAGGGTTTGAGTTAGGTGCAGATGAGTACGTAACGAAACCTTTCAGCCCGAAAGTGTTAGTAGCTCGCGCGAAGACGTTATTAAAACGTGCGGATGGCGTCGTAGGAGTAGCAGAAGAAAATGCTATGTCTCTAGCTGGAATAGAAGTGAATCGTCTATCTAGAACTGTTTTAGTAGATGGAGAAGAGATTATATTGACACATAAAGAATTTGAACTTCTTGTTTATTTAATGGAGAACAAAGGAATTGTGTTGTCACGTCAGCATTTATTAGATCAGTTATGGGGATATGATTATTACGGTGATGACCGAACGGTTGATACTCATATTAAAAAACTACGAAATAAGCTAGGGGATAAAGCGAAGCATATCGGTACTGTTATTCGAGTTGGTTATAAGTTTGAAGAATAATTGTAACGGATTGTGTATTTTAGCATAGGGAAATGTCGGCTTTATATCCTCTTTGGCAGGTAGAATGTACAAAAAATACATTTTTTGTCTACAATGTTAGATAAGAGTATTTTTTTAATTGGATTTCACGATGAGTTCACAAGAAGGACACAAAACGTGACTATACTGAAAATACGAATTCACCAGAGAGGGGAAGTAAACATGGGATATTACGACGGACCAAATTTAAATGAAGAGCATAGTGAAACGAGAGAAGTGAGAAAATCAGGTAGTAAAAAAGGTTATTTTTTCACAGGTTTAGTCGGAGCTGTAGTTGGGGCTGTCACAATTAGTTTTGCAGCACCATATATGCCATGGGCTCAAAATAATGGAGCGGCTGTATCATCATTCAGTTCGGATTCAAAAGTTGAAGGTACTGTAGTTCCTGTAGTCAATAAAGCAAAAAATGAAACTGATTTACCTGGTATGATTGAAGGCGCGAAAGATGTTGTTGTAGGTGTTATTAATATGCAACAAAGTATTGATCCATTTGCAATGCAACCGACAGGCCAAGAACAGCAAGCTGGTTCAGGATCAGGTGTTATTTATAAAAAAGCAGGAAATAAAGCGTATATTGTAACAAACAACCATGTAGTAGATGGGGCGAATAAACTTGCTGTAAAATTAAGTGATGGCAAAAAAGTAGATGCAAAACTTGTAGGAAAAGATCCTTGGTTAGATTTAGCTGTTGTAGAAATTGATGGATCTAACGTAAATAAAGTTGCCACTTTAGGTGATTCAAGTAAAATCCGTGCGGGTGAAAAAGCAATTGCAATCGGTAACCCACTAGGGTTTGATGGAAGTGTAACAGAAGGTATTATTAGTAGTAAAGAACGTGAAATTCCAGTAGATATTGATGGCGATAAACGCGCGGATTGGAATGCTCAAGTTATTCAAACCGATGCAGCAATTAACCCAGGTAATAGTGGTGGTGCATTATTTAATCAAAACGGTGAAATAATTGGAATTAATTCAAGTAAAATTGCACAACAAGAAGTTGAAGGGATTGGCTTTGCTATTCCAATTAATATCGCAAAGCCAGTTATTGAATCACTTGAAAAAGACGGAGTGGTGAAACGTCCAGCTCTTGGAGTAGGTGTTGTTTCATTAGAAGATGTGCAAGCTTATGCAGTAAATCAATTAAAAGTGCCAAAAGAAGTAACAAATGGCGTTGTATTAGGTAAAATTTACCCAATATCACCTGCAGAAAAAGCTGGTTTAGAGCAATATGATATTGTAGTAGCATTAGATAATCAAAAAGTAGAAAACTCACTTCAATTCCGTAAATATTTATATGAAAAGAAAAAAGTAGGCGAGAAAGTAGAAGTTACATTCTATCGTAACGGTCAAAAAATGACGAAAACAGCTACTTTAGCAGATAACTCAGCTACAAAGAATCAATAATCGGAATAAAAGAAAGTCTCTTTCATGTTGAAAGAGACTTTCTTTATCGGCTATACTAAAGGAATAGGAGGGATTAATTATGATGATTGAAAACCCAACTCGTACGGAAATTGGTGAAGTATTAAAGAAAAGCAAAACGATTGCAGTTGTTGGATTATCGGATAAGCCAGAACGTACATCGTATATGGTGTCAAAAGCAATGCAAGATGCTGGGTATCGTATTATTCCAGTAAACCCAACAGTAGATGAAGTGCTTGGAGAAAAAGCAGTTGCTTCACTAAAGGATATTAAAGAACATGTTGACATTGTAAATGTATTTCGCCGCTCAGAGTTTTTAATGGATGTTGCAAAAGAGTTTGTTGAGATTGATGCGGATGTTTTTTGGGCACAATTAGGAGTACAAGATGAAGATACATATAAACTTTTAAAAGAAAAAGACTATACTGTTATTATGGATCGTTGTATAAAAGTAGAACATGCGATGACAAAATAGTATGGATTGTAAAGGTAGAAAGATTGCTTCAGCCCTCGTTATAGATAAGTAGGGCCGATGAACGAGGTGTTCATCATGAGATTTTTTAAAGGCTGTTTTTGGGGATTGTTACTTGTAATCCCGTTTTGGATCTTGATCATTTGGATCATAATAAAGGTTTGGAATGTGTAATCTTGGAATACATATCCATTTCTCGTTGACAAACGATTATTTTTCTGAAATAGTAGCCTAGAGGAATCCTTGTGAAAAAACAAGGATTTTTCTATTGAAAATGGTATATAAAAGAGATAAGATAACTTGCCAAAACTATAGTCGAGGCGTTATTCTATAATAGAAACATATGTTCTGATTTTGGATTAGGAAAGGGGCAAGGAGTTTGGCAAAGCATCAGTTCCAATATAATGAAGATGCGATTCAAGTGTTAGAAGGACTTGAAGCCGTTCGAAAACGCCCGGGTATGTATATCGGGAGCACGGACAGCCGTGGATTGCATCATTTAGTATACGAAATAGTAGATAACTCCGTTGACGAAGCGTTAGCGGGATTTGGCGACGAAATTGCTGTCGTAATACATAAAGATAATAGTATTAGCGTTATAGATAAAGGGCGAGGAATGCCTACGGGAATGCATAAACTTGGAAAACCTACACCTGAAGTTATTTTAACTGTACTTCATGCTGGTGGTAAGTTTGGACAAGGTGGTTACAAAACGAGTGGTGGTTTACACGGTGTTGGGGCATCGGTTGTAAACGCCTTATCAGAATGGTTAGTCGTAACGATTAAGCGTGACGGAAATATTTATGAACAACGCTTTGAAAATGGCGGTGTTCCTGTAACGACGCTTGAGAAAATCGGAAAGACGAAAGAATCTGGTACGACAATGCATTTCAAACCAGATACAACGATTTTCAGCACAACAAATTATAACTATGAAACATTATGTGAAAGATTACGTGAATCTGCATTTTTATTAAAAGGGATGAAAATCTCAATAAAAGATGAGCGAAATGATTTAGAAGATGTCTTTCATTATGAAACAGGAATTGAGGCTTTCGTTTCATACTTAAACGAAGAAAAAGATTCAATCCATCCGGTTGTATATTTCAGTGGTGAACAAAATGGAATTGAGGCAGAGCTAGCATTTCAATTTAACGATGGCTACTCAGAAAATATTTTGTCGTTCGTAAATAATGTACGTACAAAAGATGGTGGAACACATGAAGCTGGATTTAAAACAGCAATGACTCGTGTGTTTAATGAGTATGCTCGTAAAGTTTCACTATTAAAAGAAAAAGATAAAAACTTAGAAGGTACAGATATTCGTGAAGGTGTAGCAGCTATCGTTTCTGTACGTGTACCAGAAGAAGTACTTCAGTTTGAAGGACAAACGAAGGGGAAATTAGGTACAAGTGAAGCGCGCTCTTCAATTGATGCCATTGTATCAGAGCACTTAGCTTACTTTTTAGAAGAAAATCCGGACGTAGCTACACTTCTTGTGAAAAAAGCAATTAAAGCAGCGCAAGCGCGTGAAGCTGCTCGTAAAGCGAGAGAGGAAGCACGTACTGGTAAAAAGAAAAAGAAATCAGAAGGGACATTAAGTGGTAAGTTAACACCTGCACAATCACGTAACCCACAAAAAAATGAACTATACCTAGTAGAGGGTGACTCTGCCGGTGGTTCTGCGAAACAAGGTCGAGACCGACGTTTCCAAGCGGTATTACCGTTACGTGGTAAAGTAATTAATACAGAAAAAGCAAAGCTTGCTGATATATTTAAAAATGAAGAGATTAATACAATCATTTATGCTATCGGTGGTGGCGTAGGAAATGAATTTGATGTGGAAGATATTAATTACGATAAAATTGTAATTATGACCGATGCCGATACAGATGGAGCGCATATTCAAGTGTTGTTATTAACGTTCTTCTATAGATATATGAAACCACTTATTGAAGCTGGTAAAGTGTTTATCGCACTTCCTCCTTTATACAAAGTAAGTAAAGGAAAAGGTAAGAGCGAAGTAATTGAATACGCTTGGTCTGATGAAGAATTAGACGATGTAACGAAAAAAGTCGGAAAAGGCTATATGTTACAGCGTTATAAAGGACTTGGCGAAATGAATGCAGATCAATTATGGGAAACAACGATGAATCCTGAAACGCGTACATTAATTCGCGTGAAAATTGATGATGCAGCAAGAGCAGAGCGCCGCGTAACAACGTTAATGGGTGATAAAGTAGAACCGCGCCGTAAATGGATTGAGCGTAATGTGCAGTTCGGTATGCAAGAAGAAGGAAATATTTTAGAAAATGAAATGATTATGGAGACGGAGGTGGAATAACATGCAAGCAGAGAAGTTTCATGACCTCCCGCTTGAAGACGTGTTAGGTGACCGCTTTGCACGTTATAGTAAATATATTATTCAAGATCGCGCGCTTCCAGATGCGCGTGACGGCTTAAAACCAGTACAAAGACGTATTTTATATTCTATGTATGTAGAAGGAAACGTACATGATAAAGCGTTCCGTAAGTCAGCTAAAACAGTCGGTAACGTTATTGGTAACTATCATCCGCACGGTGATTCCTCTGTATATGAAGCAATGGTACGTTTAAGTCAAACTTGGAAAGTGCGTAATGTTTTAGTTGAGATGCATGGTAATAACGGTAGCGTTGATGGTGATCCAGCTGCGGCAATGCGTTACACAGAAGCCCGTTTATCACCAATTGCATCTGAGTTATTACGTGATCTTGATAAAGAAACAGTGGAATTTGTATCAAATTTCGATGATACGAGTGAAGAGCCTGTTGTATTACCCGCAATGTTCCCGAACTTATTAGTGAACGGATCTACAGGGATTTCAGCTGGTTATGCGACGGAAATTCCGCCTCATCATTTAGGTGAAGTAATCGATGCAACGATGATGCGTATTGATAAACCAAATAGTACGGTAGATGATTTATTAACAGTTATTAAAGGACCTGATTTCCCAACTGGTGGTATTATTCAAGGGATTGATGGTATTAGAAAGGCATATGAAACAGGTAAAGGTAAAATTATTATTCGCGGAAAAGCAGAAGTTGAAACGATTCGTGGTGGAAAACAACAAATCGTAATTACTGAAATTCCTTACGAAGTGAATAAAGCGAACCTTGTTAAGAAAATGGATGAACTACGTCTAGATAAAAAATTAGACGGTATTGCTGAAGTACGTGATGAGACTGACCGTACAGGCCTTCGCATCGTCGTAGAATTAAAAAAAGAAGCAAATTCTGAAGGTATTTTAAATTATTTATATAAAAATACAGATTTGCAAATTCCATATAACTTCAATATGGTTGCGATAAATAATCGTCGTCCTACACTTATGACATTACCGAAAATTTTGGATGCATATATTGGGCACCAAAAAGAAGTTGTAACAAAGCGTTCTCAGTATGAGTTGAGAAAAGCAGAAAATCGTCAACATATCGTTGAGGGTTTAATGAAAGCATTATCAATTTTAGATCAAGTAATCGAAACAATTAGAGCTTCTAAAGATAAGCGTAATGCGAAAGATAATTTGAGTGCAAAATTTGGCTTTACAGAAGCACAATCAGAAGCGATCGTTTCGTTGCAATTATATCGTTTAACAAATACCGATATTACGGCATTAGAAAAAGAAGCAGATGAATTGAATAAAAAAATTGCGGAGTTACAGGCAATTTTACAGAGTGAAAAAAGATTACTTCAAGTAATTAAAACGGATTTAAAGAGAGTTAAGAAAACATATAGTGATGATCGACGTGCGATTATTGAAGACCAAATCGAAGAAATTAAAATAGATGTGGAAGTAATGATCCCGCAAGAAGATGTCATCGTTACTGTAACGAAAGAAGGATATGTGAAACGTACTGGATGGCGCTCGCATAATGCCTCAAATGGCAAAGACTTCGGTATGAAAGAGGGTGACATCTTACTTGAACGATTTGATACGAATACAACAGAGACAGTCCTCTTATTTACGAATAAAGGAAACTATATATATCTGCCAGTATACGAAATGCCAGATATTCGTTGGAAAGATTTAGGTCAGCACGTTGCTAATATCGTTTCACTCGACCGGGATGAAACAATTATTTGGGCAACTGTCGTACCGAATTTTGAGGAAGAAAAGCGATTTATCGTATTTGTAACAAAGAATGGTATGATTAAGAAGACGGAATTAAATCTATATAAAGTACAGCGCTATTCGAGGGCGTTTGTTGCTGTAAACTTGAAAAAAGATGATGAAGTAGTAGATATATTTGCGACAGATGGAACGAGTGATATCGTTCTTGCAACGCATGGTGCATATGCACTTATTTTCCATGAAGATGAAGTAAGTCCAGTTGGCGTAAGAGCTGCTGGTGTAAAAGCAATTAATTTAAAAGAAGATGACTATGTCGCCTCTGGTAAACCGTTAAATGGTGAAAAAGATCAACTTATTCTCGTAACGCAGCGCGGTGCTGTGAAACGTCTAAAAGCATCAGAAATTGAGAAATCAACGAGGGCGAAGCGAGGACTTGTTATTTTCAAAGAGTTAAAACGTAATCCATACCGTATTGTCGGTATTGAAATCGTTCGAGATGATGAACTAGTTTACATGAAGACAGAGAAACACATTGTAGAAGAAATTGATCCGAAAGCGTATCGAAATAAAGACCGGTATAGTAATGGTAGTTTAGTACTAGATGTTAATGATACAGGTGAAGTTATTGAAACGTGGACGAAAAAACGACCGGAGTAAAGTGAAACTATAATCAGTGAGGATTTTGTTCATCCCCACTAATTATTAGCCCACACCAATCGGGCTTTTACGGGTAGTTGGTCTCCCGTCTGACTCCCTTGCATTCACTGAATTTTAAGGAGGAAGTCTTACTGCCCGTTAAAGCGGGGTAAAGAAAAGCATCTTGCTATGAATAATGGCAAGATGCTTTTTTCTAGGCAAATTATTATGTAAATAAAAATAATCTTGTTATAATAACTGAATGAAATCGTTCTCATGAAGTGAAACTTTAATCAGTGGGGATTTTCTTTATTCCCGCTAATTATTAGTTGAACCAATCGGACTTTAACGAGTAGTTGATTCCTTACTTAATTTCTTTGCTTACGCTGCATTTTGAGGTAGGAATCTTACTGCCTGTTAAAGTGGGACAGATGGAGGGGCAACATGAAAAAAATAGGTGTAGGCATTGTAGGATTTGGATTTTCCAGTACAACATTTCATATCCCATTATTACAAACGATAGAGGAATACGATATTCGTGCCGTATTATCTTCAAAAGAAGAGGTAGTAAAAGAAGCATTACCAAATGCTAACGTCGTTAGTACAATTGATGAATTGGTGAAGCGAGCTGATATTGACTTAGTGGTCATTACTTCACCGAATACAACTCATTTTCCATATGTAAAAGAAGCGATATTAAACGGTAAGCATGTTGTTGTGGAAAAACCATTTGTTGTTTCAATTGAAGAAGGAAAAGAGCTTATTTCATTAGCAGAGCAATATAATGTAGTATTAAGTGTATATCATAATCGTCGTTTTGATAATGATTTTTTAACGATAAAGAAATTGTTAGAAGACAATAGAATTGGGAATGTATATGCATATGAAGCGCATTTTGATCGTTTCCGTCCACATGTACGCGACCGCTGGAGAGAAAAGAACTTACCAGGATCAGGAATATTATATGATTTAGGCTCGCATTTAATTGATCAAGCATTATCATTATTTGGGAAACCAGAAGCGATAAGTGCAGATGTAATCAAACAACGACCAGGTGCAGAAATTGATGATTACTTCCATGTTATATTTCACTACGGTGTGAAACGTGTCACTTTACATAGTAGCAGTTACGTAAAGCAAGCAGGTCCACACTTTACACTGCATGGAGATAAAGGTTCTATCGTGAAATACGGTATGGATTCACAGGAAGAACAATTAAAAAATGGAATGAAGCCAGGCGATAACGGTTATGGAGTAGACGTTGAAGAGAATTTTGCTACTCTAGAAACAGAAGAAGAGTTAGTACGTATTCCGACAGAAGTTGGCTGTTATGATATGTATTATAAAGGTGTAAGAGATAGTATTATAAATGGTGAGAAACCACCTGTGACAGCAGAAGAAGGATTAGAAGTTATTAGGCTTATTCAATTAGCAATTGAAAGTAGTGAGACGGGTAGAGTTATCACTGTAAAGTAAAAAAGACACGAATTTCGTGTCTTTTTTACTAGGGATATGTGACTATGGCTAATTATTTAGCTTAATCGTTTGTCATACATTAACTGGATTTGTATGCCGTAAGGGTCTTCAATAATACCATATGCTTCACTAAATATATTTTTTTCTAGCGGAGAGATTATTTTCACATGCTTATCGGAAATTAAATTATTATAAAACCTTTGTATCTCTTCTAAATTAGCGCTTTGAATGCAAAGTGACATGTTATTTCCAACGTTATAACGTTCATTAGGATTCATTGTATCTTCTGCTATCATTAGCTTTGTATTCCCAATTTGTAAAACAGAGTGAGCGATATGTTCTTTATTTTCACTTGTAATTTTAAAAGAACGATCTCTTTTCGCCAGTTCTTCATACGTAACAACCATTAATTTTTTGGCTTCTAAATTACGTGTATAAAAGTTAATTGCCTCCGTTGCTTGCCCATTCATTGAGAGAAAAATAGCTATTTCTAATGTCATAAATTCACAACTCCTTTATTCGTTAATAATTATAATATAGACTAAAAAGGTTTCAATACATGACACCTTTCGGGAGGGAAATATGAAAAAAACGGAACGAATAAATGATATGCTTATTTTCTTAAATAATAAAAGATATTTTAATTTAAAAGATTTAATGGTTAGATATGATATTTCTAAAAGTACAGCTTTACGAGATATTCAATCATTGGAAGAAATAGGTGTACCAATATATTCTGAACTAGGTAGAAATGGAAGTTATAAAATTATAGAAAATAGTGTGTTATCTCCAATTTATTTTAGTGTGGATGAAATGTATGCGTTATACTTTTCAATTCTTACACTAAATGGATACAAGACAAAACCATTTAATATAGAAAGTATTGCGCTTGAAAATAAATTTAAACATGTACTACCTGATAATGTGAGTAAAAATATTTCGATTATGGAACGAACGCTTTCCTTTGAAGTAACAAATCATAGTAATTTTAGTCCATTCTTAAAAGAAACTTTACAGGGGATTTTTGCTGAGCGAGTTTATCATTTAACATATTTAAAAAAAGATGAGGAGAAAGTATTGGTCGCCCAATTTATTCGAATCGAATCTAAATTTGGCCAGTGGTATGCTAAAATCTTTAATTTTGAGACAAATGATGTTCAAATAATTAGATGTGATAAAATTCTTTCTATTGAGGAAACAAGCAATACGAATTCAAAAAATCTTGAAGAACTATTAAGTTATCTTACAAACTTTCACAGAAAACCTGATGCAATTGATTTTAGTGTCATTGTTAATCAAAAAGGAAAAGATATTTTTGACAAAGAGAATTATCCTTCCATGAGGATACAAAAAGAAAATGAAAATTATAGTATAACAGGCTATTTTAACAAGCAAGAAGTTGAGTTTATTTCAAGTTATTTTCTAAATTTCGGTGAAACGATTATTTCAATTCAGCCTGTGATGCTAAAAGAGTTAATCTATAATAAGGTATTATCTTTAAAGCAGCATTTAACTTCTTTAAGATAAAGTTAGTTTTAGTTATTTTTGACATGAAAAAGCCCTTGAGATTTAAAATATCCAAAGGGCTTTTTTGTAATGTTATTTTTTCTATAGAAACATTATTTTTCTGGAACAGATAGTCCATAAAAGAACATCGTAACGATATCTTGTATATGTTTTTCGCGATCTCCTTCAAGAAGTTTGGCTCCGAAATCATCGCCTAATTTAGTAAACATTTGAATGTATAGCAACATCATTTCTTTAGTAAGATGAGGGTTAATTTCATTTTTTTGCTGTGCTTGTTCTAATATTTCTAAATACCAAGGCAGGATTTTTTCGTTTTGATAACTATAAATAAACTCTCGGAGCTCTTCATCTCTTTGCATCATTTGCAGTAACATATCGGGCTGAAATAACCCACCAGTATTCATTTTTCTTACAATCATTTTTTGCATCATATCATGAAAAGGTAATTTTTCCTCTGCAAGATCTTTATAATATTGAAATTCAGATATGATAAATTCTTGTATAAGCTCTCTAAATAACGCATCTTTACTTCCAAAATGATTATAAATTGTAACTTGAGAAACATTTGCTTTTTTTGCAATATGTTCTATTTTTACTTCATTAAATCCACGTTCTGAAAATAATAAGAAGGCTGCCTCTTTTATGGCACGTTTTTTCTTTTCTTTCACTTTTTCAAAGCCGTTCAATGCAATCACCTCAATTAAAATATACAAGAAAAAATAATGGAAAACAATATTTTTGAAATATGGACATATAAATATTTCAAAAAGTTGTTGCGAATATGAAAGATGAGGAGTACAATAATTTTGAAATATCATACATTAAATATTTCAAAAAACGAGGTGGAATTATGATTTCAGTTCAAGATGTTACAAAACAGTTTTCAAATGGAAAAGGCTTGTTTCATATTACATTTGATGTAAAAGAAGGAGAAGTATTCGGTTACTTAGGACCGAATGGTGCTGGTAAATCCACAACGATCCGTAATTTAATGGGATTTATAAAACCGACAGCTGGTAAAGCGACAATTTTTGGATTAGATTGCTGGGATGAAGCAGCGAAAATTCAAAGGGAAGTCGGTTATTTACCAGGCGAAATTTCTTTTATTGAGGGAATGAATGGATTAGAATTTTTAAAGTTAATGCAAGGAATGCGTGGTTTAAAGGATACGAAAAAACGAGATGAGCTAATAGAACGTCTGCAATTTGATGTGAAAACACCGATTCGCAAAATGTCTAAAGGAATGAAGCAAAAAGTAGGGATTGTCGCTGCATTTATGCACGATCCAGAAGTGCTAATCTTAGATGAGCCAACATCTGGACTCGATCCACTTATGCAGCAAGTATTTATAGATTTAATATTGGAGGAAAAGCAAAGAGGGAAAACAATCCTTATGTCATCGCACATTTTTACTGAGATTGAGAGAACTTGTGACAGAGTGGCTATAATTAAAGATGGACGTCTTGTAACTGTTGAAAATATTCATGATTTACAAAGCATGAGACGACAGGTAATAGATGTAATCGTATCGTCGCAAGAAGAGATTGAATCTCTTACACAATGTAATTTACAATTTGAAGTGGTGAAAGGTAGAGAAGCATCGATTATCGTACAAGGAAACTATCAAACTGTTTTACAAATACTTTCAAACTATAATGTAACAGCACTTCAAACGAGAGCGATGGATTTAGAACATTTATTTATGCATTATTACGATAAGAAAGAAGGGGTAAAGCATGAATAAGCAATTGTTTTTAGCTAGTTTGAAAGAAACACAAAAAAGTATTTGGAGTTATGCTACGGGTGCAGCTCTTTATTTATGGTTGTTAATTTGGATATTCCCTTCCATGGTATCAGCGGAAGGGTTAAATGAATTAATAAGTGCTATGCCTGATAGCGTGAAAAAAATTGTTGGTATGGAAAGTCCGATTCAAAACGTAATGGATTTTTTAGCTGGCGAATATTATAGTCTATTGTTTATTATCATATTAACAATTTTTTGTGTAACAGTTGCAACGCATTTAATTGCTCGTCATGTAGATAAGGGAGCGATGGCATACTTGCTGGCAACGCCTGTATCTAGAGTACGAATTGCAATTACGCAAGCGGCTATTCTTATATTAGGACTACTAATTATTGTAGCGGTTACGTATGTAGCAGGTATAGTAGGTGCAGAATGGTTTTTAGAAGATAATAACTTAAATAAAGAATTATTTTTGAAAATAAACGTAGTCGGAGGGCTCATATTTTTAGTCGTTAGTGCTTATTCATTTTTCTTTTCTTGTATATGTAACGATGAAAGAAAGGCACTTAGTTATTCAGCAAGTTTAACAATTTTATTTTTCGTAGCGGATATGGTAGGTAAATTAAGTGATAAGTTAGAGTGGATGAAAAATATATCATTATTTACGCTATTTCGTCCGAAAGAAATTGCTGAAGGAACATATAATATATGGCCAGTAAGTATTGGTTTAACTGCGGGAGCGCTTTGTATTTTTATAGCAGCAATTGTTGTGTTTAGGAAGAGGGATTTACCGTTGTAAAGTAGAAAGTCCACTGATAGAGTGGGCTTTTTTGATGAGAAAATAATTGTTTTAAAGTTGTCGATCCAAATGGATATGTCCTCAGAGTTACGTATAAAAAAGGTGAACATGAAGAATGTTTACCTTTTTTTATGAAAATATTCAAAAAAATGAACCTTTTTCTAGGCTCATCCGTCTAATACATGTAAAGTTAAATTTGAAGTGAGGATGAAACAGGAGGAGCAATTGTGAAAGTAATCCCTTTATATAAAATGATTGTAAAAGAAGAAACGGATGTTTCTTTAGCGAAACAAGGTGATCATGAAGCATTTATGGCGCTTATACATACAGAAAAAGTGAAGATGTATCGCATTGCAAAGGCTATGTTACGCGATGAGACAAATATAGAGGATGCGATACAGGCAACAATTTTAAAAGCCTATGAAAATATAAAAAAATTAAAGAAAGAAGAGTTTTTCCAAACTTGGTTAATTCGTATTTTGATAAATGAGTGTAACAACATTATTAGATCATACAAAAAGGTAATGGTAATAGAAGAAAATGATTATAATATGAGTGCTTATGATCAGTATGAAGATATAGATTTGTGTAATGCGATTCAATCATTACATGAAGAGTTAAGAGCTGTTACAGTGCTTTATTATTATGAAGATATGAATCAAGAGAGTATAGCGAAGCTTTTAGAAGTGCCAAAAGGAACAGTAAAGTCGAGATTGTCACGTGCGAGGGAACAACTGCAAAAACGATTACAGATGGAATAGGGGGTGTATAGGATGGATAACGAAAAATTATTTGATGAACAATTAAAAAAGAGAATAAACGAAGAGAATGTTATAGTACCACCAGAGTTAAATGAAAAAATTAATCGTACACTACATAATCTCCCGGTAAAAAAGAAAGGTTACAGAGTTTATATGATGGCTATAAGTGCTGCGGTTCTAACACTTTCCATTGTGTCTATGTCGGAGTTTTCTGATCAAATTTTTGCTCAAAATGGTGGGGTATTTGAATATATAAAGAAGAAGGATTTTTCTGATTATGAAAATGAAGAAGAAATAAAATCGAATGTAAATTATCCAGATAAAGAAAAGATTCATGAAAAGATGCTGGATTCTATTGATCATTTTAAAAATATTTCAGGGCAATTTGAGGAATATTCTAGCTCGTCAAGAATTGCTACAACATATAAATATGCGATTGATACGGAGCAACAAAGAGGAATTTCTTCAAAAGAAGACAAGCTAACGAAAAAACGAACCATTATATATAACGAGGGTAAGAAAAAAGAATTTGATGATGAGAAGTATACATACAAAGAGAAAAAATGGAGCCCGAAAGAAAGGAACTATGAACTATTAAAATTAAATCCTACGGAAAGGTTATTGAGAAAATCGGGCGAGAAAAAAAGGTATGATGATGAATATATAGGATTCGCGAAGTATAGTATTCAATCAGAATTTGCTGATTTATTAATCCGATATAAAGATTGGAATTATAAAGAAACGAAGTACCTTGGACTTGATTGTTACAAAATAGAAGGGACAATAAACATAGAAATGCCTGTAAGTACATCTGAAGATTTAAGAGGGAAATTTGAAATGGTTGTAGAGAAAAATACAGGGATTATGCTAAAGTTCCTTAGTTTCCACGAAGGTATGATTCAATATTCGATTACGACTGAATGGATACAAATAAACAAGGGGTTAAAAGAGAATGTATTTCAAAAGGATAGCGCTAAGTATGAAAAATTGAAAAATATATTAGATGAATAGAAAACGGAGGGAACGATATGGAGAATACCTCTTCTTCAAGAGAAAAGAAAAATAAAAGAAAATATAAGAAGACAATGATAATAAGTGTACTGTTAGTAGTATTACTATTTGGCGGAGTTGGATATGGTACTTATATATATATGAAAACCTCTAATCTCGTACAAAAATCTAGTTTGAATTTAGCGCGTGGTGAAAAATCAAATTTACGTGAGAAAGCTGTAAAGCCGATTACAAATAATGTTTCACTTTTAATTATGGGCATTGATGAAAATCAAGAACGACAAAAGGAGTATAATGGTGCATTTCATACAGATGCGCTACTTTTAGCTACTTTTAATAAAGATGATAAGACCGTGAAATTAACGAGTATACCACGTGATACATACACATATGTTCCAGTTGAAAAGAAAAAAGATAAAATAACGCATGCATATGGAAGTGGTTTCGTTAAAAATGGTAAAGATGGAGGGCCACAAGCTTCAGTGGAAGCGGTAGAAAAATTGTTACAAGTGCCTGTTGATTATTTTGTGAAGTTTAATTTTAATGCATTTACTAAAATTGTCGATGGATTAGATGGGATTGAAGTAGATGTCCCAGTTGAATTTACGGAGCAAAATAGTAAAGATGAACCTGACGCGATTCATTTGAAAAAAGGACTACAAAAATTAACAGGGGAAGAAGCGCTTGCGCTGGCAAGAACGCGTCATATTGATAGTGATGCAATGAGAGGTCAGCGCCAACAACTTGTTATTGAAGCGATGTTAAGCAAATTAAAAAGTGTAGGCTCGATTACGAAGCTAGAAAAAATAGTTGAGGCGGTTGACGGTGATTTTAAAACAAACTTAGTAATGGATGATATTTTATCATTTTATAAGTACGGTTTAAATGGTTCAGTTGAAAAAATTCAACTAGCTGGTGATGATTTGTATTTACCTAACGGTCCAAATGGACAACGTGTATATTATTATAATCCTAATAAAAAAGATCTACAGAGTTTGAGTAATACGCTTAGAACGCATCTAGGATTAAGTGAAAAGCAGATTGAGGAGAATTGAAGCAGGCATAATGTCTGCTTTTTATTATGTTTAATAGTATGTCATTTAATTTTAAATGTTATATACTATTTTCGAATCATGGATAATAGTGTAACATAATAATGTGGTTTAAGTTACATAGCAGGGGGGCTATTACATAGAATGCATCATTAGCAATTATTGAAATTGTATGAAAGAAATGAAAGAAACAGGGGAGTATTAAAAATGAGAATTGTAAAAAATTTAACATTCCAAGTTATTGTGGCAATTATTTGTGGTATTGCAGTAGGGGCAATTTGGCCTAGTGTTGGACAGCAGATGAAGCCAATTGGTGAAACGTTTATCAATATGATTAAAATGGTCATTGCACCGATAATCTTTTTAACGATTGTGCTTGGTATTGCAAGTATGGGAAGTATGAAAAAGGTAGGTCGTGTTGGTGGTAAGGCACTATTATATTTTGAAATTGTTACAACTGCGGCTTTAATTATTGGTATCATCATAGCGAATGTTGTACGTCCCGGAGATGGATTAGATCCCTCAAAGCTAAAGGGCGGAGATGTTTCGCAATATGTACAAAGCGGGCAAGAAATGCAGTGGGTGGATTTCTTTTTACATATTGTACCGTCTAACATGTTTGAAGCATTTGCAAAAGGTGATATTTTACAAGTGCTGTTTTTCTCCATTTTATTCGGTGCAGGGTTAACGATGCTCGGAAAAAATGGACAACCAGTTATCGATTTTTTTGAAAGACTATCAAAAGTATTTTTTAATATTTTATCTATTGTTATGAAGTTAGCACCGGTTGGAGCGTTCGGTGGGATGGCATTTACAATTGGAAAGTATGGTTTAAGCACGCTCATACCACTTGGTAAATTAATGATTTGTGTATATGCGACAATGGCATTATTTGTTTTTATTGTTTTAAATTTTATTTGTAAACTGTACAAATTTAGTTTGTGGAAATATTTAGCTCACATTAAAGAAGAATTACTCATTGTTCTCGGGACATCATCATCAGAATCAGTATTGCCGCGAATGATGACAAAGATGGAAGACTTCGGATGTTCGAAGCCAGTAGTAGGTTTAGTCATTCCAACAGGATACTCTTTTAATTTAGATGGAACGACGATTTATTTATCGATGGCTACTATATTTTTAGCTCAAGTCTTTCACGTCGATCTTTCACTAGGTCAACAATTAACGATAATAGCTATTTTATTAGTTACATCTAAAGGTGCAGCCGCAGTAACAGGTGGAGGGTTTATTGTATTAGCATCTACGTTATCTGCGATGAATGTTATTCCATTAGAAGGGTTAGCACTATTACTTGGTGTAGATCGTTTCATGTCAGAGGCACGTGCTATCGTCAATTTAATTGGTAACGGTATTGCGACTGTAGTTGTTGCAAAAAGTGAAAATGAATTTGATGAAGAGAAGTATACGAGAGTAATAGAGGAAATGAAAAAAGAGAACATGGTCGGATAAAAAAGTCAGCAATGCTGACTTTTTTATTTTTGTAGAAAAGAGGTTTGTTACGATATACATTATTTATTAACAATAATTTACAGGAGGTTTATAGCGGTGGGGATATAAAGACTATTAAATCAATACCTAAGATTCAATGAGGTATAGTATTTCGAAAGATTATAGGATTTTTATGAATATTACTGTAAAAAAATAATTTTTTAAAAATTTTCAATAATAACACTTTACAAAACCGAAAAAATTAGTAGAATAATAGTTAATAAGAATCTTCTGATAAATATATAAAGAAAAACAGAATTATCAGAAAATTCTTAAATGAGAGCGTTTAGAATTAGGGAGGGTACAGAAAGTGAAAAAGAAAAAAATGAAAAAACTAACAGCAGTTGTAGCACCAGTTTTAGCAATGAGTATGGCATTGACAGCATGTTCTACATCAGGCGGAGATAAGAAGACAAGCACAAATTCTAGCTCTGGCGGAGATAGCAAATCAGAAGAAAAATTAGCAGCGAAACAAGTGTTCAATAAAACAGAAAATCAGGAAATTCCAACAATGGATACGTCGAAGAGTACAGATACTTTGGGCTCTCAAATTTTAGGGAACACAATGGAAGGCTTATACCGTTTAGATAAAGAGAATAAACCAATCCCAGCTGCGGCAGAATCAAGCACGAAGAGTGAGGATGGTAAAAAATATACATTTAAATTACGTAAAGATGCAAAATGGTCAAATGGTGATCCTGTAACAGCGAAAGATTTCGTATTTGCATGGCAACGTTTATTAGATCCAAAAACAGCTGCTGAGTATGCATTCATTGCATTCCCAATTAAAAATGCAGAAGCGGTTAATAAAGGTGAAAAACCTGTAACAGAACTTGGAGTTAAAGCAGTAGATGACCTTACTTTAGAAGTTGAATTAGAACAAGCAGTACCATACTTCTTAAACTTAGTAGCATTCCCATCGTACTATCCATTAAATGAGAAATTCGTAAAAGAAAAAGGGGATAAATACGGTTTAGAATCTGATACAACTGTATATAACGGACCGTTCGTTCTTACTGATTGGAAGCATGAGCAAGGTTGGAAACTGAAGAAGAATGATCAATATTGGGATAAAAAGACTGTAAAATTAGATGAAATTAACTATAGTGTTGTAAAAGAGCCAGCAACTAATGTGAATTTATATGATAGTGGTCAAATTGATTTCTCCTTATTAACAGGTGAATTTGTTGACAAATATAGAAATAATAAAGAGGAATATGGGGTGTATAACGAACCAAGTACGTTCTTTATACGTTTAAACCAGAAACGTGGTGGACAAGATACACCATTAAAGAGCAAGAAATTACGTGAAGCAATTGCGCTATCAATTGATAAAAAGAATTTAACAAATGTTATTTTAAATGATGGGTCAAAACCTGCAGATTATTTAGTGCCGAAAGGCTTAGCAGCTGGACCTGATGGGAAAGACTTCCAAGAAACGTTTAAAAACGGTGTTAAACCAGATGCGAAAAAAGCAGCTGCTGCATGGGAAGAAGCGAAAAAAGAACTTGGAAAAGATCAAGTTACAATTGAGTTTTTAAACTATGATACTGGTAATGCGAAAAAAGTTGGGGAATATGTAAAAGATCAAATTGAGAAAAACTTAAAAGGTGTAACAGTAAATATTAAACTGCAGCCGTTTAAACAAAAACTTAAATTAGAATCAGATCAAGATTATGATATTTCATATGGTGGATGGAGCCCAGATTATGCGGATCCAATGACATATTTAGATATGTTTGAAAGTAAGCACTCTCATAACCAAATGAGTTTCTCTGATCAGAAATATGATGAAATAATTAAAAAAGCTGGTGGGGAATTAATGAGTGATGCGAAGAAACGCTGGGAGGAACTAGGAAAAGCAGAGAAATTACTTCTTGAAGAAGATGTAGCTCTTGTACCTTTATATCAAAGTGCTAGATCTTATGTTATGAAACCGCATGTAAAAGGTGTTGTTAAGCATAATATTAGCCCAGAATACAGCTATAAGTGGGCATATGTTACTGAAAAATAATAGAGTTGAAAAAGTACTTCAAAGCAGACTACATGCCTTGAAGTACTTTTTTTATTGTGCAATTGAAAGTGAAAATGAAAGAGTAGAGAAGAAATGAAATGTAGTAGATGGAGGATACGTGTAGGATGGTCATAGAAAATAGAATGTTACTATCGTTAAGTAAAATAAATTTTCTAAATATTTTAAAAAATAACTTTACAAAAATAGAAAAGTTAGTAGAATATTAATTAATAAGAATTTTCTGATAAATATTTATTAGAAAATCTCTCAAAATTAGTTTCGTACATATAATTGGGGAGGGTACAAAAATGAAGAAAAAGATGAAAAAGTTCACGGCGGTTGTAGCGCCAGTTTTAGCGATGAGTATGGCGTTGACAGCGTGTTCTGGATCAGGTGGGGAGAAGAAAACAACTACGACGTCTAATGGTGGTGGGGAAGAGAACAAATCCGAAATTAAATACGCAGCAAAACAAGTATTAAATCGTACAGAGAATCAAGAAATTCCGACGATGGATACTTCTAAATCTACTGATACGTTAGGGTCACAAATTTTAGGGAACACGATGGAAGGATTATATCGTCTTGATAAAGATAATAAGCCAATCCCAGCTGCTGCAGAATCTAGTACGAAAAGCGAGGATGGCAAAAAATATACATTTAAATTACGTAAAGATGCAAAATGGTCGAATGGTGATCCTGTAACAGCGAAAGATTTCGTATTTGCATGGCAGCGCTTACTTGATAAAAACACAGCGTCAGAATACGCATTTATTGCTTACTATATTAAAAACGCAGAAGCAATTAATAAGGGTGAAAAACCTCTAACAGATTTGGGGGCAAAAGCAGTAGATGATTATACACTAGAAGTCGAATTAGAAAAACCAGTACCATATTTCTTGAATTTACTAGCATTCCCGTCATACTATCCGTTAAATGAAAAATTCGTAAAAGAAAAAGGCGATAAGTATGGTTTAGAAGCAGATACAACGGTGTATAATGGACCGTTCGTGATGTCTTCATGGAAACATGAACAAGGATGGCAGCTAAAGAAAAATGATAAGTATTGGGATAAGAAGACTGTGAAATTGGAAGAAATCAACTATAGTGTAGTAAAAGAAGTTGCGACGAAAGTAAACTTATATGATACAGGATCAATTGATTTCACACTGCTATCAGGAGAATTTGTAGATAAATATAAATCGAACAAAGATGAGTACGGTGAGTATTCAGAAGCAAGTACATTCTTCTTACGTTTAAATCAAAAGCGTAACGGACAAGATACACCGTTAAAGAGCAAAAAACTACGTGAAGCAATCGCATTATCAGTTGATAAAAAAGGTTTAGCAAATGTTATTTTAAATAACGGTTCAAAAGCAACAGATCAATTAGTACCAAAAGGACTTGCGACAGGACCAGACGGTAAAGATTACCAAGATACATTTAAAAATGGCCTGAAATATGATCCGAAAAAAGGTGCAGCAGCTTGGGAAGCAGCGAAAAAAGAACTTGGAAAAGATCAAGTTACAATTGAATTACTAAGCTATGATGATGGAACTGCGAAAAAGATTGCTGATTATGTTAAAGATCAAATTGAGAAAAATTTAAAAGGTGTAACAATTAATACAAAAATTCAGCCGTTCAAACAAAAATTAAAATTAGAGACTGCACAAGATTATGAAATTTCTTATGCAGGTTGGAGTCCAGACTATGCGGATCCAATGACATTTATTGATATGTTTGAATCGAAGAGTCCATATAACCAAATGAGTTATTCAAATGCAAAATACGACGAAATGGTACAAAAAGCAGGTAATGAATTAATGGGTGATGCGAAGAAACGTTGGGAAACGTTAGGAAAAGCTGAAAAACTATTCCTTGAAGAAGATGCTGGGCTAGTTCCTTTATATCAAACAGGAAGAGCGTATGTAATGAAACCGACTGTTAAAGGAATTGTGAAACACAATATTAGTCCAGAATATAGCTTTAAGTGGGCGTATGTAACGGAAGGGAAATAAGAAAAAAGAGCGTTTGAAAAATATATTATTTATTTTTTAAAACGCTCTTTTGCTATCCAATTAAATTTAAATAGATAGAGAAGAATAAGAAAAGTGGTACTTACATATAGTAGATGGGGGAGAATTCGTATAGTAGTAATAGATTGTTATTGAAGTAAATAAATTAATTATTATGAATATTTTTAAAAATACTTTACATTCCAAGAAAAATTAGTAGAATAATAATTAGTAATAATTTTCTGATAATTTAAATTGGAAATCTCTCAAAGTTAGTTTCGTACATATAAATTGGGGAGGGTACAAGAATGAAGAAAAAGATGAAAAAGTTTACGGCGGTTGTAGCACCAGTTTTAGCGATGAGTATGGCGTTAACAGCGTGTTCTGGATCTTCAGGTGGGGAGAAGAAAACGACAACGACATCTAATAATGGTGGAGAAGAGAAGAAATCTGATATTAAATATGCGGCAAAGCAAGTGCTAAATCGTACAGAAACGAATGAAATTCCGACGATGGATACTTCAAAAAATACAGATACACTTGGCTCACAAATTTTAGGGAATACAATGGAAGGTTTATATCGATTAGATAAAGATAATAAGCCAATCCCAGCTGTAGCGGAATCTAGCACAAAAAGCGAGGATGGCAAAAAATATACATTTAAATTACGGAAAGATGCAAAATGGTCAAATGGTGATCCTGTAACAGCGAAAGATTTCGTATTTGCATGGCAACGTCTAGTAGATCCAAAAACAGCTGCTGAGTATGCATTTATTGCTTACTATCTTAAAAATGCAGAAGCGATTAATCAAGGAAAAGGAGAAGTTTCGACATTAGGTGTAAAAGCGGTAGATGATTATACGCTTGAAGTAGAACTAGAAAGACCTGTACCATATTTCTTGAACTTAATGGCATTTGCGTCATACTATCCATTAAATGAAAAGTTCGTAAAAGAAAAAGGAAATAAATTCGGTTTAGAGTCTGATACAACACTGTATAATGGTCCATTTGTGCTTACAGACTGGAAACATGAGCAAGGCTGGAAATTAAAGAAAAATGATCAATACTGGGATAAAAAGACTGTAAAACTAGATGAAATCAACTATAGTGTAGTAAAAGAAGTAGCTACAAGAGTAAACTTATTTGATACAGGTGCAATTGATTTCGCACTATTATCAGGTGAATTCGTGGATAAGTATAGAAACAATAAAGAAGAGTTTGGGGCCTATTCGGAAACAAGTACGTTTTACTTACGTCTAAATCAAAAACGTGGTGGGCAAGATACACCTCTAAAGAGTAAAAAATTACGTGAAGCAATCGCATTATCAATTGATAAGAAAGCTTTAACGAATGTCATTTTAAATGATGGTTCAAAACCAGTCGATTACTTAGTACCAAAAGGTTTAGCAAGTGGACCAGACGGTAAAGATTTCGCAGAAACGTTCAAGAATGGTTTAAAACAAGATTCTAAAAAGGCAGCAGCAGCATGGGAAGAAGCGAAAAAAGAACTTGGAAAAGATCAAGTAACAATTGAACTGTTAAATTATGATACTGGTAATGCGAAAAAAGTTGGGGAGTATGTAAAAGATCAAGTTGAAAAGAATTTGAAAGGCGTGACAGTAAATATTAAGTTGCAACCATTTAAACAAAAACTAAAATTAGAATCAGACCAAGATTATGATTTTTCATATGGTGGCTGGAATCCAGATTATGCAGATCCAATGACATATCTTGATATGTTTGAAACAAAAAATTCGCAAAACCAGATGAGCTACTCAAATTCAAAATATGATGACATTATTACTAAAAGTAAGACAGAATGGATGGCTGATGCAAAAAAACGTTGGACAGAGTTAGGTAAGGCAGAGAAATTATTACTTGAGGAAGATGTAGCGCTCGTACCTTTATATCAAAGTGCTAAATCATATGTTATGAAACCGAATGTAAAGGGAATTGTGAAACATAATATTAGTCCGGAATATAGCTTTAAATGGGCGTATATTGAAGAGAAATAAAAAAGAGAAGGGCATTTTCAAGTTGCGGTATCGCACTTGGGAATGCTTTTTTATGTGCACTAATTATGGATGGGTGAATATATGTATTATAGAAAATTTAAAGGAGAATTTTATGAAACGAAACACATACATCGATTTCCTAGCTTATTATGGAATAGGGAGTGCTCATCCTGGTGGTTTTACGTTAACAAAACAACTGTTAGCACAATTGCCTTTTAGATATGGAGCAAATGTCCTTGAAATCGGCTGCGGTACGGGGAAAACAGCGGCGTATATGACAAAAGAATGTGGTTATAAAGTAACGGCGGTTGAAAAGAATGAGATTATGATTCAAAAGGCGAAAGATAGATGGTCGTTTGAAGGAATAGATATTCAATTAATTGAAGGAAGTGTAGAGCAATTACCATGTTTGCATGACTCATTTGAGTTCGTACTCGGAGAATCGATACTCGCTTTTACAGAGAAAGAAAAGGTTATTTCGGAGTGCTATCGTGTACTACAGAAAGACGGTAAGCTTGTTGTCATTGAAATGATTGTTGATAGGCACATTGATAAGGGAGAGGAAGAAAAAATCGCTCAATTATACGGGATGAAAGAACTATTAACTGAGAGCGAGTGGGTACAATTATTTCAGAAAGCAAACTTTAAAAGAATTACAATTGCTGGCGGTGGTACAATTGCAGAAACGATTTCGGGCTATATAGAAGAGCCAGAATGGAATGTATCCTCGCATATTCCAAATGAATTGTATGAGGCATGGGTACAGCATGAAAATGTACGACTTATGTACCAACATATTTTAGGACATCGTATTTTTATATGTGAAAAATAAAGGTAAAGAGTTGGCTAAAGGTAGTCAACTCTTTACTATGTTAAATGAAAAATAATGCAGCTAATGTAATTCCGAAGATGAAACCAAATCCGAGTTCAACACCCCATCCACAACCGCCGCCACCCCAGCCGCTGCCACCACAACTACTGCAACCACGACCGCCACATCCACAGCCGCTGAATCCACCACAACCAAATCCGCAACTATCACATCTGCTAAGGCCACCACAAAGGTCACAACCACCGTTTGCATATGCGTCATAGTATCCAAAACCTGTATCAAAAGATGAGCGCTGTTGCACTGGTTCAATCCATACAGAGCTTTTTGTCACATCAATTATTTTTCCTAAATGAATGCGACCATCACGATCTTCAATGCGAACGACTTTGCCGAAATAACGTCGGCACGTATCGTAACATTTTTGTCTATGCATATTCATTCCTCCTTCCCCATTACAGTAATACGATATGTAAAGGGGACAAGTGCGGCTTGTACGAATGTCCTATGTATCATAATTGTTATAGGAAAGGGGAAATATAGTAAGAGGATATATAAGGAGGAAAAGTCATGAAATCTACAGATCAGTTTCAGACATACGAAGTACCGTGGGAAGAATTTATTGAAGCGTTGCGAGAGGAAATGAAGAAGCAAGTAGGAGCGGATATTATTGATACAGTAGTTTGCAATTTAGAAGACGGTTTTGAATTGTATACATATGTGCAGGGGGATTTGGATTTTGAATATAAGGAAGCGCTGGAAAGGAAATACGGGAGCGATGCAAAAACTCCTAACGTGTTAACGATTATGTTATTAGCTAGCATTTATAGTACAAGTGAAGAGAATATCCGCTTACATGCGGATCATAAAGATAATCCAATTGTTGAAGTGTATGTGAAGCAATAAAACACGCTGTGAAGGCGTGTTTTTTATTTATATGATAAAATGTTAGAAAATTAAGAAAGATGGTGATGGTTTGAAAATTAAACATCTTAATTTAACAGTTTCAGATGTAGCAGCTACTAGAGAGTTTTTAGAAAAATATTTTGGTTTAACTTGTAGCGGGGCAAGGGGAAATGGCTTTGCGGTTATGCGTGATAACGATGGGTTTATATTAACGTTAATGAAAGGAAAAGACGTACATTATCCGAAAACATTTCATGTAGGGTTTCCTCAAGAAAGTGAAGAACAAGTAAATAAGATGAATCAAAGGTTGAAGGAGGATGGATTTTTGGTCGAACCTCCTAAGCATGCACATGCGTATACGTTTTATGTGGAAGCACCTGGTGGATTTACAATTGAAGTGATGTGTTAGTTCAAAATCAAACTTTTTGTTATTTGTTTTCAATATAAAAAGTAGGAAAAGTCTGTTTTAAGTGTAGAGCTTAAACAGACTTTTTTACTTATAGTATCGGATAGAAAACGCTAGAAGGAATCATATTCAGTGTGTATAACTGTTTACATAATAAAGTTATGCTGTGTTCGTTGTCCTAAAATACAAGTCATATATCTTGTATCCTTTCATAAATTTAAACATAGGAATTTGTCTACAAAGGTGGCGAAGCCTCATCATGAAAATTCGAATTTGTGCCACATTCATGTTGTTTCTATTTATATGGTTACATCCTTTTTGGACTTTTGCAAAAGGAGAGGAGGCAAAAGAAAGGGTCGTTTCACTTGTATATGATGATTCAGGCAGCATGAGAAATAACGATCGCTGGAAATATGCCAATTACGCTTTGCAAAGTTTAGTTGCGCTATTAGATGAAAAAGATAAATTTTCTTATGTTCCAATGAGCAAGCCGAATGATCCTTTAAACATTTCGTTAACAAAGGATAAGAGACAAACAGAAATTGAGGGAATTGGAGCATGGAAAACGTATTTAAATACTCCGTTTAGCGCAGTAGAAACGGCGATGCAATCTATAAAAAAGGAAGCAGATATAGATGGAAAACGTGAATTTTGGCTTATTGTCTTAACTGACGGGGCATTTAATGATTTAGAGAAAGATAAGGTTGGCGGAAAAGAACAAATTTTGCAGAAGCTAGCGCAGTTTAAGAAGGATATGGATGCAAAAAAGATATCGTTACATCCAATTTTAATTACGATGGAAGAGGATTTAGGACCGCAAGAAAAGGCACAACTAAATACGTTTAAAGAAATATGGAAGAAAGAGATAAATGGAGTTACGATGCCATCTAGTGGAGAGGATGGTATTGTAAAAAGCGTCAATCAAGTGGCAGCATTAGTTGCAAATCGTGATCCGTTCTCTTCCGTTGAATCGATTGTAAAAACGAAAGTAGTAGGAAAAAAAGTAGAGATTACAACACCATTTCCGTTAAAACGTATGACGCTTGTACGACAATGGCCTTCTTTGTCTAATTATCAGGTCACACAAATTTCTAAACCGTTACAATTACAATCTTCTTATTCCATACATGCACCAGGAGAAGCGAAATTATTCGGAAATATAGTTCATATCAGTACGGAAAATGAGGAAGTTATTAAACCAGGAACATATACGATAGAAGTGGATCGCGATATTGAGAAAGAAGGATTACAAGTGCTAGTTGAACCGGCGCTTAACTATACCGTTTCTACTTATGACAAAGAGGATAGTAGTCAAAAAAATGTGGAAGAAATGTACGAAGGTGTTACTGCTGTTATTGAAGCGCAGCCTACGGAATTACCAATTCAATCTTCCTATTTTCAGGCAGAAGTAGAAATAGACGGAAAACAGTACCCGATGAAATGGGACGATAAAAAACATGTATTTTACTACGAAATGAAGGTTGATAAAGGTTTAGTACGTGGGAAAGTTCATATGAACATAAAGGGATTTTACAGACAGACGAAAGAATTTAAAATCGAAGTAGCGGAAAGACCAAAATTATCACTACAAACGATTACGAAAGATTATGAAGAAAAAGTAACAAATTTAGAGAATAGTAAACCGTTTATTATACAACCACAGTTAGATGGTAAGCCGATGACAGAAGAGGCTGTAAAGAAACTATTAAAATCTACTGGTGTCACATCTAAACAATCAATCAACTATGAAATAAAACAACATGGTAATCAAATTTATATTTATCCTCGCCCTCATTACTCCGACACATTCAATTTCACAGATACTGGCACCGTAGAAGCTACCATCGTAGTGCAAGATTCAAAATTACAAGAAGTAAAGAAAAAAATATCACTTCATATTCAAAATGCACCGTTTTATGAAAAATATGCGCTTATTTTTAAGTTTGTTATTCCTATCACTTTATTACTGTTAATAGTAGGGATAATCGTTTTAGGATGGATTGTCCGTCCAAGATTTCACCGGAAGGCACTATTGTATTACGAATGGGATCAAGAAGTAGCGAAAGATTGGCTATATCAATCTGAGCCAGAATTACTTAAAAATAAATGGTGGAAACATTATTTTGGCATTCCGTTTAGAGCGGAAAGGAAGACAGTACAATCCGTTACGTTTATAGCAAAGAAAGGGTCGAAATCGATATTTGTAGCGAAAGAGTCACAAGTAGTAGGAATGATTATTGATGGGATGTTTATAACAGAGGATGAGGTTGGAATGGAACATAAGACGCTATATCCAAATGAACTTTTAGTAATTGATAGAGGATACGGTAAAGAAATTTACAGGTACGAGTGTGAATAGTAGATACGATGAAGAGGGAGGGTTTTAGCTTTCTCTCTCCTTTTCTCAAACAAGCAAGAATAGGAAGGTGGTTCACATGACGTTACAAGTTCCAACGATATTAATTGGTTTAGGTGGAATCGGTAGTACTGTAACACATCAAATATATGAAAGACTACCTGAGGAGCGCCGGAAAAAGGTAGCAATGCACGTATTTGATACAGATGTGAATACATTGAGTAAATTTGACCATATTCGAAAGTTTAAAACACAAACGAGTTCGAGTAAAACGCCAAGAGAGTATATTGCGGGAGATCCAACGATTCCAGAGTGGTTTCCGATGGACCCGACAATACTTGATAAACCACTGACAGAAGGGGCAGGACAGTTACGTGTTATTTCCCGTTTAGCGTTACGTGCTGCGATGAAAGAAGATAAATTGACGTCCTTTTGGCAAGAAATTGAAAAGATTTTTCCCGTTACAAGCGATCAAACGGAATATGGAGTGCGTGTCATTATCGTAACATCACTAGCGGGCGGAACAGGTTCAGGGATGTTTCTGCAAATTGCATTATATTTACGTGAAATGCTTCGGAAAAAACTGCAACATCACAACATTTTAATACGCGGGGCGTTTCTAATGCCGGACGTGTTAGTGAAGACGAGAACGGTTAGTGCGAAGGAGTTTGAAACGGTGCAAGCAAACGGCTATGCATCGTTAAAAGAATTACATGCTATTACACTCGGCTCTACTGGAGAATTATCAAAGCGCGGTGGCGTGACGATTGAATTAGAGTATCGACCTGATCAAGTAGATGAAGACGGAAGAACGAATCATACGATTAAACAACATCATTTACCGTACAATTATTGTTTCTTATACGATTACGAAAATTTACATGGACACCATCTGTATAATTTATCAGATTATATGGAGCAAATGGCCAATACGATTTATTTACAGTTATTTAGTCCGATGTCTGCAAACCATTTTGCACAGGAAGATAATCAAATTCAACAATTAGCAGAATCGAGCGGGAAAGGGCGATATTGTGGGGCAGGAACGGCAAAGATTATTTATCCGTATGAGCACGTGTTAAAATATTGTGCTTTAAAATGGGCTGTGCAAGGTTTAGATGAATCGTGGCTTCACTTAGATCAACTGTTTCAAGAGAAGAAACAAAGATACGATCAAGATGTAAAACGTGGTATGCAACGTGAAAAGCCAGAGCGTGGCAAAAGTTATTTAGAAGACTTAGAACATCTTGCTACTCGTCCAGAACAGGCTCATATTTTCTATAGACAAATGTATAATGAAACGCGTGAAGGAGCAGAAGGTGGTAAGGTCGGTGTTGCGAAATCTAAACTATTTTTAGAAGCTGTAGAAAGTTATGTACAGCGTACGGTGCAAAAAGATGAGGAATTAAATCGTCTACAGCATGAGTGTAAAATTTCAGCTGCGAAACTGAAAATGATGGAACAAATGAAAGGTGAAGTAGCAAGGGTGGATCATGCGGTTCGTTTATATGCGTATGCGATTCCGAGCCGTGTACATGAACATGTAACGACACTTTTATATGACATGATTGAATCAGACCGTTTTTCACCAAGTGGTTCTGAGGGACAGTCATATCAATTAAATACATGGTTTTTAAAGAAAACAGATCCTGTTCATCCAGTATCAGCTCGTTTTATGTTGTATGAAATTCGAAAGCAGTTAGTCGAGAAAATGAATCGCCTACATGAAAATAATGAACAAAAGCGCAATTTAATTCAAAACTACGATAAGAAATTTAATGTGAGTAATATTGATGGAACGGTAACAGCTGTGCGCCGAGTAGAAATCGCGCAGCAACAAGGCTGGTTTGGAAAAATGATTAATAATCAGCAGCGTTTGTTTAAAAAAGAATTTGAAGATATTGTAACGCAGTACGTACACAAATTAAACGAGTATCGTAAAGAAATGCTATTAGAACTCGTGTATCAATCGCTATATCAAGCGGTTAATAAAATGATTCAATATTGGGAAAGATTTTTTGACAACTTACACGAAACACGTGAAAATTTATTGTTCGAAATTCAAAAACGAAGCAAGGAATTTGAAGGGAAAACAAACCCAACGAATGTATACGTATTAGCGGAAGAGAAGTTGCAAGAAAAGATATGGCAAGATATGCAACAACATTTAAATTTAGGAGTATTACCGAAAGATATATCAGCAGAAATTTATATGAGTTTATACGGGGAATATTGCCGGGATGCGAAAACGGAAGAGATTCAATCGAAAAAGGTAGAAGACTTTTATCGTGAGCACATACTAAGTTACTGCTACGATGAATTACAAATACGCTATCGCGATAAATTAGAGCTGAACATCGTTGAAGCACTAAGAAAAGAAGCGGATTATAAGAAGCGTGATCGTGATGAATATGTACGTGAAAAAATTGAAGACTTGTTCCATTTAGCAAGTCCATTCGTGCCGAAAGTTTCACATCATAGGGAATTACAATATTGGGGTATACATCCATCATTAAAGAAAGAACTGCAAGAGGAATTAGTGCAAGAAATGTTTAAAGAAAAGGATACAGTACATGAAGCTTTCTCGCCATTTGAAGTCATTTGCTATCGTGCACATTACGGTTTATCGTTGCAAGACTTTCCAAAGCTTTCGTCTGGACATATTGCAAATGGATTTATGAATGATAAAGGTGATTATTTTCAGTCGTACTATCGCCGTGTAAACAAGTTGAATAGTAAAAAATCTAGTTTAACGCCGCATTTAGATAAGTATTGGCACTTACCAGCATTTATGCCAGACTTAAATGCAACACAAACGAAGTTAGATTACGATAAATGTAATCGCGCTCTTCTATACGCGTATATGTATCGCTGGATTAGTTTAGTTGCTGTTGATGGCCAGTTTGTATATCAATATAACGGCGTTGGACGTAGCTTCTTAATTCAATCGATGGGGAAAAATATTTCAAGCGAAAGTTATAAATTACACAGAGCATTGCTTCATAACCCATTTATTTATGAAAACATCTTGTCCAGATTTGAAGAAGAACAAGAAAAGGCAATGATACAAGGTGGACATTTATATACACATCCGTTTGTATTAGGCGCTCAAGATATTAGATGGCTTCGTAAAGAGCATGTCCATAATATATTAGATATGATTTTAATGTATGACCGTGAAGCGAAATATGACCCAACGTTAGAAGAAACTTCTGATGAATTACTAAGGCTATTCCTTGATGAAATTGAGTTATATTTCCAAAACTATTACGGTACAGGCGCCGATATGGTTGCAAAGAAAGAGAAAGAGATGTTTATTAAACAATTGTGGGATCGTTCGTACGCGAAAGGATATGTAGATCCAAATAGTGCTCCTTATAAAAAGTGGCAAAATTTATTAAGCGTTCATGATGAAGAGGAAACGTCAAAAACGAATGTATAATGAATGAATAGGGAATCCTTAAAAGTGGCAATACAACTTTAGAAAAGAGGGATTCCGATGCCGTTTTTAGGAAGTGTATATCAAATATTTGGATTGTATCCAGAAATTTATTATGGAATGATTTCAGCTGAACTACAAGAAGAGGTTCAGAAGGAATATCTTGAAAATAATAGTGCAGAAGCTGAAGTGGAAGAATAAAAAAAGTGCAGATGAAAATCTGCACTTTTTATTTGCTTTAAAATGGTTTCGAACCTTCAATTGAATTGTTATTTTAAAATAATAATTCAATTGAAGGTTCGATGATGTTTCTAGAATTTCATATAATGAAAAATGTATAAAAATCAATATAAAAAAATGAATATAAATATAAAGATGAGAAAGAACAATGTTTTCAAGAAAATAATTATGTTTAAAAATAACATTTGATACATAATTAACCGTAAGTGTTTAATTAATTATATTGTTGACAATATAATTAATTGTATGATAAATTCAATCAGCATTCTTAGTAGTGTGTTGCTGAATTAATTGCTTTAAAATTTACTACAGTTTAAAAAGATTGATTTTTCAGTCTTTCGTTGAATTATTAAGTTGATGGGGAGTGAATCATGTATATTTTTATTTTCTAAACAGAACAGTAATAAAGATTGTAATAAGTAAGAGATAAACTTGAAAAAGAGGTTTCAATGAATGAGTCTTTTAATAAAGAAAACAATGGATGAAGAAAAGAAAAAAGTATTGAATCAAACTTTAGGTGCAATTGACTTAACTCTTTTAGGGATTGGAGCAATTATTGGTACAGGGATCTTCGTATTAACAGGTATTGTAGCAGCGAAACATGCTGGACCAGCCATTGTATTATCGTTTATATTAGCGGCAATTGTATGTGCGTGTGTAGCTTTCTGTTATGCTGAATTTGCTTCTACAGTTCCAGTTTCGGGAAGTGTATATTCATATACATATATGACACTAGGTGAGATTTTTGCATTTATAGTCGGTTGGTGCGTTATGTTGGAGTACTTATTAGCGACTTCTGCAGTAGCTGCAGGATGGTCAGCGTATTTTCAGTCATTGTTACTAGGGTTTAATATTCACATCCCTACAATCTTTGCTTCGGCACCTGGTATGGGAAAGGGTGGAATTATTGATTTACCAGCAGTCCTTATTATTTTAGTTGTTACATTGTTATTAAGTCGTGGTGCAAAAGAAAGTGCACGAATAAATAATATAATGGTTATTATTAAACTGGCTGTTATTGTAGGGTTTATTGTTGTAGGGACACAATATGTAAAACCAGAGAATTGGCAACCATTTCTACCTTTTGGTTTTCATGGTGTAGTAGGAGGCGCTGCTACTGTATTTTTTGCTTTTTTAGGATTTGATGCAGTTGCAACAGCTGCAGAGGAAGTGAAGCGTCCACAACGTAATGTGCCAATTGGGCTACTTGTTTCATTATTCATTTGTACCATTCTATACGTAGGTGTTTCATTCGTATTAACTGGAATGGTTCCGTTTACGGAGTTGAATGTCGCTGATCCAGTTGCATATGCATTGCGTATTGTGGGAGAAGATAGAATTGCTGGATTGTTATCGGTGGGAGCGATAGCGGGGTTAACAACAGTTCTGTTAGTAGCTATGTTTGCATTTGTTCGTGTATCTTACTCGATGAGTCGAGATGGGTTGTTACCAAAAAGACTTTCAAGTGTACATAAACGTTTACAAACTCCATTTTTTAATACATGGGTTACAGGTATTATTACAGCTTTATTAGCAGGATTAGTGGATTTGAATTTATTAGCTAATTTAGTGAATATGGGAACGATAACAGCATTTGTTTTTGTATCTATAGCTGTTATTGTATTAAGAAAGACACATCCTAATATGAAAAGGCCATTCCGTGCGCCGCTAGTACCTTTTTTACCGATCGTTTCAATAGTGAGTTGTATATATTTAGCTTTGAACCTCTCTCAGGTTACTATAATTAGTTTTGTAGTATGGGTAATAATAGGTGTAGTTATATATTTTGGATATGCTAAAAAACACAGTAATATTAGAAATGGAAATAGAGTATAGTCCATTGAAATAATAATTGTAATGTAAATAAAAACACGCTACTTATAAGAACAAGTAGCGTGTTTTTGCTATTTAATAATCCCATTTTCTAAAATTTTAATAGTAGGAGTTACTTTCACATTAGCTTTTGAAAAGGCACTTGGCCAATCATCTTCAACTGTTTTCCACCTCTTATATTGAAACGCTCTTGCATAATCACCAAATCCGAATGGATCGAGTTGTTGTTTTTGAATTTTATGGATTAAATCGTTCAAGTCTTTGTTTAGTTGTTTTGTAATAAGTGAAGTTAATTTCTTTCTATCTTTGTCTATATCCATGTTGAATGTAAGTTCAGATACGGAAACTTTAAAATCCATTGCAATATTAAATTTGAAGTGGTTATCTTTATAATCTGTATGGATATCACGATTGATGCTAAGAACATTTATTGTTACGAAATCGTCGCCGTCGGTATCTTTTAGATGACTATTACTTTCAACTGAGTGAGAAGGGATTTTCAGTGTAAGTGAAACGGGTATATTCGCTTTCTTTTGCAACATAAGAAGAAGGGCGCTTTCATATCGATTTAAAGACATCTTGTAGATTCCGCGAGAAGTTAATAGTGCAGAGCCAGTAACGATCACATCTTTTTTGCCTTTTTTTATTTCTGAGATAGCAGGTGTTATACCTTTATTAAACGTTTGCCTATGAAATTCATGGAATGTCGTAAACGCGGTTCGATTGTATAGTTTGTTCGTATTAATTAAATCCGTTAAATATTCAGGAAGTGCAGGCTTATCTTTAAAGTTATTATATATAACGGAAGAAATTGGACCATCAACTGCAACCATACGCATATTTCCTGTGTTTTTAGGGTCGCGATACCAAACATCAAGGTAAGGCATAGCTCCTTCTTGTTTTAAAAACTTCGTGCTAAATAAAATGAGTTGTAACTTTTCTGTAGATACTAAACCGCTACTTGAGCTATTAAACGTTGCTTTTGCTTCTCGAGGTGTATGTACTATTGCTTCATGAGTTTCGAACTTTTTTTCTACATCTTCATTAAAAATAGGGTTTACGTGGTACACCATTAATTTTCCTTTTGCTTTTGCATCAAAACCATAAATTAATGAAATCGATTGTTTTTCTAAGTCGAGTCGATCTCCACAGCCTGTTAAAAATGTTATGAGAAAGCAAAATATAATGAAAGGAATAAAGCGTCTCATTTAAATTTTTCTCCTTTTCCAATGCTGATAAAGTGTCATGTATAACAGAAATACGACCGGGAATAGAAAAACGATAAAATAACTTGCAGTTCCCCAAAATTCTCGCAACGCACTTATTTGATAAGAGGAAGGGATATAAAAGAACAGAATGAAAGTACAACCGAATAATAAAAACCAAATAGGTAATGAACTCCCTTTTTTGTTAAGTAATTGATTGATTCCATCTGAAGCAGTAAAAATATAAGGAATACAAGAATCAAAAATGATAAAGAGATAAAATGACAAAAAGATAATTTCAAATCGTTCCAGAAAAGAAAAGTGAAACGGTGTAACGAGAGAAAGGGTAGGCCATAAAAACTTAGTTATACCATCTGGGCTAAAATAAAGGAAAGAAACGAACGTAACTTGCAGGTAAACGAATAAAGTGATCATATTTGCAATAACGATCCCTTTTTTTGCAGATGATTTATTACTGAGATAAGGATAAAGGACGAATGCAAACTCAAATCCGAGAAAGGCAATAATAGTTGTTTTTACTGTGTTGAAAACTGGTATCCATCCCTCTTTAAGGAGAGGAAGAAGATAGACCCAATGCCCATCTTTAAGTGGGATAAATAATAGTAATGGCATCCAGAGTGTAAATAAGACAGTAAAAACAGCATAGCGACTAATAATAAGAACACCTTTACATGCGAGCATAACCATTGGAATAGATAGTAACATCATAATTAAAAACATCGGGGATCTAGGCAAAATCCAAATGTGAATAACGTATAAGAGGGAAAAAATTAAGGAAACAGCTGCAAGAACAGCATATAAAATCCAAAAAATCATTCCTACTCTTCCTAACCATTTCCCAAGATAACGAGTTAGCAGATCAAGTAAATGATAACCGGGATGTTTTTCCATGATTTTTACAATACATAGACTGACTAAAGTAGTGATAGCGCATCCTATAATAATAGACATCCAGCCATCTGTATTCGCCCCTTGTGCTACTTCACGTGGCAGTGTAAGTACACCGAATCCTACTTGAACACCACTAATCGTTAAAATGTATTGAAATAAACTAATCTCCCTCTTTGCACGCTTTGTCACTCATCTTCCTCCTTTTCTTCTATATCCGGTTGTCGATTTTCTTGTTTTAAGTTAAGGGATAGTGGTCGTTTCTTCATCAGTTTCCATGGTAAACGTACAAGAATATCTTTTAAATCCGACGCAAATGACGGAGAAAAAGGACTACCGTAAGGAACACCAAGTGATTCCATAGAAAGAATATGGATGATGATGACTGCCATCCCAACCATAATTCCAATGACTCCAAATAAAGAAGCGATTATCATCATTGGAAAGCGAAGAATTCGAACTCCTGCTGACATTTCTAGGTTGGGGATAATAAAAGAAGCGACTGCGGTAATAGATACGACAATAACCATAACATTACTTACGATTCCTGCTTGAACTGCAGCTTGTCCAATGACAATCCCTCCTACGACGCCAATTGTTTGTCCGACGGGACCTGGAAGTCGAACTGCAGCTTCTCGTAGCATTTCAAGTACTAATTCCATCAAAAGTGCTTCTAATATAGGCGGGAAAGGAATTTTTGCTCGAGATTCTCCAATTGTTAACAATAATTTAAGTGGAATCACTTCATAATGGAAGGAAATCATAGCAATATAAAGAGCTGGAGCAAATATTGCAATAAATAATCCGGTGAAACGAAGTAATCGTATGAAAGATGGAATGATTGGTCTAAAGCTGTAATCATCTATTGTTTGAAAAAAAGATGAAAAGGTCATAGGTCCAATTAATACGCCTGGTGAGCGATCCACAACAATAGCGATTCGCCCGTTCAAAATGTGATGGGCCGTTGTGTCAGGGCGTTCGGTGATAGATAATTGCGGAAAGAGAGTATAGGAATTATCTTCAACAAACCCTTCTAATTCTCCAGTAGTAAGAATGGCATCTACTTTGATTGATTTGATGCGGCATGCCATTTCTTGTACGACATCTTCGTTTGCAATGTCTGCTAAATAAAGCAAAAAAACTTTTGAAGTAGCTCGTTCACCAACAGTGAATTCCTTCACCTTCAATTCGCGATTTGGGATATATCTACGAATAAGTGCAAGACTGTCACTCGCGACCTCATTAAATCCTTCGTGAGAGCTTTTTATGGAAGTTTCTGTTGTAGGCTCTTCAATACTTCTTTTTGGCGCCGCTTGTGTATCAAGTTCTAACGCTGTAAGCTGTCCGTTTATAAATAAAATGCTTTTACCATGTAAAAGGGACTGTTCAATGTCTGACCATTGCTGAACTTTTTTTACATTTCCAATTGTAACGGAAGATTCCCAAAAATTATCTTCATTCCACTCTTTAAATAGGAGTGGGCGAAGAATATCAATGTTAATAACAGTTTTGTCTACAAGTCCTTCCATATATATAAGGGCAGCTTCTTTTCCGTTTTTTAACGGAAAGGTTCGTGTAATTAATTCTGGAATACCACTAAACAGCTTGGACAAGTGCTTTAGATTAAGGGAAAGAGAAGAAGAGATAGATTTATTTAATAGGTGAGCAGCTTGCTTTTGTGCAGAAAAAGATTTTTCACCACGTATCCATTTATTAAAAGACCCCATTTGTTTGCTTACTCCTTGTTATGTATTATATGGGTTATTATGGATAGTTCCATGCGGACATATGCGTAGTTTAAATTTTATATTGTATATTTTTAACTTTAACGCTATAATTATAGTGTTAAAGATGGAATCGTGATATGACCTGTTATGAATCTATCGTTTTATTTATGAATAAATGGATTGGTATTTTAGCAAGATGTGCTAATAAACTACTCCACCATGATAATAACGTGCCGAAATGTGGTGCGTATATTTTCGTGGTGGAGTTTTTTTATTCTCAAAAAGGGGGAAAGACCATGAATAACAACATGGTTCATATTACAATTGACGGAAAAAAGTATACAGCGGAGCCCGGTTCAACGATATTGGGTGTGATTAATGAGAACGGGATTGAACATCCGCAAATTTGTTACGTGCCAGAAGTAGATCCTATTCAAACATGTGACACTTGTATTGTAGAAGTTGACGGAAAGTTAATGCGCTCTTGTTCGGCAGTAGTGACAGACGGTATGAATATTGAACGTAATTCTGCCCGTGCAAAAGAAGCACAAACAGAGGCGATGGATCGGTTACTAGAAAATCATTTACTATACTGTACAGTATGTGACAACAACAATGGGAACTGTAAACTGCATAATACAGCAGAATTAATGGAAATCGAACATCAAAAATATCCTTATGAACCGAAAGTAGATGTAAGTGAAGTTGATATGACGCATCCGTTTTATCGCTATGACCCGAATCAATGTATTGCATGTGGTCAATGCGTCGAGGTGTGTCAAAACTTACAAGTAAATGAAACGTTATCAATAGACTGGGAAGCAGAACGCCCACGAGTTATTTGGGATGAAGGAGTAAATATTAATGATTCTTCCTGCGTGAGCTGTGGTCAATGTGTAACGATTTGCCCTTGTAACGCTTTAATGGAAAAAACGATGCTCGGTGAAGCTGGATTTATGACAGGGTTAAAACCAGATATTCTTGAACCGATGGTAGATTTAATTAAAGAGGTTGAGCCTGGATATAGCGGTATTTTTGCGGTATCAGAAGTGGAAGCGGCCATGCGTGATACTCGTACGAAGAAAACGAAAACAGTATGTACATTTTGTGGTGTAGGTTGTTCATTTGAAGTGTGGACGAAAGGGCGTAAAATTCTTAAAGTACAACCTTCTTCTGATGCGCCGGTTAATGCGATTTCTACTTGTGTAAAAGGGAAATTCGGTTGGGATTTCGTAAATTCTAAAGAAAGAATTACGAAACCATTAATTCGTAAAAATGGAACGTTTGTTGAATCTACATGGGAAGAAGCATTACATGTAGTTGCAAGTAAATTAGGATCGATTAAAGAAGAGTACGGTAAGGATGCTATCGGTTTTATTTCTTCATCAAAAATTACGAATGAAGACAATTATGTGATTCAAAAATTAGCTCGACAAGTATTTGAAACGAATAATATTGATAACTGCTCACGTTATTGTCAATCGCCAGCGACAGACGGATTATTCCGTACAATTGGTATGGGCGGAGATGCTGGAACGATTAAAGATATCGCACAATCCGGTCTTGTTATTATTGTAGGTTGTAATCCGACAGAAGGTCATCCTGTGTTAGCTACACGTATAAAACGTGCACATAAATTACACGGACAAAAATTAATTGTGGCTGATCTTCGTAAAACAGAAATGGCAGAGCGTTCAGACGTCTTTATTAGTCCAAAACAAGGAACAGATCAAGTATGGTTAATGGCTGTTACAAAATATATGATTGATCAAGGCTGGCACGATCAGGAATTTATTAATGAGAATGTAAACTTCTTTGAAGATTTCAAAGAAAGCCTAGAAGAATATACACTTGAATATGCAGAAGAAGTAACAGGTATTTCAAAAGAAACACTTATTCAAATGGCTGAAATGATTCGTGATGCAGATGGTACATGTATCCTTTGGGGTATGGGGGTAACGCAAAATACAGGTGGTTCTGATACTTCCGCTGCAATTTCAAACTTACTTCTTGCAACAGGGAACTATCGTCGTCCAGGAGCAGGTGCATACCCACTTCGAGGTCACAATAACGTACAAGGTGCTTGTGATATGGGTACTTTACCAGGATGGCTTCCAGGATATCAGCACGTTACGAACGAAATGGAACGTGCGAAATTTGAAACTGCTTACGGAGTGAAAATTGATAGTGAACCAGGTCTTAATAATATTGAAATGCTACACGCAATTGACGAAGGAAAAATGAAAGCAATGTATCTTGTCGGAGAAGATATGGCTCTTGTAGATTCTAATGCAAATCATGTACATCAAGTGTTATCGAGCCTTGATTTCTTCGTTGTGCAAGATGTTTTCCTTTCTAAAACTGCTCAATATGCAGATGTTGTATTACCAGCAGCGCCATCTCTTGAGAAAGAAGGTACGTTCACAAATACAGAGCGCCGTGTCCAAAGATTATATCAAGTTCTTCCTACGCTAGGAGATGCGAAACCAGACTGGTGGATCGTCCAGGAAGTTGCGAATAAACTAGGTGCAAACTGGAATTATAGCCACCCAAGTGAAATCTTTGCTGAGATGGCAAGTTTATCACCATTGTTCTCGCAAGCGAACTATGAAGTGCTTGAAGGATGGAACAGTTTCCATTGGGGAAGTTTTGATGGAACGAATACACCACTTCTGTTCCAAGACGGATTTAACTTCCCAGATAAAAAAGCTCGTTTTGCGATTGCTGACTGGGTACGTCCAGCTGAATTTCCAGCTGAGTTTGACCTTCACATTAACAACGGTCGTATGCTTGAGCATTTCCATGAAGGGAATATGACAAATAAATCAACAGGTATTCAAACGAAAGTACCTGGTGTTTTCGTTGAAATCTCTCCAGACCTTGCAAAAGAACGTGGCGTAAAAACAGGTTCGTTAGTTCGTCTTGTCTCTCCTTTTGGAGCATTGAAATTACGTGCACTCGTTACAGATCGTGTAAAAGCGAATGAGTTATACTTACCGATGAACTCTACAGATAACGAAACGGCAATTAATTTCTTAACAGGTCCTGCTGTGGATGTACGTACGAATACACCTGCGTATAAACAAACGAAAGTACGTATGGAAGTATTAGAAGTTGATGGCGAAAATCCGATGCCAAAAGCGAACCCACGTAATAAAAAACGTCACCCTCAAGCTGGAATTGAGGTACATCGTAAGTGGGCACGTCCAGGGTATGTGCATTTAACGGATAAGTAGGAGGAGAAAACTATGGCTGCACCTATAAAAATGATTCAAAAACAAGAATTAACTGAGGAAGAAATAAAACAGCAAAAGTTAGATGATTTAAAAGAGCTTCTAACTAATAATGAAGAAGCTCTAAATCAGATGTTTAATATAGTAGGGGAATTAAATGACATTGGAATGCTAGAAGCTGCAAATTCAATGCTAAAAGCGAAAGAACCAATTGCGAAAATTGTTCTAGGTCAAGTAACTCGTGAGCCTGTTACAAATTTAATTAATAATATGATGGGCGCTGCAGGTGCGTTAACTGAACTTGACCCAGAACTTACGAAAAAGCTTATAGGTAGTTTATTAGTCGGGCTAGAAGAAGGTAATGAACATCTAGAAAGTAATAAAAAAGTAGGGGTATTCGATCTTATGAAAGTATTGAAAGACCCAGATATTAACCGTGCTATCGGGTTTGGGCTTCATTTCTTAAAAGGTATGGGGAAAGGGTTAAAAGGCGAATAAACTTCATGAAGTGAACCTTTCCGCCCAAATATTTGTACGAAATAGTTTGGGCGGAAGGCTCATTTTGGTAAAATATATAATAAAGTAAAATGAGGCTTTTTGGAGGTATAATTGTATGTCAAAAAAAGTACATGAATTTAATGATATGATACGAAAACTTCGAAAGGAACTTTTCGGAAAAGGGCCAGAACGAATTCATACTGTTTTTGCTGAAAATATGGCGATTGCGACTCTTTACGGAAACTTAACACCTACTGAAAAATTCATTTCAAGTACGATGGACGGTGCGGAAATGGTTCATATGGCTAGAACGAAAATGATTCAAGAAGTATATGCTGCAAATTCTCGTGAACATTTGGAGGAACTTGTTGGAGCGAAATTAGTGAATTTGTTTTCAGATATGAAAGTAGAAGAAGATATTGCAGTTTCGGTATTTGTTTTTGATAAAAATATAACGTGAGAGAAGGATACTGATCGTGAAACCGATACAGGTAGAAAGAGAAATCTTTCGTTATGAACAAGGGGCGTTTAAACGTATAGAGGACAGCATTGTAACAGAGTTTCCAGTCACGATTAAAATGAACGGACAGGAGTTTGTTACAATGGTTAGTACTCCAGAATATATAGAAGATATGGTAATAGGCTTTTTAGCATCTGAAGGAATCATTCGGAAATATGAAGATATTGATGAAATATGGGTACAAGAGAAAGAAGGATTTGTACATGTCACGGCGGCAAAATTGAATCCGTATTACGAACAAATGCAAAATAAACGTTATATTACGTCGTGTTGTGGTATGAGTAGACAAGGTTTTGTTTTTGCAAATGATGCACTAAGCGCGAAAAAAATGAATGGTGTCCATGTGCAGGTTGCTGCAGAAGACTGTTTTCGGTTAATGAAAGAAATGCAGCAATCTGCAGAGACATTTCATCATACAGGTGGCGTTCATAATGCATCTTTGTGTGATGTGAATGGCGTTATTTTAAGCCGAATGGATATCGGTAGACATAATGCGTTAGATAAAATTTACGGTTATTGCTTAAAAAATAATATTTCTATAAGCGATAAGATCATTGTTTTTAGTGGTCGTATTTCTTCGGAAATATTATTGAAAGTTGCAAAGATTGGTTGTGAAATTATACTTTCAAAATCAGCTCCAACTGAGTTGGCTTTGCAGCTAGCAGAAGAATTAGGTATTACTACGATAGGATTTATTCGGAATCAATCCTTAAACGTATATACGCATCCAGAGCGTGTTTTAAATATAAAATAAGTAAAAGCGAGGCAATAAATATGAAATCTGTCACATTAGACAAACTACAACGTCCTTTAAAGGATTTACGTATTTCTGTTACTGATCGCTGTAATTTTCGCTGCCGTTATTGTATGCCGGAAGAAATATTTGGTCCTGATTATTCGTTTTTGTCTAATGATAAAATTTTATCTTTTGATGAGATTGAAAGGATAACACGTATTTTTGTTTCTTTAGGTGTAAGAAAGTTACGAATTACGGGCGGAGAACCGTTACTGCGAAGAGGTCTTCCGCAGCTTATTGAGCGCCTTAATAAAGTGGATGGTGTGGAGGATATCGGCTTAACAACCAATGGATCGTTACTGAAAAAGTTTGCTCCTGATTTATATAAGGCGGGTTTATCACGTGTGACAGTTAGTTTGGATTCTTTAGAAGAAGAGCGTTTTTTCTATTTGAACGGCAATAGAAGCAAGGTACAAAGGGTACTAGAAGGAATACAGGCTGCAGCTGAAGTTGGTATGAAAATTAAAATAAACATGGTCGTTCAAAAGGGGAAAAATGAACAGGACATCTTACAGATGGCGCGATACTTTAAGGCAAATAAACATATTCTTCGATTTATTGAGTATATGGACGTTGGAAATTATAACGGTTGGGAGTTAAAAGAGGTCGTATCTAAACAAGAAATAGTAGATGCCATTCATCAAGTTATGCCATTAGAACGGATAGAAGCGAATTATGCAGGTGAGGTTGCAACTCGCTATCGTTATATTGGAAGTGAAGAGGAAATAGGTATCATTTCATCAGTAACCGATTCCTTCTGTTCCTCATGTACGAGAGCACGTATTTCTGCAGAAGGGAAATTATATACTTGTTTGTTTGCTTCTAAAGGAAATGACTTGAGAGAATTACTTCGATCTGGTTACACAGACGAGGAAATAACAGATATCGTACGTGATATCTGGAACAACCGAGAAGATCGTTATTCAGATGAACGTTTAAGTCATACAAGTAAGAAAAGAGTACCTAAAATTGAAATGTCACATATTGGTGGCTGATATGTAAAAGTGATACTATGATGAAGTATATACAAAATGGAAAATGTGCAATGTTTGTAGATTTTCTATTTTATAGTAAAAGTGATGATTGATATCTCTGTAAAAGATGTGCAGAGAAATTAAGCAGCATTCAAAAACCTTTTTTTGAGGAGGTTTTTTGAAGCTGCTTTTTTATTTGGAGAAAATGGAGGAATTAGTAATGGCATTTCATAAGCCGGAACAAATTGCTGAACTCGTAATTGAGGCCGGTGTTCAAAAAGTAAGTCAGACGTTGCCAGCAATGCTTATTCTCGGTTTTTTAGGAGGAGCGTTTATTTCGTTTGGTTTTTTACTTAACATTCGCGTTTTAGGTAATTTACCTGAACGCTGGGGTAGTTTAGTCAATGTTTTAGGAGGAGCGGTTTTTCCTGTTGGATTAATGCTCGTCGTATTAGCAGGAGGAGAATTAATTACTGGAAATATGATGTCACTGTCTATGGCGCTATATGCAAAGAAAATTACATTGGTAAGTGTACTAAATAACTGGATTTGGATTACTTTCATGAATTTTGTGGGAGCTATTTTTGTTGCGTATTGTTTCGGTCATCTCGGTGGATTAACAGAGGGAGATTATTTAAATAAAACGGTAGCGATAGCAGAAGGGAAATTACATGAATCGTTTGGAAGAACTTTAATTTTAGCAATTGGTTGTAATTGGCTCGTTTGTTTGGCGCTTTGGCTCGCTTATGGGACGAGTGATTTTATCGGAAAAATAATCGGAATTTGGATCCCGATCATGGCATTTGTAGTCATTGGATTTCAGCAAGTGGTAGCAAATATGTTTGTCATCTCGGCAGTTATTTTTGCAGGTCATCTGACATGGATGGACCTTGCTAGAAATTTTGTTCCTGTCTTTATTGGAAATGTAATTGGAGGAGCTGGATTTGTTGGATTTGCTTACTTTGCTTGTTATCAAAAACAACATTCTAATATGAAATAGAGTTCGTGAGAGGAAGGGTATGTAATGGCTGAGCGGTATTCACGACAACAGTTGTTCAAACCAATTGGGAGTAAAGGACAAGAAAAAATCCGTAATAAACATGTATTAATTGTAGGAGCAGGCGCATTAGGAAGTGCGAGTGCTGAATGTTTCGTACGTGCAGGTATTGGCAAGTTGACGATTATCGATCGTGACTACGTTGAATGGAGTAATTTACAAAGGCAACAATTGTACTCTGAACAAGACGCGAGAGAGAAAATGCCGAAAGCAATTGCTGCTAAAAACCGGCTAGAACAAATTAATTCGGAAGTACAAATACATGCTTTCGTAATGGATGCAGTTGCAGAAAATATGGAAGAGCTATTAAAAAATGTAGATGTAATAATTGATGCAACAGATAATTTTGATATTCGATTTGTAATCAATGACTTATCACAAAAACATAATATTCCTTGGGTATATGGTTCTTGCGTTGGATCGTACGGTATGAGTTATACAATTATTCCGCAAGGGACACCGTGTTTACATTGTGTGCTGAAGAACGTTCCAGTTACAGGTGTGACGTGTGATACCGATGGAATTATTAGCCCGACTGTTCAAATCGTTGCAGCCTATCAAGTGGCGGAAGCAATCAAAATTTTAGTAGAGGATTTTTCAGCAATTAGAAAAACATTTTTCATGTTTGATGTATGGAGTAATCAAAACCATTTTATAAAACTAGGGAAAATTAAAACAGACGATTGCCCTTCGTGCGGTTTGAATCGCACTTATCCTTATTTATCATACGGAAACCAAACGAAGGTAGCTGTTTTATGCGGAAGAAATACAGTTCAAATTAGGCCGGTAGAAAATAGGAAGTACGATTTTGATGATATAGAAAAAGTACTAAAAAAACTAGGGAGAGTAGAGCGGAATCCATATTTACTATCTTGCCAACTAGATGATTACCGCGTCGTTATTTTTCAGGATGGTCGTGTTTTCATTCATGGTACAAATGATATATCGAAAGCGAAACAATTATATTATCGCGTATTCGGTTAATAGAAAGGGTTGTCAACAATGGAAAGAAGAGTGCCAATTACGGTTGAAGAAGCTGTTCGTAAAGTAATGGAATTTGCTAATGAGGGATTAAAGGAGCTACTACCTATTGAATTAGCTTACGGGCGTATATTAGCAGAGGATTTAGTAGCTGACCATGATGTACCTTCATTCAATCGTTCACCGTATGACGGATTTGCTATTAGGGCAGAAGATACGAATGTAGCAAGTTATGAAACGCCAATTGTGTTTGAAGTAATTGGTGAAATTGGTGCGGGGTCACTATTCCATGAGAAAATAGGTCCGTTTCAAGCAGTTCGAATTATGACAGGAGCCCAAATTCCGAATGGGTGTGATGCGGTTGTTATGTTAGAGTTGACTCGTCAATATGAGAAGGATGGCAACAATTATATGGAAGTGAAGCGATCGTTCAAAAAAGGCGACAATATTTCTTTTCAAGGTGAAGATGCTCGTAAAGGAACGGTTCTTGCAAAGAAAGGATCATACATTCATCCAGGTATTTCAGCTCTTCTTGCCACATTCGGTTATAGTGAAGTACCAGTGGCGAGAAAGCCTGTAATTGGATTATTAGCGACCGGTAGTGAATTACTGGATGTAAATGACTCATTACAGCCAGGGAAAATCCGAAATAGTAATACGTATATGATATCGTCTCAAATTCGAAGAGCGGGCGGGAGAGTGAAATGTTTTGGGAAGTTTAGCGATGATTTTCCTACATGTTTTACAGTTGTTAAAGAAGTGTTAAGCCAAGTAGATATGCTCATTACAACAGGTGGTGTATCAGTAGGAGATTACGATTATTTGCCAGCTATATATGAAAAATTAGGTGCATCTGTTCTTTTCAATAAAGTTGCAATGCGACCAGGGAGTGTTACGACTGTAGCACAATTAAATGGCAAGTTATTATTTGGTTTATCAGGAAATCCATCTGCTTGTTACGTAGGATTTGAATTGTTTGTAAGACCTTGTATTCGGACATATATGTTTAGTGAAAAAGCACATGCAAAAAGAGAAAAAGCGTTATTAGGAGAAGATTTTCTGAAACCAAATCCATTTACGAGATTTGTACGAGCAAAACTGACATATAAGGAAGGACAATTAATCGCTTATCCGTCAGGGTTCGATAAATCTAGTTCGGTTTCTTCATTAGCAGAGACAAATATATTTATTGTACTTCCCGGTGGTACGAGAGGTTATAAAAAAGATATGTTCGTAGACGTTCTCTTGCTGGAAGATAACGAAGGTAGTGAATGGCCTGGAACATTTTATAAAGTGAGGGGTGTTTCTAATGGGACAAGTACTATTTGAAATTGTAGATATACCGATTGTAGTTGAAGGAGTAACGAATAAAGTCGCAAGAAGAGAAGCAGGTGCAATTACAACATTTATTGGTACGGTAAGAGAATTAACAAAAGGAAAACGAACGCTACAGTTAGAGTATGAAGCATATAAACCGATGGCAGTAAAACAACTTACGAGAATTGGTGAAGAAATAAATGAAAAGTGGCCGGATGCAAAAGTAGCAATTACGCACCGTGTAGGGCGGCTAGAAATTATGGATATCGCGGTCGTTATTGCAGTTTCATCACCGCATCGGAAAGTAGCTTATGAAGCCAATGAATACGCGATTGAACGTATAAAGAGAATCGTCCCAATTTGGAAAAAAGAATTTTGGGAAGATGGAACGATGTGGATTGGGGATCAACTTGAAAATACGGCATATCCAGAAGGAAAACCGAAGAAGGAAGAATGAGAAAATGATTACAATTTTATTGTTCGCAAATTTGCGTGAGGAAGTCGGATTGGATCAATTAGTCATTTTAGAAAAACAAGAAATGACAGTAGTGCAATTAAAAGAATGGTTGAAAGAAAGCTATCATTTGCAGTCGTTAGATACTGTAATGGTAGCAGTTAATGAAGAGTTTGTAACGAATGAAGGGATGATAAAAGCTGGAGATATAGTCGCATTCATTCCGCCTGTTAGCGGAGGGTAATAAGCTTTTTCACGAGATGAAGCGCTAAGAAGATGTTGTATATAAATTCGAACACGAGAAGGGATGAGTTCAATGATTACTCAAGAACAAATAATGAACGCGTTAAAACATGTAGAGGATCCGGAGCTACACAAAAGTATTGTAGAATTAAATATGGTTAGAGATATACAAATAAATGGAACAAAGGTTAAACTGGAAGTAGTGTTAACGATTCAAGGTTGTCCGTTAAAAGCAAAAATTCAACAAGATGTGGAAGAGTCTCTGCATGCAATTGGTGCATCTAAAGTAGATGTGACATTCGGTTCTATGACACAAGAAGAGCGAGCTGCGCTAACAGAAAAGTTAAAGAAAAATAGTAGAACAGAAACTGGTATGCCAAGCATGCTTCGCCTTGATTCAGGGGTACGATTTATTACTGTAACGAGCGGAAAAGGTGGAGTTGGAAAATCAACAGTGACAATTAATCTTGCAACTGCTTTAGCTCGTATGGGCAAAAAAGTGGGGATATTAGATGCAGATATATATGGTTTTAGCATTCCAGCTATGATGGAAACGAATCAAAAGCCAACGATGATTGATCAAACGGCAATTCCAGTCGTTAGTCACGGTGTTAAAATTATGTCGATGGGATTTTTTACGGAAGGAAATAACCCGGTTATGTGGCGCGGGCCGATGTTAAATAAATGGATTCAAAATTTCCTAGCGAATACGCACTGGGGAGAATTAGATTATTTACTTCTTGATTTACCACCTGGTACAGGGGATGTTGCTATTGATGTTGCTGCAATGATCCCGCAGGCGCAAGAAATTATCGTTACAACACCACACAATGTAGCTTCATTCGTAGCATCTAGAGTAGGTGTTATGGCAAAACATACGAAACACGAAATTTTAGGTATTGTGGAAAATATGGCTTATTATGAAGAACAAGTTGGATCGAAAAATTATCTCTTCGGAAAAGGTGGAGGCGAAATGCTTGCAGAACAATTGCAAACAGAAGTGATCGCGCAAATACCTTTTGCAAAACGAGAAGAAAACAACGGTTCATCTGTATATGATGAAGACTCTCTTGTGGGAGAAGTGTTTACATCGTTAGCAGAGGATATTATTTATAAAGGATAAAGGAGGGATTTTTTATGGCTTGTAATATCGATCATACTATGGAAGATGTAATGAATAAGCTGGAAAGTCAGAAGAATTTTTTACCGGAAGGGATTTTTACAGGATTGGAGGGATTTTTGCAACGTAATCATTCGCAGGAAATATTAAACGATATCTTTCATCTTTTAAAAAAGTATGACTTAGTTAGTGAAGAAGAAAGAGAGACGAGAAATACTCAATTATTGCTGATTATAAAATAAATATTTTTTGCTTTGTTTTTTCAGGAGGGGTAAATGTAATGGATATGAGAAAGATGGTTGAAACAATAGAAGCAACACAAGTGACTGAAAAGGAATTATCGATTTCTCGTTTACATCAAAAACTTGTGACGTTATATAGCCAAAAAAATGTTGTTTATTATACAAAGTTATTAAAATATATATTATCATTATCCGTGCAACTGAAGCTGAATCTCGTATTGAAATACTTTGGCGTGCGACCGTTTGTTGCTACAGATGAGCGTATGCAATTTCAAGAGATATTTAAATGTTTAGCTAACAAAGATGATAATGGCGAATGGTTTCTAAATTTCGTTTCTTTATATGTAGGGTTAATCGTAGTTCTTCATTTTGATGAAAAAGAGATTGAGAGAAGTTTTTTCAATGATATGGTAGTGGGTGAAGGGAATGAAATATAAGGTTCTGCTCATAACATCTTTCTGTTTAATTGGCTATACAAATATGAAGATAACTAATTAATAAAAAGTGTTCTTCAGTTGTTTCCGTCGTTTTTTCATGTTACCATTAAGCGAATTTTTCATAGGGAGAGAAAGCGATGAAATGGATTTATTTTATTATTATTAATGTTATAGCTTTTAGCCTTATGGGGCTTGATAAACGAAAAGCGAAGAAAAAGCAGTGGAGAACGCCAGAAAGTACGTTGTTTTTATCAGCGGCAGCTGGAGGAGCAGTTGGTGCTTGGATCGGTATGTATATGTTTCACCATAAAACTCATAAAAAGAAATTTGTTTTCGGTATACCGTTACTTGTCGTTATAACGGTATGTTTACTTTTTGTTGTATGAGAAATGTCGAAAGAATTGCAGATTGATTATTGGTAAAGTGAGCACGCGGGACCGTATAATGGAGAAAAATGAGAAGAGGAGAAAAAGGAAGATGGGGAGTCAATCAGCACAGCAAAAAAAAGGGATTATATATGCGGCTGGTGCTTATACGATGTGGGGAATCCTACCAATCTATTGGAAATGGGTTGAGGAAGTTCCTGCAGATGAAATATTAGCACACCGCATCGTTTGGGCGTTCGTTTTTATGTTACTAGTAATAGGTGTTACGAAAAGGTTTCGCCAGTTTATTGGGGAGTTTGTGAATCTTTTTAAACGACCTAAATTATTAATGTCATTAACAATAGCTTCGGTTTTGATTAGTGGAAACTGGTTTGTTTACATATGGGCCGTGAATCATAATCATGTCATTGAAGCTAGTCTTGGGTATTATATTAATCCGCTTATTAGTATTTTACTTGGTACAGTCGTTCTAAAGGAAAAGTTAAACTTTTGGCAATATGTTGCAGTTGGTTTAGCTGGAGTAGGAGTTATTATTTTAACGGTACGTTTCGGATCTATACCGTGGGTTTCTTTATCACTAGCCTTTTCATTTGGATTATACGGATTAACGAAAAAATTGTTAAACTATGATGCAACAATTGGGCTTACGATGGAAACGATGTTAGTGACGCCGTTTGCAATTATTTATCTTATTATGACTGGAGCACATGGCTTCGGTTCATTTGGATCTATTTCCATGGTATCGACGTTACTATTAATAGGAGCGGGCATTGTTACTGCTTTACCACTTTTTTATTTTGCGAAAGGAGCGCAACTTATTCCACTTTATATGGTCGGATTTTTACAATATATTGCGCCAACGATTAGTTTAATTTTAGGTGTATTCGTATTTGGTGAACATTTCACCTCTACTCATATGATTGCATTTTTCTGTATATGGGTTGCATTATTTGTATTCTCGGTAGCGAAAACAAAGTTCTTAGTGCAGAAACAACCGAAATTTATAAAAAATAAATCAGCAAAAGTATCATAATGCGTAGTATTTTCTACGCATTTTTCTTTATACTGATACTATATAGGATTTCCATTATAGCTAGTAGGGAGCTGAGAACGTGGAAACAATTTTACATAATGATCCGCTTATGGCCGCTGTAATTTCATGGTTTTTAGCACAATTAACGAAAGTAGTCTTTAAATTGGTTAAAACGGGTGAATTTGATTTTGCAAAGTTTTTCGCTTCAGGTGGGATGCCAAGTTCTCATGCTTCAACTGTTACAGCACTCGCGACAGGTGTTGGCGTTGTGGAAGGCGTGGAAAGTTCCATGTTTGCGATTGCTGCTATTTTTGCCATTATTGTTATGTATGACGCCTCAGGAGTAAGGCTTGCGGTAAGTAAACAAGCAAAAATTTTGAATGAGTTTTTTCACGGTAGACAAACAGAGTATAAGAAATTAAATGAACTTGTTGGACATACACCGTATGAAGTAGTAGTTGGTGCTTTAGTAGGGATAATTGTCGGAGTGGGATATTGTTTATGAGCAGAACATTTTATATGTTCTGCTTTTCTTTGTTTTCATACATATTCAGCTCCCTTTTTGAATATCGTTATACGGATTTCAAAAGGGTGGGTGAGTAAGTTGTTATTATATGAAAAAGTGCATGAAGAAATAGCGAGGCGAACAACGGCCCTTCAAACGATGCAACAGCGAGATGGAACGTGGCGGTTTTGTTTTGAAGGGGCACCATTAACAGATTGCCATATGATTTTTTTATTAAAATTATTAGGTAGAGATAAAGAGATAGAACCGTTTGTAAAAAGGTTAGCATCACTCCAAACAAATGAAGGAACATGGAAATTGTATGAAGATGAAGTAGGTGGTAATTTATCTGCTACAATTCAATCTTATGCGGCCCTGCTAGCATCGAAAAAATATACAAAAGAAGATGCGAATATGAGGCGGGCCGAAATGTTTATTAAGGAACGTGGAGGCGTAGCGCGTGCTCATTTTATGACGAAGTTTTTGTTAGCAATTCATGGAGAGTATGAATATCCTTCACTCTTTCATTTGCCAACACCAATCATGTTTCTCCAAAATGATTCCCCTCTCAGTATATTTGAATTGAGTAGCTCAGCACGTATTCATTTAATTCCGATGATGCTTTGTTTAAATAAAAGATTTCAAGTAAGGAAAAAGTTATTGCCAAATTTAAATCACATTTCCGGCGGGGGCGGAGAATGGTTTCGGGAGGATCGGTCTCCGTTGTTTCAAACATTATTAAGTGATGTAAAGCAAATTATATCGTATCCTCTTTCGTTACATCATAAAGGATATGAGGAAGTTGAACGTTTTATGAAAGAGCGTATTGAAGAAAATGGAACGTTATATAGTTACGCAACTGCCTCGTTTTATATGATTTATGCTTTACTCGCATTAGGACATTCTCTTCAATCATCAATGATTCAAAAGGCCATAACGGGGATAACATCTTATATATGGAAGATGGAAAGAGGGAATCATTTGCAAAACTCTCCTTCAACTGTATGGGATACGGCTTTACTCAGCTATGCGTTACAAGAGGCACACGTTCCGAGAGATAACAAGATGATTCAACAGACAATAACATATTTATTAAAAAAACAGCATACAAAAAAAGCTGATTGGAGCGTACATGCTCCCGTGCTGACTCCTGGCGGTTGGGGTTTTTCGGATGTGAATACGACAATTCCAGATATCGATGATACAACAGCTGTGCTAAGAGCGTTGGCAAGAAGTAGAGGAAACGAAAATATAGAAAATGCATGGAAGAAAGGGGTCAATTGGATTAAAGGATTACAAAATAATGATGGTGGCTGGGGAGCGTTTGAAAAAGGCGTAACGAGCAAATTATTAGCAAATTTACCAATCGAAAACGCAAGCGACATGATTACAGATCCTTCTACACCAGATATTACAGGGAGAGTGTTAGAACTTTTCGGGACATATACGCAAAATGAATTACCTGAGAAACAAAAACAAAGTGCGATAAATTGGTTAATGGATGTACAAGAGAAAAATGGATCCTGGTATGGGAAATGGGGGATTTGTTATATATATGGTACGTGGGCTGTTATGACTGGTTTACGGTCACTCGGAATTTCATCTAGCAATCCATCATTGAAACGAGCAGCTTTATGGCTTGAACATATACAGCATGAAGATGGTGGGTGGGGAGAATCATGCCAAAGTAGTGTGGAGAAAAGATTCGTTACTCTACCATTTAGTACACCATCTCAAACAGCATGGGCGTTAGATGCTCTCATTTCTTACTATGATAAAGAAACACCAACTATTCGAAAAGGCATTTCATATTTGCTTGCGAATCCTTATGTGAATGAAAAATATCCTACTGGAACAGGTTTACCAGGTGGGTTTTATATTCGTTATCATAGCTATGCCCAAATTTATCCGCTACTTACTTTGGCACATTATAAAAAAAAATATCGAAAATAAACCGAGAGATGTCTCTCGGTTTATTTTGTTGGGTAGTAGGTCCCTGTTGAAAAGAATAAGGTTGTGCTTTCCTTATTTTTTTGTAGACTGGCGTTTTTGACGTGCATCAGCGGCATTTGCACGTGCGTTCGCTTCTAAGTCATCGTGATCAGCGAGTTCACGAGAGAACTCAACATCAATGCCATCAGTAGCTTTGTTTTGTTTGAAATTTTTTTTGTTCATTCGACACAATCTCCTTACACTTTATCCCGCTTTAATGGGCAGTAAGACCCCCACCTCAAAATTCAGCGAAAGCAAAGAAGTTAGGTGGGGGTCGGGCCGCCCATAAAAGTCGGATTGGTTCAACTAATAATCAGTGGGGGATGGAGAAAAAACCACTGATTAAAGTTTCACTTTATGCGACGTTGCAAAGTTAGTTTGACACAAATAGACTTTTTTATACAAAGAGGAATTGGAAAGTAAAAAGCCGAAATATACAGTATAAGTAATAGAAATGGGGGATAGGGATGGAGTTTTTAAATGGGAAAACAGCTGTTGTAACAGGAGCTGCACAGGGAATTGGAAAAGAGATTGCAAGGGTTTATGCAAAACTAGGGGCGAAAGTATTAATTAGTGATGTAAATGAAGAGAAGTTACAAAAAACGACACGGGAGTTATCGGATGAAGGATATGAAGTGAGCCTATATCGATGTGATGTGAGTAATCAAAATGAAGCGAAGTCATTAATTGAATATGCGGTTCAAAAATTCGGAACATTACATATTTTAGTGAATAATGCTGGAATTACAAGAGATGCAATGTTACATAAAATGGAGAAATCTGCTTGGGAACAAGTAATGCAAGTAAACTTAACTGGTGTTTTTTATTGTATGCAACCAGCTCTCCTTTACATGAGACAACAAGGGTATGGACGCATTATTAACATATCTTCAATTAGTAGAGAAGGAAACATAGGTCAAGCAAACTATGCGGCTACGAAGGCAGGCGTTGTAGGTTTAACGAAAACGGCAGCGAAAGAAGTTGGAAGTTTCGGTATTACGTGTAATGCGATTTGTCCAGGATTTATGGATACAGATATGACAAAAACGATACCAGATAAAGTGAAAGAAAAGATGGTCGGGGCAATTCCAGTTGGTAGAATCGGAACGCCAGAAGATATTGCGAACGCAGCTGCCTTTTTAGCATCAGAATACGCATCCTATATTACAGGAGAAGTATTGAATGTGAGCGGGGGACTGCAAGTTTAAAGGCATACATAATGAAAAGAACCTGACCGGATAGGTCAGGTTCTTTTTCCGTTAGTTTAAGTTGAGCCAAACGCTCTTCACTTCTGTATAGTTATTTAATGCGTAAGATCCCATTTCACGGCCAAGACCGGATTGTTTAAATCCTCCAAATGGAGATGCTGCATCAAAGACGTTATAACAGTTTACCCATACAGTACCAGCACGTACTTTACTTGCAACATAGTGTGCCGTTTTAACATTTTCTGTCCACACACCAGCTGCTAAGCCGAATTGTGATTTATTTGCACGTTCAATTACTTCATCAATATCGTTAAAAGGTATTGCAGAAATAACTGGGCCGAAAATTTCTTCTTTTGCGATCGTCATTTCATCATTAACGTCAGCGAATACAGTAGGGGAAACGAAGTAGCCTTGATCGAATGGATTGCTTCCTCCGCAAAGTACTTCAGCGCCTTCTTCAATTCCTTTTTCAATGTAGCCCATTACACGTTTTTGTTGTTCTTCAGAAACGAGAGGACCAATTGTGGTTTCTGGGCTTAAGCCAGCACCTTGATTTAATTTTTTAGAGTAAAGGACAAGGTCAGCCATGACATTATCATACATTTTCTTCGGAACAAATAAGCGTGATCCAGCAGAGCATACTTGTCCTTGGTTAAACATAACACCAGAAAGGGCACCAGGAATCGCGCGAGATAAATCGGCGTCTGGCAAGATGATATTTGGTGATTTTCCGCCTAACTCAAGTGTAACGCGTTTTAATGATTCAGATGCTTGTCGCATAATTTGTTTACCGACTGGAGTAGAACCAGTAAATGCAATTTTATCAACGAGTGGATGATTAACAAGAGCTTGTCCAGCTGATTCACCGAATCCAGGAACAATATTAATAACACCTTTTGGGAATCCAGCTTCTTCAATTAATTCAGCTAAATATAGAGCGGATAGTGGAGTTTGTTCTGCAGGTTTTAAAACGATTGTACATCCTGTAGCAAGCGCTGCTCCCATTTTCCACATTGCCATAAGAAGTGGGAAGTTCCAAGGGATAATTTGACCAACGACACCAACAGCTTCATGGCGTGTATAGTTAAAGAAATCACCAGAAACAGGGATTGTTTGACCAACGATTTTCGTCGCCCAGCCAGCATAATAGCGCATATGCTCAATTGCAAGTGGTATGTCTGCTGCCATTGTTTCACGGATGGGCTTTCCGTTATCTAACGTTTCGAGCTGTGCAAGCTCTTCTTTATGTTCTTCCATTAAATCAGCTAATTTGTACATAAGACGACTGCGCTCAGCAGTGCTCATACGTGACCAAGGACCTTCGTCAAAAGCCATGCGAGCTGCAACGACAGCTTTATGAATATCTTCGCGACCAGCTTCAGAAACGACGGCAAGTGTTTCACCAGTTGCTGGGTTAGGTGTTTTAAATGTTTTTCCGGAAGCGCTTTCAATGAAAGATCCATTCACATATAACTTTTTTGTACCTTGAAGAAACTTTTCTACTTTTTCATGAAGATTTACAGCTAGTTGACTCATTGTATAACCCCCTTGAAAATATAATGTAAACGCAGTACGAGACGGCGTTTATTCCGAAGTCAAGGATGTGGAAACTAGATGGAAAGCCTCTAATTTAAATCATAATTAACAAATACTGAAAATTCAAATTTCATTTGTGTTACAATTGTAAAAAATATGTAATATAAGAGAATCTTCTATATAATTATAAAAAATCCTGCTTGTTTTTGCTTTCTAGTAGGAAAAACTAGAAGAACAATGGTACAATAATACATCGTGAGAGGAGGGAGAAAATGAAGAATTATCATGATGATCCACGCTTTCGAATTGCCCATAGAGAAGCGTTAATTGGTCTTGGACTTGCTATTATTAATTTTATAATATGGTACGGATTTGCTTATGGGCTTGGTAGTAAAAATCCAAGTGAATATACATATGTATTCGGTTTTCCAGCATGGTTTTTTTATAGCTGTATCGTTGGATTTATCGTTATGGTTATTTTACTTAGTTTAGTTGTTCGTTTTGTATTTCAAGATATTTCACTCGATGAGGAAGAAAAAAGTGAGGAATAATAGATGAATTGGTATGTAATCATTCCAATGATAATTTCGTTTATCGTTGTATTTTTAATTGGTGTATATGCTTCAAGACGCGTGCAAGCAACGGCTCATAATAAATTTTTGCAAGAATATTTTCTTGGTGGGCGTGAGCTTGGCGGTTTATTATTAGCTATGACAATGATCGCTACGTATGGTAGTGCAAGCAGCTTTATTGGTGGTCCTGGTATTGCATACAATATGGGTCTTGGATGGGTACTACTATCTGCGATTCAAGTTGTAACAGGATACATCGTTTTAACGGTTATCGGTAAAAAGTTTGCAATTATCGCTAGGAAGATGGAAGCCATTACTCTTATCGATTATTTAAAGGGAAGATATAATAATAAAGCAGTTGTTATACTTTCTGCATTATGTATTATTATTTTCTTATTTTCAGCAACAGTAGCTCAGTGGGTCGGCGGTGGTCGTTTAATTGAGTCGTTAACGGGTCTTTCTTATACAACAGCACTATTTTTATTTACTTTTTCTGTACTTGTGTACGTATTAATTGGTGGATTCCGTGCCGTTGCTTTATCAGATACGTTATTAGGTATTATTATGTTAGTTGGAACGACAATCATTTTAATTGCTACTGTCATTGCCGGTGGTGGAATTGAAAAGATTATGCAGGAACTTGTTCAAATCAATCCGAATTTAATTACACCATTCGGAGCAGATGGCAGTTTAACGAAATCATATGTAACATCATTTTGGATTTTAATTGGAATTGGTGTAGTTGGTTTACCGCAAATAAGCGTGCGTGCCATGTCTTATAAAAATTCAAAAGCGATGCACCAAGCTTTAATAATTGGGACGATTGTTGTAGGTACAATTATGATTGGTATGCATTTAACGGGTGTGTTCGCAAGAGTCGTACTTCCAGGGATAACGGTACCAGATAAAGTAATGCCGCTACTCGCGATGGAAGTATTGCCACCTTGGTTAGCTGGAGTTTTCTTAGCTGCACCAATGGCAGCAATTATGTCTACAGTAAACTCGTTATTGTTACTTGTAAGCTCATCAATTATTAAAGACATATACGTAAATTACATAAATAAAGATGCCGCAGACAGTACGATTAGAAAAGGAAGTTTATGGATTACTGCTATCGTAGGACTGCTCGTTTATGCAGCAGCGATTAAACCACCAGATTTTTTAATATGGTTAAATTTATTTTCTTTCGGTGGATTAGAAGCAGCATTCATTTGGCCAATCGTATTAGGATTATATTGGAGGAAAGGAAATGCAACAGGGGCACTCGCTTCTATTTTAGTTGGAGTAGGCTCATATATGTGTATTCATCTTTTCTACCCAAATCCGTTCGGTATACATACAGTGGTCTTCCCGATTTGCTTAGCGTTTATCGCTTATATCATTGGAAGTATGAGTGCTGTGAAAAAAACAGTATAGGTTATATAAAGAACGTAGTCCTTATAGGACTGCGTTTTTTCGTATGAATTTGTTCTTTTTTATTCTGTATATCAATGACTATTCATAAATTAATAACAATTGAGGGGGATGGAGTTGAGGTCGATGAAAAAAGTATTATTTTTAGGAGACCCGGGAATTGATGACTCTTTAGCAATTATGTATGGATTGTTGCATCCTGATATTGACATTGTTGGCGTAGTAACTGGATACGGAAATGTAACGCAAGAAAAGGCGACGAGTAATGCAGCATATTTATTACAATTAGCAGGAAGGGAAGATATACCGATTATTAATGGTGCGAAGATTCCTTTATCTGGAGATATTACAACATACTATCCAGAAATTCACGGGGCAGAAGGTTTAGGACCAATTCGTCCTCCGAAAAATCTTTCTCCGAATATAAAGCCTTTTTGTGTGTTTTTTGATATTCTTGAAAAATATAAAGGAGAATTAATCATTGTTGACGCTGGCAGGTCAACGACGCTCGCAACAGCGTTTATTTTGCAAAAGCCGATGATGAAGTATGTGAAAGAATATTATATAATGGGCGGTTCTTTCTTAATGCCTGGAAATGTTACACCAGTTGCAGAGGCGAATTTTCATGGTGATCCCATTGCTTCACAATTAGTGATGCAAAACGCCAAGAATGTGACATTAGTGCCACTTAACGTTACATCTGAAGCAATTATTACGCCAGAGATGGTGAATTACATTACGAAACATTCTAAAACGAATTTTAATAAATTAATTGAACCGATTTTTACGTATTATTATAAAGCTTATAGAAAGCTAAATCCGAAAATAAAAGGAAGTCCAGTGCATGACGTTGTCACAATGATGGTTGCGACGAATCCCTCTATTTTGGACTATGTATACCGCCGTGTCGATGTAGATACAGTAGGGATTGCTAAAGGAGAAAGTATTGCTGATTTTCGTCCTCAACCTGATGCAAAAGCTTTAAAGAATTGGGTTCGAATTGGTTGGTCATTGCATTATAAAAAATTTCTCGAAGACTTCGTGAAAATTATGACGTAGACATAATAAGAGGATACAAGTTAAAATAGTGGAGATGATTACTAAAATAATCATCTCCACTATTTTGTTTGTAAGAGATAAATAGAGAAGAGTTACACAATAGGAGAGGAATTTTACTTGAAAAAAACTATAGTATGCGCAGTAATTGTGGGTATTTTCGTTTTGCTAATATCGGGTAATTTTTTAGTGAAAAAAGTATGGAGTTCAAATAATGATGATGCGCAGTATATCGCATCCTTTATTGAAGAACATAAAGATGAAAAAAATAGCGCGCTTCTAGTAAAAAGAAATGATAAAGTCGTTTATTCTGTAAATCCGAATGTTGTATTGCCAGTTGCTAGTACGATGAAGTTAATTGTGGCGCTTGAATATACGAAACAAGTTACGGAAGGGAAAATTGATCCGTCTAGTTTCGTTTCCATAAATGATGTGAATCGTTATTACGTACCGAATACAGATGGCGGTGCACAAGATAGATGGCAAAGGTATTTGCAAAAGACAGATAAGATAACAGAAGGGGCAGTTTCTTTAGAAGAAGTGGCAAAAGGAATGGTTAAATTTAGTTCGAATGCGAATGCTGAATATTTAATGGAAGTGTTAGGGTTAGATAATATTAATAGAAATTTACAAAGTTTATCCCTTCCAGCACATCAGCCGCTATTTCCGATTGTTTCATCTTTATACATCCCTGGATATTTGCATAAAGAACTACATGTTCCGAAATATAAAATAGAGAAAAAGTTAAAAGAAATGTCTCAAGAGCAATATCGTGAATATGCAATGATTATTCATGAACGCTTAAAAAAGAAGGGACCATTATTACAAAAGGAAATTCCTCTTTATTTAGAGGAACGTTACGATAAAATTTGGTCAGATCGATTACCAGCAGCTTCTGCAAACGATTATATGGTACTGCTTCAAAAGGCAAATCATAAAGGTGGCCTGACAGACGCAGAAGAAAAAGTGTGGGCGAATATCGTTGAAACAGATATGAGCGCTAAGAAATACCGTAAAACATTTAGACATGCAGGGCAAAAAAATGGCTATACACCATGGACAGTTACAAAAGCAGTTTATGCAATGGATAAACGCGGGAACTGTACAGAAATCGTGTTTTTAGCAAATAATTTAAATGAGGAAGACAGTGCAGAAATACGTAAACATTTAGCAAACTTACATTTCCAAGTGTTGCAAAGTGATAAGTATGATGCAACTTTTATTAAATAAACTCGGTGCAGGGAGCACCGAGTTTTTTATATACAAGCACTTTTTTCCTATCGCTGGGTATGATGGGTAGTAATAATTAGGTGAGAGGGGAAAAGGTGATGAAACAAAGTAAAGAAGAGTTTATAAAGAGTGAAGGCGCTGATTTCCCTGGGAAAACATATGTGGATTGTGTATTACAACATGTATTTCATTTTCAGCGAGATTACTTATTAAAAGATATGTTTCAAGTGCATAAAGCGCATATTACAATGCTGACTGAAGAAAAGTTAATGAAAAAGGAAGAAGCTAAAGTTATATTACACGCCCTAAAAAAGATAGAGGGAATCCCGAAAGATCAATTGCTATATACAAAGCAGCATGAAGATCTCTTTTTTTTAGTCGAACATTTCATTTCTCAAGAAGCAAAATGCGATTATGTAAGTAATATGCATATTGGTAGAAGTAGAAATGATATGGGTGTAACGATGTATCGTATGAGTTTAAGGCGATATATACTACGATTAATGGAGCATCATTTGTTATTGCAAGAAAGTATGTTGCAACTTGCCGATGAGCATAAGGAAACGATTATGCCAGCTTATACACATACACAACCAGCACAGCCAACTACATTTGGTCATTATACGTTAGCGATTTATGATACGATGCAAAGAGATTTAGAAAGAATGAAAAAAACGTACAAACTTTTAAATCAATCTCCAATGGGGGCTGCGGCTCTTTCCACAACAAGTTTCCCAATTAAACGGGAGCGAGTTGCCTATTTACTTGGATTTACAAATGTAATTGAGAATTCATATGATGCTGTTGCGGGAGCAGATTATTTATTAGAAGTTAGCTCGTTACTGATGGTAATGATGACGAATACGAGTAGATGGATTCATGACTTCTTACTATTAGCGACGAAAGAATATGATGGTATTACTGTTGCAAAACCATATGTACAAATTAGTAGCATTATGCCGCAAAAGCGAAATCCAGTTTCCATTGAACATGCCCGTGCGATTACGAGTAGTGCTTTAGGAGAAGCATTTACAGTATTTCAAATGATTCATAATACACCATTTGGTGATATTGTTGATACAGAAGATGATTTGCAGCCGTATTTATATAAAGGAATTGAAAAGACTATTCGTGTTTTTTGTATTATGAATGCGGTCATTCGAACGATGAAAGTAGAAAAAGAAACGTTAAAAAATCGTTCTTATAAACATGCAATTACGATAACTGATTTCGCAGATGTTTTAACGAAAAACTATGACATTCCATTTCGACATGCGCATCAGGCAGCGAGTGTTGTTGCGAATATATTATTGGAGCAGAAAAAAGAGCTACATGAATTGCATGTAAAAGATGTAAATATATACTTACAAGAAAAATTTAAAATAAAATTATTAGAAAAAGAGTGGGAAGAAATTGTATCACCAGAAGCTTTTATACAAAAAAGAAATGTATACGGTGGACCGAGTAAAAAAGAAATGGAGCGTATGATTAACAATCGAAAAAAATCATTTCAAAAAGAAGAAGAGGTATTTGAAAAGGAAAAAAAGAGAATTTTACAAGCGGAAGATGATTTGAATACGTTAGCCTCGGATATTATTGAATCGTAAAAGAGGGATTTAGTGAATTAATCGCCAATACTTAATGAAACTATAAATAGAGAGAAGAGATTGTCGATGATTCAATTACATGTATATGAAGAGATTCTTACTTTTAAAGAAGAGGTTACACCATTTTTAGAAAAGAATGAGCAGGAAAATAATCTCATATTAGGTGTATTACAAATGGTCCAACAACCGATATTTATGGGGATAGCGAAACAAGGAGAAGAAATTGCGGTTGTATTTCTTCAAACAGAAGAAAAGAAACAAATCATTGTTGCTACGTCTGAAATGCCGGAAGAGGACATCGTGGAACTTGCAAAAAAATTAACGAAAGTATATCCAAATGTTCCTGGATTGATTGGTAATAAGAAAATTGTACAGAGATTAGCAGAAGAGATTGCCGTGTTAGAAAATAAGAAAACTACTATTGCAATGGAGCAAGGTGTATATGAATTAAGACAAGTGAAGAAAAAGTGGAAAGGAGATGGAGTTTTTAGAGAAGTAAGTAGTGATGAGCTAACATTAATAGAACAGTGGATATATCAATTTTGCGAAGATGTGAATTTGCCTACTACGAAAGAAGAAGCGACCCAAACCGCTCATACATTAATTACTAACCGTCGTCTATTTGGTTTAGAAGTAGATGGGAAGCTTGTGTCTGTAGCTGCAAAAACGAGACCAACTACAAACAATATAACAGTTAATTTTGTATATACACCGAAAGAAGCGCGGAAAAAAGGGCACGCATCTAGTTGTGTCGCTGCACTGAGTCAACGTATGTTAGATGAAGGTTACAAAACAACGACTTTATATACAGATTTGGCAAATCCGACATCAAATAAAATTTATCAAGAGATTGGTTATGAACAAATTGCGGAGTCTGTACTTATATTTTTAGAGAAATAAAATGAAAAGGCACGCTATTAGAGCGTGCCTTTTTGTTATTCATCAATTCGAATGACTTCACCTTGCGGAAAATTCTCGGTTTCTAGTAAGCTGCGAATTGCTTTCGCAACGTATTCAGGTGACAATAGTTTTCCTTCTTTTTTTAGTGCGATGAAGCGGTCTAAATTGATGAAATCTTCTTTATTTGTTTCACGAATTTGTGCTTGCATACTTGTGTCAACGACACCAGGTGCAAAAGAGACGATTTTTACTGGATATTCTTTTTCTGCTTCTTCGGTTGCTACGCACTGCGTAAACATATTTACACCAGCTTTCGTCGTGCAATAAGCGCCCCATCCGAAATAAGGATTTTTTCCTGCGCCAGATGAAATGTTTATAACACGTTTATCTACTTTCCATTCTTTCGTATGTTTCATGAAAGTAGATGTAAGAATCATAGGTGCAAGTAAATTAATGTGAACGTTCGTAATGAACTGTTCGCTTTCTGCTTTTTCTATTGGTTTCATCGGTGCGAGCGTACCAGCATTATTAATTAAATGAATAGATGATACAGTGTCTTCTTGAATAGATGAAATGATTTCGTTAAAGTTCGTTTCTAAATTATGTACATCTTGAAGATCTAAGGAGTGGAAAACACAATTGCTGTTATATTGCTGTGCAAGTTTCGTAAGCTCTTTATTTTCTCTTCTAGAAATAGATATGATACTCGTGTTTTCTTCTAACAATTGCGCGGCGATTGCCTCACCTAAACCTTGTGAAGTTCCTGTTACGATAACATAGCGCATAGTGTAGTAAGCTCCTCTCGTATATGCGGAATTTTGTTGGACAAAGTACATTGCATAGTTTGTCTACATTTTATAGTATAGAGCACTTTTTACTATAATTGAAATGAGATGATTGTGTGCCTTTTATAAATCGTTTTACAACAACAGTACCTGGTGCCGTCACTTTTACGGGGAATACGTTAGGGCTTAGCCCTACATCGCCTGCGCCAGGCAATATTTTTGGTACACTTGCTGTGTTTACGACAGTAAATACAGCGCTGCAAGTACCAGGATTCCCAGCAGGGACAACAGATGAATGGCAATTGAATTCTTCAAGTGCAATTTTAAATCTTCCAGCGGGAAGCAGTGTGTTATATGCAGAATTAGTTTGGGCTGGTACTTTCCGGACTGATACGGAAGATGTTTTACCATTTTTAAATGATAACATTACATTTACAACACCAGCAGGCACGTTTTCTGTTATGCCAGATCCTGCTACCGCACAGCAAGGTTCAGTAGGAAATCAGTTTTATTATGCGCGCTCTGCCAATGTAACGAATCTTGTTAGTGCAGGTGGGGCAGGAACTTATACTACAGGTGCAGTGCCAGCTGCAAGAACTTCGTTTGATCCAACTATTAGTCGTTCGGCTGGTTGGACACTTGAGGTTGTGTATCAAAATGCAAGTTTGCCACTTCGGAATTTGTCAGTTTATGCAGGTCAAGAAATTATCGATGCTTCATCACCACCAGTTGATGCTACTATTTCAGGATTTGCTACCCCAGCGACAGGAGCGGTAACAGGGCGAGTGCTCGTAACTGCTCAAGAAGGTGATTCTAACATAGTTGGAGATCAACTTCGCTTTGGACCGAATGCGAATGCTACAGTTGCATTATCTGGCCCGAGAAACCCCGCAAATAATTTTTTTCAGTCACAAATTTGTAATGATATTGGAGATTTAGATACAACTGGAACATTTGGAGATTTGAATCAGCCGTTAGGGATAGCTTTGGCTGTCCGAAGACAAGGGTGGGATATTACAAATGTAAATGCCTCTGCATCATTAGTAAATAATCAAACGTCAGCAACTGTTCGATTCGTTACAAATGGCGATGGATACGCTGCAGCTGGTTTTGGTGTTCAAATTGATGCAACGGGGCCAATTATTAATCCTGTTAAATCTGTTAATAGAACAGCCGCAGGGGTAGGGGATACTCTCACTTATACGATTACGGTCCCAAATACGGGAACAGGAAGTGCAGAAAACGTTGTATTACGTGATAGTATTCCGAATGGAACGACGTTTGTTGCAGGTAGTGTAACGGTAGGAGGCGTAACACAGCCGAATGCGAACCCTGCTAATGGAATTAATTTAGGAACAATCCCAAATAACACGCAAAGAATTGTTACTTTTCAAGTGCGAATAACATCGTTTCCGAACCCAAATCCTATTCCAAATCGCGCAATGGTGTCATATCAATTCCGTCCTTTCGTCGGTAGTCCACCTATTACAAGTACGTCTACTTCAAATACAGTACAAACGACAGTGAATCAAGCAACTATAAGTATGCAAAAATCTGTAGATTTACAGACAGCAACACTTAATGATGTATTAACATACACGGTTAATGTGACGAATAATGGAAATGTCACGGCAAATAATGTTATTTTTGTTGATAGTATCCCTGGTGGCACAACATTTGTTCCAAATAGTGTTACGGTAAATGGGATAGCACGTCCAGGAGCAAATCCAGCAAGTAGTATTAATCTAGGAAGTATTAATGCTTCGCAAACGACTGTAGTGCGCTTTCAAGTTCGAGTAACATCTAATCCGCTTGTCAATCCAATTCCGAATCGTGCGAGTGCAACATTTAACTTTATTCCAGTACCCGGCCAACAACCAGTTTCAGGGCAAGCGACAAGTAATACTGTAGTTACTACTATTAATATAGCTGATATAAGAACGAGAAAAACAGTAGATAGAGCTTTTGCGACAGTGAATGATGTTCTTACGTACACTATTACAATTGAAAATACAGGAAATGTACTTGCGACAAATGTTATTTTTCAAGATCCAATCCCAATTGGAACGACTTTTATAGCGAATAGTGTGACTATAGATGGGGTTTCACAACCAGGAGCAAATCCAGCGACTGGGTTTACGGTAGCAAATATTTCTCCAGGCGGAAGTAGGACGGTTACATTTCAAGTACGGGTTACATCTACGCCATCCGGAGGCACGATTGCGAATCGCGGAAATGTATCTGCTAACTTCGTCGTTATTCCGAATCAACCACCAGTGACGATTAATAGGCAAACGAATACAGTTGTGACACAAGTGAATACAGGTGGTTTAAATGTAATAAAAGAAGTGAATACGACACAAGCGGCAGTAGGGGACACTTTAACATATACGATTGCCGTTCAAAATACAGGAAACGTTCCGCTAACAAATGTATTTTTCCAAGACCCTATTCCTTCTGCTGTTTCATTTGTTGCGAATTCTGTAACAATTAATGGAGTACCGCAAAGTGGATTGAATCCGAATACAGGATTTTCTCTTCCTAATATTCCTGCGGCCCAAACAGTTGTAGTCACATTTGACGTATTAATTGTACAGGATCCAGAAAATGAAGATATTTTAAATCAAGCAAATGTAACAGCAAGTTTTCAAGTGAATCCGAGTGAACCCCCCGTAACGATCAATGTTCCGAGTAATGTTGTGAATACAACAGTACAAACAGGGAACTTTGAAGTTGTGAAATCAGTGAATACGGATGTTGCAACGGTAGGGGATGTTTTAGTATATACAATTGAAATTATAAACGCTGGTAGTGTACCAGCTACAAATGTATTTTTCCAAGATTCAATTCCACAAGGGACATTATTTATCGAAAATAGTGTAGTTGTTAATGGTGTTTTACAAGAAGGCGCAGATCCAGAACTTGGATTCCCATTAAATAATTTGCCTACTGGCGCGAGTACAATTGTTACGTTTGAAGTATTAATTGATGAAATTCCACAGGGAAATAATGTTGTAAATAATGCGAATGTCACTGGAGATTTTCTTGTGAATCCAACAGAGCCACCAATTACTGTAACGGTGCCAAGTAATACTGTTATGACAGTCGTGAATTCTCCAGGGTTAAATGTAATAAAGAGTGTAAGCGCTGCTGAAGCAGGAGTAGGAGATACGTTAACGTATACGGTTCGTATACAAAATAGTGGAACGGTAGCAGCGACAAATGTGTCATTCCTTGATCCGATTCCATCTGGAACAACGTTTGTAGCAAATAGTGTAATAATAAATGGAACGCCTCAACCAGGTTTAAACCCAACAACTGGATTCCCACTTGCTAATATTCCAGTCGGAGGGATGGTAACAGTTACTTTTCAAGTGACAATCACGAGTGTACCACCAAATAGAGTTCTTCCGAATAATGCGAATGTAACTGCTGATTTTCAAGTAAGTCCTCTCCAGCCACCAATTACAGTTGTAACGATTAGTAATATTGTAGTGACGCGAGTGAATGTAGGATCACTTAATGTAATAAAGAGTGTAAATACAACGCAAGCAGGAGTAGGAGATACGTTAACATATACGATTCGCATTCAAAATACAGGAACAGTTCCTGCAACGAATATTATTTTTCAAGATCCAATTCCGTCTGGTGCTGCGTTTGTAGCAAATAGTGTGACGATAAACGGAGTCGTTCAGCAAGGTGCGGATCCTATGGCAGGTTTCCCGGTACCGAATATTCCGGTCGGGCAAACGGCTACGATTACGTTTCAAGTTACAGTGACGAGTGTTCCGGGCGGTGGAAATATAAGAAACCAATCGAACGTTACTGCAAGTTTTCTTATAAATCCAGCAAATCCTCCAATAACGACTGTAACGAATAGTAATTTCGTTGTGACGCAAGTAAATACAGCTCGATTAAATATACAAAAATCTTCATCTGTACAACAAGCTGCACTTGGAGAAACTTACACGTATTCTGTTGTCATTCGAAATAACGGCACAGTAACAGCGACGAATGCTTCCTTTATTGATCCAATTGCTCCAGAAACAACATTTGTAGCAAATAGTGTAACGATAAATGGAACGCCGCAACCTGGATTTGATCCAAATATAGGTTTTCCGCTTCCTAATATCGCAGCTGGAACATCATTGACTGTAACGTTCCAAGTAACGGTAGTTGCGCCATCCACGCGCGGAGCCGTACTAAATACGGCATCTGCTACAGCCACTTTTTTATTAAATCCTTTACAGCCTCCTGTAAAAACGACAAATTCAAGTAATACGACAGTAGTTACGATACCGTTACCTCCTCCTGGTGAAGTAACAGCAACAAAAACAGTTGATATTGCCGCTGGTGCTGTTGGAGATGTATTAACGTATACAGTGTTAATAACAAATGTAGGAATCATCCCTGTTACAGATGTGCTCTTCCAAGATGTCATTCCAGAAGGGACGGCGTTTGTAGCAAATAGTGTAACGATAGGCGGGATACAGCAACCTGGTTTAAATCCAGAAATAGGCTTTACAGTTAGTCCACTATTGAATGCTGGAGCGAGTATTTCTGTGACGTTCCAAGTGACGATTACGGAAATTCCAGATAATGAAGTTATATTAAATGATGCTGACGTTACGTTTACTTCACAACCGAATCCGCAGGAACCGCCAATTACACAAACAATATTAACGAATTTAGTCGTAACGACAATTAATATAGCTTCGATTTTCCCGTTAAAACTAGTAGATAAAGAAGTAGCGACTGTAGGAGAAATATTAACGTATGATGTATTAATCTTTAATAATGGCACAGTGGCAGCGACGAACGTTGAATTTATAGATACAACTTCCGCCGGCGTAGCATTTGTACCGGGAAGTGTGAGCATAAATGGGGTACCGGCACCAGGATTAGATCCTTTCATCGGTTTTCCAGTTCCAGATATACCTGTAGATGATTTTGTACTTGTCACATATCAGGAAGTGGTTACGAGCATACCTGAAGGTGGAACGATTGTTAACTTTGTAGACGTTACAGCTACATTTGCTGTAAGTGAAACAGAACCACCGATTACAGAGACGACAACAAGTAATACGACATTAACAGAAATTAATGAACCTGGTTTAAATGTTTTAAAATCAGTAAGTCAGCCGGTTGTTGCAGTAGGTGATACAATCACATATACAACAGTAGTTCAAAATACAGGTACAGTGGTAGCGACGAATGTTCAATATAGTGATGTATTACCGTCCTCGATCACATTTATACCAGATAGTGTAACGATAGATGGCGTGCTACAACCCGGATTCAATCCTAATAATGGATTCTCGCTTCCAGATATAAGCCCAGGTGAAAGTGTAGAAGTTACGTTCCAAGTAACAGTTGTCAGTGTCCCATCAAACGGAACAATTGCTAATACCGCGAATATTACGGGAAGCTTTATACTAATACCAGGAGAACCACCAGTTGTAGTAAACCAACCGAGCAATACAACACTTACAACTGTAAACAGAGGAAGATTTAATGTTATTAAACAAGTAAATAGGGCTGCTACTCTCGTTGGAGATGTATTAACGTATACAGTTCAAATAACGAATACAGGAACGGTAACAGCTAATGATGTTCAGTTTATTGATACGATTTCAGCAGGAGCGTCATTTATACCAAATAGTGTAACGATAGATGGAACCCCGCAAACAAACTTAAATCCGATTACTGGTTTTGGAGTTGGAGATATACCAGTTGGTGAAACAGTTATCGTGACGTTCCAAGCGACAGTTACAAACATCCCGTCATCAGGAACCATTACGAACGTTGCAAATATAACAGGAAGCTTTACTTTAGTACCAGGAGAGCCGCCGGTTGTAGTAACTGAACCGAGTAATACGACAATAACAAGGGTAAATAGAGGAAGATTTAATGTTATAAAAACCGTAAATAAGCAAGCAACACGATTAGGGGATACGTTAACTTATAGTGTGCAAGTTACAAATACGGGAACGGTAATAGCGACGAATGTTCAGTTTATCGATGTTCCGTCACCTAGTTTAGAATTCGTTCCTGGAAGTGTACAAATAAATGGAATTCCGCAAGTAGGTTTAGATCCATTTGTAGGCTTTTCATTACCAGATGTTGCAGTAGGGGACAGTATAGTAATTACATTTGAAGTAAATGTAATCGCAATTCCGCCTTCTAGTAGCATTATGAATACGGCGAGAGTAACTGGTGATTTCGAATTGATTCCAGGAGAACCACCGTTTACAATTACGAACTCAAGCAATACGACAGTCACACCAGTAAATCGAGGTAGTTTAGATATGTTGAAAGAAGTAGATCATTCGGTTGTTGGAGTGGGAGAAACGGTAACGTATACAGTTCGTATATTAAATACTGGTACGGCTGATGCGATGAATGTTCAATTTATAGACGTGTTATCTCAGGAAGCTGAATTTGTTCCAAATAGTGTAACGATAAATGGAGTTCCGCAGCCAGGAGTAAATCCACAGGCTGGATTTACGATACCAGACATTCCAGTCGGTGAGACGGCACTTGTAACATATGAAGCTACGATTACAAGTTTTCCAGATGGTGGTACAGTAGTGAACCTTGCTGGGGCGTTAGCTGAATATATTTTAGTACCAGGAGAACCGCCAGTTACAGTGATGGATACGAGCAATACAGTTATCGTGACGGTAAATACGGCAATCTTATTTGTTGCAAAAGGAGCGGATTTTGAAGTAGCGATGGTAGGAGATGTTGTCACTTATGGAATTGCTGTTATAAATGATAGTACAGTTCCTGTGACGAATATTGTTTTAACGGATATCATTGATCCGAATACGCTATTTATAAATGGCTCGGTAACGGTAAATGATGTACCTTTTCCATTTGCCAACCCGAATACAGGTATTCCGTTAGGTGATTTTCAGCCAAATGATGCAGCAATTATTAATTTCCAAGTCGTCATAACAGGAGGACAAATCAATAATTTAGTTACAAATACTGCTACAGCGAATGGGTTTGCAACTGTGAATCCAAATGAAGCGCCTGTAGTAGTTGAAGGCGATAGCAATACAGTTGTTATTCCGTTTATTCCTCAAAATGTTTCAACGACAGTCGTAAAAACGGCAGACCATCAAACAGCAACGATTGGAGACGTTATTACGTTTACGACAGTTATTACGAATACAGGGGATACTGTCATACAAAATATTCGTTTTCAAGATATGTTAGGCAGTAGTATACAATTTGTCCTTGGAAGTGTAACGGTTGATAGTACGCCAGTGCCAAATGTAAATCCAGTATCAGGATTTCTTATAGGTAATTTAAATCCAGGTGAAGCACGGACAGTTTCGTTCCAAGTAGTAGTTCAGAGCGCGCCAAGTGGTTCAGGAAATTATATTAATCAAGCGAGTATTCGATTTGAATATCAAGCAGGCACAGTATTACCACCTGTTACGCAAATAATGGAAAGTAATATTGTGGTCATACCGTTCGTTCCAACGATTGAACAAATTTGTGAAACGAACTTTAATTGTCTAGATAAAATTCCGTTTTCATGTTCTCCGTGTAATCAGTTGCACGGACATAAAAAATAAAACCAAAAAGAGCATCTTGAAAGAGATGCTCTTTTTGGTTTGATCATATAGATTCATTTTCCGATGAGGTAAAAAACTCGTTGATTTTGTTGGAGAGTAGAAATGGAATAGCTCCTTTTATAACAGAAATATCCCAGTCCCACCATGCGAGATTCTCTAGTTTGTCAATCGTTTCTTGCGGGAAACGATATCGAACAAATTTTGCAGGATTACCAGCTACAATTGCATATGGAGGTACGTCTTTTGTAACAACGCTCTTTGCTCCAATGATGGCCCCGTTACCAATTGTAACACCAGATAAAATGCAGGATTGATAACCAATCCATACATCATTGCCGACTACGATATCACCTTTTGAAGAAGGGTGACCAGTAATATGTGCTCCTTCATTGAAGAGAGCGTTAAATGGATAAGTCGTTATCCAGTCTGCGCGATGTTCGCCGCCAAGTATGAAAACGACTTCTTCTCCTAACGAACAAAATTTTCCTATTTTTAATTTTGTTTCATCGTTCCAAGAAAAAATGGTTGGCCCTACTTTACTATAAGTATAATCACCAATATCATATTTATTATATTCAGGTTTTTGATTTAAATATAACATAACGAATTTAGCATCCTCTCTAAAGCAAGTAATGGATATGGAACATTATATGCAACTTGGAATAAGGTGAACTGTGTTGTATGAATTGGTAATGCACAAATATAGTAGTAAGCGCAACGAATAAAAGGGAGTGGAATGAATGATATACGAAATGGGGTTATATAATAAACCTTTTCAGTCAATTCAATTAGGAAAAAAAGTATATGAAGTACGTTTATACGATGCGAAACGTCAACTTATAAAACGAGGCGATCATATTGTATTTACGAATCTTACGACAGAGGAGACGATCACTGTAAAAGTAACGGAAATAAAACGATACAAAAGCTTTAAAGGAATGTACGAACAAATTGATAAAAAATTATTGGATTGTGAAAATGACAGTTTAGAGGAAATGTTAGAAAGTACATACAAAATATATACGAAAGAACAAGAAGAAAAGTGGGGAACAGTTGCGATTCGTATTGAGGTAATAAAATGATAAGAAATCGTGGCGCGGCTATCATTGTGCAGGAAGGGAAAATCGCACTTATAAAACGTATCCGAGACGGGGAAACATATTATGTTTTTCCAGGAGGAAGAATTGAAGAAGGAGAAACACCCGAAGAAGCAACGAAGCGAGAGGCTTATGAAGAGTTAGGGGTACATATAGAAGTGGAGCATCTAATTGCAAAGGTGGAGTATAAGGGTACGGAGTATTATTTTAATGCCCATATTATAGGTGGAGTTTTCGGAAGTGGTAAAGCTGAAGAATTCGAAATAAAAGATAGAGGGAGTTATATTCCGTTATGGTTGCCGATACAAGAGTTGGAAAAAGTGAATATAAAACCGTATGAAGTGGTCGGAAGTATATGTAATCATTATAAAAAGTAAGGTCTGACAACATACAAAAAAAACCATTGACATAGCCTTCTGATTTAAGTATTGTATTCGAGTATGTTTATAATCAGGAGGTTTATATGAGCAATCAAACAACTACACATCATGTGAAAATGACAACAGCAGATCCATCTGGAATTGGTCTATTTGGATTAGCGATGGTAACACTTGTAGCATCATCTCAAAAGTTAGGCTTAACGGATGGCGTTTCTCTTGTATTACCATGGGCAATCTTTTTAGGAGGATTTGCACAAATCTTTGCGTGCATTCACGATGCAAAGCATAACAATACGTTCGGTACAACAGCATTCGGTGCGTATGGCCTATTTTGGTTAGGTGTTGGAATGACTTGGTTAATTCAACTTGGAGTATTTGGCGAAAAATTAGCACAAGCTGCAGATTCAAAACAGCTTGGGGTAGCCTTTATCGGATATTTGATTTTCACAATCTTTATGACAATTGGTGCAATGGAAACACATAAAGTATTATTTATGATTTTCGTTCTTATTGATTTCTTATTTATTGGTCTTTCATTAAGTACTTTAGGTGTTATGCCGCATGCAATGCATAATTTAGCAGCATATTCTGAACTTCTTATTTCATTACTATCTTTCTATGGTTCAGCAGCAGCAGTGTTAAATACACACTTTGGAAAAGTTGTTTTACCAGTCGGAAAGCCGTTCGGTATTTTTAAAAAGTAATAAAAAAGCACAGATGATTGTATAGTCATCTGTGCTTTTTTTGTGGGATAAAAAATAATAAAAATATAATTGAAATTGATTCTCATTATTAATATAATGAGAATGAGAATCATTTATTGCAAGAGGGGGATGCCGAAGTGGCGAAAATTTTAATAGCTTATGCAAGTATGTCAGGAAATACAGAGAGTATTGCTGATTTAATTAAAGTTAGTTTAGATGCTTTTGATCATGAAGTAGTATTGCAAGAAATGGAAGGCATGGATGCTGAAGAATTATTGGCTTATGATGGAATTATTTTAGGGTCTTATACGTGGGGCGATGGTGAACTACCATTTGAAGCGGAAGATTTTCACGATGACTTAGAAAATATAGATTTATCAGGGAAAAAAGTAGCGGTATTCGGATCAGGAGATACGGCGTATGAACTGTTTTGTGAAGCGGTAACGATATTTGAAGAGAAACTTGTAGAACGCGGTGCAGAGCTTGTACAAGATGGATTGAAAATCGAATTAGCTCCAGAAGATGAAGAGGATGTTGAAAAATGCAGTAATTTTGCCATTGCATTTGCTGAGAAGTTCTAAGAATGGGAGTGTCAACGTGGAGACAATGTTAAGTGCGACCGCTATTACAAAGTTAAGAGATGGAAAGCTTATGTTAGCTACTACATATAATGGCTTATTTATTGAACAAGACGGAGAATGGAAACAAATTTTAAATGGTTTTCAAAAACGAATTAGGGATTTACATAGCGAAGGTAATGTAGTGTATGGTGTAGGTGACGAAGGAATTTTTATTCGTAGTATGAATGGTGGAGAGAACTGGACAGTTCAGCGTTTTCCAACAAAAGCAACGAGTTGGAATGTGTGTAGTAATGAAAAAGGAACTGTCATTGCTCATGGAGATAAAACGTTGTATCATTCTAATGATTTTGGTTCGATATGGGAAACCATTCATCCATTTCTTGAGTATGGTAGCGGGGCACCATCTATTCGATCGTTATTTTTATATAAACATTACCTATTTATCGGCACAAAAATACATGCTAAATATGGTGGCGTTTGGCTCTTTAATTTGGAGACACATAAATTAAAGAGGATTAAAATCGTGATGAATCAGATGATTTCAGCATTGACTTTACACAATTCTTATTTAGTAGCAGCAAGTGGATCGTGCAAGGGAATTAGCGGTAATATTTCTTTTTGTAAAATAGATGAAAGTATTGCGTGTGAAAAAACATATTGGCACATATGCCAAAGCGAGCAAAAAGCAAGTAGCTATTTAGACTTAAGTGTAGATCAGCATGTGCTATATACAACGTCAACGCAAAATAAGGCGGGGATTAGTAATGTCTGTCGTGTACTTCTAGAAGAAGGAATTGTTACAGTATGTGACTCAGTTAAAGGGCATGGCTGGCGCATTGTGAACGAAAAAGAAGGCTATGTTGTAGCTGGATCAGGTGAATCAAAAGCAATGCAATGGAAGAAAAAAGTTGTATAGCAAAAAAAACTTTGCTTTTATTATATTGATATGATATATTATATTTAAACCATTTTACTTTTAATAATATAGAGATTTAAATGAGCTGTAACTTCCGAGGAGGATAGCAATGTTAAATCTCCTCAGAGTTGCAGTTTTTTTAATGTCTGACTTATTTTTGTAAAGTGGTTGAAAATGAATATGTACATATAGGTACATTGTAGGAGGATTTTTTACATGCAAAACGGTAAAGTAAAATGGTTTAACTCAGAAAAAGGTTTCGGATTCATCGAAGTTGAAGGCGGAGAAGACGTATTCGTACATTTCTCAGCTATCCAAGGCGAAGGCTTCAAAACTTTAGAAGAAGGTCAAGAAGTTACTTTCGAAGTAGAACAAGGTAACCGTGGACCTCAAGCTACTAACGTTAACAAGAAGTAATTATGGAAAAAAGAAGGGCTTGCCCTTCTTTTTTTTTTGTATTTTTCATTGAATAACCTCCTATGTACATAGCATAATGAGATTGAATTTTCGTTTTTTGACGAAGTATTACATGCATAAAGTGTATGAATAAATGAATACTGAAAATAAAGTGAAACTTTAATCAGTGGGGGGGTCTTCATCCCCCACTGATTATTAGTCCTCACCAATCGGACTTTTATGGGCAGCCCAACTCTCGCCTAAATTCTTTGCTTTCGCTGAATTTTGAGGTGGGGGTCTTACTGCCCATTAAAGCGGGATAAAGTATGTTTGTGAAAAGGAATGTAGAAAGAGGTAAATAAATTGGAAAACGCTACACATTTTATTGTGTTTGATATAGAGAGAAATTTCAGGCCGTATAAATCAGACGATCCGTCAGAGATAGTTGATATCGGGGCTGTAAAAATAGAAGCGAGTACAATGAAGGTAATTGGAGAATTTTCGGAGTTAGTAAAACCAGGTGCACGACTTACTCGCCATACGACAAAATTAACAGGAATTACAAAGAAAGATTTAATGGGTATAGAGAAATTTCCGCAAATTATAGAGAAATTTATTCAGTTTATCGGAGAAGATTCTATATTTGTTTCATGGGGAAGAGAAGATTATCGCTTTCTATCTCATGATTGTACGTTACACGGTGTAGAATGCCCAACTATGGAAAAAGAGAGCAAATTTGATTTGCAGAAATTTGTTTTCCAAGCGTATGAAGAATTATTTGAGCATACACCAAGTTTACAATTTGCAGTAGAACAGCTCGGTTTAACATGGGAAGGAAAGCAACACAGAGCTTTGGCAGACGCTGAGAATACAGCAAATATATTTTTGAAAGTATATAGCGAGAGAGATATTCATAAACGGTACAAAAGACATGGTGAACTTGAACTAGTAGAGAACGGAAAACTAACAGAAAAAGCGAAAAAAAAGATGAGAAAATGGGTATTTAAAGAAATGAGAAAAAATACTGAGCGTCCTTTCGTTTGGAGTATATTTGAAAGTAGTGACACGTGGGAAAGTATTACGGAAAGATATTATATAAGTGAACCTACAGTAGAACTTCTGAAAAAGCATTTTCGTACGGCGGTTAGAAAAGCGGAAAGGCAGATTAGGTATTTGGCTGAGATGGAGAAGAATGCAGAAGTTAAATGATATTCTTCTTTATTTCTAGCTACATAAATGTAACGTCATTGTTTTTATAGGTGAATAAAATATTCATATTAAATAGCAATTGATTTGTTGTGATTGGGTCATTATAATTACTTTGAAAATTAAGGTGTATTCATGATTAAAATCAAAGAGTAAGATAAGAGTTTTATATGGGGAGGTGTGATAGTGATAGACTTAGATATTAAAGACGTCAACGTACAGATGGAATTAAACGGAGTCTTTTGGAATGAGGATGGGATTGCTGAAATGACGGTGACTACAAAAGAAGAGCATTCTCTTCTTCTTCGTTTAGTAGTTGACTTAGAAAGTAAAACGATTAGGGCAACGAGTGTCGAAATAGTCAATGGATTTTGTCCTCTGTGCAAACAGGAAAAGGATGAATGTAGTGAACTGAATGACTTACAAAACAAAATGGATATTTTAGAAGAAGCTTACGATTGGGTGAGAGAGCATCCGGAATATCGTTTTCAATTATCTTTTTACGAGTACAATAAGTTAGAGGTAGTCAAGTGAAATTTTCGTTTTACGAATATACATAGTGACTACTCTATTGGAAATACACTTGTACAACAAAAAACGAATCTACTGAATCCTGTGACAAATGTCCTTTTGGGTTAAAAATAAGCATATTTTGTTATAAAGTAGAAAACCGATTCTTAGTAGAGTCGGTTTTTAATATAAACATCAACTAAGTTCAAAATAAAAGAGCGCTTATTAAAAGCGCTCAGTAAAAATAGGGATATATAAGAATTTATTCAATCCCGTTCGAATCATAAGAATACTGCTGCTTATTCTCAATCCGCTCAATCACGTCTTGCAATTCATCTGGCTTCAGGAACTCAATAGGAGAGAAACCTTTTTCAAACGTAAGTGTATCAGCCTCAATCATTAATACGTATCGGTCATTTACCTTTGCGATATGTATTTGATCCCCGAAATCAGCAAGCAGGGCCTTCACAGAGATATGGTCTGCTTTTAGCTTTAATTCCACTTCAGGAGCATGCTCGACGATTTGGGCGGTAGCTTCCATTACTTCTTCGGTTGAAAATTGTTCCATAATTTCGCGTTTCGGACTGGCAGCCCATACTTCCATTGCTTGGTCGAATTGTTCGCGTTCTTCCGTACCTTCTTCAAATACATCTTCAATTTGGTCGTATACCATGTCCATTACTTGTGTTTTCATAATTTCAGGCATAGAGCGTTCGTACTCAACGAATTTTAAGAAGTCTTCAAAATAACGGGCGTGTGATGCTTGGTGAATTTTCAGCTCGCCTACTTCAACCATACCTTCTTCAGGCATGTACGGATATTGAATAGATTTCATGTTTTTTGTTGTGATGGCCATTTCAACGTTACGAATCAGTGTGGATTCATCTGAAATAGAAGCAACTTTCGGTTCAAAGTCACATTTCATAACGAAAACGAATGGATCATCAAAGTATTTACGTAGTTTTGCTTGCGCAATTAAAAATACACCACCGCGTACAGCGCTTGTGTCAAGATATGTATAAACAAGTGGTTCACTCATATCTTTGAAGTTTTCTTTAGTTTCCGCGAAGCGAATGCGATTAAATAGGTTGTAATGAGGGTTTGAATCAAGTTCGTGCCCTTCTTCTACAATGAAGCGACCGATTTTTGTCGGAGCTTGTTCTGTTTTCGCATGACGTTCTACTTTTCGCTTTGAAATTTTTAATAATTCACCATTCAAAAATTCTTTTAAAGAGCTATCTTCATACTCTTCAGCGTCTAATGTTTGAAAATGTTTGTAGCGTTTATCAACAGCTTCACCTTTTCCTTCTACTTGTACAACATAAAAGGAAAGATAATTTATTTCGAAATCCATATTTATCACCTTGTTTCATTTCATTCACTCTTATCAGTATAGAGATGGAAAAAACTTTCGTCAATTTATATAAGGAAGGGAGAGCCCCTTCCTTATATATTGTTTATCCCGCATTAAGGGGCAGTAATACTCCCACCTCAAATTTCGCAAATGCCAGTAAGTTAGGTGGGAGATAACTGCCCATAAAAGCCCGATTGGTTCAACTAATAATTAGTGGGGGTGGACACCCCACACTAATTAAAGTTTCACTTTATCTTCAAAATTAAAATCCGTCTTCTAATGCTGCAAATGGAATGTTTAGTCTGTTTTCTACTGTACGTAAACGCTGATTTAAGCGATTTAATCTACGTGTATGTCGCTCAACCGTGTTTTCTAATTGACGTACTCTTTGTTCAAGCTCATTTACTCGTCTTTCTAGTTGACGGTTTCCAGCACCAGGAAAAGAGATTGGAAGTTGGAATTGTCGAGTTTGATCATATGGATTAACTTGTTCTACTGGATCTATATATTGTTGGTATTGTGCTTGTAAATCATATTGAGGCTGATAACCATTTTGGTTATATGGATCGTATGGATTGTAGGGGTACATAAAAATATCCTCCATTTCTTTAAAATAGGTTAATTCACCATAATGTATGTGTAAAAGCGGAGTGTGGCACGGCAAATACCTATTTATGTTCACAGGATGTTTTTTTGTAAATACGAATATGGAGTTTTACATTTGTATTTCGTTCGATTTATGGTATATACTGGATAATAGGGAGAGGTTACATAAAAGTTATAATTCTATCAAGCTCAAACTTTTATGTAAATATGTATAGACAATTGGAAAAGAAAAGAGTAATTTATATAGAGTAAAAAATAACTTGTAACATTTTATAAATATATTGTAAAATGATTGTAACAAAACATACATAAAAATGAAATAATACATATAAGTAATATTGGGGAAAAGGGGAGAGTATATTGTTCCGTAAAGTAAAGGGTATATTAGTTGGGGTGTTATGTGTAGCTGTAGTGAGTGGCTGTGGTACAAAAGTAAGTGATGTTGCGTTAGTAAGTGATATTGGTGGCCACACGGTAGAGGCTAAAGCAGAAGTACAGGATTCTATTAGTTTAGTAGATGGTCGTACAGGTACGGAAGTGAAAAAGCTAGATTTATCGAGTTTAGGTTATTTTGAAGATGAAGCGAAATTTAAAAAATCGGTTGAGAAGGTTGCTAAGGAAGTTGGGAAAAATGTTGACAAAAAGATGGTCCCTTCACGCTTAGGACCTGATGGAAGTTGGCAAGAAGGAAAACCTTCTTATGAATTAATGGAAAAAGAGTTAGTAAATAAATTATTAAACGTAGGTATGTGGGATTCTTCCTATCAATTACCTATTGTTGAGAAAAAGCCTACTGCAACTTTAAGTGATGCACAAGGAAGTGGCACAGTAATTGGTAGATATGAAACGAATTTAGGTGGCTCAACAGGTGGACGTATTGAAAATATTCGTTTGTCAGCAGCGAGCATAAATGGGGTTGTATTAGCAAAAGGGGACAGTTTCTCTTTCAATGCATTAATTGGTGATACAACACCGGATAAAGGATATCAATTAGGAAAAGAAATTGTAGATGGTAAGTTAGTAGATGGATATGGCGGTGGTGTTTGTCAAACATCATCAACATTATACAATGCAGCAGATCAAGCTGGTTTGAAAATGGTAGAGAGAACGACACATTCTAAAACGGTAGGTTACGTTCCACAGGGAAGAGATGCTACAATTGCATATCCATACTTAGACTTAGTGTTTGAAAATACGAATGATGCACCTGTGAAACTTTACATGGGCATCCAGGGTGGAAAGTTAGTTGCCGAAGTACATAAAATGAGATAAGAATTATAAAGTCACCTTTTCTAAAAGCTAGAAGAGGTGACTTTTTTATTACGAAAATAAAAATGTGTATAAATTCTGACTTTTCGTATTTACATAGGTTGATTTTAGTTGTATTCTTCATAGTAACGGTTATATGGAATAGGAAAATATCGGGATAAGGAGATGGAGTTATTCATGGTACAAATTCATCCGAAAACACGTATTGGTCATGTCGAATTTAAGGTGTTAGATTTAGAACGTCAAATTGCTTTTTACGAGAATGTTGTAGGCTTAGAAGTAATTAAGCAAGAGGGGAATAAAGCGTATTTATCTGGAAAAGGTGGAAAGAACGCGTTATTAGTTCTTGAAAAATTAGAGGACGGGGTACTACAAGAGCCGCGTACGACTGGTATATATCATGTAGCCTTTTTAGTTCCGACTCGTGAGGCGTTTGCTTCGGCACTATTTGGTGTGATTCGTAATAAGAATGTAATTGATAGTCCGGTTGAGCAAGAAGGACGTTATACATATTCAAATGAAATTTTACCAATTTCAAGGTTTAATAGCGCAAGCGATCATACGTATAGCGAAGCGTTTTATTTACAAGACTTAGAGGGAAATGGTATTGAAATTTATGCGGATCGTCCGCGAGATCAATGGGGAGAGGGAGCAGGAGGCAGTACGCCACTTGATTTAAAAGCACTGGCAACGCTCGTTGATTATGAAGTTGATGGATTGCCTGCTAATACTGTTGTCGGGCACGTACATTTACGAATAGCTGATGTAGAGAAATCACACGAGTTTTACGTAGAGACAGTAGGATTTGAAGTGCAACAACGCGAAGATGACTGCTTATTCATTTCTGCAGGAGGGTATCATCACCATATCGGTGCGAATACGTGGAACGGATTAAATAATCCACACCCACCCGCACATGCTACTGGACTTAAAGTGTATACAATTGTATTACCGTATAAAGAAGCGTTAGATGAAGTGAAAGAAAGATTAATAGAAAAACAACATAAAGTAAATGAAAGTACAAATGGATTTACTGTAGTAGACCCAAGCGGTATTACAGTGCAGTTTGAAATAGAAACAGCATAAAAGAAGTCGGAAGGTGTATAATTACCTTCCGGCTTCTTTTTGATACGTAATCCAAGTAGCACAAGGGTTAAAAGGAAAGGATTTTAATACTTCCATTGCATATATACTCGTTGAATCGAATTCACCTTGAATGAAAGAATAACCGTGTTTATTTGCATACATAGCTTGTTTGAAAACGAGCAGTTTCAGTAAGGATATATTTTCTGTAGTGTGAGTCCCGCACCATCCTAGTTCTACTGTATTATCCTTTTCTGACGTATGGAGGAAAGAGTACGCAATCATTTCATTCTCTTCATCTATCAATACAAAGCTCCCATCTAATAATGTGTCATCAGCTAAGATTCTTTCTTTCCAAGTTTCTAGTGGGAATGAGGCAACCGGATTTGCTAAGTGAGTATCCTCATAATTTGTTTTTACTAAGTGAGCTAGTTTTTCAAAGAAGCTATTATTGGACAAGATGTTTGATAAGGTTTGTATATCGTAATTTGAATGAAGAGTTATATCGATAGGGATGATTTTTCGTACGTCTAATATCGGCATATATGTTCTTCGGATTTCCGTAAATTTATGTTTTTCATAATAGGCTTTTAAATGAGCAGATGTTTCCCATATAGAGGTTTGTAATGGTAATTTGAAGTTTTCTCGTTTTAGAATCTCGTTTAATAAAAATTGTTCTATATGTAGCTCTGAATAGAAAGGATTCGTATATATTCGAAAGTATGTGCAGTATGGATGGAAGTTACTGTTCCAGGTGAAAAAGACGCCTACTACATCTTTTTTATAGTAGGCAACATACGCACATTTTGTTTTACTATCTCGTAATAAGTTAAATAGATAAGAGTCTTCATTATATAAATCAATAAGTTGTTTTACTTTTAGCTCGTTACTTCTATTATATTTCTCTATAATAAGATTATTTTCATTGGATGATTTTTTCATAGCTCAATCCAAAACCTTCTTACTACATTCCCATCTTCTTCAGTGAAATCATCATCACGAAGCCCACCGTTATGTAAAATCGTTTTTTCAGAAGCTGTATTCACTTCGTCACAAACGACAAGTACTTTCTCAATGTTTAATTCCTTCGTTTTTTCTAGCGATAATTCTAATAACTTCGTAGCATAACCTTTTCTTCTTTCAGAAGGGCGAATGCCATAACCAATATGACCGCCAGCGTTAAATAAATGTTCGGTTAAACTATGACGTATATTAACAGCTCCTACAATTCTATTATTATCTGTAACGAGCCAATACGTAGAGTCAGGTACCCAAGATTCGGGAAGATTTATTCCGTTATGCGCATCGTGAAGTTCTTGAATCATTGCAGTAAAATTAGAAGGATCTTTTGAGATAACCCACGGAATCATCGTTTCACCGCTATCTTTCCATTCGTTATAAAAATCTAAGTATTCTTCTTCTAAATCGGTAGTAGGTGTAAGTAAAGAGACGTTCATTGTTGGTAATCTCCTTTATTTATGTAGTATTTTTAAAAAATTACGATACAAAATGAAAACGTTTTCTTAACTTTCTCAACCTCATTTTATGCAATCCATATCTCGTTTTTAAATGGAAAGTACAGTTTATGGTTTTTCGTATAAAAAGTAGGTTGAATTTCATTTATGTTAATATTAAAAATATTAACATAAATCACCTAGGATATTAAGTATATTTTAATGAAAAGCTTTTATATCGATAAATCGATGTGTGTGATAATTTTTGTTTTATTTATCTATAATGAACGAAAGGGGGGAAGGGCTCGTGAGTGTAAATGTTGATTTAATTATACGAATCGGTGTTGCGGGTTTATTAGGAGCGATAATCGGAATTGAAAGGGAGATTCGATCAAAAGAGGCGGGATTAAAAACACATTTCCTAGTAGCGGTAGGAAGTGCCTTAATAATGGTCGTTTCGAAATATGCTTTTTCAGATATTATGAATGAAGAACATATGGCTCTTGATCCAAGCCGTATTGCAGCGCAAGTTGTTAGTGGAGTAGGGTTTTTAGGTGCAGGTACAATTATTATTCAAAAGCAGGCGGTGAAAGGATTAACGACAGCGGCTGGTTTATGGGCTACAGCAGGAATTGGATTAGCAATTGGGGCTGGCATGTATGTAGTAGGAATTGGAGCGACGATTCTCGTTTTAATTGGTTTAGAGATTGTAAGCCGTATTTTTAAGGTGCAATTTTTATTTCCTCAAAACATAACGGTGCAAATACATATAAATAAACATGAAGCGGTACAACAAATAGTAGAAACGATACAAGTGAAAGGCATTCCAATACTTTCATATGAAGTGGAAGCTTTACAGAAGGATGCAGAAATAGTTTATAAAGTAGGAATGCAGCTGAAAAATATATCATCAGAAGAAAAGAATGCGTTTATTCAGCATATGCAAACATTACCAGAAGTTACGTTTATAAAGTTAAAATCATAGCGTTAAAAACGAGGATAGATGTAGCAGGAAACTCGCTATTATCTATCTTTTTTTGATATAAAATGCACATAAAGTCAAGTGTTAATTTTGCAAGGCATGGATACGTGTGTGAACGTTCCCTTATTTTTTCTCAATACAGAATAAAAAGTAAGAATAGTAAAATAATGGTGTGGGACACTAAAAAATGTAAGGTAGGGGAGAGCATGAAAGGCTATTCAAAAAAAGTGTTAGTAGGGGTAAGTTTTGCTAGTTTCATGTTAGGCAGTTTCCAAGGGAGCACATTGGCGGAAAGTACAAAGGGAGAGCAAGTTTCTTATCGGAATGTGCTCAAAATGGAGCCAGTTGGTGTACAACTGCCAGTGCAAGAATTAGCTCATTCATCAAAAGTGCTTGAAAATAAGTCTTTTGAGAAAAGGCTACAATTTGCTGATTTGTCTCAAAGACCGCCTGAAGTAAAAAAAGAAAGTAAGCAATTAGCTGCAGCGAAAACTTATACAATTGCTGAATTAAATCAATTAAGCAATCAGCAGTTAGTAGATTTACTTGTAACAATTGATTGGGAGCAAATTATGGGGCTATTTCAGTTTAATAGGGATAGTCTTGCATTCTATCAAAACGATAGTAGAATGCAGGCAATTATTGATAAATTGAAGCAGCAAGGACAAGTTTATACGAAAGATGATTCAAAAGGGATTGAGACTTTAGTAGAGGTATTACGCTCAGGATTTTATTTAGGATTTTATAATTCAGAATTAAGTAAACTAAATGATAGAAGCTATCATGATAAATGCTTACCTGCATTAAAAACAATTGCAAATAACCCGAATTTTAAACTCGGTACGTTAGAACAAGATAGAGTTGTATCATCATACGGAAAATTAATAGGAAATGCTTCGAGTGATGTGGAAACGATAACAGCAGCTGCAAAGATCTTTAAACAATATAACGATAATTTCTCTACGTGGGTAGACAATCTATCAGCTGGAAATGCAATTTACGATATTATGCAAGGTGTTGATTACGACATTCAATCGTATTTGTACGATACGAGAAAAACACCGAAAGATACAGTATGGTACCAAAAGATTGATAGCTATATTAATGAATTAAGTCGTTTTGCATTAATTGGAACGGTGACAGAGAAGAATGGATGGTTAATTAACAATGGTATTTATTATACAGGTAGACTTGGTACATTCCATAGTACAGGGACGAAAGGATTGCAAGTTGTAACGGATGCAATGAAAATGTATCCGTATTTAGGAGAGCAATATTTTGTAGCTGCTGAGCAAATCTCGACGAATTATGGCGGGAAAGATGCAAATGGAAATGTTGTGAATTTAGATCAAATACGAGAAGATGGAAAGAAAAAATATTTGCCGAAAACGTATACGTTTGATGATGGGGCAATTGTTTTAAAAGCTGGAGATAAGGTGACAGAAGAAAAAGTAAAACGTCTATATTGGGCGGCAAAAGAAGTAAAGGCACAATTCCATCGTACGGTTGAAAGTGATCAGCCTTTAGAAAAAGGAAATCCTGACGATGTATTAACAATGGTTATTTATAATAGTCCAGCTGAATATCAATTTAACCGTCAATTGTACGGGTATGAAACGAATAACGGCGGTCTTTATATAGAAGGAACAGGTACGTTCTTTACTTATGAACGTACGCCAGAAGAAAGTATTTATAGTTTAGAAGAATTGTTCCGACATGAGTTCACACATTACTTACAAGGTAGATATGAAGTACCGGGACTTTGGGGACAAGGGAAGATTTATGAGAATGAGAGATTATCTTGGTTTGAAGAAGGAAATGCGGAGTTTTTTGCAGGTGCAACGAGAACCGATAATGTTGTACCGAGAAAGAGCATTATAGGAGGAATATCTTCAAATCCAGCAGAGCGTTATACGGCAGAGAGAACGTTAAACGCAAAGTATGGAACGTGGGATTTCTATAATTACTCTTTCGCTTTACAATCGTACATGTACACGAAAAGATATGATATGTTTGACAAAATTCATGATCTTATTAGGAAAAATGATGTAACAGCATATGATGCATACCGCTCTGCATTAAGTAAAGATGCGAATTTAAATAAAGAGTATCAAGATTATATGCAAATGTTAGTCGATAACCGTGAGAAATATAATGTTCCATTAGTATCGGATGATTATTTAGCAACGCACGCACCAAAACCAGTTTCAGATATTGCTGCAGAAATTACAGCAGAAGCAAAATTAAGCAATGTATCAGTTAAGAAAAATAAATCACAGTTCTTTCATACATATACGTTGCAAGGAACGTATACAGGTACGACTGCAAAAGGGGAATATGAAGACTGGAAAACAATTACACAAAACGTGAATGATACGTTAAAGCGTTTAAGTGCAAAAGAATGGACAGGCTATAAAACAGTAACAGCCTATTTTGTAAATTATCGTGTGAATGCATCAGGACAATTTGAATATGATGTTGTATTCCATGGTATGAATACAGAAGAAGGTGCTGTGAATAAAGCACCAGTTGCGGTTATAAATGGTCCATATAGCGGAAATGTAAATGAAGTAATTTCATTTAAAAGCGATGGATCAAAAGATGAAGATGGGAAAATTGTTTCTTATAAATGGGAGTTTGGTGACGGTACTGTAAGTAATGAACAAAATCCGACTCACGTGTATACAAAAGAAGGAACATATACAGCGAAATTAACAGTAACAGATGATAAAGGATTAACGAATACTGTTACAACGAATGTAACGGTTCAAAAGAAAGAGGACAACAGCGTAGAAAAAGAGCCAAATAATTCATTCCAAACAGCAAATAAACTGCAATTAAATCAAGTTTTACGCGCAAGTTTAGGAAATGGCGATACGAGTGATTTCTTTGAAATTAATATAGAAACGGCAAAAAACCTTCAAATTAATGTAACGAAGGAAAATAATATCGGAGTAAACTGGGTTCTTTATTCTGAAGCGGATTTAAATAATTATGTTACCTATGCCCAGCAAGAAGGGAATAAGTTAGTAGGAAGTTACTACACGTATCCAGGGAAATATTATTTACATGTATATCAGTATGGCGGGGGAACAGGGAATTATACGGTAGAAGTAAAGTAGAAATTTATGACTGGAAATCAATTTTAGCTTATATTTAGTAATGCAGGTAATAATATCAGTTATAAAGATAAATACTGGAGTATCGTTATGAATATCAAAAAAATTATACTTTAACTGAAAAAATAACTGTAAGTAATGTATCTAATGATAGTAAGAAATCAAGTATCACGAGATTTTATCTTGAAGTTAAGTAGACCTAATTAGTAAATGAGATACAATGGTTGATGAATTATGATTTCATAGAGAAGTGAGTAAAGTAATAAGGACTAGAGTTTATCGGCAAAAACGGATATGCTCTGGTCCTTGTTACTTTTAATTTATTTAAGAAATGAAGATAATTAATGAATCAAGTAGTGGCATTTTTGAAATTTATTTAATAAGTTAAGTGGAAAGAATTTATCATTCTAATAATCCCGTCATATTAGCAGGGGATACTAATAGAAAAGCGTGTCCCCTTACCTAATTTACTCTCTATCTCTATATCACCATTCAACTCTTTAATAACACTATAAGCAATCATGGTACCAAGGCCAGTCCCTTTTTCTGTTGTTGAATAGAATGGTAAAGCAATTCGCTTTATTTGCTGAGAAGACATCCCAATCCCTGAATCAATAATATCAATTATAATATTCCCTTTTATTTTCTGTATATTTATTTGTAATACGCCACCATTTATCATGGCCTCAATTCCGTTTTGTATGATGTTGTTCAGACAGAGTCTGAATTTTTCGGGGTCTCCATTTATATAAAAGGAATCTGTATTATTTTGTTTTATTTCAACTTTGTATGATAGAGCTAGTGGTGAAATAGTGTCTTTCACTTGATTTAAAATATGATTAATATCTATTTTCTCTTTTAGGATGTTCTGTGGTTTTGTTAAAGATAAATAGTTATTAATAGTAGATTGTATTTGCTGCATTTCAATTAACATGATTTCTAAGTACTGATCCTGAGGTAGCTTAGAGGCATGTTTTTCATTTAACAATTGAGTGAATCCATGTACTGTAGTTAGTGGATTGTGGATTTCGTGTGCAATGGACGCCGCTAGTTCGCTAGCTATATAAAATTTTTCAGCCCGTTGCAGCTTTTCTTTCATTTTATATTTCTCAATCATGCCCTCTATTAAATATACTGATAATAATACTGTGAAAATATTAATGATTATATAATTTAATAAAAATTCTATGAGAGTAGAGTCTATTTTACTACCTGTATGTATTTGAGTTACAATACCGCAGATAGAAAGTGAAGTTGTACAAACTAAAATAAGAAGCAAGCTCAATAATATCTTTTTTTCTTTAACATATAGAGGTAATAAGTAACGGAAGAGCATTGTTATAACAGAAATAATAGTAAAGATAATAAATGATGGAAGAACGCCATTTCCGCCTAAGTAAAATCGATAAGAAAGATATAAAATTCCTATCAAAATAATATTTTTTGTATTTCCATATAGAAAAACTAATATGATAGGAATAAAACGTAAATCATAAATAAATCCATCATGTAACTGAAAAGGAAAAGTCATACAAAAAATAATGGCAATGGAGGAAAGGATAGAAATCAATATATTATTACATGTTATTTTTTCTTTAAATTCTAGCCAAAATATGTGGTAGCTAAGGATACAAATTATTATTATAAAGGTATTTAATAAAAGCGTAGATATTCCCATAGTTTTGCATCTCCGATAGTTTATATATTGGATTATGTATGAGTTAAACTTAGATGTTTAGTTATTAATAGACTTTCTATCTAAAAAAGGAAGAGCGCTTGAAAAAGTACTATAATATTACTTTTATTAGAATTGATAAGGAAGTTAACAAAAATAATAGATAAAAAATCTACTTGGATATTTATACGTATGAAACTAGAAATTGACTTTTGTATAAGTAAAATTGGGATTGAGTTACTAATAAAATAATAGGATTTTAAGTATGAATATGCTATGAAAAAATATATTTTGTGGATTCTATTTGTAGCCTTCGTTATATTAACATGGAATATACCAAATTATAAAGTGGAAATTTCGAAATTTTTCATTAGTATATTTTATCTAAAATGGAAACGCTATTTATTTGAGTGCATTGGTACTTAATTGTATGAATTCTCGTTAAACAAATTTTGAAATTCACATATTTTTTTATGAATCATAATACTGTAGCTTTATCAATGTGAGTTTTTCAGTAACTATTTTAAGATATAAAGTTAAAATATATAGGTTTAAAGATATGAATTATTACATAAAAACGTACTTGAAAAAGAATGTATGATGGTAATAGATTATAAACATCAAGGGGGAGCTTAAAATGAAGTTAAATAAACTAGTGCTTAGTTGTGGAGTAATTTCAGCATTAACACTTGGTGTGTTAGGAAATAATACTTATGCTGAAGAAATACACAAAACAAATGATACCATTCATATAGTTGAACATGTTCCTGCAGACTTATTATTAACTCAAACAATGGATTATAGTGGAGAGGCTGTAACTTCTTTTGTATATAATGGGAGTGAAAATTTAAGCTTCTTTATGAAAAATAATGGTCAAAATACAATGGGATATAGTGTGAAAGGTCCAAATATGGAGCTAATTGTTGGTGGTTATATAAAACCTGGAGAACAACAAATGAATGTTACAAATGTACAGAATGCTTTATCTCCATTACCGAGCGGAACATATAAAATTTACGTTTCAAATGATGATGGTTCTAAAGGGCAATTCCAAGTTTCAGTAAGATCTAAGAATTAAATTTAAGACGCTTTGTTTTAAGTTGATTTAATCTTTCCTTATGGGAAAGAAACTAAATTGAATTAAGAATTACCGATCAAAATGAAAACGAGCACCTTATCTAATTTGAGAGGATGCTCGTTTTTGGCTATTAAACAAAAAACAATTACTTCCAAACGCTTATCAATACATTTTGATATTTCCATCGCTAATCTACTAGTTTGTGTCAACGAGAAAATGTCTACTATAAAATAACTTTTTTAAAACAAAATATAGTTCGGTTAAAAATTAGAGGACATCAATTCATTGGAACAGTAAAAACTGTTCATAGAATTGGTGTCTTTTTTAATTAAGAACGAGAATACATTTTCTCAACAGGATAAATGGTAAATATATATAAGTACTACTTATAAGGATAATTGGAAAATAGAAATTAATAATAAAGGGGAATGCGAAATGACAATATTAATATCTAATAGAGATCTAGCTAACATCCGAGAGGAAGATGTAGATGTATTAAAAGTAATGGCACATCCCGTTCGATTGAAGATTGTAAATGAATTAATGCACCATAAACTGTGTAATGTTACACAGTTGACAGAAATATTAGGACTCCCGCAATCCACTGTTTCACAGCATCTATCAAAATTAAGAGGAACCGTGCTCCGTGCAGAAAGACGAGGGTTAGAGATGCATTATTATATCGATAATGTTAAGGCTCGCCAGATTGTAGGAATTCTAGGTTTGTAGCTAAAAAGAGCACTTTTCAAAAGTGCTCTTTTTAAGATGTGTATTAGGACTTGAAGGAGGCACCAATGCTAATTTAGAAGGAGTGTACTTTGAATCAATCTTTGCTTAAAATAAGAGATAATTGTTTACATTGTTTAATAATTACTTAATATATTATTAAGTTTGTTACCTTACAAAACTGTAAGGTTATTTCAATTGACACTCATATATATAAGTAACTATACTAGTTACACAATGTTGGTGAATATATTTAATAGTTTCAATCTATAAGTGTATGTCTGGAGATTCTTTTCGGAATAATAGTTCGATGTAAATTTATTCATTTGTAATATAGTGTTAGTGCCAACTTAATCTATTTTTTTATTCAAAGGACTATCATTTAAAGATTAACTATAAATGATATATTTACTAACTTGTAATAAATTTTTAGAGGTGCTAAATTTTGAAGAACAAATTAATTGCTACAGGAATTCTCGCTGGAAGTCTACTATCTTATTCTTCTAGTATTTTTGCAGATACTCACAAATTCCCAGATGTTCCTGCATGGGCTGACAAATCTGTTACTTATTTAGTTGATAAGCAAGTATTGAGTGGTTATCCAGATGGAACTTTTGGTTCGAATGATACATTAGATAGAGCTTCTGCAGCAACCATTATGACAAGGGCTCTTGGTATACACATTGATTTAAATGCAAAACCATCTTTTAAAGATTCACAAAACCACTGGGGAACTCCTTATATTGCTGCTGCTGAAAAGGCAGGAATAATTAAAGGTGAAGGAAATGGAACTTTCAATCCTTCTGGAAAAGTTACTCGTGCTGCTATGGCTACTATGCTAGTGAATGCATATAAACTACAAAATGAAAGCAATAACAATGGGCAAAGTAAATTTGAAGATTTAAAGGGACATTGGGGTGAAAAGTTCGCAAATACTTTAATTGATTTGAAAATTTCAGTTGGTACAGATACTGGTTGGCAACCAAATAGATTCATAACACGCGCTGAAGCTGCACAACTAACCGCAAAAACAGATATGCTTCAATATAGTCAAAGTAGTCCTTTAGAAAATAAAGTAATAATTATTGATCCCGGACATGGCGGCGAAGATCCTGGAAAAAACACAAAGGGATTACCTGAAAGCAAGATTGTACTAGACACTTCTTTACGTCTACAACAATTGCTTGAAAAACATACTCCCTTTACAGTTTTACTAACTCGTGAATCTGATACTAGACCTGGATATGATCAAAAAAGTTCTTTACAGGAACGTGTTAAGTTTGCTAAGCGAAATCAGGGTGATATCTTTATAAGCATACATGCAAATGCTTTTAACGGTAATGCAAAAGGGACAGAAACATACTATTATAAATCTTCCAAATCTGAAAAAACAAATCCTCATGTGGAAGAAAGTCGTGTTTTAGCTGAAAAAATTCAAACACGATTAGTAGACGCACTTCAAACACGCGATAGAGGTGTTAAACATGGAGATCTTCATGTTATAAGAGAAAATGACATGCCAGCTGTGTTAACGGAACTTGCTTTTATAGATAATGGTATCGATTACAGTAAGTTATCTACAGAAAACGGAAGGCAGATTGCAGCAGAAGCCATTTATGAGGGGATTTTAGATTATTATGAATGGAAAGGGAATAATGTATCTGAATATAGATTGCAATAAGTAAATGAAAATATAGTAATTCTCTAAATAAAGAATTCTATAATTTTTTTTACACTTTTTTAAACAATAATTTTAAATTTGAATTTAAAATTATTGTTTAAATTATTATTTTGTGTTTTAATGATATTGATAATAGTTATCAGTAAGTGAGAGGTGAAAATTAGCAAAATAAGTGTTGATAGTTATTGTCATAAAGATTAATAAATTTCTACATTGTAACGTTATGAATCTATCTCTAGTATGGAGAGATGAAAATAATACGTTTATATCTTTTAAATGTTTAAGAAGGAGTGGCTGTCTGTATGAAAAAAACAAATGAAATAGCTAAAAGTGTTGCGGTAGCATCTGTTATTATGTCTGGATCACTTGGTTTACAAGCAACATCTGTATTTGCAGATTCTAAAGGAACTGTAGAAAATCTTCAAAATGGTGGAAAAGTCTATAATAGTTTTAAAACTACTTATGACATGAAGCAGAATATTAAAAATTCAATAAAGGTTTCTTTTATTGAGGATCCTTACGCAGATAAAAAGATTGCGATTGTTACTACTGATGGTAGTAATGTAGATGCTAAATATACAATTAATGGCGGATACTATAACGCAGGTTTAAAGTGGCCATCGGCTTATCATACTGAAGCAGAAATAACAAGTGGTGATAGCGCTCAATTCCATAAAGCTGCCCCAGTTAATACAATGACTTCAGCAAAGGTTACTTCTGAAGTAGGGTATACACTTGGCGGAAGTGTTAAAGTTGGGGTAAATGATAAAGGCCCAAATGCTGATGCAAGTATTACAGGTAGCTTTGCTTGGAAAGAAAGTGTATCTTATGATCAAGTAGACTATAAAACGGTATTAGAGACTCACACAGATAAAAAGTTAAATTGGAAAGTAGGATTCCAATCATTTAATTACCCGGAGTGGGGAATTTATAATCGAGATTCATTTAATACTTTCTACGGTAATCAACTATTTATGAAATCACGTAGTTATAATGAAGGAACGAATAATTTTGTTTCAAAAGATACAGTACCAGCTTTAACAGGATATGGTTTTTCTCCTAATGTAGTAGCAGTTATTACTGCAGATAAAACAGAATCTACATCTGATTTAAAAATAACAAATCGTAGAATATCAGATCAGTACAATATCGAATGGGTAAGTTCGAAATGGTGGGGAACAAATAATAAAGATACATATAATGAGTTCTTTACAAACAACTATAAGTTAGACTGGAAAAACCATCAAGTTACTCTTGATAACCAAAAAGCCCTTGAAGAACAAATGAGTAGTATCAACAATGTGAATAACCAACTTAACAAAGGCAAAGGGAAATTATCTTTTTCAATGAATGGAAATCAGCTCAAAGCGACATCTAGCAATGCTGGTTATGGTATTAGTTACGAGGATAAAAATTGGGGTATCTTTGTGAATGGTGAAAAGATCTATACGTTTAATGAAAAAACAACTGTAGGTAATATTTCAAATGACATTAACAAATTAAACATTAAAGGACCTTATATTGAGATTAAACAAATCTAATTAGTAAATGAATTGCAAATGAAAGGGCCAGAGTTTATCTGTAAAGGTAGATAAACTCTGGCCCTTATTATTTTTTTATTCTTATACGCAATTAGAAAAGAGCGTGAGGTAAAGCTATTCATACCACGCAGGGAGATATTGTTTTAAGTAGGGTATTTATTTTTATTTCATTTTTAAATGAATTCTTTGTATGATGACATAGGGTAGGCGATGTTTCTTTTTGGGGAGTATGTTGTGTGGAGAATAGTTTAAAGTAATCAAGTCTTCATCGGTTGTTAAGTTATTACTTTAAATATATAATTAAACTTCATTAAAAAGATACTCTATTCAAAGTCCTTAGTGGATTTTTGAAGTGAAATATATATTATTTGAGGTGTGTGAAATGGGGAAATCTCGAGAGCAGACGATGGAAAATATTTTGAAGGCTGCTAAGAAAAAATTTGGAGAGAGTGGTTATGAAGGTACGAGCATACAAGAAATTGCAAAAGAAGCGAAAGTGAATGTTGCTATGGCTTCTTACTATTTTAATGGGAAAGAAAACCTATATTATGAGGTGTTTAAGAAATATGGTCTTGCTAATGAGTTACCTAATTTTCTTGAGAAAAATCAATTTAATCCTATTAATGCTCTAAGAGAATATTTAACAGTCTTTATTACACATATAAAAGAAAATCCTGAAATTGGTACATTGGCATATGAGGAGATTATTAAGGAAAGTGCAAGATTAGAAAAGATTAAACCGTATTTTGTAGGTAGTTTTGAACAGTTAAAAGAAATATTGCAGGAGGGGGAGAAACAAGGAGTATTTCATTTCTTCTCTATAAATCATACGATACATTGGATCACTTCTATTGTTTTATTTCCAAAGTTTAAAAAGTTCATTGATTCTTTAGGACCAAATGAATCGAATGATACAAATTATGAATGGATGCCAGAAGATTTGGTGAGCAGAATTATTTCTGCTTTAACAGATAAGCCCAATATGTAAATTACTCATTGTATATGAATCCTAATTTTCTTGTTAAAAAGCCTAATTTCTCAATAGATTGTAGAGAAATTAGGCTTTTTTTGATACTTCATTCAAATACTTTGTTAATGATTCGAGTGGAGTTACATAGATATAGTTTTCGTTGCAACGGTTTGTTGAAATGCCTTATCATGCTCAACAATAATCATTGTGGGATTAAATTGTTGAATTAGCTCTTCAATTTGCATACGTGAATAAATATCTATAAAGTTTAATGGTTCATCCCATATATACATATGGGCTTTTTCACATAAACTTTTAGCAATAAGCAGTTTTTTCTTTTGTCCACCAGAATAATGAAATATATCTTTTTCAAATTGAATTCGGTCAAAATCCATCTTTCGTAGGATGGATTTAAATAATGTCTCATCAATCTTGTGCTCTTCAATAAAATTTGATAGCGATCCTTTCAAATGAGAAGTATCTTGTTGAACATAGGAAATGGTGAGTCCTGTACCTAATGTAACTAAACCTGTATGCTGTATCGGATATCCTAGAATTAGTTTTAGGATACTGCTTTTCCCGCTCCCATTCTTGCCATCAAGCACAATTCGGTCACCTTGTTCAACTACGAAGTTAATTGGCTCATTCACGACTTGGTCATCGTACGTAACAGACACGTCAGCCAAAGTAACGAATTCATTTGACTTGAACTTCAATGCTTCTAATTTTAATGACTCAGTTTTCTCCACATTTTTTAGTAATTTTGACTTTTCTTCAATAGCTTTTTGTTGCCTTGATTCTAGGTTTTTTGCCCTTTTCATCATCTTGGCTGCTTTATGTCCTACAAATCCCTTATCCAACTTAGAACCTGAATTCCTTGTTCCATTTTTTGAAGCTTCTACATCATGAGACCAACTTGCTGAACGCTTGGAAGACTGTTTTAATCTTCCTATGTCTTTTTGTAGACGATCATTTGTAGCCTCTTCATGCTCTTGCTGTCTATCGAAATTTAATTTCCAAGAAGAATAGTTCCCGCTTTGAACTTCAATATTTGCTCTATTTATAGATAAGATATGGTCAACGCATCCATCTAAAAAGATTCTGTCATGTGAAATTAAAATAAACCCTTTCTTCTTCCTTAGATAATCAGAGACTATTTTTCGTGCATCCGTGTCTAGGTGGTTTGTTGGTTCGTCAATTAATAGAAATTGGCCCTCATTTAAAAACAGTGCAGCAAGCAACACCTTTGTTTGTTCTCCATTTGATAAAGTTTTAAACGGTCTGTACATGACCTCGGCATCAACATTTAAATAGGATATTTCACGTAGAAATTCCCAATCTTCTGCTTGGGGACAAATTTCTTCAAGGATTTCATGAGTAAATTTGTTCTTATCTGCGACAGGATAGGGGAAGTAATTGAATTCTACAGAAGCAAGGATTTTCCCACTATACTCGTAATTTCCTAATAATAAATTAAAGAATGTCGTTTTACCTCGTCCGTTTCTACCGATAAATCCTAGTTTCCAATCCGTATCTATTTGAAAGTTTACACCTTCAAAAATATTATTAAAGCTACCTGGGTATGAAAAAGTTAAGTCTTGAACTTTTATCATTGACATAATAATTCCTCCTTTATATATCGAAACGTTTCATATAAAGTCGGAACATCCATCCATTTTTTAATTCCTCTATATAAGTTTGATGGATATTAACGACTTATATAGAGCATTACATGTGTCACAATAGTATCTGAATTAGCCATTTTTTTCGCTCCTTTATTTGTTAGTTAAATTTAGCGATTAATAAATTTTAACTTACATAAAAGGGAATAAAAAAATCCCCCAATTTTTAATCGGAAGGATTAGTCTGTCGCTTATACTTAAGTAAGTACTTATTAATCATTTGAATTATGACAAATAAAGTATGAAATGAATTATAAAAATGGATAGACTAACCCTATATTTTGTAGTTTGAAGTTATAAAATTCAACTTAAAATATAAATTAGTTAATCATTATTCATCCATCATTCCTTTCAGTATTCTATTTTTAGAGTAACATTCTTTTTTGAGAGATGCAATATGAGAATCTCCTCTACTTATTCCTAGATCATTTCTAATTTTTTGAGTAAGGAAATAAAGCTGAAATGAATTTTAATATGTATAAGCAAGTGATAAGTAAATTAAATAAACAAAGGCCCTATAAAAAATACAGGGCCGGATACAGGGTTAAGGGAACGCATAGTTTCTTATTAATATATTAGCATGAACTTTTCATGTAGCTACATAAGAGTTTTGACAACTTTAAGAACAAAATAGGGTGTTTTTAAGAATAAATACAGTACCGAAAATCAGAATTTTAATTTAAATTAGTGTGGTTATAATGTTAAAAAATAGATGAGTAATTTAATCATAATAACTTTTAGGAATGTATATGTAAGAAATATTTTTTGATTAGATTAAAAGAGAACCCTGACAATTCATTATATGCTATAGCCAAACAACTTTAAATTTTCTCCGGAGTCTGAAATTATCTCTTCGAACTGAAATCCTATTTTTTCTAAAAGCTTCCCTGAATTGATGTTATCCATAGTAGTAATTGCTACAATTCGTTTTAGTCCTAGTTTGTGTACTCCGTATTCGATTACAGCAGAAGCTGATTCAAAGCCATACCCATTTGAACGGAATTTCTCTAAAAAGGCAAAGCCGATATCGACATCTTCTAATGAATCTCTTTTAATAAGTCCGCACATCCCGAGTGGAGTGAGATCTTCTTTTCGTTCAACTAAATAAAGACCAAATCCCATTTTATTATACATATCAACGGGTCCGTTTATGATGTATTTTTTTGCATCTTCTAAGTTTTGAATTCTTTTATCACCAATAAACTGAATCCATGCAGGATCGTTTACTAATTCAAGAATAAATGGAGCGTCTTTTATATCAAGCCAGCGAAGAACGAGTCGTTCAGTTTCAAGAACTATCAATCTAGTGCACCACCTTTAAAAGTTATAATAATTAGTATGGATTGTGTAACACAAAATCGCAACATATTTTAAAAGAATCTTGCTTGTTCACATAAAGTTCGTTTGTTTTGTATAAAGGGATATTTTATAATTAGAATTGATTGTAAAGAGTGAGATGCTTATACAATGACTCCTAGGTAACTAGGAGTTTTTACTATATAACTATCATTATTACTAAATATGACACACTACACATTCTACTCAAGGAGGTACATAATGAAAAAATTATATAATGCATCGTTTACGTATTTGATTATCGGTTTATTATCAGGAATTTTCGCTAGGGAGTATGGAAAGTATAAGGGGATTTTAGGATCTACTTTGTTAAATCTTCTGCATACACATACACTTGTACTTGGCTTTTTCTTCTTTTTAATTGCTTTAGGATTAGCAAAAGTATTCGCGTTTCATGAAGCGAAAAGCTTTAATAAGTGGTTTGTTTTACATAATATTGCATTAACTTTAATGTTAGGTTCGCTAGCAGCGAGAGGGCTTCTTCAGCTAAATGGAGCGGACTTTAAAGGGTTAACTTATATTGTAGGGTTTTCCCATTCGTTAATGGCAGTTACTTTAATTTGGTTTATGTTGTTAATAAAGAAGTCATTTAAAATATAGTTTTATAGAAAAGAACTTGCAGCAATTGTTGCAAGTTCTTTTTGTTTCTTCGATAGTATGAAACGAATTTCATAGGTATAAAACTTGAATTATTTAATTTTTCGGATTATTATGTATAAAATAGTTAGCATATTTTGTAATTTAAATTTATAGAGAGTAGGAGAGTGTACGATGGAAATAACAGTAGAGCGTTTAGTAAATGCATTAAAGGGTGTACTTCCCGAAGATCGGGTAGTTGTAAATACGACAGTAAGAGAGTTACATAGTAAAGATGAATCTTATCATACTAGTAGTTTACCTGATGTAGTAGTTTTTCCGAAAACGACTGAAGAGGTTAGTAAATTAATGAAAGTAGCGAGTGAGCATAAAAAACCTGTCGTTCCTTTTGGGGTAGGTTCTAGCTTAGAAGGCCACGTTATTCCATATGAAAAAGGAATTACAATGGACTTTTCGCTTATGAATAAAATACTCGAAATAAGAGAGAAAGATTTTCTAGTGAAAGTACAGCCGGGAGTGACTCGCTCTCAGCTTAATAAAGAATTGAAAAAGTATGGATTGTTTTTTAGTGTAGACCCAGGAGCAGATGCAACGTTAGGTGGAATGGCTGCTACAAATGCGAGCGGAACGACAGCGGTTAAATACGGAGTAATGCGTGATCAAGTTCGTGATTTAGAAGTCGTTCTTGCTGATGGGGAAGTTATACATACTGGAAATTTAGCGGCGAAGTCATCATCAGGTTACCATTTAAATGGTGTTTTCGTAGGATCAGAAGGTACGCTTGGATGCTTTACAGAGTTAACATTAAAAGTATACGGCATACCAGAACATGTTATGGCTGCTAGAGCATCGTTTCCAACTATAAATGATGCAGTAGAAGCTGTTATTCATATACTGCAAGCGGGTATTCCAATTGCGAGAATTGAACTTGTAGATGAATTATCTATGAAACAAGTAAATCATTATAATGAAACAAGTTATAGAGAAGAGCCTACACTGTTTTTAGAGTTTCACGGTAATGAAGCAGGTCTTAAGCAAGATATTGAATTTACGAAGGAAATTGTTTTTGATCATAAATGTAAAGAAGTTGCTTTTGAAACGGAAACTGCGGCGAGAAATAAATTATGGGAGGCACGGCATAATCTAGCATATTCTTACGTTCATAGCTATCCTGGTAAAAAGCTTATGAGTACAGACGTATGTGTGCCAATTTCAGAATTAGCTGGTGCAATCCAACATGCGAAAGAGACGTTGGATAAGATTGGACTTGTCGGCGGTATTCTTGGCCATGTAGGAGACGGAAATTTCCATGTGCTCTTAATGGTTGATCCAAACGATAAAGAAGAAGTGGAAAAGGCGGACGAAATAAACGAAAGTATCGTTTTATATGCTCTGAAACGAGGTGGAACGTGTACGGGAGAACATGGCGTTGGAATCGGAAAACAAAAGTATCAAGAAGAAGAACATGGGGCGGCATTACTCGTAATGGAAAAAATAAAGAAAGCTCTTGACCCGCAAAACATTTTGAATCCGAATAAAGTTTTTCAGCTAAAGGATAGGGGATGATGGGGTGAAAGTACTAGAAGCGATAAGTAATATAGCTGGAAAGTATTTTGCATTTTGGGTTATTTGTATTGCAGCAATTGCATATTTCATTCCTGGACCATTTCTTGGGTTAACTAGTTACATAACAATTTTACTCGGAGTTGTTATGTTTGGGATGGGATTAACATTAAAGGCTGTTGATTTTAAGATCATTGCTACAAAACCATTGCCAGTTATTATCGGTGTATGTGCTCAGTTTATTATTATGCCACTTGTCGCATACGTACTAGCCTACGTTATGAATCTGCCAGCTGAATTAGCAGCAGGATTAGTGTTGCTCGGTTCAGTACCGGGTGGCACTGCATCAAATGTTATGGTTTATTTAGCAAAAGGGAACTTAGCATTGTCTATTGCAATGACGTCATTATCAACGTTACTAGCACCGATTGCTACACCTCTTATTTTATTATTACTCGCGGGACAATGGATGCCAGTGAATGCTATGTCTATGTTTCTTTCTATCGTACAAGTTATTATCATACCTATTATTTTAGGATTAGTAGTGAAGAAGTTTTTCCCTACAACTGTTACGAAAGGGATGACTGTTATTCCGTTAATATCAGTTGTAGCAATTATCATTATTGTTTCTGCAGTTGTTTCAGCGAATGTAAGTAGCATTACTTCTTCAGGCCTGCTTATCTTTATTGCAGTGATGCTTCATAATGCATTTGGCTTTTTACTCGGATATATAACAGCGTTCGTACTTAGACTAGACGAAGGGACAAGAAGAGCTATTTCAATAGAAGTAGGAATGCAAAACTCAGGTTTAGGTGTTGCGCTAGCAACTGCACATTTTGGACCAGCTGCTGCACTTCCAAGTGTATTAGCAGCAGTATGGCATAACATTGCAGGACCGATTTTAGCAACCATCTGGTCAAAAAATGCAAATACTTTCAATGGTGAAAATTTAACGGTAAATATAGAAAAATAGGAATGATAAAGAATGCAAAAGCGTATTTTACATTTTGAAGGCTTAGTTATTTTCGTAGCTACGATCTATGCGTATTCGATATATGAATTTAGTTGGATTATATTTTTGGTGTTCCTTTTAACGCCGGATTTATCAATGTTCGCGTATGGGATAAATAATCATGTAGGTGCTACAATTTATAATATATGTCACACATATATTATATCGATAGTAATAGCTATTATAGGTGTCTATTTTAAGGTAGATACCGTTATAATGATTGGATTAATATGGACAGCGCATATTGGAATGGATCGAATGTTTGGATATGGATTGAAATATGAGACGGATTTTAAGGATACTCATATTCAGAGGTTATAGTTGCTTTTGAGGAGAGGGATACATTGAAACAGAGAATTACTATCGAAGAATATAACATCAAATGGGAAAATGAATTTTATAGACTACAATCGCTCATTAACAATGTAATAAATGAACTTGTTTTGTCCATTGAGCATGTTGGGAGTACATCTGTTAAAGGACTTGTAGCAAAACCAGTATTAGATATTGATATAGTAATAGAAGAGTGCGAAATTTTTCCTGAAGTAGTAAAAAGACTTGAAACGATAGGATACTATCATCAGGAAAAATGGAGTTACAAAGGGAGAGAGGCGTTTGGCAGAAAGGATGCTTTTGTTCCGTGGGACGGGGAAAGTACAGTTTGGATGGAACATCATTTATATGTTTGTGACAAAAATAGTGAAGAACTAAGAAGACATATAGCGTTTCGGGATTACCTTCGTGAACATGAAGACGTTGCTGGTGAATATGGGCGATTAAAGGAAGAGTTGGCAAGAGAGTCAAAAAGTAGAACTAGCTATAGTGAAGGTAAGACGAAATTTATTACAAATATATTAGAAGAAATAAACTAAGGCGGCATGGAGTACATGCTGCCTATTCTTTTGAAATAGAACGCTGCCATTATAAAACAAATATAAACTGGCCCTGTTGAATGCTACGAGATTTAAATATAATGAGAAATAAAAGACCGGAAAAGAGGGAGCTTATGTACGTACCAAAATATTTCGCAATACAAGATGAAGAGATGAAATACGAAATAATGGAACAAAATAGCTTTGCAACATTATTTTCTCACCATAACGGGGAACCATATGCAACGCATTTACCGTTGTTATTAAATAGGGAAACACTCACGTTACATGGCCATTTCGCACGGCCGAATGAACAGTGGAAAGATATTGAGAGTCAACAAGTGCTTGCTATATTCCAAGGGCCGCACAGTTACATATCGCCGTCATGGTATGAAACAAACAATGCAGTACCAACTTGGAATTACGTTGCAGTGCATGTATACGGTGAATTAGAAATTGTTGAGGGTGAACAGGAATTAATTGACTCTCTTCAACAATTAGTACATAAATATGAAGATTCAAAGAGCACGTACTCATTAAACGATGTAAATCCGAATTATATGGCAAGATTAAGTAAGGGAATAGTTGGATTCAAAATAAAGATAAATAAAATAGAAGGAAAAGCGAAGTTAAGTCAAAATCATTCTGTGACAAGAAGAAAATTAGTTGTGGAGGAACTTGAAAAAGTTGATAGTGAGGGGAGCAGGGGGATTGCGGAGTTGATGAGAAAATAAAGTCTACATGAAAGGAAAATATTCTAAATAAACGTATTTAAAAAGACCTTCTTAATTGAAGGTCTTTCATTTTTTAAAGTGTTTTTTCAGCTGTTGTTGAGTTGTAGTCTTTATTTGTGTCAACAGATTGAACAAAGTCAGGTCTTTGTGGTGCCGGGAAATCTGCATGGCCTGCTTGATATGTAAATGAACTATTTAGACCAATAGATACAATACCTAGTACAGATAATCCTAAAACGATAGAACTAATTTTCTTTATCATTTTAATGCCCCTTTCTCAAACGTTTTTTCTTTTGCTTGTAACGCTTTATGAAAATACTCACTTGCTTTTATATGGTTATTTTCATCGTAAAGTTTAATAGCTAACTTTTCTGAATATTCCTGAGTGTAGTTATATAAAGATTCTTTGTCGAAATACGTAATTCCTTCAAGAATAATTTTTTCTAAGTCTTCAGTTGATTCATTATTGTTAAGGGATTCTAAAATTTTAAAGTGAAGCATATATTCTTCATTGTTAAGTTCTGTACAAATTTTTAATCCTTTTTTAATAAATTCTGAAGCGATATTTATTTCACCAAGTTTAGAATGTTCCCTTGCTTGTAAGAAAATTGCTTTAAAATGTGTAGGCATTTTTGTTGTCACTTCAGATAGATGACGAATAGCTAATGTTGATAAGTTTTGATTAGCATATAGCCAACCTAAGTTATTACGCACTCTTAACAGTAATGATTCTTCACCCTGTTTCTGTAAAATATTGATTGCTGAATTATATTTTTCCTCTGCTTGCTCGTATTGTTTTAAATATACAAATGCTGCACCTAATACGCTTTCACAAGAGGCGACATTTTTTTCATATCCTACAGCTTTTATGAAGAATTCTTTTGCTTTGGATGCATATTCAATAGCCTCAATTGGCTGGTAAAAATGATAATAGAAAATAGCCATTCGATAATTAAATTCCCCTTTTTCTAGATCATCAGTGGCATTTACCAGTAGTCTCTCAGCTTTTTCATAATGTTCACTTGCTAAATTATAATTTGTTGTTAGAGTAGCATGAATAGCTTTAAAGAAATGATAGTAGTAAGAAAGTTGGTGATTAGGTGAAATCGCGTAAGAATCTATTTTATTGAAACTGTCTTTTGTGATACTTAAACCGTCAGTTAAAACTTTGAAACGAAAATCTAGTAGAGAATAGTATAATGCTAAGTTTTCATCTTCTTCAAAGTTTAGTTCCTTTTCCTCAATTTCATGCTTTAAGTTTGTCGCCTGGGACACATCTTGTTTAAGCATAGCTAAATACCAATCATTAAATAATTTCGTAATTTGTTCATTACCTTGTAGTTGAACGTTCATGAAATCCCCTCGCTTTTTGAATATTCTTATAAAATATATTATCAAAAATAACAATATTTAGAAATGTAATTTTTATTTCTCAATATTTGTTTAACAAGTTCATGAGTAAGTCTATTGGAATAGTTGGTTTTTTGTTTTGGAGTAAAGAAAAGGAATCGGGGGAAGTGCATTTTAAAGTTCTAGTTGAGAGGGGAGAATATAAAAAAGGTGTGTTCACACAATTTGTATGAACACACTTTTTTATATTAAACAATCAAGTCCCACAAAAAGTACGATAAGGACGATTCGTCGGTGCAGGTGGAACGCAGTATTCTTCTTGATCTGTAGCATACGCATAAGGATTTGATAGAGCTTCAAGAAGTTTTTCCATTACGCTATAGTCACTATTTTCCACAGCTGCTTCTAGTGCTTCTTCTACGCGATGGTTTCTTGGGATGATCGATGGGTTATTATTTTTCATCATCTCGTAGGCATTGTCTTTCGATTCTTCTTGTCTTTCTAATCGAGATTGCCACAGTTTGTACCATTCTTTAAATTCAGGACTTTCAAATAGAGCTGTATTTTCAATCGTATTAAGAGTTAATGAACGGAATGTATTTGTGTAATCTGCTTTATGTTTCTCCATCATTTTTAAAAGTTGCTCAATAAGTGATTGATCCTGTTCCTCGTTGCTAAATAGTCCTAATTTCTTTTTCATTCCAATGAACCACTGTTTTTCATACTGTACGCTAAATTTTGAAATTTCGTCTTGAGCAATCTTTAATGCTTCTTCCTCATCTTCATGTAGAATTGGTATTAAAGATTCTGCTAAACGTGCGAGGTCCCATGCGCCCATATATGGTTGATTTCCATATGCGTAGCGACCTTGTGTATCAATAGAGCTAAATACAGTTCCTTGGTCGTAATTGTCCATAAATGCACAAGGGCCGTAATCAATTGTTTCTCCACTAATCGTTATATTGTCAGTATTCATTACACCATGGATAAATCCAATAAGTTGCCATTTAGCGATGAGACTTGCTTGTTTTTTTATGACTTCTTGTAGTAATGCAGTATATCGGTTTTCATGAGCTTCAATTTCTGGATAATGTCTTTCTATCGTATAGTCAGCTAGAGATTTAAGGTCATCGATAGAACCGCGAGCTGCAGCATATTGAAATGTGCCGACACGTATATGACTGCTAGCGACTCTAGTTAAAATTGCTCCAGGTAACTTTGTTTCCCGATATGTTGGTTCGCCTGTTGTGACAACTGCTAAACTGCGCGTAGTTGGAATATCAAGTGCATACATTGCTTCACTAATAATATACTCACGTAGCATCGGACCGAGTGCAGCGCGACCATCACCGCGTCGTGAATATGGAGTAGGGCCAGAACCTTTTAATTGAATGTCAAAGCGTTTACCTGAAGGAGTAATTTGTTCACCTATTAAAAGCGCACGACCGTCGCCTAACATATTAAAATGTCCGAATTGATGACCGGCATACGCTTGTGCTAATGGACGAGCTCCTTCTGGGAGTGCATTACCAGCAAAAACAGCAATTTCAACTTCTTTTTTCAATTCTTCAGGATTAAAGCCAAGAGATATTGCTAATGAATGATTTAGTTTAACTAGCTCCGGTGAACTTACGGGAGTAGGGGGGATTTCTGTATAAAATGATTGTGGTAAAGTCGTATAACTATGATCTAAATTCCAACCAGCTTCATTATTTTTAGTCATTTTATCTCCTCCTTGTTTATTTTTTTATTATGTATTTGTACGTATGTATTCTTTGTAAAATTAGCTAAAAGTATAATATGATATTTCCCCTTGCAATCTATTGTAAGGACTTCACTGCGCTATGTCTATTTAACAGTAAATATAAAGACCCCATTTTAAGAAAATGGGGTCTTTGTTATTATTTTATTTTTACAATTATTTTTCCTTTTGCTCTGCCAGCCTCTGAATATTCCATTGCTTTTTGCGCATCTTCAAAAGGGAAAACTCGATCGATTACCGGTTTGATTTTTCCGACTTCAATATAATTTGCGATAGTACGTAATTGATCCCCGCTTGGCTTCATAAATAAAAATGAATATTGAGCATTATGCTTTTTTTCAAGTGCAGTAATTTTTTTGCTTGCTAATGAAAATAAGAATGTTTTAAAAAATCCGGAACCAAATTCTTTACCGAAACGAGCATTTGGCATTCCTGAAACGGAAACAATGTTGCCTCCGCTTTTTATAATATCGAATGATTTTTCAAGTGTTGTACCGCCGATTGTATCAAATACTGCATCATAATCTTTTAGTATTTCTTCAAATTTTTCTGTTTTGTAATTAATAATTTTATCTGCACCAAGAGACTTTACTAAATTTGCACCAGCTTCACTAGCGGTCGTTGCAACGGTAGCACCCATTATTTTTGCTAACTGAATAGCGAAGGTACCAACACCACCAGATCCAGCGTGAATTAATATCTTTTGCCCTTTTTGTAAGTGCATGATGTCATGTAGTGCTTGATAGGATGTTAAGCCAACGAGTGGAATCGACGCCGCTTCCTCAAAACTTAAATTTTTTGGTTTTAAAGCTATATCATCCTCATGAATGGCTATATATTCCGCGAAAGTACCGATCTTATTTTTTCTTGGACGTGCATATATTTCATCGCCGACTTTAAAACGAGTTACTTGCGACCCAACCTTCACGATGACACCGGAAAAGTCATTACCAAGGATTAGGGGCATTTCATATTTAAGTAACATCTTTACTTTTCCATCACGTATTTTAAAGTCAATTGGGTTAATACTAGCTGCATGAATTTCTGCGAGCACTTCATGTTCATTTATTTCAGGAGTAGGTACCTCTGCCATACGCATTGGAACTTTCCCGTATTTATCAATTATCATCGCTTTCATTTCTTGTACCTCCAAATTTCAATAAAGTGAAACTTTAATCAGTGGGGGTTTTCTTCATCCCCTACTGATTATCAGCCCTCACCAATCGGACTTTTATGGGCAGTTGATCCCCCATCAAAATTCTTTGCTTTCACTGAATTTTGATGGGGGGGTCTTACTGCCCGTTAAAGTGGGATAAAAGTTGTGCAATAGTTTCTCAATATCTAATACAAGATTTTTTAATACACCTAATTTTGTACGTATATCAATATAATAAAAATTTTTTGTACCTTCTTTTCGCATTAAAATAATCTCGGCTTCTCGTAAGATTCTAAGGTGATGTGATACTGCTGGTCGAGAAAGATGTGTTTGTTTCGTAATTTCTCCTACACGTAATCCAGTTTGACATTCTGTTTCCATGAGAACTAACAAAATAGCTTGACGTGTTTCGTCACCAATTGCCAATAATACTTTTTGAGAATCAATAAAATCTTTTTTTATAACACTTAATTGTTCTTGTTTATTCATTTCAATCACTTTACCTCCTGCTGATTAGTCGAAAGGTTTAAGATGATGGACCATTACTTCGATAAGGTAATGCTACATGATTGTTGAATGAGCTGCAATATTGGGAAAGAAAATCGAGACGAATGAAATTTTATGAGTTGAAAATGGTAGGGGGATAGAAAAGGCTTTAATGATACGTTGTTTACAGATGAGAAAGGATAAGGATTTAAAAAAAAGCAGTCGTGCCCTGTATAACTTATAGGGTTACGACTGCTTATCATGTTTTTATTATGTTAGTGTCTACTAAAGTGAGTTGTTTCGTTTTACTCTTTCATACATGCATAATTCAAACAGATTATAGATGTATGAAAAAGTAAAAGTAATTTGGGGCGTAATCTATCTATATGATAATTTAAAATGAAATATAAGTCTATATCTTTGTTGTTTTTTTGATTATATTTATATCACTGAGCTCAGAACAATGATGGGAGGATAAATATATGAAATCGAATTACGTACCAGTTTTAATTATTGGAGGAGGATTATCAGGGTTAGCATCTGCGCTATTCCTTGCAAAACATAACGTTGATTATTTATTGGTTGAAAGGCACCGGTCCACTGCAATTCATCCAAAAGCAGGTGGAATCACTTTTCGTACGATGGAGTTATTTCGAGAATTGGGTTTAGAACAAAGAATTAGATCAGCGGGTAAAGCGTTAGAAAATTGTCGCGGAAGAATAGCAGTTCATACGATAGCTGAGGCGAATAAGGAAGAATTGGCACAAATGCGGGCGACTCAGTATGGAAACGATGAGAAGTTACTTCGAAAAATAGAAGAGATTAGTCCATCAAAACAAACGGCTTGTTATCAAATTATTTTAGAAGAGATCATGTTACAAGAAGCGAGAACATTAGGCGGAGAATTATCTTTTTATCATGAATTAGTTTCTTATAAACAAAATGAGCAAGGAGTAATCGCAACGATTCGGAATCGCGAAACGGAAGAAGAAAGTATTATTCATTGTGATTATGTAATTGCAGCGGATGGAGCGAAAAGTAAAATACGTGAGCAGCTAGGGATAAGTACGGAGGGACGAGGTACAATCGGTGGCTATTATATGAATATTTATTTTGAAGCGGATTTAAGCGAGTTTATACAAGGAGATGCATTTGGTTTTTCTATGGTACTTCATCCGGAAGTTCTCGGTGCACTCATTCCAGTCGATAACGCAAGAAGATGGATTTATCATGTATCCTACGATCCATTAAAAGGAGAGCGACCAGAGGATTTTACTATAGAACGTTGTAAACAAATTCTTCAAACCGCAATAGGAAGTACAAATGTTGAGTCAGAAATAGTAAGTGTTTTACCGTGGGAAGCGACTGAAAGTACTGCTACAAAGTTTCAAGATAATCGCGTTTTTTTAGTTGGCGATTCTGCACATATTATGCCGCCAACTGGAGGGTTTGGTTCAAATACAGGAATACAAGATGCGCACAATCTAGCTTGGAAATTAGCGGCTGTTATAAAAGGGAAGGCAAATCCAAAATTGTTAGAAACATATCATAAAGAGAGGTATCCTGTTGCAAAAATAACGACGGATTATGCGAGTAGTTTGTTGTTTCGTGCTGCGAATAGGGAGGAAGGCAGTTTGAATAATATGGATGGTTTAGCTGTAACTGTTGGGTATCAGTATTGTTCAGAAGCAATACTAGATGAATCAGCCACTCCACATAGAATGGATATCGTAGATTTGAATGGAAGACCTGGAACACGAGCACCGCACTTTTGGGGGATGTATAAAGGGAAAGAAGTTTCTATATTAGACTTATTTGGTAACAATTTTGTATTACTTACTGGAGTAGACAATAGTTCTTGGGCTGAAGCTGTATATGATGTTTCATCTAAATTAGGGATAAATATTAATGTGTATCGAGTAGGGTTAAGCGGAGATTTTATTGCTCAAGAAAATGTTTTTCTTGAATTATATAGGATAGAAAATGAAGGAATTGTATTAATTAGACCAGACGGCTTTATTGGATGGCGTTCGGAAAAAGCAGTGGTAAATCCAGATGTAATACTGGAGGAGGTAATGAGTAATTTATTATGTGATTTTTAAGTAACTATGGAAGCATTGTCTTATAAGCTTCACTTTACTGAAAAAATAATATTCACAAATATTAATAGGTTTGGTATGATTAATTTCGACAAGTTAATCGAGGCCGGAGATATTTGAGATAAGCCATAAATTTATTTAGGGATACAGCAGTGTCCTCTAAATAATTTATGGCTTTTTTTATTGATGAACTGTAATCAATAAGGAGTTACATGTGAATAGGAGGGATATGGAAAATAAATAGTATAGTAATAACATAGGGGAATTGTATTTGTAAGATTGGAATTTTTATATAAGCTTATAAAAATGATGAAAGTATATCTTCTATTTCGTGTAAATCTCATTAACTTGTTGAAATTTGCAACGTAGGAAGGGTTAGAAGGATGAGAAAAATTATTAGCGTGTTAGTTATTTTCTTTATGACGGGGAGTATCTTTGCTGGGGGAGCTGTTCATGCGAAAGCAGAAGGGCAGCATGAATGGAATACGAATAAGTTTTTAAATATTGCACATCGCGGAGCAAGTGGACATGCACCTGAGCATACTTTTGCTTCTTATGATTTAGTGAAAAAAATGAAAGCGGATTATTTGGAGTTAGATATTCAATTAACTAAGGATGGCCAATTAATTGCAATGCATGATACAGCAGTTGACCGCACTACAAATGGAACAGGTGAAGTACGAGATAAAACATTAAGTGAAATAAAAAGCTTAGATGCAGGATCTTGGTTCAATAAAGCTTATCCAGAAAAGGCTAAGCAAGAGTATGTTGGGCAAAAAGTTCCGACTCTTGAAGAAATCTTCCAAAAGTATGGAAGAAGCATGAAGTATTACATTGAAACAAAATCACCAGATGTGTATCCAGGAATGGAAGAGAAATTATTAGCTTTATTAAAAAAATATAATTTAGTAGGTCAAAACATGTCTTCTAGCCGTGTTATGATTCAATCATTTAGTAAAGATAGTTTAACAAAGATTCATAGTATGAATAAAAATATTCCGCTAGTTCAACTGCTTTGGTATTACCCAAATGAAAACAATGAGATTGTTGAATGGACTGGCATTACACATGAACCAAAAAGTGTAACAAATGAAGATTTTCAAGAAATTAAAAAGTATGCAGTTGGTATTGGACCAAACTTACGTAATGATAACGGGGAACTAATTATTGATGAGTCATATATGAAAATGGCTAGAAATAATGGGCTGTTAATTCACCCTTATACAATTAATGAGAAACCAGATATGAGATTGTTAATTAAATGGGGTGCTACAGGAATGTTTACAAATTATCCTGATCGATTACATAGTGTACTAAAAGAAAAATAAGTGAGATAGGATAAAAGGTATACCGACGTTTTGGTATACCTTTTCCTATTATGCTAGGTTATAGTAGTAGGATACATATTCTTCTAAGCCTTGAACTTCTTTTTCAGGTGGCTCAATGCCACCTTTTTTACCGTAGCAAATATTTCTCAAGTATTCTCCGAAAATCATAGAGCGACTTTTCTCATTTTCCATCCAATTATATCTATTAATGATAAACTCACCATCGAAACTTGTATCAAATGTATATGGGATACAAGTAACAGTATTAGGTAGGTGTTTTTTCAATACTCTATATTGCCGACCGGCTCCTAAACTTTTGCAAACAAATAGTAGCCGATTAATTTTTGTGAAATCAAAAATCTTTTTCGCTTCCATTACATTAGCGATAGAATGGAGGGAGTTTGCCTCGAATATAATAACGTCTTTTGGTACGCCATGTTCAATTAATTTATTTACAATTACTTCTGCTTCTGACAAATCCCCGTAATTCCAGCTCGGATGTTTCATGCCATGCAAACTAGTACCACCTGTAACGATAATTTTGTTTCCTAAACCTTGTCGATAAGCTTCTAGAGGAGCTTGCCAATTGCCAGGATGAGAACCGCCGAAAACGAAAATTGCATCACATTTTTGTGGTGTAATGTCTTTTAGAAAAGTGATTTCTGTAATTTGATGGATTTGTTTTTTGGTAAGAGTAGGGACATCAGGATATTTAGGGATTACCATTTGAAAACCTCCTATATAGTAGAATGATAAATTCATTATATAGCGATTTTATTAAGTGAAAAAAGGGAAGCTTTTCATTTGAAAGTCCCCCTTTTAAGTTAATTCTCCAACAAACCAAATTTCTTTTTCATAGCATTCACCTTCATCATAAATGACTTCTTGAAAGTGTAACATTTGGGCAGTAGGACAAATTGAAATTCTCCAGGTTTTCCAAAAATCAGATTCGTTTGCAAGAGGAATCCACTTTTGAAATTCACTATTTCTCTTAAAGAAATTATGAAAGTCCCCCTCATTTTTAAATATAATGATTTGAGAATCCCACAACCTTTCTATAGAAATCAAAACAACAACTCGATATGTATGTGTATCGCTCGGTTTTATTTTTATTAAATGGCTTGCTTGATTTAATAGAGTTTGTATACACAATCGTTTTACTTTTCTAGGTGTTTTACATGAATTGATAAAAGCTTGTGAAACTGGTAAAGGCATATACCAATATTCATCGTTATAGAAAGTAGAAGGGAACGTTTTTGTATGTTCTTCAATTCGCTGTATCATCGTGTTTGTTTTACGCTTCACCCCACGTATTTTCTTTTCACGCATTGTCAAATCATCTCCATAAATTTTTGTAGTGCAGCTGAGTGATATATATCTTTTCTAGTAATAAAAGTAGTAGGAACTTTTTTAAATCTATTAGGTAAAGGATTGAATGATAAATTATGTTCATGCCCCTTTAAAATTGATTTCATCATAATCGCTACGCCCATACTTGATTTTACACATGCAAGTATAGCTTCGATTGTCCCGAATTCCAAAACTCGTTTAGGCGAGATGTCTTCTTCTTGAAGCCAGTCTTCTAATAAACTTCTATAATAGCACCCGTGACTAAAAGCGAGTAAATTCATATCTTCTATGTCTTTAAGAGAGGATAAAGGTTTTTTACTAATGAGAACTAATTCTTCTTCACGAAATACATTTGTATGAAGTTCAGTATGCTGAGTAGATCCTGCTATAAACGCTCCGTCTAGTTTTCGCTCTAATACAAGCTTAATTAGTTGTTCAGTCGTATTTGTTTCCAAAATCAATTCGACTTCTGGGTACCTCTCATAGTAGGCCGTTAATATAGAGGGGAGCCTTACCGCGGTTGTAGATTCTGTACATCCAATTTTTAAAGTGCCTTTTGGTTCCATTCCATTACTTTGAACCGCTTTTATAGATTGATCCATTAAGTGGATAATTTGTTTGGCGTATGTTAATAAAATCTCACCGTTAGAAGTTAATGTTACACCTTTTCCGTTACGATAAAATAAAGGCACACCTAATTCGTTTTCTAGTTGTTTCATACGCATTGTTACGCCTGATTGTACATAGTTCAAATTTTTCGCTGCGTGAGAAATATTACTTTCCTTTGCAACTTCGTAAAATACAGTTAAATCTTTTATGTCCACGTATCATTCCTCCGAAAAGGTATCAATTTTTTTGATGGATTATATGATGAATCTTTATTTTATATGATATCAGAACTTTCATACAATGGAAGAGAATGGGGGGATTATTGTGTTAATGGAAGAAAGGATGAATAGTACTTATAAGTGGGTTATGTTATTGTTTGCGACGATTACTCAAACAACAGCGACACTTATAACATATGGTGTTGGAGCTTTCGCTTTATTTTGGAAAGAAGAATATGCGCTTACGAATATGGAAAGTGGATTGTTAGTAAGTGTTGTAAATGTTGGACCATTATTTTGCATGCTTTTTGTCGGTCGGTTACTGGATCAATATAATGAAAAATTGTTAATTTCTATCAGTTCATTTTTATTAGGAGGTTCGTTTTTACTAACTAATATAGTAAGTGGATTGAATGGTCTGTTATTTGTACTTTTATTAGTAGGAATGTTTTATAGTGTTTCCCAGCCAGGAGGAAGTAAAGTGATTTTGAAATGGTTTTCAAAAGAAAATCGTGGATTAGCGATGGGAATAAGGCAAGCTGGTATACCGATTGGTGGCGCATTAGCGGGAGTGCTAATCCCATTTCTTACGATACAATATAATGTGACTTACGCGATAAATAGTATGGCATGCATTTGTATAATTGGAGGATTATTATTTTTTATGTTTTATAAAGAACCATATGTTCAAGTGGATGCAAGGAAAGGACATATTAAAATTTCTTTTTGGACGCAGCTAAAAGTAGTGATATGTAAAAAAGATTTGTATCCAATATATATAACGGGTATTTGTATGATTTCATTGCAAATGGTGTTAGTTGGACACTTTATGAAATTTTTAGTAAAGGAACAATCTATCACATCTATTGTAGCCGGAACAGTATTTTCAGTGATGTTCTTTTCTGGAATGATTGGTCGTGTTATATTAGCATCTATTAGTGATTTGTTTTATAATGGAAATCGGCGCACGCCATTATTTATAGCTGTCTGTGCTTCTATCGGTTTAATTCTATTGTTAGTCATGAACATACATACGGTAACGACTGGTGTATTGTATGGTGTAAGTGCATTGTTAGGTTTCTTTTCAATTGGTTGGTTTAGTCTTTTTATCGCCGAAATTGCTGAATTGGCGAGTGAAGATTCCGTTGGGATAACAGTTAGTTTGGCACTTACATTCAATCAAATTGCTATTATTGTTGCACCTATTTTATTTGGTTATATTGTAGATAAAAAAGGGTATACGTATGCGTGGTTGTGTATAGTAGTATTACTATGTATCTCAGCAGTCAGTTTATATAGAAAAAACAAAAAATAAAGGGAAGTTAGCAATGTGAATTTTTTATGAAGAAAATCTAAAGAAATGCCGAATGAGCGACATTTCTTTTTTTATTTGTTGTATAATCAAAACATAAATGAGATTTATTGTCAATGATGTTCATTGCCTGTAATTTTAGACATAATGAGTTGTTTTTCTGTATCGTTATTTGCATGATTTATTTTGATTGAAAATTTTCAGTATCATTTCCCTTTAAAGTTATAATCCGTTTTACTTAATATTAAATTATAACTATATTTTATTGTAGGATAATAAAACATTATATCATCTAAACGATTATCTCTATCTGTATTTTTCATCTTAACAACTCTGTTTTTATAGTGTGTAACAAATGTTACATAAGATATTGAAATTATAGTAGGGTGCATCCGATTGTAAGGTGGAAATTTTGCAAGAAAGAAATACAATAGAGAGTAGCCAAAAACTGAATATGAGAAAAGGGAATCTAGTTCACTTGGATGAATAATAGATAGTTATTATAAAAAATTGAAAATTAATAGATATAGAATAGAATGGATGTGCGTTAAGTGAAACTAGATAAAAGAGGGTTCCTATTATGTTAAAGAAATGGTTAATCGTTTTCTTTATTTTTGCTATTTTTTGTGGGAGTGTCGTTGCACTCATACATGCAAGTAAAGGAAAGAAATATGATATAAAGGCATTTTCTAATGTAAATAGTAAGCAAAAGGACGATATGCAAGAAGTTGATGCCAATGAGAAAAAGCACTATGAAGTTGTAGCTGGAAAACTAGATCAATATTTAAAAGATAAAGGATTTAATGGGAGTGTTCTTGTAGCTAGTAAAGACCATGTGATTTTACGAAAAGGTTATGGGTATGCAAATGTGAAAGATAAAGTAGCGACAACGCCAAGAACGAAATATCGTATTGGTTCTATTACGAAAACAGTCGTTGCAATATCTATTATGCAGCTAAAGGAAAAAGGGAAATTAAATATTGAAGACAATGTAAATAAGTATATTCCATCGTTTCCAGCAGATAAAAACATTACGTTACGAAATTTGTTAACACATACGTCCGGGTTACCAGATCAGGGACAAGGTAGGGTTGATGCGGCGTCACGATTAAAGTTAGTAACGTGGATTGGCGCGCAAAAATTGCAATTTCCTGCAGGGACAGGATGGAAATATACAGACTATAATTATATGGTACTTGCGTATATTGTAGAAAAAATAGCAAATAAACCGCTCGCTGAATATGTGAAAGAAAATATTTTTACTCCTGTTGAAATGCATGAGTCTGGAATGGGGGCAACTCTTCCTGAAGATATTTTTTTAGCAGAAGGTTATACGAGAAAAGATAATGAGTTAATAGCTACACCCCGTTTGAAAATGAACTGGTTGTATGGGTGTGGTGAAATGTATACGACTGTTGAAGATATGAAAAGACTAGATGAGGCAATAATGGATGGAAAACTGTTATCGAAACAAAGTGTAATAGATATGTTTACTGCATCACCAGCAAGAAAATATGGATTTAGTTTCTATACGTATCCAGATTATTATCATAACCACGGCGTATTAGCAGGTTGGAATACTTTTAATAATTTTAACTGGGATAAAAAAACGTTCGTCATATTATTCTCTAACGTTCAAAATGGTATGAATGATGCATTTAATCAAGAGTTTAGGAAAATGGCGAATGATTTAATAGAAGGAAAGGGAGCATAAAAGAGAAAGAGCCTCTAGCGAGAGGCTCTTCTTTTTTATAGAGTTGAAAACTCTTCAACAAGTGAGCTAAACCGATTTAGTGCACTCTCAATCGGTTCAGGAGTAGTTAAATCGACACCAGTTTTTTTCAATAAGTTTAATGGGTAGTCTGAACTTCCACTTTTAAGGAATTCAATATAATGTTTTTGAGCATTTGGATCGCCGCTCAATAATTTATCGGCAATTTGGATTGCGGAAGCGAATCCAGTTGCATATTTGTATACGTAAAATGGACGGTAGAAATGCGGTATTCTAGCCCATCCGTATTTTACTTCTTCGTCAAATACGAGGGAGTCGCCATTATACTCTCTAAACAAGTTTTCATAAACTTCGCTAAAGACTTGGGCATTTAATGGTTTACCTTGCTGCGCCATTTCATGTGTGATTTTTTCAAACTCAGCGAACATGATTTGTGTAAAGAAAGTGCCTTTAAATTTATCGATGAAATGGTTTACTAAATGATTACGTACATTAGCATCTTTTGCTTCTTTTAATAAATGATGAATTAATAATACTTCATTTACTGTAGAAGCGACTTCTGCAACAAAAATAGTATAGTGTGCAGAAATTCTTGGTTGGTATCCGTGTGAGTAGTGCGTATGCATACCGTGTCCACATTCATGAGTGAGAGTGAAAAGGCTATTTAAATCATCGTGATGATTTAAAAGAATGAAAGGATGAACACCGTACACACCAAAGTTATAAGCACCGGAACGTTTTCCTGGCGTTTCTCTCACATCAATATAACGTTTATCTTTAAAGCTTTTTAATGTTTCAATATATTCTTCACCTAATGGAGCTAGTGATTCAATCATGATGTCAAACGCTTTGTCATATGGAATGTCTTGTTTTACACCCGCTACTAAATCAACGCTCAAATCGTACTGGCGTAGTTCATCTACATTTAATTTTTCTTTTCGAAGTTCATTATAAGTATGTAGTGATTGAATGTTTTTTTTCGTCGTATCAATTAAATTTTCATATACTTCTTTTGGAACCATGTCGCCAAATAATGATTTTTCTAAAGCTGATGGATAGTTTCTTAGCTTTGAAACAGTAACATTATTTTTAATAGCAGCAGATAAAGTAGAAGCGATAGAATTTTTTAATTGTACGTATGGCTTGTAATAAGCTTTATAGGCTTCTTTACGTTTCTCGCGATTCTCATCTTCTATTAACTTTGCATACATCCCGCGTGTTAAATTTACTTTTTCTCCATCATCATTTGTAATTTCTCCAAATAGTATATCTGCATTATTTAACATGCCGTATGTATGCTGAGGAGAGGAAAGTGCTTCACCCATTTGTGATAAAATCTCTTCTTGGTCCTTATTCAATACGTGTTTTTTATAACGATATAATTCAAATAAGTCTTCTTTATAATATTGTAAGCCTTCTGCTTCTTCTATGTAAGAATGTAATGTGTCTTCATCTATGCTAAGTAAGAATGGAGAAAAGAAAGATTTAGCCGCACTTACTTTCACGTGCAATTGTGACACTTTATCAACAAGAGATTGAGCGTCAGTATCACGCGTATCAAGATCAGATTGTAATCGTGCATAAGCAAACATTAAAGATATGATGCTAGATATTTCTTCGCTCTTTGTTAAATAGGCTAATAAACTATTGCCATCGTGAATGTTTCCATTAAACTCGTGTAATTCATTCGTTAATACTTCAATTTTATGAAAATCGCTTTCCCAATCTTCAATGGTATCGTAAATATCCGTTAAATCCCATTTCTCTTTCTCATCTACTTGTAGTCGCTCTTTAAGTTCAGTCATAATCATTTCCTTTCTAAATATGTAGTTATATTCCTATATAACTATGAAATACAACAAATTGCAAAAAATCCCTGCTGAAAATTGAAAAGCCTTGCTAAAATGGCAAGGCTTGAAAAATTATAATGTAATTCCGAATTTTGAATGTAAAAGATTTTTATATTGCCCATTTGTAACGTTTTCTTTCGTTTTTTTACCGTTTTTTGCTATTGTCAGACTATCCTTCGTTAATGATGCATGCCCATCTTCAGTTAGTTTTACAATAAGAGGTACTTTATTAAATGGTGAGCCATCATGTTCAACGATAATTTTTTGTGCTGCATTTGCTTTTTCTTCAGTGACTTCTTCTAAATAAAATGCATAGCCTAACGTCCAATCATCAGCAGAAGATTGATCCAAAAACTCATTATTTTTACGCATCTCTAAAGTATAGTTTCCTTTTTCGGTTATTTCTTTACGAATACGATAATCTCCTGTAACGGAGTGAATGACTTCACCTGAGAAAGGAATAGGTGCAAGAGGTAAGTATGATCCAAATCCCACTTCAATTAAATAAAGTTCATTATGATATGTTAAAACGGTTGCGATATGGCCAGAATCAACAGCCCATGTAGAATTTGCAGCATTGTACACTGTTCCTGAAACGAGATGAACATCGAATCCAGCGTCTTTAAGGAAGTAGTACATAGTAGGATTAAGTTCATAACAAAGACCGCCACGGTTGTTTACTAAAATTTTTTCTTCTAGATTTTCTTTTGATATTTCTGTAAAGTTGTTTTCGAGTATATTTAAGTTTTCAAAAGGGACAGTTTGTGCCATTGCGTACATAATGTTAGGTAAATCTTCAAATGAAACGTTGTCTTTTTCTTCTATATGTATTCGTGCGAAAAATTGTTTTTGAAAGTCGGTCATAGAAATCCCTCCGTCATGCTTTTATAGATAAATTGTAAACAATCTTGAATAAGATGTGAAATAAAACTACTTTGAAGTATTTGCTAAATATGTGAGGTTAGACTGAAAAATAACGTGGGAGAGTGAGAGATTGCTACTTTACTAATTGCAGAACGAATATTATAATAATTCCGATAAACTATGCAAACGTTTTCTTGAAGGGGGATGGTGTAAATATGTTGAAAAGAATAATAGTAGTCGGCTTTTCGGTTGTTTTGTTTTTACCTAGTATATATGGGGGGAGTAAAGTGTATGCAGATACAGTTAACAATGGAACGTTAATGCAGTATTTTGAGTGGTATGCTCCGAATGATGGGAATCATTGGAATCGTTTGCATTCGGATGCTGGAAATTTAGCTCAGAAAGGAATTACATCTGTGTGGATACCGCCTGCATATAAAGGAACTACGCAAAATGACGTAGGATATGGAGCGTATGATTTATATGATTTAGGAGAATTCAATCAAAAAGGAACGGTGCGGACGAAATATGGGACAAAAGCACAGTTGAAATCTGCAATTGAAGCTTTACATAAGCAAAACATCGATGTATATGGCGATGTAGTTATGAATCATAAAGGTGGAGCAGATTATACTGAAACTGTAACAGCTGTTGAGGTAGACCGTAACAATCGAAATATTGAGGTATCAGGTGATTATGAAATTAATGCATGGACAGGGTTTAACTTTCCAGGGCGTGGCGATGCTTATTCTAATTTCAAATGGAAATGGTATCATTTTGACGGAACGGATTGGGATGAAGGAAGGAAATTAAATCGAATTTATAAATTTAGGGGGATAGGTAAAGCGTGGGACTGGGAAGTGTCTAGCGAGAATGGAAATTATGATTATTTGATGTATGCAGATCTTGATTTTGATCATCCAGATGTTGCGAATGAGATGAAAAATTGGGGAACGTGGTATGCGAATGAATTAAATTTAGATGGCTTTCGTTTAGATGCTGTTAAACATATTGATCATGAATATTTACGCGATTGGGTAAATCATGTCAGACAGCAAACAGGAAAAGAAATGTTTACGGTGGCTGAATATTGGCAAAATGATATCCAGACTTTAAATAATTATTTAGCGAAAGTCAATTATAATCAATCTGTATTTGATGCACCACTGCATTACAATTTTCATTATGCTTCAAAAGGAAATGGGAATTATGATATGAGAAATATTTTAAATGGAACAGTAATGCAAAATCACCCTACACTTGCAGTTACTCTCGTTGAGAATCATGATTCTCAGCCTGGACAATCATTGGAGTCTGTAGTAAGTCCGTGGTTTAAACCGTTGGCATATGCATTTATTTTAACTCGTGCAGAGGGCTATCCTTCAGTTTTCTATGGTGATTACTATGGTACAAACGGAAATAGTAGTTATGAAATTCCAGCGTTAAAAGATAAAATTGATCCGATTTTGACGGCACGAAAAAACTTTGCATATGGTACGCAGCGTGATTATTTAGACCATCCAGATGTAATTGGATGGACAAGAGAAGGTGATGGTGTACATGCGGATTCTGGTCTAGCAACATTAATCTCAGATGGGCCAGGAGGATCAAAGTGGATGGAAGTTGGAAAGAATAACGCAGGAGAAGTATGGTACGATATGACGGGTAATCAAACAAACACTGTAACAATTAATAAGGACGGATGGGGGCAGTTCCATGTAAGCGGAGGATCAGTTTCCATATATGTTCAGCAGTGAACTGGTGATAAAAAAAGAGGAAGACTGAAATATAAGTCTTCCTCTTTTTTTATATTGTTATCATTTCTATTTTTATAAATGAACTAGTCGACTTTTAAAACAACGAGAGGTGCGTTGGAATAAATAATGTCACCCGTGGCTTCTCTTATTCGTACTCGAAGAATATCTCCTTACTGTGAGTGCTATAGAACTAAATATTAGTATGTTTTTAACGTAATTTTTATAGATATTATATTTGCTTTACGATAAAACAATTATAGTGTAAAATTACACTATAATTGTAAAGTTACAATAAAAAGTGTTTTTACACTTGTGGTTATAAGCAGAAGTTCTTTATATAAATCGTAATTTAAAATCAATAAGGACATTTCTGTATAGGCAGTAGTAGCAAAAGGAGAGGTAATATGAAAAGAACAATAATGAAATATAGCATAATGTTTAGTTTATTCCTATTAACATCATGTGATATATCGGATAAAGAAATGGAACAAAAAGCACAAAGTTATACAAAAGCTGAGTATGGTATTTCTGTAAAACTAGATCGAATTGAAATACCCGACCTAGGTAAGGATTTTTTAGGTCCAGACACACGAACAGCTTATGTACAGCAAGTAGATGAACCGCATTTACACTTTCAAATATCCTTCGATGGACGAAGCTCTCCAAAGGTAAACAATGATAACTATAAAATAAAAAAAGGAGCGAATGATTTACGAGAAAGATACAATACATATTATGAAGAAAAAGGAAATAATACTATACTTACTTTTGAACAAATGCAGACGGGGGATATTGTTTTCGATAAGGATGCAGAGAAAAGAATAGTGAAGAAGCATCCGAAGCATTATGTTACGGCAGTTTTCAAAAGTAATCTCTTGTTGGACGTAAACAACCGTGTACATATGGAAACATTAGCGGAGGTTGCAAGAAATATTCAGGAATTTAATAAAACAATTGAAAATAGTAAGAGTAGCGTGGATGATATAACGATTCAGTTGCCAAATGATAATAAGGATGTATTACAACATATTCCGGTAGATTATATAGTAACGGCTGAAGAGGCAAAAAAGACACTTGAGAAAAATGTTGATTATATGAAAGCTTTACAATCTGTAAGGAAATAGTCTGACACCTTTACTTCTCAAGAAACATATAGTATGATGATTTCAGTAAATTAGATTTCAATGACTATAATATAAATTAATGAGAGGTGCTTTTTGTGAGTGCGGTAGGTACTAAATAGGAAAAATTTAATGAAATAAATCGGATAAGAGCAGGGGATTTTTATGTATACCATACCCCTAATTTTGTCATGGATTTATTTCGAAACCTATGAAGATACCTACAATACTTTATAAAGCGTGTAATAAGGGGATTGCCATCTGTTTTTTATGGCTTATTTCCTCATATGTTATTACTCATGCCTTGTAAATGTAAAAGCTGCGGTATCCCCGCAGCTTTTTTGTGTATATTTTTAATGTATAAAAATGGTAATTGAATCATGTAGAACTCATTGGAATCTAATGAGTAGGTATCTTCATTTATGATAGAAATCAATCATAGTGAGGAGAAACAAAATGAATACGATGACTTTTGAAAAGTTACAATATAACGAATTAAAGGATATAGTGAAATCTTATTGTGTAAGTGGATTGGGTAAGGAATTATTAAATAAATTAGAACCAAGTACGAATATAAAAGTAGTGAGGAATCGCTTGAATGAAACGACGGAAGCACGAGCTATATTAGATGCAGAAGGGCATGTTCCTTTTTTTGGTATTTCAAATATCGCAAGTACGATTCAAAAATTAGAAAAAGGAATGATTTTAGATCCTGAAGAGTTAGTAAGCGTTTCAGATTTTTTACGTGGCTGTAGGAAGATTAAAAAGTTTATGTTAGATAAAGAATTTTTTGCGCCAGTATTAGCTTCTTATGCAAATTCAATGACTGAATTTAAAAGTATTGAAGAGGAAATTAATTTTTCAATAAAAGGAAATAGCATTGATTCTGCCGCTAGTAAAGAGTTAAAACGAATTCGAAATAACATCGATTCTGTAGATGGAAAAATAAAAGAGCGTTTAACGAAGTTTTTAAATAGTAGTGCAAATAAGAAGTATATTCAAGAATTCTTTATTAGTAAGAAGGATGATAAGTATACGATTCCAATTAAATCTTCTTATAAAAATCAAGTTGCGGGAAGTATAGTTGAAGCGTCTGCAAAAGGTTCTACTGTATTTATAGAACCACACACGGTTACAAAGTTAAATGGGGAACTCGCAAGTTTGAAAGCAGAAGAAGCGATGGAAGAGTATCAAATTTTAGCGACTTTATCAGGAATGGTGTTAGAAAACATTTATAGTATAAAGATTAATGTGGAGTTAATTAGTCAATATGATATGGTATTTGCGAAAGCGAAGTTTAGTAAATCAATCGATGGAATAGAGCCGAAATTAAATGATCATGGCTACATGCATTTAGTAAATTGTAAGCATCCGCTTTTAAATGGAAAAGTAGTACCGTTAAACTTTGAAATCGGTCAAAATTACCGTAGTTTAATTATTACAGGACCAAATGCAGGTGGGAAAACAATCGTGTTAAAAACAATTGGATTGTTAACATTAGCGACAATGTCAGGCTTGCACATTGCCGGAGATAAAGAAACAGAAATTGCTATTTTCGAAAATGTGTTTGTAGATATTGGTGATAATCAAAGTATCGAAAATGCATTAAGTACATTTTCATCTCATATGAAAAATTTATCTGAGATTATGAGGATGTCAAATAATAATACGTTACTATTATTTGATGAAATAGGAAGTGGGACCGAACCAAATGAAGGGGCAGCACTTGCAATTTCTATTTTAGAGGAGTTTTACCTTGCAGGATGTATTACAGTTGCGAGTACGCATTATGGTGAAATTAAACGCTTCTCAGAAATGCACGATGATTTTATGAACGCAGCAATGCAATTTAATAGTGAGACACTAGAACCGCTTTATAAATTAGTAATCGGTAAATCAGGTGAAAGTAATGCACTTTGGATTGCGAATAAAATGAACGTAAGAGAGCGTGTACTGCAAAGAGCGAAGGCGTATATGGAAAATAAAGAGTACGCTCTAGAAAAAGTGAATGAAAGTAAAATTAGAAAACCGAAATTCCTGCAAGAAAAAAGAGAAAACCATTACGAGTACAAAATTGGCGATCGTGTAAATTTATTGGATTATGATGATTTTGGTATTATCTATAAGGAAATAGATAATTTCTATAACGTCGTTGCATATTATAACGGTGAATTTGTTGAAGTAAATATAAAACGTATTACGTTAGATGTAGCGGCAAAGGAATTATACCCAGAGGGATACGATTTAAATACACTATTTGTCGATTATAAAGAAAGAAAAATGCAGCATGATATAGAGCGGGGATCGAAAAAAGCGCTTCGTAAAATCCAAAAAGAAATAAGAAAGAGTAGAGGATAATATAGAATGGTAACGATTAGAAAAGAGCAAAAAAACGATTATAGAAAAACAGAAGAAGTTGTACAGCAAGCATTTTTACATGAAGAATTTAGCGATAAAACAGAACATGAATTTGTGAGTCGTATTAGAAAATGTGATGCATTTATTCCAGAGTTATCAATCGTTGCAGTAGATAAAGAAATAGTCGGTCACATTATGTTATCTAAAATTACGATAGAACAAGGTGGAACTTTTGTGGAATCGTTAGCACTTGCACCGGTTTCAGTTGCTAGGTGTCATCAGAAAAAAGGAATCGGCGGGAAGCTTATTGTAGCTGCGTTAGAAAAAGCGAAAGAACTTGGATACGGATCAGTTGTAGTATTAGGACATCCAGAGTACTATCCGAAATTTGGTTTTAAGAAAGCAAGTGAGTGGAATATAAAAGCACCATTTGAAGTGCCAGATGAAGTGTTTATGGTGATTGAGCTAAGTGAGAACGCTCTGCAAGGTGTAGAAGGAATTGTACAATATTCGAGTGCATTTGCTGAGTAGGAGTATCAGTTAAAAAAATGTAATCATAAAAGATGCTATCTTTTTGTAGGGATATACAGAAAGATAGCTTTTTTATTAAACAAATGTACTTACGTATATTTTGCTCAATGAATAATTAAGGTGGTAAAATTGACATAGAAATGTAAAGGGAGAGAATTGAATGAAGAAGCGAGAAACAGATAGCAATGAGAATGTAGTTACGTTATATGTTACGAGACACGGTAAAACAATATTAAATACGAATCATCGTGCGCAAGGGTGGGCAGACTCTCCGTTAGTAGAAATAGGTGTGGAAGTTGCCTCTAATTTAGGAACGGGATTAAAAGATATTCATTTTGCGAATGCGTATAGTAGTGATAGTGGCCGAGCGATTGAAACTGCTAATTTAGTATTAAAATATAGTGAGCAAACAAAGTTAAAACTTGAGAAAAGAAAAAATTTACGAGAATTAAATTTTGGTATTTTTGAAGGTGAAAAACTTGAAAATATGTGGGATGTGGTTGGAAAAGCTGCGGGCGTTGCATCACCAGAAGAACTTATGAAGTTTTCTATTCAAGAAGTGATTAATCTTATTAGAGCAGCAGACCCTACGAAACAGGCAGAAGATTGGAAATTATTTTCTACTCGTATAAAAGAAGAGATTGATAAAATTAGTGAAGAATCTGCTGCAAATGGAGGCGGCAACGTTTTAGTTGTCGTTCATGGGCTTTTAATTACTACCTTAATCGAAATGTTAGACAGTAGCAAAACAAAACTTGGGGTAGAAAATGCTAGTGTGACGAAAATTGTATATAAAGACGGAACATACACAGTCGAGTCGGTTGGAGATATGAGCTACGTTGCAAAAGGGAAAGAAAGTGTGGAAATATAAAAATAAGAAAAGGAAGGTAGAGAAATCTAGCTTCCTTTTTATTTTGTTAATTATGGGATCAATAAAATCTTCCCAGTACTTTTTCTGCTCTCTAATAATTCATGTGCAAGAGCACCATCTTGTAAGGAGAATGTAGTAGGGCTCGCAATATTTAATTTGCCAGTAGCGATCCAATCAAATAATTGAGTAGAACGCTTTTTACGTTCTTCATACGTAGTAAGCACGTTCCAAAGGTCTCCGCCAGTTAAAGTTTTCGAAGTATCCATCAGCATACGCGGATCAACAGGCGCAGGATTACCACCGGCCATTCCGTAAAATACGACAGTGCCACCAGTTTTAGTAGCGCTAAAACTATTCTCTAATGTAGAACCTACTGATTCATATACCACATTTACTCCATCACCGTTTGTTATTTCAAGTACTTTCGCAGGCCATGCTTCCGTATATAAAAATACGTGGTCAGCACCAGCTAATGTAGCTATTTGTACTTTTTCTTTTGATGACGTGAGGCCGATTACTGTTCCGCCTAGTAGTTTAATGATTTGAATAAGAAGTTGCCCAACACCACCAGCTGCGGCATGTACTAAAGCTATATCACCTTGTTTTATTTCATAGCTATCTTTCGTTAAATAATGTGCTGTTAATCCTTGTAATAAGACAGAAGCGGCTGTTTCAAAAGAAATAGAATCTGGAAGTATAATTGCTTTCTCAGACGGAACAGCAACTAGTTCTGCATTAGCAAATGGTACATCAGCAAATGCAATACGATCTCCAGGATTAATATTCGTAACGTCAGCTCCTACTTTTTCAACAATGCCAGCCCCTTCATAACCTAATATATACGGCGGGTTGCCAGCGAGATGATAATCACCGCGGCGTCTATAAATGTCGGCGAAATTTAAACCGATTGCTTTCGTACGGACGAGAACTTCATTTGGATTTATGATTGGATCATTTAGTTCTTTATATTGTAGTACATCCGGATTTCCAAACTGTTCAAAACAAAGTGCTTTCATATGGAATACCTCCATTTTATTGTTTGTCGATGCTTTTTATCATACAATACAAATATCAATAGACAAAGAGGATTATTTCGATGAAATCAATCGGAAATATCGATTGAAAAGAGGGACGATAAATGGAGATAAAACAATTAATTACATTTAAAATAGCCGCGGACACTTTGAATTTTACGCAAACTGCGAAGAAATTAAACTTTGCTCAATCAAGCGTAACAGCGCAAATTAAAACATTAGAAGCTGAGCTCGGTACGCCGTTATTTGAAAGATTAGGAAAACGCCTTTTCTTAACTGAAGCAGGCAGGAAGTTTCAACTATATGCCGACAAGATGATCGCACTCAGCAACGAAGCGAAAATGGCTGTGAAAGATGATGAAGAAATAGCAGGTACGTTAATAATCGGTGCGCAGGAAAGCCAATGTACATATAGACTTCCTTCTATATTAAAGAGGTTTAAAGCACAATTTCCTCAAATAAAGCTTATATTTAAACCGGCGCATTCCAATAAAGATGCGAAAGAACAATTGATGGAGGGAAAAGTCGATTTTGCCTTTATTTTGGACGAATGTAAAACAGAAGATACTTTACATGTGGAGCCGCTTATGAAAGAAGAATTAAAAATAGTAGCTGCTTCAGGGCATCATTTACTCGAGAAAGCTTCCATTTCTACAAAAGATTTAGAAAGTGAGACGCTGTTGCTAACAGAGCTAGGGTGCTCGTACCGGACTTTATTTGAAGAGCTACTTCGTACAGAAGATGTGTATCCAGCAAATAAAATTGAGTTCGTTAGTGTAGAGGCAATTAAACAATGTGTTATTGCAGATTTAGGAATAGCTGTTTTACCAGCGATAGTAGTAGAAAAAGATATACGAGAAGGGACGATAAAAGAGTTACATGTAGAAAGTGCAATCTCACCAATTTACACACAAATTGCATGGCATAAAGATAAATGGATGACAGTGCCACTGCAGCAATTTATTGATGTAACGAGGGAGTTTCTTACAACGGATTAAGTGGAGAAATATTTATTTTATATAGTAGTAAAAATGGAAATTTTGTATAAAGAACCGATGCTTGCATGAAACGAGTATCGGTTCTTTTATGTTTTAAATAAAGGATGCTATAAAATGTGTATTTCTCAACTTTTTTTCTTAGATGGATACGTAAATTTCTTCGTATATTCCAATAATCATAAGGAAATTTACAACGTTTATTGGTTTCTGTAAGATGCCTCTAGGAAGTATGAAAGGAGGGGCGTACATAGGGGATAGATTGTCTTTATTATACGTACTTATTTTGAGGGGGAGATTTAAAATGTTTAAAAAGCTAATGAAAGTATGTGCGTTAAGTGTAGTGAGTGTCGGGGGATTATTTAGTTTTCAAGAAAGTACATTTGCAGCTACTGATTTAAGTAGTTATTATGACGGGAAAAATCCAGCAACAACAAAGGTATACGGGGGAAGTACAACGTGTGATGCTGATGGATTTAATGCAAAGTCTACAGCCGTGTACGAAGGTAGTAAAAAAGTAGGAACAGTCTATTTACGTTACAGTAATAAATGTCATGCAGCATGGTCTAAGCTTGTTTTAGATCAACCAGCACCTTCTGTTTCTGGAGGAGTATATGCTTACGCTGTTATTAATAAATATAAAAACGGTGTATTCCAAAAATCAGTAGATTCTAATAGTGGTAATGGAGCAATAAAAACAGGTCAAACGAGCACGTATACAGGAATGGTATTTGATTTAACTGCTGATTTTGGTTATACAGCTGATGCCGAAGCGGTGACGATTAATAATGGTTACGGGAAAACTGGACGTTATTAATAAGGGAGCAGAGTGCTATGAAACTTTTAAAAAAGCTGAGCGCATGTTTTTTTCTATCTTTGCTCGTTTTAACTAGTATGTTTAGTACGACTGGTAATGAAAAAGCATATGCAGAAGACCATTCGTATGATGGGAAAAGTCCGTATTACAATAGTTGTGACCAATCCGCAGTAACGAAAGAAAAGAAATGGATTGATTCCAATTCTTATGTGGAATTAAAATTTAGCACGACGTGTAAGACAGCGTGGGCAAAAGTTACTGTAACCCGCCCAGCAGTATATAATAATGAAGCTGATGCAAGAATTGTAAGAAAAACAGATGGAAAGGCATACACTTGCGGCAGTGCTGGAGGAAATGGTGTTGTAAATAAAGGGCAAACATCATGCTATACACCAATGGTATACGATTTAGATCCAAGAAAGGCGCAAGCGCAGGGGAAACATGCCATTCCGAATAGTGATGCATATAATTATGCTGAGACTATTTGGTATTGATCATATTATAAAAAATTAAGATAGCATATTTAAAGAGCATGTTTTGAGTGGTTTTCAAAGCATGCTCGATTTGTATTCTTTCTAAGTTTTTAGGTAATCAACTAATAAGGTCCGTATTAGGAGGAGTATATCCAAGGTGACGAGCCATCGATACAATTTGTCCTTTATGATGAAATTCATGTGTCTCTGTATGAGTTAAAAGCCATAGCGGTGTTGTGCTCCAAGGTTCTTTTTGCCATTTTACTTCATTTGCTATATTTTCGAGCCAGCGGTCATTGTATTCATCTAAAAAACGTTGTACAGTCTCATCTACTAACTTAAATCTAGCACGGACTTTCTCCACATCTGTATGCCCAATTTCATCATCACTAGCAAATGAAAAATCTGCTCGCTTTTGCTTAAATGCAAATGATCCAAGCCAGTATCGATAGCAATCAGCTACATGAATATGCGTCTTTATAATGCTACCGCTCCCGAAATTTGGAACAGTACTATGTAATTTTTCTAGTGGGATTTCTTCCAAAAATGAAAATAGAGTTTCTCTTGTAGAGCTAATAAGATTATATTGCTGTTTTAAAACATGTAACATGTGATTAACACTCCTCTTTTATTTACTAAACTATTTGTGTAGTAACTAATTCTATATGTACGAGAGGTGAACCTTTTTATTATTTTTACTAAGCATATTAGATGTATTTCTCCATTGTTTCTGATAGATTAAACAAGGTGAAACTTTAATAAATTGACCATTCTTAGTTCATAATAAATGGTACATGAAGAAGGAGAACGATCAAATGAATAGACTAGTTGGTTTAAAACAATTTGAAATAACGCGTGGGGAATTGCTTAAATTTATGGAGACGCTAGACGATAAAACTGTAGATACACAGCCAGAGGGTTTTAACAATACAATTCGCTGGCATATCGGTCATGTATTAACGGCAGCAGAAGTTTTCATGTTTGGAAAAGAATTCAAACAATTACCAACTGAATATCCAGGTATGTTTGGGTATGGATCAAGACCATCTAAATGGAAAACAGAGGGGCCGTCATTGGAAGTGTTAGCAGCTCAATTAAAAGAACAAGCAAAACGTATTAACGAAATTCCAGCAGAAGCATTTGAAAATAAACTTCCAGAGCCATTCCTAGGATTGGAAACGGTAGGTGAGCTTTACGGCATGATGCTTTATCATGAAGCTGATCATATTGGGCAAATGAAGGCGATGGAGCGTATTATTAAAGCTCTTTAGTTGTAATTGCATGTAAAAAACGAAATTACACCTGTATTGTGAAATAATATAACGACAAAAAGGATAGATAATTTATTATCTATCCTTTTTGTCGTTGCGCTTAAAGGGGGTATAAGCGCTTGCAATCTTGATACTGATAAAATAGGAATAGTTATTATATTTGCTTTACATAATAGGAAAATATTGAAGATAATACAGAATTAAGGTTGTGAAACCTGCATGAAATATAAGTATAATAAAAGAGAAGAACTAGAAATAGGGGTGAATACTATGATTACATTAGAACAAAAGTTGGAGCAATACACACATACGTATACACAGTTAAAGCGAGAACTAAAATGGAAAACGAGTGATTCTCGAACAGGTATGATGATTGCTGCTATGTATACAGGTAGTGATAAATTGTTTGATCTCGGACGTTTTTTAGAGATTAGTAGTTATATTAAAAATCAAGTAGGGATGTTTTCATACTTAAAGTCTTATCATCGCTTTGTGGTGGCCGCAACTTTAGATATTCACTTTACAGATTACAAGAAGGCTTTTCGGAAGTTTTTAGATTTATATGAACAATTGGTTGCTGGTGGTTTTAGTCGGAGTATATTTACTTATCTCGCAGCATCTGTGCTTTTAACAGAAGAAAATGAACAGCATGGCACGCACATTCAGCGTTCGATGCAAGTATATAAACGGATGAAAGAGGATCACCTTTTTCTTACAAGTACAAATGATTACCCACTTGCAGTTTTACTAGCAGGACAATCAGAGAATGTAGAAACACTTATGGACCGTGTAGAACGTCTGTATCAGAAACTAGCGAAAGCTGGTTTGCGTAAAGGGAATGATCTTCAGTTTTTAAGTCATATCCTTTCACTAAAGAAGGATGTTCGTGAAGAAATGTTAGTTGCAACATGTACAAACATATGGAATTCGTTAAAAAAAGAAAAGGTAAAAGTGAAACAGATGCATTACCCAGCCATAGGGCTACTAGCGTTACTTGAGGATGGAGAAAAAGAGATTCATTCTATTACAGCGTTGATTGAAAAATTGCAGGGAGAGAAATTATTCCGTTGGCATACAGACACGAATATTCTTATTGCTATTCAATTGTTCGTAAGTCAGAAAGGTGAGGAAAGTAAAGCTACTAACACAGGTTTACAAACAATGATAGAAGTCCTCATACAAGCACAACAAGCAGCTATGATGGCAACGATTGCCGCTTCATCTGCAGCAACCTCTTCAGCTACTAGTAGTTCATAATGTGTAACTGCTTATGCTCTTGTAATGTATAACTCCTTTGATAAGGACGGTAAAAAAGCCCATCACTCTTTAATGAGTGATGGGCTTTTTTACATAATCAGCATTATTTTTTCGACTCCTTCAAATGTTTAAGTTGTGTAACAATTATAATGCTAATAACAACGAGTAAAAACCATGAGCTAATTTTGCTTAAGTGAACGAGTTTCCACGCTTCCCGCTGATTTGGATATTGCCATGCTCCGAAAAATGTTGCGATGTTCTCTGCAATCCAAATAAAGAAACCGATAAGGAAAAAGGAGAGAACAAGTGGTATTTTATAGGTAACGCCTCGTAATGAAAATTCTACAAATGTCCGAAAGAAAACGATGAATAAAAGGACAGTTAATACCCATCTAAAGTCATATAGAAAATGATGTGTAAAAAAATTAAAGTAAATTATTGCTCCTAGAGGAATTGTAAAAATAGCTCTCGGCCAATGAAGCATTTGTAAATGCAATCTTCTCCACGCTTGGCATATGTAACTTGCGACACTTGCATACATAAAACCACTGTAAAGTGGAACTCCCAAAATTTTCGAATACGCCTCTTCCGGATAACTCCACGAACCGAAATGTATTTTATATATTTCTAGTAAAAGCCCGATAATGTGAAAAACAGTAATTACTTTTAATTCGTCTTTCGTCTCAAGTTCAGTCTTATACATAATCCACTGCATAAGAAGACATACGATGAGTATAAAATCATAGCGGTATAACCCTGGGATCGAAATGATTTTTGATAGGGCTAGTGTTAAGAAAATAACGACTGGGAATAAACAAGATAATGCTTGCTCGTAAGTGAAATGTAATAGTTGTTTTATATAGAACATTGTGTCTCCTTTATTTTTGTTAGAAAACTCAAAATAATGACTAAGTATACTACAATTTAAAAAATAAACCAGTAGTCTATTTTGCATGTATTTGTAAGTTTTAGAGGGGAATTGTAATAAGTATTTTAATATATAACAAAGTAAAAAATAGTTTGCTATTTAAAAAAAGTGGGGATATAATATCTAAATGAAAATGATAATTATTATCAATATTAATTATAAATAAAAAATAATTATAAAAAACAACTGAATATAAAGGATGAAATGAAACATGTTACATAAGTCTACTATACGTGCTGGCAATAACCGCTGGATACATATTAAGTTCATATGTTTTATGAGCTTAACAATTATATGTTTAATTGGATCTATATTTTTGGCCGTCGCATTTGGTGCAAAGGATATTCATTTGCAAACGGTGTGGACAGCGGTTTTTGATTACAATCCGAAATTAACGCAGCATCAAATCATTTACGAATTAAGGCTCCCAAGGGTAATTGGCGCAGCAGTTGTAGGAGCGGCTTTTGCGGTCGCTGGGGCTGTTATGCAAGGAGTAACACGAAATCCTTTAGCTGATGCAGGTGTGCTTGGCATAAATGCAGGTGCGATGTTTGTAGTAGCACTTAGTTTTGCCTTTTTTCCGCATATGCCATATTCCTATTTAATGATTGTCTCTTTTATTGGAGCGGTTTTAAGTACAGTACTCATTTTTATTATCGGATCGGCCACATCAGGCGGATTAACACCGATGAGATTAACGATTGCAGGGGCAGTTATGGCCGCGCTATTGCATTCGTTGAGTTCAGGTATCGCGATTTATTATGACTTAAGTCAAGATTTAGCGTTTTGGTACGCTGGTGGTGTTGCAGGGGTTAAGTGGGAACATTTGAAGTTTTTAGTTCCTATTATTCTTATAACGATTCTTTTTGCGATAGTGATAGGGCGATCTATTTCACTCATATCAATGGGGGATGATGTTGCTACAAATTTAGGAGTAAAAACGAACCGAACGAGAATACTAGGGATGATTATAGTAGTTATTCTAGCGGGTGTTTCTGTTTCAGCTGTTGGTTCTATCGGATTTGTAGGACTCGTTATCCCGCATATTGCTAGAAAAATAGTTGGTGTGAATTATCGACTCATTATTCCTATGTCAGCATTATTAGGTGCTATGTTATTAGTTTTAGCTGACCTAGGGGCAAGAACAGTAAACCCTCCTAAAGAACTGGCGATAGGAATTATGGTAGCTCTTGTTGGAGTTCCATTCTTCCTCTATATAGCACGTAAAGTTGGGAGGGAGCTATAAGTGAAGGATCTTATTACCGCAGATAAAAAAAGAGCCATTACTGTAACTACAATATTCGGTTGTATTAGTATCGCTGTCATTTTACTTAGCTTAAATACAGGGACACTTAGCATTGCACCACTCAAAGTAATTCAAACACTTTTCGGTTATGGTGATTTTGAGAGCGTAACAGTGCTATACGATTATCGTATGCCAAGAATTATAATCACCATGTTAGCTGGTATTGGCCTTGGGATTTCTGGTGCGATTTTACAAGGATTATCACGTAATGCACTTGCAGACCCTGGTATTTTAGGATTACATGCAGGTGCATCCTTCGGGCTAATTATATTTGTTACTTTCTTTCATTCTATTAATGAGAATGCATCGATTTTAATACCGTTATTTACATTTGGCGGAGGAGTGCTAGCTGCATTTTTAATTATTATACTTGCGAGTGATCGGTCAAAGGGTTTACTGCCTATTAGACTTATTCTTGTTGGTATTGCTATTTCAGCTGGATTTAGTGCAATTTCGTTATTTTTCTCTCTCAAGTTAAATGATGAGACATATACATTCGCTTCTAGATGGTTAGTTGGTAATGTGTGGGGAAGGGATTGGATTCATGTCCTTGCATTATTACCTTGGATTTTCATACTAACTCCGTATGCATGGCTAAAATCTAAAACATTAAATGCATTGTCACTAGGTGATAGTGTGGCAGCGGGACTTGGTGTTTTTGTTCAAAAAGAACGGTTACTCCTTTTAGCTACAGCGGTTGGATTATCTTGCGCGAGTGTATCGATGGCAGGAGGGATTGGTTTTATTGGTTTAGTTGCTCCGCATATTGCAAGAAAGTTAGTAGGTACTACGTATCAACATTTCCTTCCACTAGCTGGCATTATCGGAATGATTATTTTAGTACTAGCAGATACGATAGGTCGTTCTATATTTGAGCCAAACTCTATTCCAGCTGGTGTAGTAGTGGCAGCTTTAGGAGCGCCGTATTTTCTTTATTTACTTACAAAAACAAAATAAATACTTCAAAGAGGAGAACATATGAAAAAGAAACTTACTATTTTATTTAGCATCATGTGTATTTTAGTATTAGCAGCATGTGGTCAAACGAAATCTAATGAAGAGGCAACGAAAAAAACGGAAAAAAGTAATGACCCAAAAATCGCCTCTATGTCTATTCACTTAACGAATAATTTACTTGCATTAGGAATTACACCAGTAGGTTCTGTAATTGGTGGAGATTTAAAAGATTTCTTACCACACGCAAAAGAACAACTGAAAGATACGAAGAAACTGGGCGTTGTAACAGATCCGAATATGGAAGCGTTACTTCAGTTAAAGCCATCTGAAATTTATGTGGATGAAAAATACGCTGGCAAAGATTTAGCGAAATACGAAAAAATTGCAAAAACACATTCTTTCAATTTAGATGAGGGTACGTGGAGAGACCATTTAAAACAAGTTGGTAAACTTGTAAACCGTGAGAAAGAAGCGGATACATATATTCAAGATTACGAAGAGCAATCAAAACGAGTAAAAAGTTTAATAGATAAAGAGTTAGGTAATAGCGAAAAAGTAATGGCAATTCGCGTTACTGCAAAAGAATTACGTGTATTTAGTACGAAAAGACCGATGGGCCCAATTTTATTCCAAGACTTAGGATTACAACCTGCAAATGGTGTAGAGAAAATTGATGGAAACCGTCCTTTCGAAGTCATTTCCCAAGAAGTATTACCTGACTTTGATGCAGATGCTATTTTCGTTGTTGTAAATAGAGACGATAAGGCAAAAGCTGCATTTAAACAACTTCAAGAAACACCAATTTGGAAAGACTTAAAAGCTGTTAAAGGCAAGCATGTATACATTATTAATGACCAACCATGGCTTGACTATTCTGCTTTAGGTAACAAAATGGCAATGGATGAGGCGGAGAAAATGTTTACGAAATAATGTAGTTTTATTATTAGGGAAGGCCCTCTAAATTTGGAGGGCTTTTTTATTGTTGTTAGAATAAACAGGAAATTATACAATAAAGTTAATTTCGTGTAGAGGAGATGTGCCAATGTCAGCGCTTATTGTATGTATCCCGTTTATAACGCAGTTTATGGAACAAGGGGATAAATAGGCTAAAATAAGTATCCCCGTTATTAAAAAAGGGGGAGTTTGAAATGACAATGAAACTTTTTCAAAATAAAACGATGAAATTAACAGCTATGAGAGAAAACGATGCTGAAGTAATGGCTAAATGGCAAGAAGATAGTGAGTATTTAAGAAATGTCGATACAGATATAGCATTCCCACAATCTTTACAGGAAATAGCAAGTGATGGTCTATTAAAGGGAAGGAAATCGAATAGTGTTTCTTTTATGGTAAGGACAGTTCAAGATGATCGCTTAATTGGTTTTGTTGCAATTCATGGCATAGAGTGGAATAACAGGACGGGTTTATTAGCAATTGGTATAGGAGATGCAAATGATAGAGGGAAGGGATATGGAAGAGAAGCGATCCACCTTATCTTAAAATATGCTTTCTATGAATTGAATTTACACCGTGTCGGTCTGGATGTTATTTCTTATAACAAAGCTGCTATTGAGTTGTATAAAAAAATGGGTTTTCAGATCGAAGGCTGTATGAGAGAAGCGGTTCAAAGAGATGGGAAGTGTTTTGATCGTATCGTTATGGGGATATTGCGGGATGAATGGATAGAGATGCAAGATTAAAAATGCATTCTTATATGTGTAATATGCAGGAGATAAAACGGTAATTGGCGAATTTTTACAATGTATTGATTGAACTTATAAGGAGTTATGCAAAATGAACTTAGAAAAAGCAAAACCAGTAAATGAAGAGGTCGCTGAATTAAAGGAATTAATTAAAGAATTACACGGAAGTGTACATCAACTTCAAAGTGAAGTGCAGCAATTAAGGCATGAAAGACCGGTTGTTGAAGTGAGAAAAGGTGTTCAATTATCGCCAGCAATCGTGGGGCAAATTGGTGGTATGATATTAGGTGGGTTAGCAATTATCGGTATATTTTGGTGATGAAAAAAGGTTTGCAGCATAGTGCTGCAAACCTTTTGTATTTGACGATATAATTTCATGCAATATAACTTTTATTACATTAAATAACGTAAATATATGTAAGCATGTGATAACAATAGCGCAATAATTGTTAACGGTAAACCAATTTTTAAGAAGTCCATATACGAGAATCCATGTCCTTCACGTTTTGCAATACCAGCAACGACTACGTTTGCGGATGCTCCGATTAATGTTCCGTTTCCACCTAAGCAAGCTCCAAGTGATAACGCCCACCATAGTACTTCGATTTGCGGAGAGTCAACAGATAGTCCGAGTCCTGTAGCTAAATCTTGAATAAGCGGAATCATCGTTGCGACAAAGGGGATATTGTCAATTGTCGCAGATGCGATGCCTGATACCCATAAAATAAGTACCGCAGCGAAACCGATATTACCGTTTGTTACGTCGAGTACTTCTTTTGCGAGTGAAGAAATAAGTCCGATATCAATTAACCCGCCAACGAGAACGAATAGTCCAGCGAAGAAGAAAATAGTTACCCATTCAACGTGGGCAAATACATCTTCAATATCATGTTCTTTCACGCCGATTAGCATAAGAAGTGTAGCGCCTGTCATCGCGATAACGGCAGCGTCTACATGAATAATCGAATGAAGTACAAAGCCTAAAATAGTTAGTCCCAAAATCGTGATCGATTTTAAAAGGAGGCTTTGATCTTTAATATAATCTTTTTCGTTCAATGCCATTAATATTTTAATTTGCTCAGTTGTTGTTTTTAGTTTGTTGCGATACATGAAGTAAATAATGCCAAGTGTAACGATAGAAATAATAATTACGATTGGAGCTAAGTTTAGTAAAAAGGCATTAAAATCTAAATGCTTGTTTGCTGATCCAATCATAATGTTCGGTGGGTCACCGATTAATGTTGCTGTTCCGCCTATATTTGAAAATAGCACTTCTGAAATCAAATAAGGAACAGGGTTTACTTTTAAAATACGTGTAATGGACAGTGTAACAGGTACGATTAATAAAACGGTTGTTACGTTGTCCAAAAATGCTGATCCGACAGCAGTTAATAGGGATAGCAATAATAAAATGCGGATTGGTTTTCCGCCAGCTGCTTTTGCCGCTTTAATGGCTACAAATTCAAATACGCCTGATTGACTCGTAATATGTACGAGAATCATCATCCCAATTAAAAGGGTGATCGTTTCCCATTGAATATGTGATGTGAAAGCGGTATGTAAATCTACAACTCCAAAAATAATCATAATAGCAGCACCGAATAGTGCGATTACAGCACGATTCAATTTCTCAGAAATAATAAATCCGTACGTGATTAAAAATACGGCAATTGCAAAATAATATTGCCAATTTGCTACTTCATGTGCTGATTGTTCCAATCATGTCACCTTCTTTAAAGTATGTATTCAATTGTCGAAATGTATCTCGCTGTATTCATACGGGATAAAATATATTGTAGCAAATTCAAAAAAGAAAGAAAACTATTTAACAAAGTGAAGGGAAAAATGATGATTTTACATATGATATAAAAAAATAAAGAAACACAGTGCAAATTATTAGGAAAAGTGGGCGCTGTCCTCTAATATAGAGATAGCAATTTACATTATTTTTGCGTAAAATGGTTTAAAGAGGTGAATTCCGATGGAAATAGTAAAAGATAGTTCTCTTATTCAAAATGAAATTGAACGTTTTGTAAATAAAGATGTATATATTCATTTAGAAACAACGAACGGAGCGTATGCGTCACACTTTAACGAAAAGATGATGACGGTTGGTGCATTCATTCGAAATGCAATTATTCGCTTTGAGCGCGGGAAGATTACTGGAACGAATCCATACCGAGTTGGTTTGAAAGTGGATCACGGCTGGGTATATGCAGAAGGTATTACGCACTGGGAAGTAGACGATAAAGAGCGTTTATTACTTGCAGGGCACGATAATCAAGGCCGTTTAGCAGTTGCACTTGAGTTAAGCTTAACGCCATTTAAGTAAGAAGGAGGGAAACTTATGGAGAGACATGTACTTGTTGTATTTCCGCATCCAGATGACGAAGCATTTGCTGCGGGAGGAACAATTCGCTTATTAACAGATCAAGGAGTACCTGTAACGTATGCATGTGGTACTTTAGGACAAATGGGACGTAACATGGGGAAAAACGTATTTGCTAACCGTGAAACGATTCCAAATATACGTGAAAAAGAATTAAAAGATGCATGTGAAGCGATGGGAATTCAAGATTTAAGAATGCTTGGTTTCCATGATAAAACGTTAGAATTTGAAGATGTTGATTTCGTTGCAGATAAAATTGAAGCAATCATTCAAGAAGTAAATCCATCTCGAATTATTACATTTTATCCAGAGCACGGCGTACATCCAGATCATGATGCATTTGGTCGCGCTGTCGTTCGCGCTGTATCACGTATGCCAAAAGAAGAACGTCCAGTCATTCATGCAGTTGCAATTACGAAAAATCGCGAAGCTGTCTTAGGTGAGCCGGATGTTGTAAATAATATTAGTGAAGTATTCGAGCATAAATTAGCTGCACTAGGTGCGCATCGTTCCCAAACAGAAGCGATGTTAGAAGAAACACACGTAAAAATCAAAAACAAAGATGCAGCAACATTAAAATGGCTGCAACTTGAACAATTTTGGACTTATAAATGGGAGTAGGCTAGAAGGAAACCTTCTAGTAGCTCTTACATAGAAAAAGCACCGTCATTTGTGACGGTGCTTTTTTAATAGTTTTTATTCTCCGCTAATTGCGAGCAACCTTTCCTTTATCTTGTACTCCATTCTTTTGTAAATTCATCATGATATGCTTCGCTCCAATGGTATGGCTGTAACTCTTTTAACGGTTTGAAAATAATATCTTGTTTCGAATTTGTAATGGCGCATAGTACTTCCGGTCCCCAATAAAATAAACGTTCTTGGCATACACCACAAGGTGATAACACTTTTAATTCAGAATGTTCATTTTCCCTTGCAAGACAAATAGAATGTGTAACTTTCTTATGAAATTTATGCGCCTCTAAAATAGCACCTGTTTCCATACAAAGTTCTGTTGAAGCATTTATTACATCAGGGGCCACACTTGTATAAATGGACCCATCTTCTACACGAATTGCTGCAGCTCCGCCCCAACCATGTGGGTATCTTTGGTCAATTAAACGTTTCACTGCATCATATAATTGTTGTTCAATGCTCAATTGTAGTTCCTCATTTCTACGTAATTTTCGATTCAATCACTATGTTATTTTTTTAGTAATACCGTTAAAAAAGAATAGACATCCAATTTCACACTATATATGTAAGAATTACTCTTCATCTGCATACTTTTCGTCTAAAGAAATTAATAGAGCAATTAACCCGAGTACTACAATAATTAAAGTAGATATAAAAGATTTAGAAAGAGAAAAGGAACCTGCAATGAAAGGTGATAAAAACTTGAATGACAGTATACTAGCTATTAAGGAAACTACTAAAGTGGTAAAAAGAGCTATATTTTTATTATTAATAGATGTTAGTAAAAAGTCTTTAATAAAGCCAATAGAGACAAATATAGTTAGTATGATAAGAGAAATAAAATAATGTGTTACATTTGTCATACTAATAGTAGGATCGTCTATTATGTAGGCAAGTAACTTAGATATTAACATACCGCCAAACAATAGAATGATAAAAGCGAGTAATTCTGTTGACATATAGGTGCTGAAATTGACTTTCTTTTTAAAGAGCTTATAGCTGAGAGTAGCCTGGATTATTTGCATGATAAATAAAGCGATAATCCACACATAATATACAATTGGTAATTCTCCTGAGAATAGAGAAATTAGGAAATTTACTATTGTCTTTAAAATTTCAATCATTACGAAAGGCCTCCTGTTTGTAAGCTTTACGACATTAAAAAGTGCTAGTCTACCGTTTAATGGAACTGTTAATTCAAACTATTTCTAATTATTCCACAAAAAGGTGGTAGCTTCAAGTTATCTTCTTAACAAATCCTACAAGGCTCAACACTAGAAAAAGAAACGAAATATGTAATATAATTGAAAAAGTATATATTAAAATCAATGTTAATATTACCCTCCTATAAGTATTAACATACGTAATTGAGGTGTTTTCTTTGTTATTTTATGATCGTATTTCTATAATGGCCCCTCCTGTTCCGTAGCTAAGGAAAGTCTTTTTATTTCTGAGATTTTCAAAGTTATAGGAGGGTATGAAAAATGAAAAAAGTCTCAGTACCATCACTTTTGTTAATGATCATTCTTGTCGCATTTCCGCAAATTAGTGAAACGATTTACACACCGTCTTTACCTGACATCTCAAAGGCACTACATGCAAGTAATAATGAGGTACAGTTAACACTAAGTGTGTATTTTGCTGGATTTGCTTTAGGTGTATTTTTTATTGGGTGGTTATCGGATATAATTGGCCGTCGCCCGGCAATGTTATTTGGAATTGTTGTATATGGCGCTGGGAGTTTCTTATGCTTTATTGCAAATTCCATTGAAGTTTTATTGGTAAGTCGTTTTATTCAAGCATTTGGAGCAAGTGCTGGCTCTGTTGTTACACAAACGATTCTACGTGAAAGTGTAGAAGGGCATAAGAGGCATGTTATGTTTGCTCAAATTTCGGCAGTCATTGCCTTTACACCAGCGATAGGGCCATTAATTGGTGGCTTTCTTGATCAGATGTTTGGATTTAAAATCGTATTTTTAAGTTTAGTAGTTATGAGTGTCGGGATTTTTCTATATACGTTTGTTTCTCTTCCCGAAACAAAGACGGACTCAGTAACAAATAAAATAAATGTGTTTTCAGTCTTGAAGAGGTTAATTACAAATCCGAAAGTAGTAACATATGGGTTATTAATTGGAGGAGCGAATGGTGTTTTATTTAGCTATTATGCAGAAGCGCCATTTATCTTTATTGAATACTTTCAGTTATCACCTAGTATGTATGGATTTTTAGGAATTGTTGTTGCTTCTGCTTCTATTATTGGAGCGAAAGTTTCAAAACAATTGCTTGCCACATATAAACCAGAGAAGATTATATATATCGGTTGTCTTGTAATGACAGGAGGAGCTATCCTTTTAACTGTTATTACTTCATTGGGATCAAATCCAAATATAATATATATGATTGGATTTTTAGTAGCGATGTTTTTATTGCTATTAGGAATTGGGATAGCGTTACCTAACTGCTTAAGTTTAGCGTTAGTAGATTTTCAAGATGTTATTGGTACAGCCGGAGCTTTGTTTAGCTTAGGGTACTATGTAATTGTAACGGTGACAATTTGGGGAATGAGTCAGCTTCATACGGGCTCGTTACTCGTGATGCCACTTTATTTTCTGGCTATAGTAGTTATCATGATGGTGTTTACTAAAGTGTTTATTTTAGGTAAAGAAACTTCAAAAATGAATTAAATATGAAATGGTAAAAGAGTCTCATTTTTTAGTGAGACTCTTTTATATTTTATTCCGCTGTTTTGAGGAAGCAAGATTTCTGTCTCAAAATTGGGCTGGACTAAAGAAGTTAGTAGTTTATTAATATATTAAATTTCTGGTTGGTATATGAATCGGACGTGTAGGAAATCACGCTATCAACTATAAAGATTGAAGTACATGAGATGTGAAACCGAGGAAGAAATACTCTCCTTGGTTATTTATATTGTAATAATATTCATACCGGAATCAAATTGAATAGATGTATTTTATTGTTAATTCAGTTAAAAATTAAACATAATCATGCATATTGATTTATTGAAAAAATAATTGAATTTTTCAGATTAATGAATTAATATAAGGTAAGTAATTTTAAGATTTATAGAATATTGGAAGATGAAAGGTTTTGAAAATTTTGTAAGAGGCAAAAAACGATTTTAAGATAGCTTTAAAGCTAGTGTAAAATGACGTTTGCTTCATCATTTTCAATGCCGAAAGGAATTAGGGGAAGGCATCTTGTTTTAAAATGCGGTTATGAATCATCTAAGAGGGGGAAGTGAAGTGGCAAACAAAGAATTGAAAAGAGGCTTAGAAGCACGTCATATTCAAATGATTGCTTTAGGCGGAACGATTGGTGTTGGCTTGTTTATGGGGTCAGCCAGCACGATTAAATGGACAGGTCCGTCAGTAATGCTTGCGTATGCAATTGCAGGTATTTTTATTTTCTTCATTATGCGTGCGATGGGTGAAATGTTGTATATGGAGCCGAGTACAGGTTCATTTGCGACGTTTGGCCATAAGTATATCCATCCGTTAGCTGGTTATATGACAGCGTGGAGTAACTGGTTCCAGTGGGTTATCGTTGGGATGTCAGAAATTATTGCGGTAGGAGCATATATGCAATATTGGTTCCCAGACTTACCAGCTTGGATACCAGGTGTAATCGCAATGGTTATTCTTGGCGCAGCTAACTTAATTTCTGTTAAGTCATTTGGTGAATTTGAATTTTGGTTCGCGATGATTAAGATCGTTACGATTCTATTAATGATTATTGCCGGTTTTGGACTTATTTTCTTTGGAATTGGTAACGGCGGAGAAGCGATTGGCATATCAAATCTTTGGTCAAATGGTGGTTTCTTTACAGGTGGTTTTTCAGGATTCTTCTTTGCTTTATCACTTGTAGTGGGAGCATACCAAGGTGTGGAATTAATCGGTATTACTGCTGGTGAAGCAAAGGATCCGAAGAAGACACTTACAAGAGCGATTCAAAGTACAATTTGGCGTATTTTAATTTTCTATATTGGTGCTATTTTCGTTATTGTAACTGTGTATCCGTGGGATCAATTAAGTACAATTGGTAGCCCGTTCGTAGCAACTTTTGCGAAGGTTGGTATTACGGCAGCAGCTGGACTGATTAACTTCGTTGTTATTACAGCGGCGATGTCTGGTTGTAATAGTGGTATTTATAGTGCGGGTCGTATGCTTTATACGTTAGGTGTAAATGGACAAGCGCCGAAATATTTCACGAAACTTTCTGGAAATGGTGTGCCTTTATTCGGTACAGTTGGCGTAATTATCGGTTTAGCGGTCGGTGTTGTTTTAAGTTATATTGCACCGAAAAACTTATTCGTATATGTATATAGTGCGAGTGTACTTCCTGGTATGGTACCATGGTTCGTCATTTTAATTAGTCAAATTAATTTCAGAAAAGAAAAGGGAGCAGAGATGAAAGATCATCCGTTCAAAATGCCATTTGCTCCTGTCACAAACTATTTAACAATCGCCTTTTTAATTATGGTATTAATCGGAATGTGGTTTAACGATGATACACGTATTTCACTAGTTGTAGGTATTGTTTTCTTAGCTATCGTAACAATTAGTTTCTATGCTTTCGGAATAGGGAAACGACGTCCATTAGATGTTCCAAATGATCAAGAGATTTCAAGTAAATAAAGATAATAAAAAGGTCCGATTTCTCATTTTCTCATTTGGAAATCGGACTTTTTATTATTAAAACTTTTCTAAAACGATTTTCCCAATTGTACTTCCGCTTTCAAGTAGTGCATGTGCTTTCTTTATGTTTTCAGCGTTAATTGGTGTGAATGTTTCATTTAATGTAGTCTTTAAAATACCTTCATCTAATAGTTCGCTTACTTTATTTAATAGTTCGTGTTGCGTAATCATATCGCCAGTTTCATACATTGCTTTTGTGAACATAAATTCCCAAACGAATGTAGCGCTTTTACTTTTTAAAATCCCCATCTCAAGAGGGTGTTCATTTTCTACGATAGAGCAAATTTTTCCTTGTGGTTTAATGAGGTCACACATTGCTTGCCAATGTTGATCTGTATTGTTTACGCAGAAAATATAATCTACATCTTTTAGACCAAACTCTAATATTTGATCTTGTAAAGGTTGGTGATGGTTAATAATATAATCGGCACCAAATTTTTCAACCCAGTGTATCGTTTCAGTGCGGGATGCAGTTGTGATGACATTCAGTCCAGCCCATTTCGCAAGTTGAATGGCAATTGAACCTACACCACCAGCACCGCCAATAATTAAAATGTTTTTAAATGTATTCTCATCTCTTTTATTATAATCAATACCTAAACGTTCAAATAAACCTTCCCATGCTGTAATAGCTGTTAAAGGGAGTGCTGCAGATTCCGCATCACTTAACGTTTTTGGTTTCTTACCGACGATTCTTTCATCAACTAAATGATATTCACTATATGTACCTTGTCTCGTAATGCTTCCAGCGTAAAACACTTCGTCGCCTTCTTTAAATAACGTACAACCTTCTCCAGTTTGCACGACAACACCACTAGCATCCCAGCCAAGTATTTTCGCTACATCTTCTTTTTTATCTTTCGGAGAGCGAACTTTTGTATCAACTGGATTAACGGAAATAGCGTTAATTTTAACGAGTATATCTCTTCCTGTAGCAACAGGTCTTTCAACTTCAATATCAATTAAACTGTTTTCTTCTTCAATAGGTAAGTATTCATGTAAACCGATTGCTTTCATTTGTATTCCCTCCATTAAAGTAAGAGTCATTTACTCTTTTATTATAGTAGGTAAAGTGTGATTATGTAAAAAAGTTGAGTCCTTTCTATTTTGTAAAAGGCTTGTTTTAGCCTCATTTATAACTTTGTAACTGCAGAGGGCCAGCCATCGTTTTGATTTTATAAGCTTTGGATGAAAGGTATATATTTTTTTCTACTGTACCTTGCAATGAACAATACTAAGTGTTATGTTATACTTGTAGTTACTTATTATAAAACAGTACTAAATAATAAATAGTAGTGGATATTAATTAGAATAGGGTGAATGAATATTGAATGTACAATTTAAAAAAGGAGTTTTGGAACTTTGTGTTCTTGTCTTACTGGATAAGCAAGACCGTTATGGATATGAATTAGTTCGAAATATTTCTAATCGAATTGAAATATCAGAAGGGTCTGTTTATCCTCTTCTTCGAAGGTTAACAAAGGAAGAATATTTTACCACGTATTTACAGGAGTCTTCAGAGGGTCCTTCAAGAAAGTATTATACACTCACGGATAAAGGTAGAACGTATTTGTATCAACTTTTGGAGGAATGGAATGAGTTCTCACAAGGTGTCAATCAATTAATTAAAGAAGGTGTACGTAATGACGAAAGATAAATTTTTACAACAATTAAATGTATCTCTAAAAAGATTATCTGATAAAGAGCGTGCAGATATTTTAAAAGATTATGAAGAACATTTTACTTTCGGCTTAGAGGAAGGGAAGAGTGAAGAAGAAATTGCAGCTTCATTAGGTTCGCCAGCTCAAATCGCCAAAGAGCTATTAGCAGATTATCATATTGAGAAAGTAACAACAAGTGCAACAACAGGAAATGTTTTCCGTGCAATTTGGGCAGTAATTGGATTAGGTTTTTTCAATTTGTTAATCGTGCTTGCACCTGCAATTACATTAGCGGCATTGATTTTTTCAGGATGGGTTCTAGGTATCTCATTTTTAGGCGCACCATTACTTGTTTTAGTTGATGCTATTATACATCCAAATACATTCTTGCTATTTAATCTTTTTGTTTCTTTAGCATTTTGCGGACTTGGATATTTCATTGTTATTGCTATGTTATTTTTAACGAAGCTAGCAAAGAATGGATTTGTTCGTTATTTAAAGTTCAATATGGCATTAGTAAAAGGTGGTTTGAAGCATGATAAATAAAAAGAGTCTTTCAATTATTGCAGGTATTGTTTTCCTTATTGGTATTATTGGAAGTTTATTTACTTATCGTTCAATTGCTACAGTACCAATTTCAGAAGAAAAGGTCATTAACAATAATAATGTGTCAAGCGTCATTATCGACACGAATAACGTTCGTGTTAACATCAATCCTACAACAGATAGTAGTATTAAAGTAAAATTAGATGGCGAAGTTAATCCTAATGTAAAAAGGAAATTAGCTACGGATGAGAAAGATTCAAAGCTTATCATTTCTTACAAAGAAAAACAACAGAGCTGGTTTAACTTTAATATTTCTGAAGTATTGGCACCATTAACATTAAATGTGTATCTACCCGAAAAACAATATGATTCATTAAAAGTTTCCAATAATAATGGATACGTTTCTGCTAAAAAACTAAACACAACACATTTTAATATCAATACAAGCAATGGACGTGTTGAATTAAGAGAAATCAATTCGCCAAAAATTATCGCAGAAGCAAATAATGGAATTATGGATTTCAAAGATGTATTGGCACAAAATATTCATGTGAAATCGAACAACGGACGAATAGTGCTAGACCATGTTGAAGGTGAAATAGAGGGGCAAACTAAAAATGGAAGTCTTACTCTGAAAACGAATGAACTGGATCGAAATCTCAATTTTATGACTCACAATGGAAAAATCAATATTGAAACTGAAAAAGAACCAACTAATGTTCAATTTAATGTTTCTGTTGACAATGGCAGAGCGAATATCCTTGATAAATATAATGGAAATACGGTTATTGGAAAAGGAGAAAATGTAATTAAATTAAACACACATAACGGAAATATTACAGTGAAAAAACAATAGTATATTATCTTTTATAATCTCAGCTCGCCACACATAAAGAGCAATAATAAATAAAAGAACCGACTCCTTTTCTCGATATATAGGTAGTCGGTTCTTTTATTTGTAACATTCGTTTAAGTGTGTATCTTTTTCGTATTACAAAATACAAACAGTTGATTTATTACTCTGGATTCTTAGGGGAATAATGAATAGTAATTAAAAGTGTAAGGAGAATTTGTGAATGACTCAAAAATAATAATTGAAACAGTGAAGGAAGAGAAGGAGTTTATTTCTAACAGGAGGAATTTTTTACTGTGAACTTTATCCAAAACTAAATGTAAAGGTGGATACATAATGACAGTAAAGAAGCTTTATTTCATCCCAGCAGGTCGTTGTATGTTAGATCATTCTTCTGTTAATAGTACACTCGCGCCGGGAAATTTATTGAACTTACCTGTATGGTGTTATCTTTTGGAGACAGAAGAGGGGCCTATTTTAGTAGATACAGGTATGCCAGAAAGTGCGGTTCATAATGAAAATTTATTTGAAGGGACATTTGCAGAGGGACAGATTTTGCCAAAAATGACTGAAGAAGATAGAATCGTAACTATTTTAAAACGTGTAGGATATAAGCCGGAAGACCTTCTATATATTATTAGTTCTCACTTACATTTTGATCATGCAGGAGGAAATGGTGCTTTTTTGAATACGCCAATTATTATACAGCGTGCTGAATATGAGGCAGCGCAGCATAGAGAGGAATATTTGAAAGAGTGCATACTACCAGATTTAAACTACAAAATTATTGAAGGTGATTATGAAGTGGTACCTGGTGTTCGGTTATTGTATACACCAGGACATTCTCCAGGGCATCAGTCATTATTAATTGAGACGGAAAAATCCGGTCCTGTATTATTAACGATTGATGCATCTTATACGAAAGAGAATTTTGAAGATGAAGTACCGTTTGCGGGATTTGACTCGGAATTAGCCTTATCTTCAATTAAACGTTTAAAAGAAGTTGTGATGAAAGAGAAACCGATTGTTTTCTTTGGACATGATATAGAACAGGAAAAGGGATGTAAAGTGTTTCCAGAATATATATAGTGCAAAAAGTCATGAGCTTATTTGCTCATGACTTTTTCGTTTAAATAATTTTTTTAAATAAGTTATATACTTTTTTAGAACTATCTTCATTTAATTGATAGTACGTAAGGTTTACATCATCAGGAGTATCTTGCTGAGCAATCATCACTTCGTTACTGTGATGGTCAACTACCCATATGAAATATTTTTTATAAGTTCCATCCTCGAAAGTAATCCACATATCACAGTCTATTAAATCTGATCCTTCTTCATCTAATGTTAATTTTCCTTTTTTGGCTGTATCCATACTGTTCATGAATGTCTTTAATTCATCTGTTTTTGTGAGAAAGATATCTTTTTTTGTTTTAATTGACTCGACATGTATATCTTTTATTTCCTGTTTTCCTAAAAAGACAGGGGGCTCATTTGGATCTCTTTGAGTTGAAATGATAGTAGCTTTCTTCTTTGGCTTATTTGCTGTATACAAATCTTGAATAGATTTTCCAGAGTTAAAAAACCATACGATACCAAAAATAATCAATGCGCTACCGAGCAGTAAAATGATTTTCTTAATAGAATATTCTCCTTTCTATTACTTCGTATGAAGAGCGTTTCTATTAATATATGATAGGGAGGCGCAAAGTATTATAGTTGAACTTGGTTAGGCTTCACAGTTTTTATCGGACGATCCACGAGTAAATTGTAAGTGAGACCAATTAGTACGAAAATGCCACCGATAACTTTGCCCATTGAGAGTTCGTGTGACAAGATGAAATCAATGATAGCCCCCGCAAATAATTGTCCGATAAAGATGAGTAACGTTAAATAAAATGCTGAGATTTTAGGCGTAATATAGTTCGATAACGAGATGACAATAACGCCTACTAATCCGCCTAAGTAAACAGCGATAGGAATAGACTGCAACGTATGAACAGGAATGTACATTGAATCTGAGCTGAAAATTAAAAATAACATAGAGAAAAATAATCCAGTAATATAATTAAAAAACGTGCCTTCCCAATTACCAATTTTCGCTGCTAAATTCGCGTTTATTATTCTAGCAACAACGATAGAAACACCAGCTAAAATAGCGATCGTAATATATAACATTTTTTTGCCTCCATTAATAAATTGTCATGATTATAATTCCGGAAGAGATGAAACATAATCCAATTAGTTTTTTCTTTTCAAACTTTGCAACTTTCATTCCTAATAAGCCGAAATGGTCAATAACGATGGAAGCAATAGATTGACCGAGTAAGCTTAATGCAATCGTAATAGAGGCACCAAGGACAGAGAAACTTATATTATTAAAAAGAACAGTGAATACTCCAATCGCTCCAGCGCTATATAAAAAAAGTGGAATGCTTTTATCGAAACGAATTTTATTTTTGTTTATGATTAAAATGAAGATAACTGCAATTAAGCCGACAAGGTGAATGACAACGCTTGCGGTATACTTGCCAATTAACTCAGATAAAATTCCATTCAGTGGAAGCATAACGGCGATGAGCACACCAATAAAGACAGAAAGAAAGTTATACAATGTAATATCCCCTTTAATTTTCATATTTGTAATGACTGTATCATGCTGAAATTGTGTATTACTATGACATATGTCATAGTAGAAGAAGAAAATTTTGATTACAATGGGGATGAGTTATAAAGGCGGGGGACCTATGAAGAAAGTATGTAATTCTATTAAATTAGCAGAGTATATGAAACAAAATAATATTGACTCCTTTTTTAGTAATAATATGAAACCGTATATGGAACTGATATTTTTTAAAAAGAATGAGTTTATTTGTAGAGAAAATGAAGAGATAGATTATTTGTTTTTCTTCGTTGAAGGAAAAGCGAAAGCGTTTAATACATTAAGTAACGGAAAATCTGTATTATTATGCTTTTATGATAGTTTGCAGCTGTTAGGAGATGTGGAGTTAATTCATTCTCAAAAGACTGCTTCAAACGTACAAGTAATGGCAGATTCATATTGTGTTGGTTTGCCTTTAGGAAAAGTGAGAAATCAACTATTTCATGATGCGAAATTTTTACGATGTATTTGCGGATCGTTAGCACATAAGTTAAATCGACTTTCAAAAAATAGTACAATTAATTTATTATATCCACTTGAAAATAGACTTGCGAGTTACATGTTAGCAGCGGGAGAACGAGCTGTGCAGCATGGAAATCGAATTGTATTTAGTGGGAATTTAACAGAAACAGCTGAATTGTTAGGAACGAGTTATCGGCATCTATTACGTACATTAAATATTTTTTGTGATAAAGAGATTATAAAGAAAAACAATGGTTGCTTTGAAGTAGTGAATGTGGATATTTTGAGGGAATTGGCGGCAGATGTTTATAAATAAATGAGATGTATTGAAAAAGAGCTTCCTATTTATCCCGCGTTAACGGACAGTAAAACTCCCATCTCAAAATTCAGTTGGAGCAAAGAAGTTAGGTGAGAGATTAACTGTCCGTAAACATCCGATTGGTTCAACTAATAATCAGTGGGGGATGAACAAAACCCCCACTGATTAAAGTTTCACTTTATAAGCTCTTTTTATTTTTGAAAAACGAAATAAAATTGGAAAATATTTGTCGTTGAAATGGGCTGCCAGTTCCCTTAATATTGTTTAAGGTTCTTCTAATAAGGTCATAAGAACTTAAAAATATCTTTTTAGAACGGATTACTTTTACATATATTTAAGAGGAATAAGCATGAAAAAGTTTGTTGCAATTGTTACTGGTATTCTTTTAACAGCGGGATTAACAGCGTGTGGAGATACAGAGGTAAAAGAAGTTAAAAAGGATAGCTCTGCAAAACAGGAGCAAAAGAAGGAAGAAAGTAATAAAGTATTTGCAATTGGGGATACATTTGAAGTAAACGGACTACAACTTATGTTTACTTCTGCTAACTTTGTTGAACCAAATGAATATACTGCTCCTGAAAAAGGAAAAGTGTTAGAGATTCAATTCTCAGCGAAAAACAACGGAAAAAAAGAAATGTACTTTGGAGCTGAAGAATTAAAGCTTGCTGATGGAGCAGGAAATCAGTTTAAAGAATACTTCGGTATGGATAATAGCTTTATGAATGAAAATATTGCAGCAGGAAACCAAATTACTGGGAAAATGTATTATGATGTTGCAGAAGCAGACAAATATACTGGAACATATAAGCCAAGTTTCACATTTGATGAGAAGTCTGTGAAAATCGATTTTCAAGTAAAATAGTAAAGTGAAACTTTAATTAGTGGGAGTCTTACTGCCCATAAATAGCGAGATAAATTATAAATAAGGAAGTTTGAAATATGAAAAGAACGACTGAATTTGTTTTAGGTCTTATTGGTGGTATTTTTGGAATTCTTTGCTCTTTTATTCCATTATTAATTGGTGGAATGGGTGCAGCAGTTGAAGCAGAAGGAGCAAATGAAATTATTGGACTAGGATGGGGAGCGGTATTTCTTTCTATCTTAGGAATTGTTGGAGCTGCTATGGTAAAGAGTAAAGCGAAAGTAGCAGGAATTATGATGACAATCGCAGCAATCGGTGGATTCATTTGTATTTCGGTTGTATATTTATTACCAGGCATTCTATTATTAATTGCTGGTCTAATGGGGATTTTCCGTAAACCTAAGACTGTAGAATAATATAAAGTTTAGAAACACGCTAGTAATTAAATTCTGGCGTGTTTTTTTGTTATAAACAAGAAGTATAGTAGTGGATTTACAGAAAAATAAATTGTATGATGAAGAAAAACGTATGAGTATATATTCATATGTTTGTTTTAGAAAGGAGAATGAAGCGTTGTTAGATGTATTAATAGTTGGAGCTGGTCAAGCTGGATTAGCTATGGGATATTACTTGAAGCAAGAAGGATATAATTTTTTATTACTTGAGGCAGGAAACCGAATTGGGGATTCATGGAGAAACAGATATGATTCTTTACAGCTCTTCACACCGAGAGAATATAGTAGTTTACCAGGTATAGTGGTAAAAGGAGAAGGAAAGGGATTTCCATGTAAAGATGAAATGGCAACATATTTAGAAGAATATGCAAGACACTTTACATTACCGATCCAATTGCAAACCGAAGTTTTAAAAATAAAAAAAGAAAAAGATATATTCGAATTACATACTCCTACAGAAGTTTTACAATCAAAAAAGGTTGTTATCGCAACAGGTGGTTTTCAGCAACCATACATCCCCTCATTTTCACAACATCTTTCATCGCATGTTTTTCAAATACATTCATCACAATATAAATCACCATCACAAATTCCTAAGGGGAAAGTACTCGTAGTAGGTGGCGGGAATTCAGGAATGCAAATTGCAGTAGAACTTGCAAAAACTCATGAAGTTACAATGTCTATCAGCCACCCTTTAACATTTTTACCGTTACGTCTTTTTAGAAAAAGCATTTTTAATTGGTTAGAAACATTAGGTTTATTGTACGCCGAAGTAAATACTAAGAGGGGAAAATGGTTTCAGAAGAGAAAGGATCCTATTTTTGGTTTTGAAGGCAAAGAACTTATTCGTAATAGAGCAATTAAACTAGAGGAAAAAGTGGTTCATGCATCAGAAAATGGCATTATGTTTCAAAATGGTGGCACGTATAGCGGAGGAAGCATTATATGGTCAACTGGTTTTATTCAGAACTATAAATGGATTGAAATAGAAAAGGCAGTGAATGAGAAAGGATTTCCTAATCATGTAAAGGGGATAAGTCCAGTAAAGGGATTATATTACATCGGTTTACCTTGGCAATCTCAAAGGGGCTCTGCACTTATTTGTGGTGTAGGAAAGGATGCATCGCATTTACTTTCTGAAATCAAAAAAATAGATCAGTAGCAGCGACTACTGATCATCCATATGTACATGAATTAGGAGAGGTCAAACATTTATTAACTTTATTATAATTGATTTTCATAAGAATAAAAACTGAAAATTCTAATTTTATGTTGAGAAAGTTTTTTGTATCGAAATATATAAAAGAATAGGGGGTTTTTAGTAAAAAGAAATATGATATTTATATTTTAATAAATTATGATATAGTTTATAAAGAGTAGATTACATAAAATGTTATTTTATTACATATAAAGTAAGGGGGAATGGTTGTGAAGTTTGATGATCAACGCCTACTAGGAGTACGATTAGGTTCTGTGCTTGTAACAGAGGAAAATCAATATTTAGTAATTAAGAAAAAGGATCATTATGCACTATTAAATATACATAATTTAGAATGCACACATGTTGAAGTGCAGCTAGAACATATTGAAGAAATGTTGCAGGAAGATTTCCAAGAAAGTATAACGGAGATTATTGCACCAGAACATATAAAAATTGTTGCGAAAAATATTATATAAAGGAAGAAGCTGGAAGGGACAGCTTCTTTCTTTTCATTATAAGGATAACGTTTTTAACACTTCACCAATAATTCCTTCCATTTGATGAACGCCTACGTCAGTGTTCGTCATAATAATGGCACCATTACCTCGGTGTGGATAACAAACCATCATACATTGAAATCCAACGCCCCATCCAAGTGAATATATTTGTAAGTCTTCATTAGAATTATCTAGAAAAACCCCTAATCCAGTCCATTTTGAGCAACCTTGAGGTGAAATCATATCTTGTACTGTTTTTTGAGAAAGTTTTAGTTTTCCCTTTCCCTTTCCTTGTAAGGAATGAATGATTTCAATTACTAAAGTTGATAAGTCTGTTGGTGTTGTCCAAATACCTGAAGCAGCTGCGAAGGGATAAAATGGATATTTTTCATCTGTGACAATCCCATCCTTATTATGCCCACAAGCAAAGGCCTCTATTTTATTTATATCTTCAGGAGGGAATAGCATACTATTTTTCAGTTGCAGTGGCTGAAAGATGTATTCTTCAAGTAAAAGGTTAAATGGTTTTCCAGTTATATCTTCAAGTAGTAATTCGATAATACAAAAGTTTGCATCAGAGTAGTGAAATTCACTTTGTGGCTTATAAGTTATTTCTATCGGTACTGAACAATAGGATGTTTTACCGGCAAGGAGTTCAGACATGTTTGGTCGCCCTTGTGCAAATGTATAATGTCCAAAACTATTAGGAGGATCAATAATTCCAGATTGGTGACTTAATAAATTTCGCAGGGTGACTTTTTTCTGTGAGGTAAATAGGTTGGTAGGTATGTTCCAAGATGTGAGTCTATCATTTATGTCTTCATCTAAATGTATGATTTCTTGATTTGATAACGTTAGTACGAGCATTGTAGTGATGAATTTACTAATTGAACAAGAGTTGAATATAGAATTCGTAGTGACAGTTCTAGTTGTTCTAGATTCAAGCGTTCCAAAGGCAATCGTTTCGTCTAGTTTGCCATCACGTATAATAGCAAGGCTTAAACCTGCAACGGAATATTGGTTCATTTTTTCGTATATATTGTTACTTTTTAAGTTCATAGTGACTCCTTTCTTAAAAAGACAGAATGTTAGTTCTATTATACAGTAGTAAATAGAGAGAAAAAGAAAAAACTTCATCTTTTATTGATGAAGTTTTTTTAGTTAATCCCGCTTTAATGGGCAGTAAGACCCCCACCTCAAAATTCAGCGAAAGCAAAGAAGTTAGGTGGGGGATCAACTGCCCATAAAAGTCCGATTGGTTCAACTAATAATCAGTGGGGGATGAAGAAAACCCCCACTGATTAAAGTTTCACTTTATTCGAAGCGAATGTTTTAAAAAATTTATCTCGGTACATGTACATTAACCATGAGGCTGTTAGTAAGGAAATGATAACTTGTTTATTTTGAATTGGCGCATTGAAAACAAGCCAGCCAACGATATCAAATAATAAATGTAGTGCAATTGAAAGAACTACAAATTGTAGCAACGTATTTAAAAATCTTTTCATAAAGTGTCCCCCTAAAATAAAAGGTTTTATCAACATTGTTGTATATTACTATTATACATTAAATGTGTTTTGTGGTAAAATTTACATAAGATAATGAAATAAAACAAATGAAAGCTAATAGGGGGATAGTCATGGAATTTTGGATGATCATACCGATAGCGGTCTTTGGGTTTATTTATATTGTTGAAAAATTAAATAGAATCGAAAAGAAAACGGATGCACGTTTAAAGAGGATGGAAGATAGATTACAGCTAATTACGAAAGAAATGGGAATTATAGATAGAGAACCTGAAATTAATAAAGAGTTGCGCCAGCTTATGGAAGAAGGAAAAACAGTTACAGCAGTTAAAAGAGTAAGAGAGGCTTTTGGTTTTTCTTTACTAGAAGCGAAGCAATATGTTGATAAATTATAAAAAAGATCATCCATTTGGATGATCTTTTTTCAATGCACCATGCGTGTATTTACATAAGCAGCGATTATAACGTGGCCAATTATAATGATAGGAAATAAGATTTTGACATTAGGAGTAGTGAAGACACTACCAATTGTGGCGATAACACCGGCAATTAAATTATAAAGACCAACTATTTTTGATAACTTATCTTTATTTGGCACACGGCGTTCATTGAATCCTGATAAGAGCCAAGTGTATTGTTTAACTCCGATAAAATAAGCTAGTGCAAATGAAATAATTGCAAGAATGAATAATGATGGGGAAGCGAAGAGAGTCATTGAAAACACCTCCATTAAAGGGTTATAAATAAATTATAGTATGAATGTTATAATTTAACAAAATATAAGTGTAATAGAAAATGTAGTATGTATCATGAAGGGAGATTAAGTATGAATATTGTGGAATTCCAGAGATATGTATCAAATTTCAGTAAAGAAAAAGGATTTCAAGATACAACAATTGAAGAGCGTACGATGTATACGATGGCGGAATTGGGTGAATTAGCGGAAGTTATATTAAAGCGTGATAAAATACAAGATTCGAAAAGAGAGATTGGTTTAGAAATGTTTGATGTTATTTGGAACGTATGTGACTTAGCAAACAAGTTAGACATTGATTTAGAGAAGGCATTTGAAGAAAAAATGAGGATTAATAAAAAACGTGAATGGTAATGCGTATTCCCAATGTGATATATAGATTCGTAGTGTCTTTACAAAACCGAGTTTATCTGAAGAGAGAAAATGGACGTTTTGGCAATACACGAACCAGGGGAGATTAAATGGTTATAATGGAAAAGAAAAGTATATTGATTTGAATGTATTTTATCCCACGTTAACGGACAGTAAAACTCCCACCTCAAAATTCAGTTGAAGCAAAGAAGTTAGGTGGGAGATCAACTGTCCGTAAACGTCCGATTGGTTCAACTAATAACCAGTGGGGGGATGAACACCCCCCACTGATTAAAGTTTCACTTTATGGGAACGAGGAAGAGTTTGAGAATTACGGAATAAAAGATTAAGTTTTAAAGCGTACAAAATTTGTGCGCTTTTTATTAATGGTATGAAAAATATGCAAAAAAAGATGGAACAAACATTTGAGATGAATTGTCTATTATAGGTAATAACTATTTCGTTTGAAAGAAAGGGTGGAGAAAATGAAAAATACATTATTAAAAGTAGGGGTATGTGTTAGTTTACTAGGAACAACTCAACTGGTTAGTACAGTTTCTTCTGTGAAAGCGGAACATACGCTAGAGCAAAAAATAATAAAAAATGAGACAGGAACTATTTCAATTTCTCAGTTAAACAAAAATGTATGGGTTCATACGGAGGTAGGTTATTTTAACGGGGAAGCAGTTCCTTCGAACGGTTTAGTTCTTACTACTTCTAAAGGGTTAGTACTTGTTGATTCTTCTTGGGATGACAAGTTAACGAAGGAACTAATAGAAATGGTAGAAAAGAAATTTAAGAAACGCGTAACAGATGTCATTATTACACATGCACACGCTGATCGTATTGGCGGAATTAAAACATTGAAAGACAGAGGCATTAAAGCGCATAGTACGGCATTGACTGCAGAACTAGCAAAGAAAAATGGATATGAAGAACCGCTTGGTGATTTACAAACCATTACAAATTTGAAGTTTGGAAATATGAAAGTAGAAACATTTTACCCAGGGAAAGGACATACAGAAGATAATATCGTCGTATGGTTACCGCAATACAATATTTTAGTTGGAGGCTGTTTAGTGAAATCTACGTCCGCGAAAGATTTAGGAAACGTTGCTGATGCTTATGTAAATGAATGGTCTACATCGATTGAGAGTGTGCTGAAGCGATATGGAAACATAAGTGTAGTAGTGCCCGGTCATGGAGAAGTGGGGGGCAAAGGTTTACTTTTACATACATTGGATTTGTTGAAATAAAAAACTGTGGGAATAGAAAAGCGAGGAGAAACAATTTTCTCCTCACTTTTTTCTAACTATATTTAAATGCGAAGTCTGCATATGTTACTGAGATTTTAATTCCAAGTATACAAATACCAATACTGTCATAATTGCTATAACAACGTAAGTAGCATCAAGCATTATAAGTGTTTTTAAAGTTTCAGTCATTATCATTCACCCCTGGTATAAAAATATAAACATAATCTTTTATCAATCGGATAATAAGATTATAAAGATAACAATGTACATGAAATTTATTAAGTAGATTCTATATAAATATATCATATAAATAATGTAAACAATGTAAAGATAGTGTAAATATATTGTAAAGGAAAGGGTGGTTTATCATGACTATAAATCTTTAATTTATAAATACTATGTATCTCTCGTGTGTCGTATAGAACACAGTTATAAAATGTGAAAAATAGATTCATTTTGATAAATCAATCAAGATGCTAGTTGTTACTACATTTTCCTCTATAACTTCTACCTGCACTTGTTCATCGTTTCTCCAATTGATATTGAAGTTGTCTGTCGTATACATTTCCTTAAGAGTGACCTCTTTATATTTTTCTAAAATGCTACCTCTTTTCCCATAATAGATTCTTACAGTTGAAGTGGGGCTTGGTCCTTTTGATTTTATTGTTTCTCTAAGCTCGATAATATTTATGAGATTTGGAGATTCACTTTTTTCAAAGGTAAAGGAACTGACCACTTTTTGTACCTTCTTAAAAATAGGACCATTGGATTTATTTGATATGTTAAATTCCACAACTTCAGGTACGGATTCTTTTCCTCTTAGTGTTATCGTTGCTTCATAATCGTTTTTCCAATCTACGAAAACGTTTGAGGAATCGAGACGTTCTCCCTCATTTGCAATACTTATGTCAAAATGTTCCCATAAGCCGTATTTAATTCTGACGGGAGAGGAACCATGAGAAGAGTCTGAATCTATTTTCACTACTTTAATCGTATTTTTATTATTTGGAGAATGACTTTTTTTTAGTGTAATGTCCTGTAAATACAAAATGTAAGACAAACAGCCTACTACTAAAATAATCGAAATTACAATACGTAAGGCAGTAATTGGCCGGATTCGTTTTCTTTTTTTCTTAGTGCTTTTACTATCTTGTTCAAGGTCTTTTTCAATACTCGTTTGAACTGTTACTTTTGGCGGGCGAATAAACCACCAAACGAAAGCTATAAGTAGTAAGAAAAGAGGTATTCCTTGAATAAAGAAAAATCCTTTCCAAAAATCAAGTGCAGTACTATATGGAGAATCTGTTGCCATCCCCCCTATAAAAAGTGCCATTGGACTTGCAAGTATATTTATCCCTAAACCGATCAATACGAATGAAAGATTTTTATTCCTAATTTTTCGTGACCCAGCCATAATAAACAGAAATACTGCAATACCAAGTATAAGAAACAGTATTCCGTAATAAAACATCATATATACCATCATATTGTCCCTCCATAACTTTAATTGTACCATTAGTAAGGAAAAATTTGTGAAATGTTAGGTGGATATGATATTTGTATTCCTTAAAAGTGCACCGATATATGATGCAAATAAATCATGTGCAAGTATGAATATCAGGATACAGTAAAAATATTATGTCGACAATGTGAACTGTCACAAATTCTTATATATTATTGTGATTGATATCACATCCTTTTTTCTCAATGGGTATTATCCTTAGTTTGTAAGCAATCATTGGGAGAGGGTGGGATGATATGTTTTGTTATCAATGTGAACAAACGCCAACAGGCGGATGTAAAGTAATAGGTGTTTGCGGTAAAAATGAAACAATTGCAAGTTTACAAGATACGATTGTGTTTGGATTAAAAGGAATTGCTGCCTATCGTACGCATGCTGCTCAGCTAGGATATACGGATGCTTTTGTAGATGCTACGACGCAAGAAGCACTGTACATGACATTAACAAATTCTAATTTTAATGAACAAGAACATATTGATATGGCTATGAAAGTTGGGAAATCAGCTTTACGAGTAATGGAGTTGTTAGATGAGGCACATACGAATCACTTTGGTGTGCCAGAGCCTGTTCAAATTACACAAAACCATGTAGAGGGTAAAGCTATTGTAGTTACAGGCCATAATTTATTTGCATTAGAAGAACTATTAAAGCAAACGGAAGGAAAAGGAATTAATATTTATACGCATTCTGAAATGCTACCAGCGCACGGTTATCCGCAGCTGAAAAAATATAAGCATTTAAAAGGGAACATTGGTAAGGCATGGTATGATCAAAGACGTCTTTTCGAAAAATTTACAGGCGCCATATTAGCGACAACGAATTGTGTTATGCCAATTAAAGGATCATACTCTGATCGATTCTTTTCGTATGATATTGCAGGTTTAGAGGGCGTAGAAAAAATTGAAAATGATGATTTTGCACCATTGATTCAAAAAGCGCTAGAACTTCCAGAAGTACATATGGAATCGGATGAACAGTTAGTAACAGGGTTCCATCATCATACAGTATTATCATTAGCCCCAGAAATTATTGAGGCAGTACAAGAAGGAAAGATTAAGCGTTTCTTTGTTATCGCCGGTTGTGATGCACCGGGAAAAGGTGGAGAATATTATCGTGAATTAGCAACGTCACTTCCTCCAGAAACGGTTATTTTAACGACTTCTTGCGGGAAATTCCGCTTTAATGATGTGGATTACGGTGTTGTACCTGGTACGGGGATTCCACGTTACATTGATTTAGGACAATGTAATAATTCCATTTCTACAGTGAAAATAGCGACTGCATTAGCTGATGCTTTCCAATGTGAAGTGAACGAATTGCCAGTAAGTATTGTCCTATCATGGTTTGAACAAAAAGCGGTTGCCATTTTACTTGGACTATTTAGTCTTGGTATTCAAGATATTCGCATCGGTCCAAAGGCGCCTGAATTTATTTCATCTGGCGTACTTGATGTATTACAAGAAACATTCGGTTTAAAACTAATTACAACTGCAGCAGAAGATATGGATATGATGTTATCGTAACAAAAAGGATAATCGGTCTTTATGAATAAGAATCGCTAGTCTATAGCGCCCCAAAACAAAATGTAGCATATTTGTTTTGGGGTATTTTCTTTTCTAGGGATAGGTATGTGATGAAATTTCTTTTTAAAAAAATCGACTGTATCAGTTGATTTTAGAAAAATATAAAAATCGAGTTGACATTTACAACTACTCAGTCATACAATGTAGTCGTAATAGGTGATACTGAGTAGTGTTGTTTCTCAAAAAATTTTCAGTAGACAATAGGTAATAGCGGATTTTAGAAAAATTTTGAAAATCAGTTGACATCTACATCTACTTAGTCATACAATGTAGATGTAATAAGTGATACGGAATAGTTCGGATTAACAAAAACTATTCGGTAAAAAAATCGCCTTAGTACTCTGTAATACTGAATATAAGTCAGACAGAATAGGGGGTAAAGGAGGATCAGAACATGGAAAATTTAACTGAAATGCTGAAAGGTTCACTGGAAGGGTGTGTGCTGGAAATCATTAGCCGCCGTGAAACGTATGGCTATGAGATTACACGTCACCTGAATGATCTTGGGTTTACTGAAGTCGTGGAAGGTACGGTGTATACCATCCTCGTACGATTAGAGAAGAAAAAGCTTGTGAATATTGAAAAGAAACCATCAGATATGGGACCGCCTCGTAAGTTTTATTCATTAAATGAAGCTGGACGTCAGGAACTTGAATTGTTTTGGAAAAAATGGGATTTTGTATCGTCAAAAATTAACGTCTTGAAGTCAAACTAGCTTCATAATATAAAATGTTCCGGCTCATATTTGGAGAGTTTCTTGTTCTGCTTTATAAAAAAGGAGGAAAATAAGATGTTAGAAATGTTCAAAAAGTTAATTGGTGATAAAAAAGAGTACAAAATGATGATGGCACGAGTTGAGGCTCTGCCAGAGGACTACCAATTTGTATTTAAGAAGATTCAAAACTACATGTGGAATTTCTCAGCGGGTAACGGGATGGATATGTTACACATACAGTATGAATTAATCGATTTGTTCGAAGCGGGTGCAGCGGAAGGAAGACAAGTGCTTGACATTACTGGGGAGGACGTAGCATCCTTTGCTGATGAACTAGTGGCAAACGCTAAAACGTATGTCTCTAAGTATCGTGAAGATTTAAATGAAAGTATTATGAAGAAATTGAGAAAAAAATAAATGCAATACGTAATACCGACTGATTAGCTGGTTACAAATGTGAACTGCCGCCATCGCTATTCAGTTATATTTTTAAACCGCTACTAAGTAATACAGAATATCAGTGTTACTAAATAGAGGGTGTAGGTAATCTATTTTTATAAGGGGGAAAAAGTATGAGCAATGTAGCGATTTCTGTAAAAGGCTTGAAAAAATCCTTTAAAGACAAGGAAGTTTTAAAAGGGGTAGATTTTGAGGTGCAGCGTGGAGAAATTTTCGCGCTGCTAGGCTCAAATGGAGCTGGAAAGACGACAACGGTCAACGTCCTTTCGACGCTACTGAAGCAAGATGGTGGTGAAGTAAGTATTTGCGGATTTGATATCAAGCGCCAACCAGATTATGTTCGCCAAAGTATCAGCTTGACAGGGCAGTTCGCAGCTTTAGACGGTATGCTCACTGGGAGAGAAAACTTGATAATGGTTGCTAAGTTACGCGGAGTTTCCAATCCTGCACAAGTCGCTGACAATTTGCTTGAGAGATTTAGCTTGACTGGTGCAGCTAATCAGAGGGCAGAGCAATATTCAGGAGGGATGAAGCGCCGACTTGATATCGCCATGAGTTTGATTGGGGCGCCAGCAGTTATTTTTCTTGACGAACCGACGACAGGGCTTGATCCTGAAGCGCGGATTGAAGTTTGGGATACAGTGAAGGAACTTGCTGGTAGCGGCACAACGATTTTGCTTACGACTCAGTACTTGGAGGAAGCAGAACAACTGGCGGACCGTATCGCTATTTTACATGGCGGAAAAATTATTACGACAGGTACTCTTACTGAACTGAAAGAGATGTTCCCACCAGCTAAAGTGGAGTATATCGAGAAGCAGCCGACATTGGAAGAGATTTTTCTTGCTATTATCGGTAAAAAGGAGGAGATGTAAATGAAAAGCAAAACAGGGGTATTACTAGGTCGTTTAATGCGTAACATTATGCGTAGTCCGGATACAATTATTACGGTAGCGATTACACCGATTATGATGATGCTATTATTTGTCTACGTGTTTGGCGGCGCAATACAAACAGGAACGGAAAACTACGTAAATTATTTATTGCCGGGAATTTTGCTAATGGCTATCGCATCCGGTGTAGCTTACACTTCCGTTCGACTATTTACAGATGTAAAGAGTGGGCTGATGGCACGTTTCATTACGATGCCTATTAAGCGCTCATCGATATTGTGGGCTCACGTATTAACCTCTCTTGTTGCTAATGTACTTACTATCGTGGTGGTTATTCTTGTTGCACTCTTAATGGGCTTTCGTTCCAGTGCGAATATGCTAGATTGGCTTGCAGTAGCTGGGATACTAGGAATGTTTACGTTATCGCTAACATGGCTAGCTATCATTCCAGGGCTGAAAGCGAAGTCTATGGAAGGAGCGACAGCATACTCGTACCCACTCGTTTTTCTTCCATTTATTAGTTCAGCCTTCGTACCTACTGAAACGATGCCAAAAATTGTTCGTGCATTTGCTGAGAATCAGCCTGTAACCTCAATCGTGAATGCGATTCGTGCTTTATTATATGAAGGAACTGTTGGTAACGATATTTGGATTGCGCTCGCTTGGTGCGTAGGTATCATGATCATTTCTTACTTTTTCGCTAGTAAAGCATTTAAACGTCAGTTAGGGTAAGTGAAATAAATCGTCCGAAATCATATATATTTTTGAAAAAGCACGGGAAGATTTTCCGTGCTTTAATCATACATTCATACTTCGCTTAATTGTAGTAGTTTTAAAGTGAATAGGAGAATAATAAATCGAATACACATGACTTGAAGTATGGTATGTAGCACTTCGTAAAAAATAAACAGAATATTCTATATAAAAATAGAACTAAAAGATGTTATATTTATACTTATAAGGTATATAATGTATAACTTCGTTGTTTAGGGGATAGAAAAGGGAGAGGTTCAAATGAGATGGTATTTATATACTCTCAAAAACTATGCGAAATTTAGTGGGAGAGCTACGAGAAAAGAATACTGGATTTTTACTTTATTTAATAAGATTACGTTTTGGTCATTAATATATTTGGCCTCTTATTCTTCGTCTGCCTTTTATTTAAGAGCCAATATTACCTTGCTATATATAGCAATTTTTATCGTTCCTACTCTGGCAGTGGAAGCTCGTCGATTACATGATAGTGGAAAAACAGGATGGTGGCAGCTATTAAATTTGGTGCCATTTGGAGGAGCGGTTCTACTTGTGTTTTGTATCATTGAAAGTGATGAAGGTGAGAATAAGTACGGACCAAATCCACATTCAAATCTTAAACAAGCAATTTAATGTATGTATAGTAAACTCTAATATAAAAAGGTGTGGACTAAAAGTTAGTTCACACCTTTTTGCTGTATTATTCCTAGAAAATTCGTTCAGCATTGATAGCAAATACACGGTTTTCCCTAGGTATTTAAAAATATGGGCAACTGGTAACGAATGAAACTCAATATTTTGAGGTTTAACCGATTACTGCTTATGGGGAATATAAACATAACCGCTTTTGTAAGTCGTTTAATACTTCTTCAGGCATTTCCCTTATTGTAATATCTTGTCCTAGGAAAAGTAGCCAATTTGTTATCTCTGTCACTTCATCGGAATTGTTAACATTGATAAATGTTTTTAAAATGGCTGTGGATTGGTAAGGGTTTGTGTAAAATATTGAAACTTTGAAAGGGTGGTATTTTTTGAACTGGGCAATTGCTTTCGGGCCAAGTTCAAATACAAGGTTAATTGCTTCGTCTTTCTTACTTAGTTTTTCTAAAATCTTTTTCTTATTTAACCTCTTTTTCGTTGTGTACGGTTCGATATTGATAAGGTCATCGACAGGAAACAGCAGCTTCTTTTCTTCTTTTAAATCAAACCCTTCAATAATCCAATGGCTTTTTTCTTTATAAAGATGTAATAGATAAATTGGATAAGATTGGATTTCCTCTTCTTCTTTGACAGTAATCAATAAATGTCTATCCAAAAGAAGGATTTGGATGAGTTTTTCTAACATCGGATGGGGGAGGTCAGAAAGCTCAAGTAGATCAGGGTTATGTGGGTTAGTCCCTTCAAAAAGCAAGAGTTGATTTAAAAGAACAAGGTCATCCTGCTGGGTTTCTGAAATGAGTCCTAGTAGTTTTTCGGCTAAAGATTGACGACTCTTGAGATAGGGAAGTTGTTGATTTCTTGTAGCCATAAAGGCAATAAATAGAGCTTTCACTTCGTTATCAGTAAAGCGAACAACGGGTAAGATAGAGTTATGCATAACACAATATCCACCAGCTCTTCCGACTTCTGCTACAAGTGGCATCCCCATAGCTTCAATTTCTCTAATGTCTCTAACAGCTGTCGATCGTGATATGTTAAATTCTCGTATGATTTCTGAAATTGTAAAGTGGGAGCGGTTGTTGATATACCGCATAATTGTATTAATCCGTTCAACTTTTTTCATTTGAGTCTCCTAAACAGTATCATTTTTTGACATGATTTAAAGATATTATAAACTCATCAGATGAAAAGATAAATCGTTTGATTAATAAAAAAAGAGGCAGGTTTTGCATATGAAAAATTATACGATAGAAGAAAAAGATAGCTTTATTGTGTTAGGTATTGGAACTGAAATTAAGAGCGAATACACAGACTTTGCTGGAATAAATAAAGAAAAGGAAGGCTTTTGGTCGGCTATTAAAGAAGATGGAAGGCTGGACACTTTAAAAGCTCTAGCTACAAATGAATACATTTTTTCTGTGAGTGAAGCGGTGAATAACAAGATGATGTATTATGCTGGTGTCATGACAGAAGCACAAATAGAAGAAGAGTCTAGAGTGATCCAGTTTCCGAAGGGAGAATACTTAGTAGTGAAAGGAGAAGACAAAACTGCTGAAGAGCTAAGCAATAAGCTTACTGGCATCGCCTTCGGTCAAGCTTTACCAGATGCAAAAGATTTTGCCTATGTTGGTGGGCCAAATACAACGGTTGCGATGGGACAAAGAAACGGCTTAGTTTTTGGTGAAATGTGGATTCCGGTTGTTAGGAAGTAAAGTGATAAAAGGTACGAATATGGGAAGTAGAGGCTAACAATCTTGCATTGTTGGCCTTTTTGGCATAAATAAATTATTCATATGCTACTGCACTTTATGTTCTGATAAAATGGAATAAAAGGGAATTAATGTAAGGTGGTGACGGGTTGAATAAAAAAAGGATATTTGAGCTATTTATAGTAATGTTTGTTTTTCTATTCCTTCATGTAAGCACATATACCAATGAAAAATTTAACGATAAATTAGGTTCCTTTACTTTCGTTGTTCTATTTCTTATGATTTATATTTACGCTGTATTTATAGAACGTTATTTTGATGATATTCAGAAGTGGGTTCGAAATATAACAATTTGTTTTGCTTTGTTAGTAGTTGCTGTAGTGTCACTATGGATAGGTTATTTTTAGTTCTTACTTAAGAGAATGAGAAATATGTGATTACACTACATTCGATCTGATAATATTACTGAGCCGCATCGGTTTATATTAATCTTTTCTTTCCTCGATCATGATAATATGTACAATAGGAAATTTTATGTAACATAAAGGGGGAAGGTTTATGGTTAGCTTGAGTACTTTGGTAGCTTTTGCAATTGTTTCGCTTAGCATGGTTTGTTCACCTGGGCCTAATATGATTTACCTCATTTCCCGTTCCATTACGCAGGGACGTATGGCGGGATTTATTTCTTTATTGGGCATCATGCTCGGATTTGTAATCTATATAATTGCAACTATGTTTGGACTTACAGTTCTATTCCTTGCTGTTCCCACTGTATATGAAGCAGTAAAGTGGGCAGGTGCTGCTTACTTACTCTGGCTAGCTTGGAATTCGATTAAACCGGGTGCTACATCTATTATGGAACCTCGTACGATTTCTAATGAACTACCACGGAAATTATTTTTAATGGGACTCATGACTAATCTTCTCAATCCAAAGATTGCTATTTTGTATGTATCACTTTTACCTCAATTTGAAGATCCAGAGAAGGGATCGTTACTTTTTCAAGGTGCAGTTTTGGGCCTTACGCAAATCACTGTTAGCTTTATAGTTAACCTTCTAATTGTATGTACAGCAAGTAAAATTGCGAAATGGTTTGGCACACGCCCAACGTGGTTACGAGTGCAGTGTTGGCTTATGGCAAGTGTTTTAACGGGGCTTGCTGTACGTCTTGCTTTTGAACGTCGATAGTAAGAGCCTCTTTACCTTCAGTTTCTATAATATAACCTAATAAATATTAATATAATTTATGTATAGTAGGTAGTTACCTTATAAAATAAGGGGGATATTATGACTGATACAAACGAATCTTCAGGAGTCAATTTGAAAAAAGATGTGAAGTTTTCTATTATAATCCCTGCACATAATGAAGAAAAATACATTAGAAAATGTTTAGATTCAATTGCAAAGGCATCAGAGGCATATAAAGAGCAAACGGAGGTCATAGTTGTTTTAAATCGTTGCACAGATCAAACAGAGGAAATAGCAAAATCTTATCATTGTATTACATTAAAAAATAACGATAAAAACTTATCTAAAATTCGAAATGCAGGGGTTAAAATAGCTAGTGGAGAAATAATCGTTACTATAGACGCCGATACGATAATGACAGAGTCTTTGTTATCTAATGTAGATAAATATTTAGCTTCAGGTAAATACATTGGTGGTGGGGTAAATGGGAAGTTTGAAAGAATCTCTTTTGGAATATTCTTTTCTGCTATTTTCATTATAATCCCCCTACTTTTTAAATACGGTGCTATATCTGTAGGGATTTTTTGGTGTTATAAAAAAGACTTTATGGCAATTAACGGATTCAATGAAAACATGCTTATGGCAGAAGATGCAGATTTTGCGAAACGGTTAAAAAAATGGGGAAAACGAAATAATAAGAAATTCGGTACCATCAAAAATGGAATGATAACTTCATGCAGGAGATTTGATACATATGGAGACTGGGCTTTATTTAAAAACCCAAAAGTAATATTAGCTTATCTAAAAGGAAATGATAGAAAATATGCAGATAAGACATATTATGATAATCAAGAAAGATAACGCTTTAGAAAATCGGTAGGAAATAGGGAGAACAGCTGATTTTCTAATATATAATGAGAGCCCAACTTAATTTAATAGATATGATAAGAAAACCATTGATTAGCCTTTTTTCAAATCAATGGTTTTTATTTTTGAAATAAATATGTATTTTTTATAAAAAATATTTTTTGACCCCCATAAAATTTTGTACTCCTCCGAATATGTATAGTGAAGAAAAGAAATAGAAGAAAAATGACTATGAAAGAATATAGAAGTATTAATAAAATTACTAGATTAAGTGGAGCATCCGAAATAAAAGGGTGAAATTACCAATTATATAAAGAAGAGTTATGCAAGGATTGCAGATAAAATAGAAAAAGAGCAAGCAAAACAAGCGGAAGAACATAAGAACGTATATTAAAATATAAGCTTAACTTTAGTGCCGAGGGAAAAGGAAAATCATTAGGAAAACGGTGGGAAAAGTTAGACTCGAAAAATATAACTAACAGCAAGAAGACAAGACCAAAGAAAAGTGCTAACAAAATGTGGTTAAATGGTCGCTTGTTTAGTGACCATTTTTCTATTTAAAGCAGAAGGAGGCTGAGAGATTACCAGTGTTAAGTTTAGTAATGAAAATCTTAAGAAAACCGAAAATAGAAGATATCGTATGTAACATACAAAATAACGAAGAAGATAAAGAAGCATTTATCGTACAGTATCAGCCGTTTATTAGAAAATCAATCTCGTCTGTCTGCCGCCGATATATTACAGAACAGGATGATGAATATAGTATTGGATTGTTTGCGTTTAACGAAGCAATTGAACAGTATTCATATAAAAAGGGAAAATCTTTTCTAGCGTTTGCTGATCTTCTTATAAAAAGAGATGTAATTGACTATATACGCAAGGAGTCTAAGCATAATCGTGTCTTTTTAAAAGAAGATGAGCAAGAGGAAATGTTAGAAATGCAAGTGTCGCTTACGGAGTATATGAAAGAGATGGATAATAGTAACCGTAAGGAGGAAATTCTTCATTTTCAAAGTGTGTTAGCTGAGTTTAAAATCACATTTTCAGAGCTTGCAAAAGAATCTCCTAAGCATCGTGACACCCGTGAGCACTTAATAGAAATTGTAAAGATGATTATAAAAGAAGAGGAAATGATGGAGGAGCTGTTCCGAAAGAAAAAATTACCGCTTAAACATATTGAACCGCGTGTTAGGGTAAGTCGTAAAACGTTGGAGCGGCATAGAAAATATATCATTGCCATGTGTATTATATTCGCAAACAACTATACATACATTCTTGATTATATAAGGGGAGGGAAGCATGATGAATAAAGGAATTGTGATGGATATAAAAAAGCATAGTGTAGTTGTATTAACACCGAATGGAGAGTTTATTACGTGTAAAAGAAAAGGGGATTCTTGCATGATTGGGGAGGAAATTTCATTTGATGAGCAAGAACAAAAAGCATCGCGTTTTTCAATCCCTTATTTCTTAAAGCCGGCATCATTACTTGTTGCTTGTTTTCTATGTGCGCTGTTATTTTTCTACAACCAACCGGAAGAAAAAGTATTTGCTTACGTCTCAGTTGATATAAATCCAAGTTTAGAGGTGAGCGTAACGAAGGATCTTCGCGTTATAGATTTACAAGCTTGTAATGATGATGGAAGGCGTATTTTAAAAGAAATGAAACGGTGGGAAAATGAACAATTGCAAGAAGTAATACGTACAATTATAAAGCAGAGTCAGGAGGATAAGTATTTAACGAATGATAAGCAAGTTATGCTAACAGCTGTTGCAAAGGACAAGTCGTTAAGACCACAGTTGGAACAGGTTATGCAGGAATTAAAGAAAGAATATGAGATCAAGCATATTACAGTAGAATATCAAAGCAGTACGATGCAAGTACGAGAGAATGCTAGAAAAGCTGGAATTGGCACAGGTGTCTATATAAAGCAAGAGAATGAGAAGAATAAATCGCTTACTCCACCTGCTACGCCGTCTAATCCGGTGGAAAAGGAAGAAGAGGTGCAATCGCAGCCGGAGTCATCTTCTGGTGCAGCACCAGATTTGTCTTCTGTAAAAGAAAAAAAATATGAGAAGCCAGAGCATGAAGAACAAAAGAAAACAGAGGAACAACCATCGAAGCAAATAAAAGAAAATAATGGTAGAGGAACTCAGCAAGAAAATAGAGGGAATCAGCAAGGGAGCAATGGTAGAGGATCTCAGCAAGAAAATAGAGGGAATCAGCAAGGGAACAACGGTAGAGGATCTCAACAAGGAAATAATGGGAATCAGCAAGGGAACAACGGTAGAGGGTCCCAAGGAAATAATGGGAATCAGCAAGGGAACAACGGTAGAGGGTCCCAAGGAAATAATGGGAATCAGCAAGGGAACAACGGTAGAGAATCTCAACAAGGAAATAATGGGAATCAGCAAGGGAATAATGGTAGAGGATCTCAACAAGGGAATAATGGGAATCAGCAAGGGAACAATGGTAGAGGTTCTCAGAAAGAAAATGGTGGAAACGAGCAAGGGAACAATGGTAGAGGTTCTCAGAAAGAAAATGGTGGAAACGAGCAAGGGAACAATGGCAGGGGTTCTCAACAAGAGAATAGAGGCCACCAGCAAGGGAATGAAAAGAAGAATCAATAGAAATATGGAAGTGAGAGATTCATTTTAAAGCGAAAAGGATTTATCTCGCTATTGCGGGCAGTAAAACTCCCATCTCAAAATTTGGCTGGGACAAAAAAGCTAGGTGGGAGTTGGGCTGCTTAAAGTTGCACTTTACTATTCTATCGTTCTATTAAGAAGGAGTATGTGAAAAATATAATGGAGAAAAATATTCAACAAGAGAAAGATAAAGCAAAACCTGTTTTTTATGATCCGAAAGGAAGGAGAAACATAGCTTTTATTTCGTTTCTATGTATCTCAATCGTTAGCGTAAGTATTGTATTTTATTTTTTCTTTCAAAGTATTTTTTCAACACCAGAAATTCCAAATATGAATAACGCTGTACAACAAGATAATAAACTTGTACCAATTAATCAAAAACTTAGTGATCAGCAGTTAAAGAGGGAAGATTTTAAACCAAATACCGAAACGAAGGATAATAAAAATTTGGTGAATTCGCCGAAGGATAGTAAACAACCTAAGGAAGTGTATGGTTTTTATGTAAACTGGGATGAAAATAGTACCGCTTCTTTAAAAGAAAATATTGATTCATTAACTACGCTAGTACCAGAGTGGTACCATCTAAAAGCAGATTTAACGATTAGAAGTGAGATAAAACCTGAGATAGTAAAGTTAGCAGAAAAAAATCAAGTGAAAATTATGCCTTTACTTACGAACTATACAGAGGAAGCTTCTGGTCCTGATAGTGGGCTAATTCATAAGTTGCTGAATTCCTCAAATGATGTAAAGACAAAGTTTATAAATGATTTAGTAAAGCAAGTTGAAAAGAATCGATTTGCGGGTATTAATATTGACTTTGAGGCGATACCTGAAAGTGATAGAGAAAACGTAACAAATTTTATGAAAGAACTTACTACGGTCTTTCATAAACATGATTTGCTCGTTACACAAGATGTTCCAGCTAACGATAAGGCTTTTGATTATAGTGCGTTAGCAAAGGTAATAGATCGAATGATTGTAATGATGTACGATGAGCACTATGGAGCGGGGGAACCAGGGCCGATTGCTTCTAATAAATGGTTTCAACACACATTGAAAGAACTGAATATTCCGTCTAATAAACTTGTGGTTGCTTTCGGTAACTATGGATATGATTGGAAAGTAAAGAGTAAAGAACCTGCGAAGTCTTTAACTTTTTCAGAAGTTATGGCAATGGCTCATAATTCAAATATGAAAATTCAATGGGATAAGAGTAGTGGAAATCCTTATTTTAGATATAAAACAGGAGAGAAAGAACATACTGCTTGGTTCTTAGATGGCGTTACTCTCTATAATCAAGTGAAAATCGCAATGGACAACAATGCAAAGGGATTTGCGTTATGGAGATTAGGAGCAGAAGATCCTACAATATGGAAAGTTTTAAAAAATCCGGTTGAGGCACAAAAAAATCCTGATGTATTACATAAAATCACTAGTTTAGATGAAATGAATTATTCTGGACAAGGTGAAATTTTACAGATTGAGAATGAAAAGCAAAATGGATTGAGAGATTTTAAAGTAGGAAAAGATGGGTACCTTACAGATGAAGTATATCAAATCTTACCATCTGCATACGAAGTGCAACGATATGGAAAACCGAAAGGGAAACAAGTAGTATTAACATTTGATGATGGACCAGACCCGAAATATACGCCAGAAATTTTAGATATATTAAAAGAGAATAAGATCAAAGCTGCTTTTTTTGTCCTTGGTGAAAACGCGCAACTAAATACTAGTATTGTGAAAAGAATATACGATGAGGGACATGAAATTGGTAATCATACTTTCAAGCATCCTAACGTAGCTGATACGTCTTTACTACGAACAAAAGTAGAACTTAATACGACGCAACGTCTGATCCAGGAAATAACTGGGCATTCTACAGTTTTGTTTAGGCCACCATACGAAGCGGATGCGAACCCGGATTCCTCAAATGAAATATTGCCTATTTTACGGGCACAAAATATGAACTATACAATGGTAGCAGAAAAAGTGGATCCTGGGGACTGGGCAACACCATCAACAAATGAATTAGTAAAGCGTGCTCTTAATCCTGTTTATAAGGGAGAGGGAAATATTATTCTTCTCCACGATGCGGGAGGGAATCGTACCCATACGGTAGAGGCGTTGCCGATCATTATTAAAGAGCTTAAAAAGCATGGATATAGTTTTGTAACAATTTCAGATTTAATGAATAAAGAACGTGATGAAATTATGCCCCCCGTTTCTTCTGAGGGTGAGCAATATTTACTTTACAATAAAGCTGTCTTTTTAGGGGCGGGATACTTTAAACATATGTTAACAACTATTTTTTATATTGCTATTGGATTAGGTATTTTTCGATTCTTATTCTTAATTTATTTTGCATGGAAGCAAAAAAGAAAAACGCTATCTCGCACTATTCATTCGTCCTACCAACCTTTTGTTAGTGTTGTCATAGCAGCATATAATGAAGAAAAGGTGATAGCTAAGACAATTCGCTCAATTTTGGATAGTAAGTATGGAGAATTTGAAGTTATTGTTGTGGATGACGGATCGACAGATGGTACGTCAAAAGTAATGAAAGAAACATTTTATAAACACCCTAAAGTTCGTTTCATTCAGAAAGAAAACGGCGGGAAATCATCGGCAATGAACTTAGGGTTTCAACAATCGCGAGGAGAGATCATTGTCACTTTAGATGCGGATACTATTATTGCGCAAGATGCCATTTCTCTCATGGTTAGACACTTTGAAGATCAAAATGTAGCAGCAGTTTCAGGTAATGTCCAAGTGGGGAATAGACGAAACTTGTTAACTACTTGGCAACATGTTGAATATATAACAGGATTTAATTTAGAACGTAGAGCTTTTGATGAGTTAAATTGTATTACAGTAGTTCCAGGGGCTATTGGGGCGTGGCGTAAGAAGGATGTAGTTGAATCTGGATATTTAAGCGAAGATACATTAGCAGAAGATACAGATCTTACTATTACATTTTTACGTCAAGGACATAGAATTGTATATGAAGAAAAAGCGTATGCTTTTACGGAGTCACCTGAAGATGTGAAAAGTCTCATTAAACAGCGATATCGTTGGTCATATGGTACACTCCAATGTCTTTGGAAACATCGAAAAGCATTGTTTCATACAAAACAAAAAACGTTAGGGTTTATTGCATTGCCTAACATGTGGTTATTCCAATATGTTCTGCAATTCATTGCTCCTTTTGCAGATATATTAATGATTATAGGGTTATTTAGTAGTGATCCGCTAAAAGTTTTAGGATTTTATTTTGTATTCTTTTTAATGGATCTTCTCGCATCTCTATTTGCATTTAAATTAGAGGAAGAGAATCCGAAACCATTAGTATGGTTAATTTTACAACGCTTTATTTATCGTCAATTTATGACTTATGTTGTTGTTAAGTCTATATTCTCATCGATTCGAGGAATAGCGGTAGGTTGGAATAAGCTAAAGAGAGTGGGAAGTGTAGAACATTCTACGGAACATAAGGAGGCATCTTAAGAGAGCAGGTTATCTGCTCTCTTTTTTATTGATTTTAGTGAGCTGAGTGTAGAGTACATACATCTGTATCTATAAGAGTTCTAATAGTGAGACATTATGTAAAGATGCTCCTTTAGTTTCGAGAAAAAGTTTTTTTATATTTTTTTAAAATGACGGACATAAAATCGTATATACCTTCGAATTATATATATGGATAACATAAATATGTAAATAAAAGGGGAGCAATAAGATGAAAGAACAAAAAGAAATGTTTGAAGAAATCTCTGAAGTACTAAAGGTATTGGCGCATCCTGTTCGTTTATCCTTAGTAAAAATAATGCTTGCAAAAGGTCCAACTAATGTAACAACAATGTACGGGGATTTACAAATGCCTCAAAGTACAATTAGTCAACATTTATCTAAATTAAAAGCTGCTAAAATGGTTACAGGTACTCGAAAAGGATTAGAAATTTATTATGAGGTAACTGACAATCGCACAAAATCAATATTAGCATGTTTAGTTTAAATGCTGACTTCTATTTCAAAATAAAAAATGCTATTCTTTTCTATGATTTTACAGAGAGAATAGCGTTTTTTATTTTTAAGGAGTATCTTTTTATTAGCTTGATGGTGATATGGTATTATCTCTAAAATAAAAAAATATTGATTTTGCTTTTATTCTTTCTCAGGAGTTTGAGCTCAAAAGGCCGACGATCTCATCGTATCCAAGGCGTTTAGCTGTTTCGATGGGGGTCTCTTTTAAATTTTCATTCCTTGGCATACTGTATAATGTTGCTTTCGCATGCAAGTTCGGTTGATGTTGTAGTAACACTCGAACTACTTCAATAAAGCCTCGTTCACATGCACTATGTAACGGTGTAACTTTTCCTTGTCCTGTACTATGAATGTTAGCTCCATTTTCTAACAACAGCCCTGCCATCTCTGGTTTATTGCGGTCGCAAGCAAGACTTAATGCACTCCTTTTGTATTCTTCTAGTAATTCCATATCAATACCGTTGTCTATTAAAACCTTTGCTGCTTCAAGATTGTTATCCTCCACTGCGTAGTGGAGAGCTGAACGTTTTCTGTTTGTCACCGCATTTATATTGGTAATACGTTCTAAAATATAATGAACAATTTCTTGATTGCCAGAACTACTAATTAAATGAAGAGGAGTGACTTTTCCGACCATGATTTCATTTGCATTTTCACCTTGAGAAATTAAGTATTTAATAATTTCTACATTACCTTTTCTGCATGCTAGGGCAAAAGGTGTTTCTCCATGATATTTAATCTTCAAATCTGCTCCTGCTTCAACTAGTAATGTAACTATCTCAATATTTTCATTTAAACAAGCAATGTGAAGGGGCGTTTTTCTATCAGGTCCTTTTTTATTTAATGTAGACAATTTAATGTTTATTAACTTTTTTTTAACTGTTTCTATGTCATTCCTCATACACGCGTAGTTTAACGTTTTCTTAAAGCTCTCTGCTTTAATAGCGCTTTTTAGTTGTGATTTACTAAAATCAGAGGTTGGTTCAATATGATAATGGTTGTATGCAAGCAAAAGTAGTGCAGAACCGGACTCTAAAGTAGGGTTTAAATCGTCATAATAATCAACTTCATATAAACCATTTCTTTTAACGGTTAAAACAAAGGCAGTCCAGTTGGATTCCCCAGTATGGCGTACTCTTTGAATATTGTCCATAATTTCATTAGATGGAAGTCCTTCTGAGCCATGTTCAAATACCTTCATAGATTCATAATGAAAGTAACTATACGTCGTGACAACCCCATTGTAAAATGCAAATAACATTGATTTGTTGGCTGCATTGGGTATATGCTTTAACATGATTTCAACAAGTGTTTCTATATATTGATTCTTCAATAATTTCACCTCTATTAATATTTGAACTGGTAACGTTATAATTATTTGGAATTTCCAACATACTATTAATCTTAAACATCACTTTATGTAATTTTTTGAAAATTAATTTTTTATATATATTATAACATTTATATATTATAACATTTCATATTAGTTTGTTGGTAAAAGGCTTTCATTTTCACTAAGTTATCTGTTCTTTATCTACAAAGTTTATGGAAACTCAATTGACAGAAATAAAATTTATTAAGTTAATAATTATGAAGAGTAACAAATTACCTAGGCAGTGAAACTCATACTTTTGAATAGAGGGCATTATATGTTTTTGATATATTAATAGTTAGGAACCACAAATAAGGGGTGAAGATATAGAAATGGAATTATTTGATTACTATAAGCGAAAAGGAAAGATGAAACTGTTAATTGGGACGGGTATTTTTATTCTTGCTTTATGCACTGTATATGAAGATTGGGGACATATTAATTGGGGGCAGTTTATCTTTTTTGTTATCGCTGCTTCTATCTTTTTTGGAATTGGATTTTGGCAGTTAAGAAAAGGAAAGTTGATACAAAAGAATATGATAAAAAGTAATGCAACATTTTGGGATGTTGATACTTTGGTTGTATTAGAATTACCAAAACGAAACAAGCAATTTGGTTTATATCATCCTGATGGTAAGTATATAGCAGGAACAAAGATGGTTTCATCAAATATTCTTTTTTCAGTAATACCCTTTTTACATAATAAAGATGTTTACGGATTAGAAACGAGTAACGGGGAAATTCTAGCTTATTTTCATACTGAAGTGGACGGATATGATTGGGTAATTTATGACTCCAATTATAACCAAATTGGTATGTTTAAAGAAAAAATGATACAAGGATTTACTATGATACGTGGTACTTTGATGACAGATAAAGCCACAAAATTGTCAGATGTAGAAGTTGAGTTTGATTTTATTCAAAGTACTCTCCGTACAATAGATGGACGTACATTAGCAATTGGTAAGCAGGGATATATGCCTATAGAATGGAGTGAAAGGTTTATGGGGTTAAATGTACCTACTATTACCTTAGGTTCTAATGCGTCTAATAATGAAAAAATTCTCGGTTTAGGGGTGCTCCTTTATAGTTTACGTACAATTGAGATTAGAAAAAGTCGGGCAAGTGTTTAATGAGGCGGAAGTAGTGTTTATATGCGAAATTGTATAGAAATCTCATTTTTCTAATTATATCTTTTTAGATTGATGGATGTGGGGTCACGTCCATCAATCTAAGAAAACAAGTTAGCCCAAAAACGATAAAAATAAAATTTATAAAAATACAAAATATAAACATAGAGGATTAAATAAAGTATATGGTGCCTTTTTAGTCATGTAATCTTTTGATCTGATGACCTTTTCCCCATTCAAATAGTTCATTCATAATTTTCATTAAAGATTTTCCGTGCTCACTTAGTGTGTACTCAACCTTTGGTGGTACTTCTTGATATACAGTACGATGGATAATCCCATCTGCTTCAAGTTGCCGAAGTTGTTGTGTAAGTACTTTTTGTGTAAGGTTTGGAATTTCTCGTTTAATTTCATTTGTTCGCATTTTTCCATCCATCAAAACACATAAAATATAAACTTTCCATTTTCCGCCGATTACATCGAGTGTTGTTGCAATTGGGCAGTTATCATTTTGATTCATATAACACCTCCAAAGGTACCTCAAGGTTCCTATAGCACCTGAAAGTACGTACTTTTCAATTATATGTAATGCATTCATACTAATATGTAAAGGATTGATTCATTTATAAAGGGGATGGAAAATGATGAGAACACTTGTAATTGTAGCACACCCTCATATTGAAAAATCAAAAATTAATAAAAGATGGATAGAAGAACTTGAGAAACATTCAGATGAAATTACGGTGCATGAATTATATAAAGTGGCACCAAACTGGGAGTTTAATATTGAAGAAGAGCAAAAGTTATTAGTAGAACATGACAGATATATATTCCAATTTCCGCTTTACTGGTACAGTTCACCGCCATTATTAAAAAAATGGTTTGATGATGTATTGACATATGGATTTGCGTACGGATCAAAAGGGGATAAAGTGAAGGGAAAAGAGTTTGGTGTAGCTATTTCTATAGGTGGATTAGAAAAAGATTATGAAAATAGCGGAATTACGATGGATGAGTTGACGAAACCATTCCAAGCTACATGTCTATATACAGGTATGGAATTTATACCTTCATTTTATTTATATGGTGCCGAATATAAACTAAGTGATGAAGAGATTAATAAAAGTGCACCTGAGTATGTGCAATATGTGATGAACAAGAAGTATTCTAATATATAATGAAAAATAGCCATTTACTTATGAAGTAAATGGCTATTTTATATTCTTATTATATTCACTAAGTGTAATCTTTAGTAAATTAATAGTTAATCTGGTAAAATAAAAACCTAACATATATAAAGGGGAGTTTTACTTGAGAACGATGCAAAAATTATTACAAAAAAGAGCAATGCAATCACCAAATTTGGAAGCGCTTGTAGGGGGAGAGAAAAGGTATTCGTTTCAGCAGTACAATGAACGAGTAAATCAGCTTGCACACTATTTGTTACAAAGCGGTGTACAAAGAGGAGATCGTATTGGAATACTATGCAAAAATAATCATCCGTTTCCAAGCGTTATGATGGCAAGTTTAAAAATCGGAGCGGTATGTATTCCACTAAATCATCAGCTTACTGCGTATGAATTAGAAACGATTGTAAAAGAAGCAAAATTAAAAGTGTTAGTTATTGATGAAGAGTTCCATGAAGCTTTAAAGATTGATGCTGTTAAAGAAATTCCTTATGTAATTCAAATGACAAAAGAAGGCTTTGGTTCATTTGAGTTAACATTACAAGAACAGCCAAGTACAGAGCCCAATGTAGAGGTTCATGAAGATGATGATGCGATTTACTTGTTTACTTCAGGAACGACTGGACAGGCGAAGGCATGTGTCATTGGACATAAAAACTTACATCATTATTTTGCTGAGATTGCAGGACAAAGAGAAATTCCAGCAGGAGAACGCTTTTTATCCGTGCATCCATTGTTCCATATGAGTGGCGTGCTTTCTATTTTAAATTGTATTTATCATGGCGTTACGATGATTTTCTTAGCTGATTCGAATCCTACTCTCATTTGGGATAAGATTGAAGAAGAGAAAATTACGACGATGCTTGCATTCCCGGCTGTTTATAGCTACATGCTGGATGAACTAAATAAAAAAGAACGTAACATCTCTACTTTTAAAGTAGCACAAAGCGGTGGAACAAAAGTGCCAGAAACACTCATCCAAAAATATATGGAAAAAGGAATCTATATGGTGCAAGGCTATGGTAGTACAGAAGGGTGGGTCGTAACATCATGGCATCCAATGATGGGAAAAGAAAAGATGTCTTCTGTAGGAAAAACATTGAAAAATGTAGAGGTGAAAATTGTTCATCCAGAAACAGGTGATGAACTAACAACAAATGAAGTCGGAGAGATTCATGTAAGAAGTCCATACATGTTTAAAGGATATTGGAATAATGAAAAGGCGACGAAGAAGGTAGTAAAAGATAATTGGTTTAACATGGGCGATGCTGGCATGATAGATGATGACGGATTCCTGCATATTATGGGAAGATATAAAGACGTTATCATACGCGGTGGTGACAACGTATATCCAGATCAAGTAGAAGATGTCATTCATGAAATACATGGTGTTTTAGAAGTTGCAGTAGTTGGGGTTCCGGATGACTTTTGGGGTGAGGTTCCGACAGCGTATATTGTAAAAGATATGCAAACGTCCTTAACAGAAGAAGAAATTATACAACATTGTAAAGAAAAACTAGCAAGTTATAAAATACCAGAAGTTGTATTTATGGAAGAATTACCGAAAAATGCGTTAGGGAAAGTGTTGAAGAGGGAATTAAGAGAAGGTGTACTTGTAAAATAAAAAGCGATTAGATGATGAGGAATCCAGTTATGCAGTGAGCATGACTGGATTTTTTGGTGTAATATTGAAAATAAAGGAATTTCATTCATTTCAGTACAAGGGGGAGAAAATATGGCTATAAAATTAGAAACTGAGCATTTATGTATACAACCTTTTACCAATGATGATGTATGTAGAATTAAAGAATTGGCTAATGACAAGGAATTAGCCAATATTCTTGGGCTCCCACATCCATATAAATTGGAGTTCGCGCAAGATTGGGTTGATATGCAACCAGAACTTATAAGGAAAGGAATCGAATATCCTTTAGGAATTGTCTCTAAAGAATCAAGAGAAATTGTAGGTACAATTACACTAAGAATTGACAAGGGTAACAATAGAGGTGAACTTGGTTATTGGATTGGTAAGAATTATTGGGGAAAGGGTTTTGCAACCGAAGCTGTAAATAGAATGATTCATTTTGGTTTTATTGAATTAGGTTTAAATAGAATTTGGGCATCTGCCATTTCTAGAAACCGATCATCGATTAAGGTGTTAGAGAAGTCGGGCTTACGTAAAGAAGGCACGTTGAGACAAAATAGACTTTTATTAAATACATATGAAGATGTTGATGTGTATGGAATATTAAAGACAGAATACAACGTTTTAAATCACAGATAAGTCTGGTAGTGTGATGACAAAAGGAAACCCTTCAGAACAGGGTTTCCTTTTTGTATTTCTCAAAAATTAATATTGTAGTTTAACAGGCCCTTGTTTATCAAAAACATAATAATTTACTAGATTTTGTATTTTGTGTAAGATAATAAAGAATATTCAAATATTAATCAAGGGAAGAGATATAAATGAAGCTGCCGCTATTACAAATAGAGACAGAGAGACTTATGATCCGTCCGTTTCAAAAAGATGATTATGAAAGTTGGTTAGATGGATTTAATAAGAGGTTACCATCTCAGTATAAATATGACGATGGTTATCAAGTTATGGCATCATCAACAAAAGAATGGTTCACGGAATGGATAAGAGGCTTTGATGAAGCAGCACATCGAGATGAGATGTACGTATTAGGTATTTTTCGTAAAGAAGACGGAGCTAATATTGGTAAGTTAGAGCTTATAAAAATTTTACGTATGGACTATCAGTGGGCAATGATGGGCTACTCTATTCATAATCAATATTGGAAAAATGGATATGGGATAGAAAGTGTAAAAGCCGCGTTACCGTTATTTTTTAATCGTCTTCATTTTCATAGAATCGAGTTACATATACATGTTGATAATGAACCATCCGTTCGTCTTGCGGAAAGAGCGGGTTTTTCTTTTGAATGCAAGAGAGAAGCGTTTTCATTAGAGAATGGTAAGTGGATGGATTTTCTTATTTATTTTAAAAATAAGGAGACAGATATATGAGAGTGGTTATTACAGGTGGAAATCGCGGATTAGGGTTACAGTTAGTAAAAGTGTTTCATGAAAATGGACATATTGTTTATCCGTTAGTTAGAACTGAGGTTGCGTTAACACAATTGAAGAAAATGTTTAGTTGCAGATGTTTTCCTATATTGGCAGACTTATCGATTGATGAGAGTACGGAGCAAATGAAAAACCAGCTTGAGGAATATACAGAGTATATAGATCTAGTTATCAATAACGCAGGAATTACTGGAAAGGAGACTGAGGTTTTACATACAAATTCAGAAGAGTTAACGGACTTATTTAATATTCATTGCTTAGGTGTAATTCGAGCTGTAAAAGGTACATATGTGTCTTTAGCTAAATCGGATTATCCGAGAATCATAAATGTGTCTTCTCGATTAGGTTCATTGCATAAAATGGCGAACAAAGAGTTTCCAGAAGGTCAGTTCTCATATTCATATCGAATTGCTAAAGCTGCGCAAAATATGTTAACGCTCTGTTTACAACAAGAGTTTGAGGATAAAGGAATTCATGTAACTGCTATTCACCCTGGAAAATTAAAGACTGACATTGGTGCTTTTGATGCGAATATGACTCCCGCTGAAGGAGCAAAAAATATATATGATTGGGTAATAGATTCAAACGAGCATGTTTCAGGCAAGTTTATTGAGCCAGGTGTAGGTGAATTAAAATGGTGATATACGATCTTGCGATCATTCAGAATCTGTTTGGCCCTTCTAAAAAAGTATTAAATGGCTTACCAAATGCAGTAACGATTGAAGAAATCGAAGAAGACGTTTTGTATAACGTACAAACATATAAAGAAAAGATAAGTAGATTTGAAGAGGTTTGTTTTAATTGGGAGTTAAAAAGAGCGAGTATTGTATTAAACAAAAGGTTTAGTAGTCATAACTCAAGCGCAAAAGTGTTACTTGATGGCGGTTTTTCTTTGTATGCCGCAAAGATAGAAGTATGTAGAGAATTGAACAATGTAGAAGAGCTTGAAAGAAAATATACATATCGATCAATAGCAGAAGGAACGTTATCGGAAAAAGATTTTAAATATATTTGGGAACAATGTATGTCGGGTTCAGGGAATCAAACTTCAATTTTAACTATCGATGAACATTTTTATTCTGTACAAACAGAGTTAGGTAAGGGTTGGGAAAAGTCATGTATTGTTTTTTATGATAAAAATGAGCCGATTGGTATGTCCATACCGCATATAGAAACTGGAACAGAAAGTGAAGGACGATTATTTTATTTTGGGGTAATGCCTTATTATCGTGGGAAAGGAATTGCTTCCCGGCTGCATCTTCAATCTTTACATATGTTAAAGGAAATAGGGGCTACTTATTACATCGGAAGCACACATACTTCAAATGAAAAGATGCAGAGAATATTTTGGAGAAATAATTGTTCGTTGAAAACGGAGATAGAGCTTTATTATAAAATTTTTAAAGAAGGTTAGGAGAAAAGAAAATGAAGACTATAAACGTATTTCATTATGACGCATTTACGAATAAACCGAATATGGGGAATCCAGCAGGTATTGTATTAGAGGCAGATGGATTAACGGAAGAGGAAATGCAAATTATTGCTGAAAAAGTTGGATATAACGAAACAACTTTTGTTCTTTCCTCAGAAGTAGGAGATATAAGAATGCGCTACTTTACACCTGGTTTTGAAATGGATTTATGTGGTCATGGGACAGTAGGGACGCTATATGCCTTGCGCGAAAAAGGTTTATTAGAAGAGAAAAGTAACCTTACGATTGAAACGAAGGCTGGGATTTTACCGATACAAATAGGTGTAAATGAAAATGGAGAAACCTTTATTAAAATGAGGCAGGCAGCTCCTCAGTTTAAAGAATTTACAGGTTCAAAAGAAGAATTAGCTCATAGTATCGGTTTAGAAGTAAATGATTTAGATGTAAGTTTACCGATTGTATATGGAAGTACGGGGAACTGGACTGTAATTGTACCGATTAAAAATCTAGATGCGTGTGAGAGAATGAAATCTAATAATGCTGCATTTCCATCAGTATTAAAAGAAATACCTAACGCTTCTATTCACCCAATTTGTCTAGAAACTTATGATGAACTAGCACAAATGCATGGACGTCATTTCTCATCGGCTTATGCTGGAACGATAGAAGATCCAGTGACAGGAACAGCTTCAGGTGTAATGGGGGCGTATTATGCGATGTATTTGGAAAAAGATTTTGACCATGAAATGGAGTTAATTGTTGAACAAGGACAGGAAATACATAAAGATGGTCGTGTAACGGTTTATGTAACGAAAGATGTAGAAAATGAGAAGTTACAAATAGATATTGCGGGGACAGCGGTGTATGTGAAAGAGTTTGAAGTTTTAATATAAAAAAGAAAGCCCGGCATACATCCGGACTTTCATTATCTGTTTAATACTTCAATATACGAAGCATCTCCAGTTGTTCGTAAAGCAGAGCGGAAATTGTTGTTTTCTAACGTTTTAGCGACTTGTTGTAACTGCTGTGCATCATCATGATGGATAAGTAAGCTGTCCGCACCACTTTCTTCTATATGAATGTGTTCGACATTTCCAATAGCATCATGTACCGCTTTTAAAAATTCAAGTTTCATAATGACCTCCTATATGTATGTAGCGTTGTTGTTATTATTTCCTTATTTTTGAAATATAAAAGTAAATGAATTTTTGTTATATTAAGATTTTGGAAGGAGTTTCCTATTTGTTTGTCAAATAATAGTAAAGTTGTCTTTCAAGTTGAGGGAATCTTCGGAATTGAAGGGTGAGGAAATGGACATTTCAATAATTGCTGCACAACTCGTTAAGGAGAAAGTGATTTCACATGATCCAAATAGCGTAAAAGTGTTGAACGGGGGAACGACAAGTACTGTGTATTTGTTGGATGAAAAATATGTAGTAAAGCTGAATGAACCGGACGTAATACGTGAAGAAGCTAATTTTCTCTCGTTTTATGGGGGGAATACTTTATTTTCAAAGCTTTTGTATAAGGAACCTTTCCATACATATTTCGTATATTATTTCCTTGAAGGTAATACTTCGTGCGAACAAGGATATAAACGAAGTACGCTTCGTACACTTGTAAAAGAAGTTATTAATCAGTATAAAATTGTCCCAGAGGCAGATGGCTGGGGATGGAAAGAAAGTCCGGTTCAATCTTGGAATGAATTTTTAACGACAAATGTGATGGAAGCTTATGAAAATGTAAAACGTTACATAAGTGAGGAAGAGTATAGAATTGTTCTTAAACTGGCAAATAGGGATGCCGGAGTAAATCAGCCATTTTTATTACATGGTGATTTCGGATTTCATAATTTTATATTTCGAGAAAATAGGTTACATGGAGTAATTGATCCGTTACCAGTCCTCGGAGATCCTTTATATGACTTAATTTACGCGTTCTGTTCAACTACGGAAAATTTAACGAAAGAAACGATTGATTATGCGATGAAAGAATGTGTATTTCTTAAAAAAGATAGAGATTTATACGAGGAAATAGTCATAGGATTATATTTGCGTATAGACACATGTTTAAGACACCACCCGAAAGATTTAGAAGATTATTTAATAGCTTGGCGTTATTGGATGGGCGAAATTAAGCCGGCTTTATAGTATAAATAGTTTGGGGGGAGATAGTGAAATGAACATAGCAGAAGCAAAACAAGATTTAGCACAAAGAACGAAAAGAGGATTTCCAGTTATAATAGCTGGTATTTTATTTTGGATTGTAGCGAGTGTAACTGGTGTCCTTCTTTCAGAAAAACAAGTAGTGTGGGTATATTTAATCGGTATGGGATGCGTCTTTCCTTTCGGCTTAGCGATAGCTGCTATATTGAAAATTGATATGTTTGCGAAAGGAAATCCGTTAGGGGTTTTAGCTGGATTAATTGGCGGGATAAATGTATTAAATATTCCGTTTGTATTACTTGCCTATTTTCAATTTCCAGAATGGTTACCTTTTGTAGTAGCGATGTTAATAGGCGTTCATTTTATACCGTACGTATGGATTTATGAAAGTACAAGTTATGGTTTATTGGCAGTAGGGACTGTATTCGTAACATCAGTTTGCGGGATTCTTTTTGCAGACAATGGATTTACTGTCATTCCATTGTCAGTTACAGTTGTCTACTTACTCACTCTAATTGGTTTATTAATTGAAAATAAAAAAGTAGAGCAGTATCAACAAAAATCAGTTTCATAAAAATATAGGGGTAGGGGGAATTATGATGAGAAATTTTGTTTGTACAACGTGTGGCGTACAGTATGCAGCGAGTGTGGAAGAACCGGTAAGTTGTGTTATTTGTGATGAGGAGAGACAATATGTGAATCCGAAAGGGCAGTCTTGGACGACTTTAGAAACCTTGCAATCGAGTGGTACATATAAAAATGAAATGATAGAAGAAGAAAATGGGCTTTATAGTATTACAACAAAACCGACATTTGCAATTGGTCAAACGGGATATGTAGTAAAAACGGAAACGTATCGATTACTATGGGATTGTATTACGTATTTAGATGAAACGACAATTGAGAAGATAAAGGAGTTGGGCGGGTTAGATGCGATAGCACTATCTCATCCTCATTACTATTCAACGCAAGTAGAATGGGCAGAAACGTTTGATGTACCAATTTATATACATGAAGACGATAAAGAGTGGGTAGTACGCCCGAGTAGCCGTATTATTTATTGGTCTGGTGAGTCTTTACAATTAGCGGACAGAATTACTATTCATCGTCTCGGAGGACATTTTAGAGGCGGTTCTGTATTACATTGGAAAGAAGGAAATGATGGAAAAGGTATTTTATTAACAGGTGATATTATTCAAGTCGTAGCAGATAGGCAGTGGGTGAGTTTCATGTATAGCTATCCAAATTTAATTCCATTACCCGCAAGAAAAGTGGAGGAAATGGCGAATCGAGTGAAGCCGTTACAATTTAATCGTTTATATAATGCTTTTCACCGAGTAGTGAAAGAGAATGCAAATGAGGCAGTGGAACGTTCTGCGGAAAGATATATTAAGGCGGTAGAAGGAAAGTTATTTCATACGTAAAAGGAGAATTAGCTCTATGAAAACATTAGTATGCTTCGGTGATAGTATTACAGCTGATGAAACGTTTTTTGATGGAACACCGAGGTTAACACCACGTCTAAAAGAGATGTTTCCAAATTGGAAGGTGGTAAATGCGGGGGTTCCGGGTGATAATACGTTCGATGCGTTACATAGGATTGAAGAGGATGTACTATCACATAAACCAGACTTTGTAACAGTTTTTCTTGGTACGAATGATTCGGTATTATTTGATCCAGTACCATTACAAGTATACAAAGACAATTTAGAGAAGATTGTAAGTATGATTTCACCAGAAAAAATATTACTTATTAGTCCTGCGCCAGTTGATGAAGAACGTCAACATAATAGAACCAATAAAGTACTTGGTCAGTATGCAGACGTAGTAGAGGAAGTGGCGAAGGAAACAGGAAGTTATTTTCTAAATTTATATGCTGAAATGATTCAAGAGCCTCATTATAAAAGATTAGTAGAAGATGATGAAAAAGACGGTTTACATTTTGGCCGACAAGGTTATGAGTATGTAGCGGAGTTAATTGGTAAAAAGTTAAAAGGGATTTTGTAAGAAGCAAAGTGTGCGCGCTTTGCTTTTTTTGCTCGTGTATTTCCTCCTACAATGTTGCTGTGTTCATTGCGGTAGCTTTTATTATGCTAAACATATAGGGGAGAAATGAATAAAGTGGAATATGATTTGCTCGCTAATGGAATGCACCCAAGACTTAACAGTTGATTAATTGAACTGTAAAGTTTAAAATTACAGTATAGTTTTTAGAAGTGAGTTTCTATTGTTTGTAAAAAAACAGATAAATTAAATATTCTCCAATAAATAATATAACGTGTATTTTATTCTAAACTGTAATTTTTTTAAATACATTTCAATAATCTATATAATAATTTTAAAAAAATAAAGGAGTGTGTAAAATATGGTGATTCTATATACGACAGCAAGCTGTAGTTCATGCCGAAAAGCAAAAGCGTGGCTTGAAGAACATCAAATTGATTATACCGAAAAAAATATCGTATCAAATTCGCTTACAGTCGATGAACTTAAATCCATTCTTCGTTTAACTGAAGATGGTGCTACTGAAATTATTTCAACGAGATCTAAAACTTTTCAGGAATTAAATATAAATATTGAGGCGCTTTCGCTTAATGAGTTTTATAAATTAATAATTGAGTATCCTCAAATGTTACGTCGTCCAATTATGCTGGACGAAAAAAGATTGCAGGTTGGTTTTAATGAGGAAGAAATTCGCAAATTTTTACCGCGTAGCGTTCGAACGTTTTTGAATGTTGAATTGCAAAAAATGGCTAATTAATAAATAATATTTTGATAAGGAGGGAATAGAAGTGATTGAAGTATGTGTTACAGTTCATTATAAAGATAGAAACTATCGAACAAATGTTATTGTGAGTAAAGATACGATTTGGACAAAAATTAAACAATTGGCAGAAGAACAAGTTAAGAAACAGTGGACTGTTTAAATTGATTTGCAACTTAAAAAGCTACATGAAGTTAGGAGATATAGGGGAGTTCTGATAGAATATAAAGGGATTTATTTTTTCATGCTAAGCATGCTTCTATATATTTTAACGTTTGACTAACCTATCTGTAATATTAATGGCTACAGTATGTTACGAAGAGAGGAATCATTTTTTTATCGTAGGAGGACAACAATGAACAGCGACTTTACCTTGGCCATACACAGTTTAACTTATTTAGCTTTACAGCCAGATCGAATGTCAACAAGTAATGCTATTTCCGAAAGTGCAGGTGTTCATCCAGTACGCATTCGCAAAGTGCTAAGTTTGTTAAAAAAACATAAGTTTATACAATCAAAAGAGGGAACTGGCGGAGGCTTTATTTTTGCCCGTGATTTAAGTGAAATTAATCTTTGGAATATGTATCAAATAACTTCTGAAGGGGCACTGCAGCCGAAGTGTCCAGAATCAAACGATCAGTGTATTGTAGGTTTGAACATGCGGAAAGTTCTTTTTGCTATTTTCTTAGGTGCAGAAGAACATCTAGGTGAATATTTAAAGAATTATACAATGAAAGAAGTTGTTGACCTTATTAATCAAGAACGTTAAGCGGCTTAATTATTATGTAGCCGTGAGTTCTTAAAAAATAACTGTAAATAAAAATGTTACAGTTAAAGTTAGTTTTTATATCTTTTTTATTGCTACAAAAAATATGTATAAGAAGGTGAAAAAGTATGATGTCAAATAATAATCATGTTTTAAAAGTGGGAGATTGGGTTCGTGGAATATCAAATGAGGGTGAATTCATAGTTGGTTATATTGTATCACTTGATGAAGTAGAAGGTGTAGTTACAGTTAGCATTGTGAAACGCGATGATAAGTATACAAAAAACGAAGCGATTTTACTCTTTAGTAAACACGTTAACAAACTTCCTGAATCAAAGGTAATAAATAAGGAGCAAATCCTTTATCTTATAGATCTTGCATTATTAACAGGGGATGAAGAATGGTTTATTGAGCTCTCTGCAAAATTAAACTCGATAAAAGAGCTAGTTAATGAGGGGTTGTAAAGATTACACTATTATATTTTCTATATAACTGTGCAAATTCAAACTTTTGAAGGGGCACACAATCCGCCTTATGGAGAGGACACAATTACTTTTCGTATGGAAGGGAATGAAATAAAATAAAATCCATTCATTACAAACATAGAATTATCCCTAAAGAAGAGTTGAAAAAACTAAAGTTAAGATGACATTGAGGTGATTTGTTTGCTCACTCCTAATAATGATAATGATATAAATAAGCTGTCCGTATACGGGCAGCTTATTTTATGTTTTCGTTTAGCAAAATGTTACCGGTTCTCTCATTACCATCAATTTGAAAATGTATGTGAATGCAATATCTGTAATATATATCCTGGGAATTAGCTTGTGCATTTGAAGAAATATTTCTTTTTAACCACATTAATTATTTACTAGAATATCTTTTTTAAATCAAAATAAAATTTTTTGGTAAATGAGGATATAAGTATTTTAAAAATAACTAGCTTAAACAAACAATATTTTACTGTATTTTATGCTAATTAAAGCTGTTATAAGTGATAGGAACAAGGGTTACATACCAACTGTAAAATATTATCCATGTAAAATTATATCCAATTAATATTTCTGAAAATATAAAAATATTAATTTTATAAATATACACGTTATAATGAGGGCGTCGAGAGAAATTTTATGATCTCTGGAGAAAATATAAAAAATGCGATTACTAGTAAGAAAGGTGTGTGGTTAGAGGCGAAATGTATGTAAAGTGCTTCAGTGGCTTGTGTAATCAATACCATAAATGCTGCCGAAGCTATGAAAGTGATGTGTAGAATTGAGAAAGAAATGCCTCATAAATGAAGAGAGGCCGGTTTCACTAAAATTACTGTTACAAGTAATTTAGAGAAACCATTAAAGTAATACACTGTTATTAGAAATGTTGCAACGTATTTATGAAATCTATTCTATATTGTTCTCTTAAGCGGTCTTTATATAAGGAGCGGATAGTACGAGTAAACTTTTTTGTTAACGCTAACAATTATATTAGGACGCTATCTAGCGAATGTTTTAATTTGAATTCAGTTTGATGAAGGACTTGCAATGTGGGGCAACTTGTAAGGAATTCATTTTTCAAAAAAGAAAGTATTTGTTAGCCATAAAGAGAGATACAGGAATAGAAAAAAGGGGGAGTTATTATATGAACGGGAATACTGCAAAGAAAATAGAAGTTCAAGCTGAAAATACCGCACGAAAAAATGAGCAATATGCAGATCCGAAAAAGTGGCATAAGCAGGATACTACATGGGCATTGAGCCTATTTGGAACTGCAATTGGAGCAGGGGTGCTCTTTTTACCGATTAATGCAGGTTCAGGTGGTTTATTATCATTACTACTAATTACATTGCTTGCATATCCAGTTATGTATTACTCACATAGGGCACTTGCTAAAATGATATACGCTTCTAATTCTGCTGATGAGGGGATCACAGGTACAATTAGAGAGTATTTCGGAAATAAAGCGAGTATCATTTTTAACATCGTATATTTCGTTTCAATTTATACAATCGTACTAATGTATTCGGTTGCACTTACAAATACTGCAAGTAGTTTTATCGTGCATCAATTGCACATGCCAGAACCTCCAAGAGCTATTTTATCACTTGTATTAGTTCTTGGTCTTATCGCTATACTGAATTTTGGTCAAGATATTACTGTGAAAATCATGAGTATGCTAGTGTATCCTTTCATAGCTTCTTTACTGTTTATCGCAATATCTTTAATTCCACAGTGGAATACGTCAATGCTTAGCTTCTCAGCTGTTTCTACTGCTTCAACAGGAACAGGATATTTTGGAACGATATTGTTAATTCTACCAATCATCGTATTCTCATTTAATCATTCACCTATGATTTCATCATTTGTTGTGAAACAGAGAGCTACGTATGGAATAGAAGCTACTGATGCTAAATGTGCGCAAATACAAAAAGTTTGTTATATTATGACATTCGTTGTAGTTATGTTCTTCGTCTGGAGTAGTGCACTGAGCTTAACTCCAGAGGATTTAAAAATGGCAAAAGAGCAAAACTTATCAATTCTTTCATATCTTGCGAATGAACTGAATTCACCTGTAATCACGATTGCAGCTCCAATCATTGCTTTTGTGGCTATTACAAAATCTTTCCTTGGACATTATATCGGAGCGTTTGAAGTAATGCGTGACATGATTATTAAGTTCGGTAAATCACGTGGAAAAGTAATTGAAGAAAAAACAATTAAGACAATCGTACTTACTTTTGTTGTATTATCATGCTGGTTTGTCGCTTATACAAATCCAAGTATTCTTGGACTTATTGATTCTCTAAGTGGTCCATTAGTTGCTGCTATCTTATGTCTATTACCGATGTATGCGATTCAAAAAGTACCAGTACTAGCTAAATACAAAGGGAAAATGAGTAACGTATTTGTTATTATTGTAGGTATACTTACTGTTTTAGCAAGCATTAAATCATTATTCTAAATCACGATTGTTAGTTCTAATGCAAGATAGAACTATTTTGGGACAGGCTTCTCCGTTTGAAGAGTCTGTCCCTTTTTAATGCGTTACAATTTAATCTTATTGATTTTATGGGATATTTCCGCATAATTGTAGCTAAGGGAGATGATTTTAGGTTGAGTAAACTGAATATTAGTACAACGATTTTGGGAGATATAATTGTTACCCGTCTTATCGGCAAAATTAAAACAGATGATGTGTATGAATGGTTTAATGGTTTCGAGCAAGTTTGTCAGCAATTTATTTCCGAGGGGCGGAAGTATAAATTGCTGGTCGATAGAAAAGGATACATACCAGATCATTTTTCTGTTCAAAAAGCATGGAAAGATAAGTTTTTCAATGAAACGATTTTGAATCATAGTAAGGCAATTGCTTTTCTCCTTGAAGAAGGGGAAATACTGAATTATTTACAACAGTCCAATACGAAAGAATCCGTAAAGTTTTTTGATGATTATGAACAAGCATTCCTTTGGTTAAGTGAATATCCAATATGAAACTGTTAGTGAACCAGCTGCTTAAGCAACTGGTTTTTTTATGTTTGCGAGTAGTATTCGGAAGAAAACTTCTATACGAAATGTTTAGCATTAGAGGACATACATTTTTAGTGCGTTAAATATAATTCATAATAGCACCAGGAAGAAAAGAATACGCTTTACGGTATGAGATATATTGATTTTAAAAATATCAATGCGGCATAAAGTGAGTAAGGGGGATAAAGATATGAGTACTTCAAATTTGAATGAAATCAGTAAACAAATTTTAATAGAGGAGGAAACACTTCTATTTTCCTCTTTTACAAATGAAGATGCACTGCAAATAGGTTTATTTATCGTTGAAACAGCGAAAAAGGAAGGGAAATTAATTGCTGTTGATATAGCGAAAAATGGTGTGCAACTATTTCATTTTAAGATGACAGGGACAACTGAGGAAAATACGCAATGGATTGAGCGTAAAAAAAGAGTTGTTTCTCTGCATAATCATAGCTCGTATTATATGCAAATACAAAGTGAAATCACTGGCGTTCCATATAATGAAAAGTATCTTTTAGATAGGTCTGATTATGCTGCGTTTGGTGGATGTTTTCCTGTCCAAATAAAAGACGTAGGGGTCATTGGAATGATAACAGTTTCAGGATTACCACCAGAAGAAGATCATGAATTGGTGATAAGGGCCGTTAAAAATCATTTAAAGCAATAATAAAAAGGCAAAACCGAACAAGGATATGTTCGGTTTTGCCTTTTTATTATACTTTTTTATAAACAGCAAAGAGGACTCCATCATAGGAGGTATTTAATTATACACTGTTTTGGGATTACATCGTCTTCTTTTAGTTTGCGAAATTGTTGCATTAGTATTTCTTTTGTAAGGCATTGAAATTTTTAATGCCTCTGTCACTTTTGTTAAATGACAAAGGAGAGAAGCTTAAATGTAATAAGTTAGATAATGAGTTATTAATGGTTCCTGTCTTTCTTGATGATTGAAATAGTTACATCTCATATTTGTGTAAATATGAAACACCTAGGATACATGAATAGAGAATGGGTAAAATAGTACCGAATGCTGATTAGATTTAATTAGTAATGTTATAAGCCTTTTTAGGTAAACTGAAGCGTCTTGGACAAGAAATAGTGGGTTTATATTTAGAATGATTGGCAACTGGTGTTATGGAGTTCAATCATTAAAAATGAACGCATTTAAATTCATATTATCTTCGAGATTTATCATTTTTGAGGATATTAGAACTCAGGAGGAAATAAATTATGACAAAAGATTTCTATACCGCACTGAAAGAAAGACGTACTTATTATGGGATTAATAAAGAGGTACAAGTATCAGATGAAAAAATTAAAGAAATTGTGGAGTTTGCTGTGAAATATACTCCATCAGCTTTTAATTCTCAAACTGCACGATTAGTTGTATTATTTGGTGAGGCTCATAATAAATTATGGGAGATTACAACTGAAACATTAAGAAAAGTAGTTGGAGATGGAGATTTTTCAGGAACGCAACAAAAAATGGATTCCTTTAAAGCTGGCTATGGAACCGTACTATACTTTGAAGACGAAGCTATAGTTAAATCGCTTCAAGAAAAATTTGCTGCATATGCTGAAAACTTCCCGATTTGGTCAAACCAAGCATCGGGTATGCACCAATTAGTTGTATGGGCAGCATTAGAAGCTGAGGGGTTAGGGGCATCTTTACAACATTATAATCCATTAATTGACGATGAGGTAAAACAAGAATGGAATGTCCCTGCTAATTGGAAACTAATTGCACAAATGCCATTTGGTAATCCAACAGCTGCACCAGGTGAAAAAGAATTCCAACCACTTGAAGAGCGTGTGAAATTTCATAAGTAATATTCGAATGTAATAAAATGGAAATTTAATCAGTGGTGGTCTTACTGTCCGCAAATAGCAGGGGAAGCTAACTGTATTGTAAAAATAAAACTGTTTATTAATAAAAAAGCTTATCCGTTTTTTTTATTAATCGAGTATGTATGAATAAAAGATTTTAAAACACTATTTTAATCTGTAAGGGAGCAAGGTGATCGTTTTGATCACCTTGCTTTATTTCTTACATTTTATTTATTAAAAAACGCTAGCTTTTCATAAATGCTTGAAAAATTAGCGTTTTAATAATAGGTATCTGTAATTTGATTACTTAAAACTATATACGAAAAAGCTTTTATGTTATTCCTCAAGTTCTATCCATTCCTGTGACCATTCTTCTATTCCACGAATAATAGCTTCTAAAGCAAATCCTTTTTGAGTTAAAGAATATTCTATACGAACTGGTGTCTCAGGAAAGACTTTACGTTCGACAATTCCTTCTAGTTCTAATTCTTTCAATCTTTCTGAAAGTAATCTTCCGCTAACAGGAAGAGAAGATTCAAGCGTACAAAAGCGCTGAGATCCAGAAAAAAGTTGGTAAATAATTAGTGCTGTCCATCGTTGACTAAAAAATTTCATTCCTTTTTCAAAGCGAGGGCATAATGTAGAATCATTCATTTTCCTTCACCTCCTAAAATAAATTATATAACATCTTACTATTAGTAACAAATGTTTTTATAATTAATTACTTGACGTAAATTGATTACAAATGTATACTCACTTACATAAAGTAACTAAGTTGTTTTATGTAACTAAAACTCTTTTCTTTAAATGGCCAAAGTTGTAATGATACATATTGCATATAAGCTGAGAGAAAAAAGAATAGCATCTGTAAAAACACTTACGTTGTGTAAGTTAAACAATAAAAAATATAACAATGGAAGAGAATTTTAGAGATTCTCTATACTAGGAGGTACCTAATGGTTACAACAGATACAACTCATATGTTAGAAGATAAAATTCAATTTATACATCAAGATGGAAAGGATATTTATTTAGTAGGCCCTATCAAATTGCCAATTAATTTATATGGGGAGACTAAAGTTTTCCAATGGTATTCTTGGTTACAATGTAGTGAGGTTACAAATAGTGTAGAAGGAATTATCGAAAAACTCTCATCTATTAATTTAGCTGATATGCAGCAATCTAGTGTACTTGTATATGGTGATTTTGAGAATTCTGAAGATGCCCTAATTCGAATGCATAGTATTTGTCACACCGGTGATATCTTTGGTAGTAAACGTTGTGACTGTGGATTCCAATTAAAGCAGTCTTTACAAATGATTACAGAACATGGTTCAGGTGCTTTATTTTACTTAGCGAATCATGAAGGAAGAGGAATTGGCTTGTTTAGTAAAGCTATGACGTACCTCTTGCAAGAAAATGGGTTAGATACAGTAGAAGCTAATCTGAACCTAGGTTTTGAAGATGATGTTCGAAACTATGATGATACAATTGAAGTATTAAAAGCGCTACGCTCAAAACCTGTAAAACTTATTACAAATAATCCGAAAAAATTAGAAGCGTTACAAAAAGCTGGATTAAATGTTACGAGTCGTGAACCGTTATGGGGTGATGTCTCAGAGTTTAATGAGAAATATTTGCAAACGAAGATTCAGCGTTCTGGACATTTTGAAGGGGGACACCTACATGCTTGAGCATGAATTGTATATGAAGCTAGCACTAGAAAATGCCAAGGCTATGAAGGGACAAACGACTCCAAATCCATTGGTTGGATCTGTAATTGTAAATGATAATCGAATTGTAGGGGTCGGAGCACATATGAAGGCCGGAGAACCACATGCCGAAATACATGCGATACGTATGGCTGGAGAACAGGCACGTGGTGGTACAATCTATGTAACTCTTGAACCTTGTTCTCATCATGGTAGAACAGGGCCTTGTGCTGAAGCAATTGTACAAGCAGGAATTAAGAAGGTGGTAGTTGCTACACTTGATCCAAACCCGCTTGTTTCTGGACGTGGAATTAAAATTCTACAAGATGCAGGTATTGAAGTACTTGTAGGAGTGTGTGAAGAAGAATCTAAAAAAATGAATGAAGTCTTTAATAAATATATTTTGACAAAGCGTCCATTTGTAACGATTAAATCAGGAGTTACATTAGATGGGAAAATTGCTACGTCTTTATCGGATAGTAAGTGGATTACATCTACAGAAGCAAGACAAGAAGTACACCAAATACGAAACGAAAATGCGGCTATTTTAGTAGGAGCGAATACTGTTCAAAAGGATAATCCATCATTGACAACGCGTATTCCAAATGGCCGAAATCCAATTCGAGTAATATTGGACTCGACATTACGCATACCGATGGAAGCTAACGTTGTTACAGATGGAGAAGCTCCTACCTGGATATTTACAACAAGTAATCATGCAGAGGAAAAAAAGAAAGCATTAGAAAATGCAGGAGTTAAAGTATTTGTTACTAGCGGAGAAAAGCATATAAACTTACATGAAATGCTTGATGTTTTAGGACAAAAAGGAGTTTCCTCCCTGCTTATTGAAGGTGGTGGAGAAGTAAATGCTTCGTTTATTGAAAATAAACTAATGGATAAAATTATTTTATATTTCGCACCTAAAATTATTGGAGGTAGATTGGCGCCTAGTTTTGTAGAGGGGACTGGTATTACTAAAATGAAAGATGCAATTGAATTTAAGGATATATCATTTACCCAGATTGGAAAAGATTATAGATTTATTGGCTATCCAGCATATCGGAAAGATGAGAAATAAGGGGAATAAAAACTACTTATATGTTCCGATAAATGGATTGCAGAAAGGAGCGATGAAGAGTGAAGTTTGGATTTGATATCGATGATACATTAATTGATTTAAGGCAGCATGCTTTTCATTTATATAATAAGAAATTAAACAAAAAAGTAGGGTTGGATGTATTCCATTCTTTAAAAACAATTGAAATTCATGAAGCATTTGGCATGACTTCGGAGGAAGGCGGTCATATGTGGAATAGTTTGCTGGATGAGATTTATTATACTTCTTGTTCACCGTTTCCGTATGCTGTAGAGACATTGCAAGAATTAAAAAGACAGGGACATGAAATTTACTATATAACGGCGCGACCTAAAGAGCATGGAGAGCAAACAAAAAAATGGTTAATAGAAAAAGGATTTCCGGTACATGAAGATCGCTTTTTCTATGGAATGAAGGATGAAGAAAAAATACACTTCATACAAGAAATAAAATTAAACTATTTCTTTGATGATAAGCCGGCTGTTTTAGAAACGTTAATAGGAAAACCGATAAATGTATATGCAAAAACTACTTCTTACAATCAATATCTCAATATCCCGCGCATTACAAATTGGATGGAGTTAGGAGATATTATAAAGAAAGATATGTGAGGATTTAAATGGAAAATCAAATAGAGCCAAGAGCATATTGAGTATTACAATTTTAGAGGAAAGACATACGTATTATGTCTTTCCTTATTTTTTAATACTATCGTTTTTATTAGTGTGATGTGCTAGGAGTACTTCTAATAGAGGGGAAATAGAAAAATGAGCAATAAGAAAAATATTTTTAAGCTAGTCTTGTATGGAAGCGTAATTTATATATCATATCAGTGATGGTTTTCCCTGGTGCCACAGTATATGCGGATATTTTGGATAAGAAGTTCAAGAATTAATGAGATGTGTTCATAATCATGAATTTTTGGAAAACGAAAATTACAATGTTAGGTTATTTTGAATCAGTAGTGGACGATATGCAAAATTACATATTACAAAATAAACATCGTAATTTTTGGATTCTTGGTATAAAATACATTACTTAAACTATATATTAGAATGGAGAAAATGAATTGGAATTATTAAGAAACAGTAAGGTTGGTACAAAACTAAACATATTAATAACTATATCAAGTATTGCATGTATAGTATTATCCCTAATAGGGTTTTGGGGATTAGAAAGAGGGAAAAGTACTTCCTCTAATATGTATGAGGATAATTTACTACCAATTGAGTGGATTGGAATTGTAGAATCTAATTTTTATCACGTTAATATGAACTTTATGGAAATAATGTTATCAAAAGATGAAAAAAGAATGAACGAATTAATAAGAGAAATGGATGGGATTCGTAAGGAAAATGATCATCTTTTAAAGCAGTTTGAGGCTAAACTTATTTCTACTAAAGAAAAAGAATTATATAACAGGTTTCATGAAACATTTAATGAATTAAGGACTCAAATGAAGAAAGCTCAAGAATTAGGGAAGTCTAATAATGAGGAAGCATATGCATATTATCTAAAAGAGATTGAACCTAATATGCAAAAATCAATAAAATCAATTCGTGAATTGATTTTATATAATAGTAATAATGCAGAGCTTTTACAGAAGGAAAATAATAATAGTGCTCAAAATACAATGATAATGTTTGTTAGTATTTCGATTTTAGCAATTTTAATAATTATATTAATTGGATATGTTATTAAATTAACTATCCGAAAACCACTTGCATTACTACAAAATGATATGGAAAAAGTAGCAGCTGGAGATTTAACAACACGTACTCCTTATAAAGCAAATAATGAATTAGGGCATATTGTTCAGTCTTTTAATAGTATGTTAGATAACCTTCAACAATTAATTGCGAATGTTAAGATGACAACACAAGAGGTTATTTTTACTACGGAGGGCGTATTACAAGATACAAATCGAGCGTCTAGTATTTCAAATGAGGTTGTACAGACTGTTTTAGAAGTAAAAACAAAAATAGAAGGACAGGTAACTAGTATTCAGGAGAGCTCATCCTCAATGGAAGAAATTACAACCGGGGTGCAAACTGTAGCCGAATCTTCAGCAGTAGTCGCTGAGGTAGCAGTAACGACTACAGAACGAATAAATATCGGTAGTGAAGTGATAAATCACTCTATTCTTCAAATGAATAGTGTGCATGATGTTGTCGAGGAAACATCAAAAGTAATAAATAAACTTGTTACACGTACACAACAGATTGATACAGCTCTCGCTGCAATTACTAATATTGCCGAACAAACGAATCTTCTTGCCTTAAATGCCGCTATTGAAGCGGCACGTGCTGGAGAGAATGGGAAAGGATTTGCAGTGGTTGCCGCAGAAGTTCGAGACTTGGCTGAGCAATCTAAAGAATCTGCAAAAGAAGTTAATCATTTAATAAAATCCATTCAAAAAGATACCCAAGATACAGTTAATATCATGCAAAAAGGACAACAAAAGGCAGTAGAAGGGAAAGAAGCTGCTTACAAAGCGAATCAAACCTTCTTGTCTATTATGAGAGATATTGATAAGATTACAGGTCAAATTCAAGAAGTATCCGCAGCGACAGAAGAGATGTCTGCTGGTACAGAAGAAGTAAATGCTTCTCTTTCGCTAGTTTCTGAAACTGCAACGGATGTGAAAAAGGAGACTCTTCAAACTGTAAATTCAATTCAATCACAGGCCGTATCAATTGAACAAATATCAATCCAATCCAACAAAATGAAAGAAAAGGTGGAAGAATTAACGGAATTGGTTTCAAAATTTAATATTACAGAACAAAAAGAATGAGTAAATTGTAAAAGATTAGGTACGGCTATCAGCCTAAAAATAATTGATTTTTTACGATTAAAAAGATTTTAGTAATTAATTCAATCACAAGTGTAATAACATGTATAAAAAACATGAAGACTTAAGAGTCTTCGTGTTTTTTTATTGAATAATGTCTGGAAAAATATTGATAATTATACGATATTTTGAAATTTATCACGAAATATTCATATATGCAAAATTACATACATTTAATGATTGATAATCACGAGTTAATGTAACTATAATAATTACACTGATAAGTAACTTATTGACGACAGTTATAAGTGAAGAAGGAGGGCTTTATTGTATTTTTGTATATAAAAAAATAGAGAAGGAGATATGCAAATGAAAAGGTTACTTGTTATAGGCCTAATGTATACAATGTTTTTCCTCATAGGAAATATACACTTACATGCTGATGAACGAATAAATGCAAAAAAAATTACTAGTTTAGAAGAGCCTACTTGGATATTTCAGGCGGGCATAAGTAAGGGGAAATATCATGACCGACAAGATTTAGGATTTATTTTGAAGAGAAATACACCATTAAAGGTAAGACAAACAAATCCTAATTTTAAAGACAAATTAACATTACGTTTATTGTCTAATGACTCAAAAAATGAAAAATCCATACAAGTAGGAAATGAATGGGTTACTATCCAAGGTGATACGTCTTTAGTTCCTTTCATAGATACTCCGTATGGTCAAGAGCACGCTGTACTTGAGTACCAAGTAGGGAATGAAAGTGCTACTAAACCCCTTCCCATTTATAAACAACAAGGAAGTGTATCTCAATTTTTTAGTACATGGGATCAATTTGATGGAGAGTATGCGTTACTTCAAGGGGAGAGTTTTCAATTATTTGTACCTAAAAAAGATAAAGAGTTAGTAAGATCTTTAAAAGATTTTCAATCGTTGGATGAGTTAATTGCGTATTATGAAGATATTTTTGTGATGTATGATTCAATTATTGGTTTAGATGGCTCAACGTTTGAAAATAAAAAAAGTCAAAATCGTTATTTCTTAAAAGCAGATATATCTGGTGCTGGCGGTGCCTATTATGGCACAAATTGGACAGCGAATAGTACAGATAGTACAAAGATGTGGTTAGATAAACTAAGTTGGGGAACTTTACATGAAATCGCTCATGGATACCAAGCTGGTTTTGATAATCAAGGAATATTTACAGGAGAAGTTTCTAATAATCTATTTGGTGTTCAATATCAATATAGTAAATACGGCAAAAAAGCAGATCAAGTTGGTTGGTTGTTTAATTTCGGGAAAAAGGAACAGGTAGAACGGAATTTATATAATGCTTTAATGAAAGAAAATAAAAATTATGATGATTTAGATTTACGACAAAAACTTATTCTTTTAACGATGGCGAAACAAAAAGCTGGCGATGAAGCATTTGCAAAAATGTATCAAGGTTATCGAAAACTAGCTAGCAATGCTGCTTTCAAAAAAGGTGACCATTCTTTACCAGATTTAATGAATCAGTATTATAGTGAGAATGGACAAGTTGATTTTACACCTGTTTTTGAAAGGTGGGAATTTAAGCTTAATCATAAACAAATAGAGATGAATAGGGCGAAAGGTTTTCCGGCTGTTACTTCTTTAGCTTATATAGTGCCTGAATCACAATTAGCGAAAGCAAGAGCTATAGTTGATCCTGATATTCCGATAAACTCCAACTTCGAAATAGTTACGAATCAGCAAATTGCTCCACTTGGGTTAAAAGGGAATTTGCATATCCATTTAAATACAAATGAAATAGATACATTAGAAGGAGGAAAAATTAAATTAAAAGAAGGGAATACAGTTATTCAAGAGAAAACAATTGAAACAACAGATATCAATTTACAAGACGTACCAAATGGAGTGTATACGGTTGAAATTTCAGGTGGGAAAACGAATAGTATGTACCATTTCAGTTCGTATTATGCCTATGTAAAAGAAAAAGATAATAGTCTAAAGATTGATATTAACGAAATGAAAGTGAGTAAGTTGGTAAATGAAACGATTCAATTCCTAGGATTAGGAGATGACCAGTTTGCTGTATTAAATACAGACTTAGAGCAAAATCGAGCTATTTTTACGGTTACTACTAAAACGCCTCATAGCTATTATGCAGGTGAAAAATATGCATCGATAGAGGTCTTTAATGAAAAAGGTGAAAAAATTTATACGAAGGAAATGGAAGGAACAAATGTAACAATTGTAAAAGATATCATTCCACTAAAAGAGGGATATAGAATTAAAATCTATCATGATGAAATAAAAAAACGATTAACTAGTAAAGCTACTATTATTAATCCTATGAATAAAACAAATGAATTTATAATAACAAAATGGGGATTGAAAAATACTTCTTTGCAAAATAATCCAGAAGAAAATCTTATACAAAGAATTGATGAAGAAATGGAAGCGATTATAGGTAATCAGTTTTTAAAAGAGATACCAATGCAAAAATTAGAAATGAAAAAGAATGTGTGGATGGCAATAAATATGTTATCAGAACCACAAAAAATAACGTATATGAATAAATATAAAGATAGCTTATATAATGAGTAATTTTTGAGAAATGAATTGAATTGAATCTAAAAAAAGTAGCAAACCAATCTATTAACCTATGTATGTAGAGGTATGTAAAAACGATTGGCTATAGTTAAAATTTTTTATCTATGCTTAAAATTCTAAAATACATTTATTTAATTTAATAATACGATTATAAAGGAGTAAAAATATGAATAATTTCGTAAAGGTAGGTTTAACTACAGGAGTGGTGTTATCGGCGATTATGCCTTATGGAGGAGTACATGCGGAAACAGAAGATTTAAAAGTGGAAACAAAGGAAGATACGTTCCGAACAGGTAATTTAACAGCACCTTCTCAAAATTCGGCAGAAAATGTAGCAAAGGATGCACTAAAAGGAAAAACAGAACAAGCATTATCATCAAAGCAAGTTAATACGGAATCCAAAGTTAATTATAATGTTACGCAAAGTCGTAAATCCTATGATGGTACTACATTGGTACGTCTTCAACAAACGTATGAAGGACGTGATGTATACGGATATCAACTAACAGCACATATTAATGATGATGGTGTACTTACGAGCGTTTCGGGAGATAGTGCCCAAGATTTACAACAACAGGAAGATTTGAAACAACCTATTACTCTATCAGAAGAGGATGCAAAGAAACAGCTTTTCAACATCTATGGAAATGATCTCACATTTATTGAAGAACCAGAAATTAAACAAGTGGTATATGTAGATGAAAATACAAATAAAGCTACAAACGCATATCAAATTACTTTTAGTGCATCTACACCTGAATATGTATCCGGTACAGTATTAATTGATGCTTTTGGTGGTAATCTATTAAAAGAACTCGTTCAAAAATTGGGTATACAAGTAGAGAGTAGTATTGTCCAATCTGCGACATCAAATAAATCAGCAGATCCTTCAAAATTAACAGGTACAGGAAAAGATGACTTAGGTATTAATCGTACGTTTGGAATTACACAAAGAAGTGATGGAACGTACATGCTTGCAGATTATTCTCGTGGTAAGGGAATTGAAACATATACTGCTAATTATAAAGATTATAATAATTATAGAAGAAATGTATGGGGTTATCTCGATGATTTAGTAACAAGTAATTCTACAAATTTTACAGATCCTAAAGCAGTTAGTGCCCATTATTTAGCAACGAAAGTATATGATTTTTATCAAGAAAAATATGGCCGTAACAGCTTTGATAATAACGGACAAAAAGTAATTTCTGTCGTTCATGGTTGGAACACAAATGGTACGAATAAAGGAAATCCTAAGCAGTGGTTTAATGCATTTAGTAATGGAGCTATGCTAGTATACGGAGATCCAATTGTTAGAGCATTTGATGTGGCAGGACATGAATTTACACACGCGGTTACAAGAAATGAGTCTGGACTTGAGTACGCAGGAGAAGCTGGTGCAATTAATGAAGCGTTATCTGATATTTTAGGAGTAGCAGTTGAAAAGTATGCCAATAACGGAAAGTTCAATTGGACAATGGGAGAACAATCAGGTCGTATTTTTAGAGATATGAAAAACCCATCATCTATCTCTTCTAGATATCCAGAGGATTATAGGCATTATAATAACTTACCTATTGATGCTGACCACGATCATGGTGGTGTACACACGAACTCTAGCATTATTAATAAAGTAGCTTACTTGGTTGCTAGTGGTGGAAGCCATAATGGAGTAAACGTACATGGCATTGGAGAAGATAAAATGTTTGATATTTTCTATTATGCAAATACGGATGAATTAAATATGACTTCTGATTTTAAAGAATTAAAAGAAGCTTGTATTCGTGTAGCAACGAACTTATATGGTAAAAACTCATTAGAAGTACAAGCTGTCCAACAAGCCTTTAAAGCAGCGTATATTTAATATTATTGTGATGAATTACAAACTCTTTCATTTTAATATAGTGATTAATTTGTATTTATAGACAAAAACCTTGTAGAATTTTTCTGCAAGGTTTTTTTGAATGTTATCCCGCTATTTGCCGGGCAGTAAGACCCCGCTTCAAAATTCAGCTGTTATTTTTTTACTTGTTGTAAAGGATGGAAAGCTTTTAAGGTTGTGGCACGCCTCTTAAGAAAAAGATAAGGCGAAGCGATCTCGCTGTTATTTTCAAACAACAAACATTTGTTATTTGTATTATTTAGTGAAAGTTACCAAACGTTTTTCAAAACTATTTTACCTATTGCTTTATTTGACTCCAAATATTCATGTGCTTGTGCAACTTCATCAAACGTAAAAGGTTTAGAATCTAGCAATGGACGAAGTTTTCCTTCTTCTATAATTTGCGTTATTTTCGTTAAGATTTCTCCGCAATCATTACGCTTATCTGTATGTAATATTTTTAATGCCATAAAAGTAACGTGCAGAGTAAGTCCTTTTGTGTGTAAAGGAGAGAGGTCATGAGTTGAACGAGCTGCAATTGTTACGACAGTGCCATTGACCGCAGCAGCTTCAAAAGAATGATCAAGATTCTTGCCGCCTACTGTATCAAATATAACTTCAAATCCGTTTCCATTCGTATGTTTTTGCACATATTCTTGAACAGATTCTTCTTTATAATTAATAGCTATATCGGCTCCTAGACGATGGGATATTTCCATTTTGCTCTGCTGAGAAGCGGTTGTAAAAACTTTAGCACCTGCCCATTTAGCTAGTTGAATGGCTACGTGTCCTACGCCACCAGTAGCTCCATGAATGAGAATATTTTGATCAGGTTTAATATTTGCACGATCAAATAAAGATTCCCAAGCTGTAATTGCCACTAATGGTAGAGCAGCTGCTTCTTCCATTGTTAAATTGTTAGGTTTGTGAGCAATTAATCGTGCATCAGCAAGCATAAATTCTGCAAGTGCACCTCCAGTTTCTTTAAAACCTCCGGCACATCCGTATACTTCATCCCCTGATTTGAATTTCGAAACACCTTCTCCTACTTCAATGACAATACCAGCTACATCTCCGTGTAATATAGCCGGAAACTCAGGAGCGACTGCTGAAACGGCACCACTACGCATTTTTGTATCGATTGGATTTACACTTGTTGCTTTTACATGGATTAGAACATGACCTGGTAAAAGTTTCGGTTTTGAAACTTCTTCTAATTGAAATACAGATGAATCCCCAAAAGAATGGATAATTTGTGCTTTCATAGTTTATACCTCCTGTTTGTGGTTATAGCATAGCAAAGTACGAAAAATAAGTATAATATTTTGAATTTGGTTGGTGAGAATTTTATATAAAGAAGAGGAAAGTGCATGAAATGAAATAATGTAACGTACTTCTAAAAACTACTGTAAAGCTTGTTGAAGAAAGGGTATATGTTATTTTTGCAGCATGATTTATTCATTACGTTTATCCCGCTATTTGCCGGGCAGTAAGACCCCCGCCTCAAAATTCAGCGAAAGCAAAGAAGTTAGGTGGGAGTTGGGCTGCTCGTAAAAGCCCGATTGGTGAGGGCTGATTAAAGTTTCACTTGATTCGGAGCGACAGAGGATTTAGCGAAACGCAAAATTTACCCTGCTTTATATAAACTATTTAGTAATGAAAATATACCGCAATCTATTTCGATTATCGGTATTGGCAGAAGGCTAATGTCAGATATGGAATTTCAAACAAAGGTAGAACAATCCCTTGCTACATTTTCTAAAATATCTACTGATGACGAATCAGGAGTAGAAAAATTTATTAGTACATTTCGTTATTGTCAATTAAATACAGCGAATATAGAGGACTATCAAGATTTGTTACGTCTTGTAAAGATGCGTGAAACAGAATTAAACATTCTTGAAAATCGCATGTTTTACCTATCTGTTATACCAGAAGTATTTGATGTCATTGCTTTAAATATTAAGGAAAGTGGATTGTGGGCTACAAAAGGATTGAACCGTCTTATTATAGAGAAGCCTTTTGGTTATCATGTAACGTTTGCTTGTGAGTTTAACGGAAAAATGATTGAAGATTTTGATGAAACTGACATTTGTTATATCAATCATTATCTTTGAAAATGAATGGTAATTAGGAATACACTTAGAAAAGCATTACGAAATAAATAGTATGTAATGCAAGACATTTTTATTGACGATAATAATTTATATGGTTAATATACTAGATATAGTATTATTTAATTACTAAAAGTAATTAAATATACATTTGTTTGTTAAGTTCGATAAATAAGTAATCTGTGGTAGAAATGCTTTGAATTGCCACTATTAATATTGGGGACAATTAGAAAGCGAAAGGTATAAAAAGAATTGGAATTTGATAAATCTTTGTTTTTTATAAAAACAGGGGCTTCTGTACAATTCATTTTTAGTATATTGACGAGGATTATACAACAAGAGGGGGACTGAACTTGGAATCAATGACCTTTGTTTTATTTGGAGCGACAGGGGACTTAGCGAAGCGCAAAATTTACCCCGCACTCTATAACTTATATAGAGATCAAAAGTTTCCAAAGCAAATATCTGTTATCGGGCTTGGAAGACGTCAAGTATCTCATGAAGATTTTCAAGAAAGAATAAAAGAATCAATAGAGACGTTTTCCCGTCAGAGGGAAGAAGGTACTCCGGAACTCGAAGGTTTTTTAGATAATTTTCGCTATTGTCCATTAGATGTGAGTAAGCCGGAAGACTATGAGAGATTATTACAAGTCGTTCGTGAAAGGGAAGAAGAACTACATATAAAAGGAAATAGAATGTTCTATCTTTCAGTTGCTCCTGAATTTTTCGAGACCATTGCTTTAAATATTAAGGAAAGCGGACTTGATAAAACGGATGGATGGAAACGCCTAATGATTGAGAAACCGTTTGGGCACGACCTTACATCTGCTCGTGAGCTGAATGATAAGCTTAGTCGCACGTTTGAAGAAGACGAGATATACCGTATTGATCATTATTTAGGTAAACCGATGATTCAAAATCTTGAAGCACTAGAATTTGCAAATCCTGTTCTCCAGTCTATTTGGAATAAAGAACATATAGCGAATGTACAAATCACAGCTAGTGAAACAGTTGGGGTTGAAGAAAGAGCAGGATATTATGATCAGGCAGGAGCCATTCGAGATATGGTTCAAAATCATATGTTACAAATATTAATGATGACTGCTATGAATCTGCCGGAAAAGGTTAATGCATGTGAAATTCGAGAGGAAAAGCGAAAGGTAATGGAGACGCTTCGTAAAGTGAAAAAAGAAGACGTTCAAAACCATATCATTCGCGGACAATACGCTTCAGGAGAGATAAAAGGCGGGCAAGTTGTAGCATATAAAGAGGAACCAGGAGTAAATCCTTCTTCTAACATAGACACATTTGTTGCTGCTCGATTGTGGATCGATAATCCGTTTTGGACTGGCGTTCCATTTTATATACGAACAGGTAAACGAATGAAAGAAAAATCTACTCGTATTGTAATCGAATTTAAAAATACGTTAAAACAGCAATATCAAGATAGTAATCCAAATGCAGCACCTAACTTATTAATAATTGAAATTAGTCCAGGTGAGAACGTTTCATTACAGTTAAACAGTAAAAATCCATTGAAAAATGGAGAAATTGAACCGATGCGTATTAACTTTACTTGTGAGCAAGCGGATGTGGGAGTACCTGAAGCGTATGAAAGACTCATTCATGATGCTGTGAGTGGAGACGCTACATTCTTTGCACATTGGAGAGAAGTTGAATTGTCATGGGAATGGGTACAACCAATTCTTGAAGCGTTCGAGGAAAACTTATTGCCGCTTCATGAATATGAGTCTGGTTCATATGGTCCAGAAGCGTCGAATGAATTATTGCAAGAAAGTGGATTTAAATGGTGGTTAGATCAAGAAACGGAAAAATAAGTACTTTCTTTCATGAAAGCATTTAGGGGGACGATTACTATGACACAAAACATAAATCAATTAGCAGTGAATACACTTCGTACGTTATCAATTGATGCTATTAATGCGGCAAATTCAGGTCATCCAGGTCTTCCAATGGGAGCAGCACCGATGGCTTATGCATTATGGGCGAATCATTTAAATCACAATCCTAATCATCCGAAATGGTTTAACCGTGATCGATTTGTTTTATCAGCGGGACATGGATCGAGCTTATTATATAGCTTGCTTCATTTAGCTGGATATGACGTTTCAATTGATGACTTGAAAAGTTTCAGAAAGTTAAATAGTAAAACACCGGGACATCCTGAATTTGGTCACACTTCTGGAGTTGAAGCGACGACAGGACCGTTAGGACAAGGGATTGCAAATGCTGTCGGAATGGCAATGGCAGAAGCTCATTTAGCAGCGAAGTTCAATAAGGATGGTCACTCTATTATAGATCACAATACGTACGCTTTAGTTGGAGACGGTGACTTAATGGAGGGTGTCGCTTATGAAGCGATGTCAATGGCAGGGCATATGAAACTTGGCAAGTTAATTGTACTGTATGATTCAAATGAAATTTCACTTGATGGTGAATTAAACATTGCTTTTTCTGAAGATATGCAGAAAAGGGTAGAATCTGCACATTGGCAATATGTAAGAGTTGAGGATGGAAACGATGTTGATGCGATTACAAAAGCGATTCAATTAGCGAAAGACAATACGGACCAACCTACTCTTATAGAGATTAGAACCGTTATAGGTTACGGAAGTCCAAAAGTTGCTGGAACGAACAAAGCACATGGTAACCCGCTTGGAGTAGAAGAAGCGACAGCGACAAAACAAGTGTATGGTTGGCATTATGAGGAAGACTTCTTTGTGCCTAAAGAAGTAACAGCTCATTTTAATGATTTGAAACAAAAAGGTATTGAAAAAGAGAACGAATGGAATGAGCAGTTCAACGTATACAGAGAGTCGAACCCTGCACTAGCAGATGAATTAGAAAAAGCGATTACAGGTGAGGTTTTAATTGAAGCGAAAGACATTCTATCCTTTGATACTGAAAAAACGATTTCCACTCGTGTTGCAAGTGGAGAAGCTATTAATCATTATGTGAAATCGATTCCTTCTATTTTCGGTGGAAGTGCGGATCTTTCTCATTCTACTATGACAGATATAAAAGGTGAAGCAGTGTATGCCGTAGAATCGTATGCTGGCCGAAATATATACTTCGGTGTACGTGAACATGCAATGGGCGCGGCAGCGAATGGACTGGCTCTTCATGGCGGAGTAAAACCGTTCGTAAGTACATTCTTTGTATTTAATGATTACCTTCGTCCATCTATTCGACTGGCTGCATTGCAAAAGTTACCTGTTACTTACGTATTTACACATGATTCGATCGCTGTAGGAGAAGATGGTCCAACGCATGAACCAATTGAACACTTAGCAGCTCTTCGGGCAATTCCTGGTTTAACAGTTATTCGCCCGTCAGATGCGAATGAAACAGCAAGTGCGTGGGCGTATGCTTTACAGCGAACGGATGGTCCAGTCGTTTTAGTACTTAGCCGTCAAAATTTACCGGTGTTTAATGAAACGAAAGCAAATATAGAGAATCTTTCTAAAGGAGCTTACGTATTAACACAAACGAATGAAAATCCAGATGTGATTTTAATTGCGACAGGTTCTGAAGTTTCTTTAGCTACTAGTGCGAAAGCAAAACTAGAAGAAGACAATGTCTCTGTTCGCATCGTTGCAATGCCGAGCTGGGAATTATTTGATCGCCAATCGAAAGAATATAAAGAATCAGTTCTTCCGTCTTCTGTAACGAAGCGAGTATCTCTTGAGATGGGTGTATCTCTCGGTTGGGAGCGTTATGTAGGACAAGAAGGAAAGGTACTATCAATTGAAACATTTGGAGCTTCAGGTACTGGATCTGAAGTCATGAATCTATTTGGATTTACGACAGAAAATGTTGTTCAAATTACAAAAAATGTGTTGAATTCTTAAGCTGTGACTATGAATACCTTTCTGTACATACTAACATTTCAGTGCTGAAAGGTATTCCAGATTGTAGTGATATGAATTTTTAATAAAAGATGATTTGAGGAGGAATTATTTTATGCAAGTAGGATTAATTGGTTTAGGTAAAATGGGATTAAATTTAGGGAAAAATCTAATGGATCATAAACATGAAGTAGTAGCATTTGATTTAAATGCGAGTGCAGTGGAAGAAATGAAAGAGTACGGGGCTACAGGTGTATCTAGCTTAAGTGAACTCGTTCAATCATTACAATCACCAAGAATTCTTTGGGTAATGGTTCCGCACGCTGTCGTTGATTCTGTTATTGATGAAGTTACACCACTTTTATCAAAAGGAGATATTTTAATTGAAGCGGGGAATTCACATTATAAAGAGTCTATTCAACGATATGAGCAACTAAAGAAAGATGGCATTCACTTTATGGATGCAGGAACTTCTGGCGGAATGGAAGGCGCTCGTAATGGTGCTTGTTACATGATCGGAGGAGATCAAGAAGCTTGGGATATCGTTGAACCTATCTTCCGTGATACTGCTGTAGAAAATGGATACTTATATGCTGGAAAAGCGGGTAGTGGTCACTTCTTAAAAATGGTTCATAACGGAATTGAATACGGTATGATGGCTGCTATTGGTGAAGGATTTGAAATTCTAGAGAAAAGTGAATTTGATTACGATTATGAAAAAGTATCAAGAGTATGGAACAATGGTTCAGTTATTCGCTCTTGGTTAATGGAATTAACTGAAAGCGCATTTTCTAAAGATGCAAAACTGGATGAAATTAAGGGCGTTATGCATTCTTCTGGTGAAGGAAAATGGACAGTAGAAACAGCATTAGATCTTCAAACAGCAACTCCTGTTATTGCAATGTCTTTATTAATGCGCTACCGCTCATTAGACAATGATACGTTTACAGGAAAAGTAGTAGCAGCTTTGCGTAATGAATTTGGTGGACATGCAGTAGAAAAGAAATAAACATCTTAAAATTTTAACTCATCAACGTTTAAAAACTGGAGGGAATGGATCATGAAATTTTTTATTGATACTGCAAATCTTGAGGACATAAAGAAAGCCTATAAACTTGGAGTTTTAGCTGGTGTTACAACGAATCCTTCTTTAGTAGCAAAAGAGGGCATTAAGTTTGAAGACCGTATTGCAGAAATTTGTCAGGCAGTGCCGAAAGTTGAATCTGTTTCGGCAGAAGTAACGCCAGATGCTGTGACGGCTGAAGAGATGATCGCTCAAGCAGAAGAACTGATTAAAATTAACGGTGGCGATGAAAAAGTTACAATAAAACTTCCGATGACACTAGCAGGATTAGAAGCTTGTCGTTATCTTACTGAAAAAGGTGTGAAAACGAATGTTACACTTATTTTCACTGTGAACCAAGCTCTTTTAGCTGCTCGAGCAGGTGCAACGTATGTTTCTCCATTTTTAGGTCGCTTAGATGATATTTCTGAAGATGGCGTATTATTAGTTGCTAAAATTGCTGAATTATTCGATGTTCATCAATTAGATACACAAATTATTGCTGCTTCCGTTAGACATCCAGATCATGTCACTCGTGTAGCAATGGCAGGTGCGCATATTGCTACAATTCCTTATAAAGTCATTGAACAACTTGCTATGCATCCACTAACAGATCAAGGTATTGAAAAGTTTGCTGCGGATTGGGCGAAAGCGCCTAAATTATAATGCATGAAAGTGAAGGGGCTTTCCGAAAGTTGCTTTTCATGAGAGGACAAATGCTAAGTAACTTCATCGCTGAAACTGGATCCTGAATTTGTAGTCTTACTACGTGAAAATAGCAAGAGAAGAAAGTGTCATTCACTTTTAAAGAAGGAAAATTTGCTCACGCGAAGCGTTTATCACAATAACATTATAATTATGAAAAAGAAATCCCCTTATTAGAGAGAGTAGTTAACATGTATCTCTGATAAGGGAGATTCTTTTTGTATAAATTATTATTTTGTGAAGATGATTTGTATATTGATATATATATTCTTACTCAAGAAAGAACTATATAGGTTCTTTAATTATATAGCATTTTTGAAAAGGTTTACATAAAGGAGGTATTGAGTATGAATATGTACCTTTTAATAATTACATTATTATCAATTGTAATTGTTATTTTAGGGGTATCGTGGTGGAGATGGCATGCATTTATTAGCTTAACGATTGCAAGTTTGTTTTTAGCAATTATGTCTGGAATGCCAATGGATAAAATAGTGAGTGCTTATGAAACGGGAGTCGGAAGTGTTCTCGGACATTTAGTAGGTATTTTAGTATTAGGTACAATTTTAGGGAAAATGATGGCAGAGTCAGGTGCTGGAATGCAGGTGGCAGAGTTCTTTATTAAATCCTTTGGAATAAAAAATTTACCATGGGCGATGTTAATTGCAGGTTTTATTATTGGAATTCCAGTGTTTTTTGAAGTAGGTATTTTAATATTATTGCCGTTGGTAATTTCTATTCATAAAACAACGAAACAAAATATTCTATTGATTGCGTTACCAGCAATTGCTGGGTTATCTGTCGTACACGGCCTTGTTCCTCCGCATCCAGGAGCAATCGTTGCAATTGGTATTTATAAAGCGAACCTTGGAAAGGTACTAATGTATTCACTCATTATTACATTTTTTGCAGCGATTATTGCTGGTCCTATATTTGCTAAATGGATTCACAAACGTGTAATGCCTGAAAATGAGCCAGAATTGATTCGTGTAAATACAAAATCAACGAAATTACCAGGAATAGGAGTTTCATTTTTAGTTATATTGTTACCTGTTATGTTAATGGTTTTAGCAGCGGCAGCTCCTTATGTTCCTCTTTCTACTACTTTAATGAAGATTGTTACATTAATCGGTAGTCCTATCATTGCGCTATTGATTGCATGTTTTGCGGCATTCTATTTTCTTGGATTTCGTCAAGGTATCGATAAAAAAGCTATTAAGAAGATAACAGAAGATAGCTTATTACCAATCGGTTCTATTGTTGCAATCATTGGTGCTGGTGGTGGATTTAAGCAAATTCTTATCGATAGTGGTGTAGGGAATGCTATTGCTCAAATGTCTGAGCATTTAGCTCTATCTCCAATTGTATTAGCATTTATGGTAGCGGGATTAATTCGAATCGCGACAGGGTCAGCGACAGTCGCCTTAACAACAGCAGCGGGCATCGTCTCTCCAATCGTTGAAAATACGACAGGTGTAAATTTAGAGTTGCTCGTTATTGCAACAGGTGCAGGAGCACTCATGTTTTCACACGTAAACGATGCTGGTTTTTGGATGGTAAAAGAATACCTAGGGTTAACAGTGAAAGAAACATTTAAAACATGGACGGTATTAGAAACATTACTTTCATTTATTGCTTTTGGAGGAGTTTTACTACTTGATATGTTTGTTTAAAATAAGAATGTTTTTATGGTGGGATACTGTAGTGATTTTTGTTAGGAGGAAGAAATGGTGAGCTCAAAATATATGATTGGTGTAGACATTGGGACAACTAGTACAAAATCAGTTCTCTTTTCTACTGATGGATCTGTTATTGCAAGTCATGGAATTGAATATCCTTTATATTCTCCAACACCTGAAACAGCAGAACAAGATCCAGAAGAAATTTTTCGTGCAGTAATAAATACGATTAAAGAAACTGTACGATCAAGTAGTGTACAGCCGAATGATATTCTTTGTGTTTCTTTTAGTTCGGCAATGCATAGTATCATTGCTGTAGATGAGAAGGGAAAACCGTTAACGAGATGTATCACTTGGGCAGATAATAGAAGTGCAAGCTGGGCGGAGAAAATAAAGAGTGATATGAATGGTCATGAAATTTATTTGCGTACTGGAACACCAATTCATCCAATGTCACCACTTTCAAAATTAGTTTGGTTACAGAATGAGCAGGCAGAATTGTTCGCAAAAAGTTATAAATTTATTTCTATTAAAGAGTATGTTTTTTATAAGTTATATAAGGAGTATGTAATTGATTACTCTATAGCATCAGCAACAGGCATGTTTAATTTGAAATCTTTAAAATGGGATGAAGAGGCTTTACATGTAGCAGGAATTACAGATGAAAAGCTCTCTAAACTTGTTCCAACAACGCACAGCTTAATAGGATTAGATGAAGAACTTGCAAATGAGATGAATGTACTTGTTTCTACTCCTTTTATAGTTGGAGCGAGTGACGGAGTCCTATCAAATTTAGGTGTAAATGCAATTGATCCTGGTGTTGTGGCTGTTACGATTGGTACAAGTGGTGCGATACGTGCTGTGATAAATCGTCCAGTAACAGATCCGAAAGGTAGAATTTTTTGTTATGCTTTAACTGAAGACCATTGGGTAATTGGTGGACCAGTTAATAACGGTGGTATGATTTTTAGGTGGGCTCGTGATCAATTAGGCACTTCAGAGATTGAACTTGCGAAGCGTTTAGGAAAAGATCCATATGAAGTGCTTACTGAAATAGCAGCAAAAGTGAATCCGGGATCTGACGGTTTATTATTTCATCCGTATTTAGCAGGGGAAAGAGCTCCTTTATGGAATGCAAATGCACGAGGATCTTTCTTCGGGCTTGGATTGCATCATAAGAAAGAACATCTTATCCGTGCTGTTTTAGAAGGGGTAATTTATAATTTATATACCGTTCTTCTCGCTTTAAAAGAACTAATTGGCGAACCGAAAAAAATTCAAGCGACAGGTGGTTTTGCAAGATCGGAACTTTGGAGACAGATGATGGCGGATATTTTTCATCAAGACGTATATGTTCCGGAAAGTTTCGAAAGCTCTTGCTTAGGAGCTGCAATCCTCGGTTTATATAGTCTAGGTGAAATAGATACATTATGCGTAGTATCTGAAATGGTAGGTGCGAATTTCCACCATGAACCAAACATGGAAAGTGTGGAAAAATATAAAGATTTAACACCAATTTATATTCGTCTGTCCCGTCAATTGGAAGAAGAATATGAAAGTATAGCAGCGTATCAAAAAAAGTGGGTTTAAAGGCTATTTAGCAGAGAAATATGGTAACGTATAAAGAAGTACTCCAATTTTTTTAGGATACTCTTTCAACATAAAATTTTTTAAGAGGTATGATGAACAAAAAATATAGGGAGAGAGGGTTATGAAAATGACGGATAACAAAGAGTTTATTGGATATGTTGGAACGTACACGAAAGAAAATAGTGAAGGAATATACAAGTTTACGTTAGACACGGAAGCAAAAAAAATTAGTAATGTAACGCTTGCAGCTAAGCTGGATAACCCTACATATGTAACGATTAGCAAAAATAATGAATATCTCTATTCTGTTGTTAAGGAAGGCGAATCTGGTGGTGTAGCTGCTTATTCGATTCATAGTCATATTGGAGAGCTAACGGAACAAAACAGACAAGTAGTAGAAGGGGCTTCTCCTTGTCATATTAGTGTTGATAGTGGAAATCGTACGGTAGTTACAGCGAATTACCATAAAGGAACGATTGAGTCTTTTGTAGTTAATGAAGAAGATGGAACTGTAAATCCTGCCACATCTATTATGGCACATGAAGGTTCAGGTCCGAATAAAGAAAGACAAGAGAAACCACATGCACATTACGCGGGATATACTCCTGATGAAAAATATGTGGTTGGTGTTGATTTAGGAATTGATAAAATACTTACGTATGAAATAAGAGATAGTAAGTTAAAAGAAGTGAATAGCTTGTCCGTAAACCCAGGAAGTGGTCCGAGACATATTGCTTTTCACCCGAACGGAAAGCACGCTTATGTCATGACTGAACTTAGCTCGGAAGTTATTGCATTATCATATAATCCGGAAGAAGGGTCCTTTACAGAGTTGCAGTATATTTCTACCGTTCCGAAAGAATTTGATGACAATAGTCAAGGAAGTGCGATTCATATTTCTTCTGACGGCCGCTTTGTATATGCAGGTAATCGCGGTCATAATAGTATCGCTGTTTTCAGTGTGGATGAAAACTCAGGTGAGCTTACATTTGTTGCACATACATCTACAGAAGGGAATTGGCCGAGGGACTTCGTGTTAGATCCGACTGAAAAGTTTCTTATTGCGACAAATGAAAAGTCACATAATCTTGTGTTATTTTCAAGAAATGAAACGACAGGGAAGTTAACATTGTTACAATCCGATGTTATTGTACCAGAGCCTGTTTGTGTGAAGTTTTTGAACGTTTAATTTAAGTTTTCATTGCATATAGCAGTGTCGTTATTTGTCGGTAAGTCGATATTCTTTGTCGAAACGTCGATATATTTGAAGTTGTGTTCGATATATTTGAAAAATCGTTGATATAATTTCAAATCCTCAAAAACAGAGAGAAGCAAAGCGATATCGCTTTGCTTTTTACTGTTTCTTTTTCGGTCTACGTACTAATTCGCCGCCGCAGTTTGGGCAAACGTTTTCTCTTTCTTCTGTACACGGTGCACAAAATGTACATTCATACACGCAAATGTAAGCTTCAGAGTTTGGTTCGAGAGATTGATCGCAAATTTGACAGTTTGTTTTCATTTCGAGTGCCATAGTAAGTCTCCTTTTAGTTGGAATGTTTGTAATTTAATTATAATTCATCGGATAGAAGTTGTCTTTTTCAATTGAAAGGAAATCGAATGATAGAGTTATGATTTGAAATGAAAGAAGCTCGTTTATTTTTAAATTGATTATTTAATAAGGTTGGAATATTATGAAATAGTCAAAAGACAACAGGGGGTATATATTTTGACTAATCACAACGATCATTTAAAAGCAAACTGCGAAAAATGCTTCGGTTTATGTTGCGTGGCGTTACCATTCGCAGCATCGGTAGATTTTGCGGTGAATAAAGATGGCGGGACACCATGTTCTAACTTACAATCAGATTTTAAATGTAGCATACATAAAAATCTTAGAGGAGAAGGTTATAAAGGTTGTACAGTGTTTGAGTGTTTCGGTGCTGGGCAGAAGATCTCGCAAGTTACATTTAACGGGATTGATTGGCGGAAAGATACTAAGCATGCGAGAAAAATGTACGATGCTTTTCCAGTTATGCATCAGCTTCATGAAATGCTTTGGTACTTAAATGAGGCCATTCTATTAAAGGCGACACAATCGATTCATAAAGAACTAAGTAAAGCAATCGAAGAGACGGAGCGCCTTTCAAATTTAAATGCGGACGAGTTAATGAAAGTAAATATTCCATTACACCGTGCGGAAGTAAATGTGTTACTTTTAGAAACGAGTGAGCTAGTTTGGAAGGAAATGAATGTCGCGCGTAAGAAGCGAATGAGTCACCGCGGAGCAGACCTTATGGGGGCAAATTTGAAGAAGAAGGATTTGCAAGGAGCGAATTTAAGAGGTGCTTACTTAATTGCGGCTAACTTAAATGGAGCAAATTTAAGAGGAGCAGATCTCATCGGAGCAGATTTACGAGATGCAGATATTCGCGGGGCTGATTTTACAAATAGTATTTTTCTGACGCAAGTTCAAATTAACGCAGCGAAAGGGGATAAGCATACGAAATTACCGAAAATGTTATCCCGTCCATCGCATTGGAGTGCGTAAAGAATGTAGAACAGGCAGAGATTCTTAGTCTCTGCCTGTTTTTCATTTCTTTTCAAAAGTAGTAATAAAAACACTACATATAATAAGAATACCACCAATAAAAAAGTTGCTGCTCAATGTTTCGTTTAATAGTAACCAACCAAGCAACGATCCGACGATAGGTTGGAAGAAGAAAAATAAGGAACCAATGCTTGCGTCCATTAATTCTAATCCTTTATTCCAAAGGAAAAAGGCACCTGCTGTTGAGACGACTCCTAAATATATTACGCCTAATATTACGTACGCATTTACTGTTTCGATAGAGGTTGATTGTAGTTCCCATAGCATAAAAGGTGTAATGAAAAAGAGTGAAAAGAATATGGCGTATGTTGTAATCACTAAAGATGAAAATCGGGCTGAAGCAATCTTCACATAAATAGATAGTAAAGCCCACGTAATAGCGGCCCCAACTAATATGATTGTACCGATAAAATAGGAGCCAATTTCAATATCCCATCCAATGACGATAATGACACCGATTGTCGCTATGATAGTAGATAGAAGTCTACGAGCGGTTAGCTTTTCTTTTAAAATGATCGCTGCAAATATAACCATAAATGCAGGTGTAGCAGATGTGACTAAAGAGCCTGTATGAGCGTCGGATAATTTTGTTCCGATAAATTGACATGTAATCGAAATGAAATATCCGATAAATCCAATCCAGGCGAAGAGGAGCCAATCTTTTTTACGAATGGTTACTTTTTTCTTTTGCTTTTTCTCAGCTATTTTCAAAATGAAATATAAAACAACAAAAGCAATGATAAAGCGTAGCCAAACGAGTGTCAGCGGTGGGATAAAGTCAAGTACATATTTACTAACAACATACATACCGCCCCATATACTAGCTGCTAGTGATAAACATATAGCTCCTAAAATTGTTTGTTTCATGTAAAGTACCTCCGTCTATTTTTAGGGTTTTATGAGTTCCCTAAGACGAGGCATAGTGTTATGTGTTATATGAATGCCCGCCTTAGTTTAAAGACGGCCTACAGGTTGATCGTTTTCGAATGAAGTGTTGTAGTACATGAGTCCATTCCTCCTTCATATTTTATAATGACATTATAACTTAATTTTCAGTTTATTGGAGGGTGTTATGAAATATATTGTTATAAAATCACATGTTAGCAATTATCCGAATCCAATTTTTTTAGAAGAGGGGGATGTAGTGAAAATGATAGAAAGTTACACTGGTCCTGAAAACTGGGATAACTGGATGTTTTGTCATGAAGAGAAGTATAACCGAAAAGGTTGGGTTCCGGAGCAAATTATAATGAAAAATACAACGGATGTAGGAATCATTACGAAACAATATACAGCCAAAGAATTAAATGTAAGTATTGGAGAAAGATTGATTGGATTAGAAGAATTGAATGGATGGACTTGGTGTGAAAAAACAGGTGGTGAGGATGGCTGGGTACCGAAGGAAAACTTACAAAAATATTAGTAATACTATTTGGTTATTAATATAGGAAACATATTTTTGGTTTATGAGTATATTGGTTGTAGGATGAAAAATAGATTAATAGAGAAAGAGGAGATTATTATAACTACAACGGTTATTTCTCATTTTTATAACGAAGAGTATTTATTACCGTGGTGGCTTGCTCATCATACGAAACTGTTTGATCATGGCATTTTAATTAATAAAGGTTCAACAGATCGTTCGGTTGAAATTTGTAAAAAGTTCGCGCCACACTGGGAAGTACGAGATTCTACAAATCCAGAGTTTGATGCGTTAGCGACAGATCATGAAGTGATGAGGGTGGAGCAAGAAGTAAAGGGATGGAAAATGATTTTAAATACGACTGAGTTTCTTTGTGTGCAAGATAAAAATCAGTTTTGGAAATCACTAAATGAATTGGGAGGGAGGATGTATTGGCTGGAAGGGCTTATTATGGTTGATGACCCTAACTACAATTATCCGGACCTTAACTTTGGGATACCTTTAATGCAACAGCGATTTCACGGTTATTTACCAGAAGATTGGCCGTTATGGAGAAGAGGTAGATTTATTCATAATCATGAACACGGAAGTTATACGGTTGGAAGACATTTATCTGCGCATGAATCTATAATTTATCCACCTCTTGCTTGTATATTGTGGTTTGGATTTAGTCCATGGACCGATGCAATGAGAAAACGAAAATTACAAATTGGTCCGACTCTTTCTGAAGCTAGTAAGGATCGGGGAATGGGAACGCATCATATTATTACACCTGAAAAATTAGAGGAATGGTATAAAGATTTAGCAAGAGGGACGAAGGATTTACGTTTTAGTGATGCGTATCGTTATGTTTTTTTATAAATGATTCCCACCATGAAATTGTTTCTTCGATTCCTGTATTTAGATCGTATGTTGGTTTCCAGTTTACTTCATTTTTTAAACGCTCTATATGAACGCCGACGAATAAAGGTTCATCTTTAGAGAAAGGGATTGCACCTAATTTAATTAAATGTTCTTTTCCTATCTTTTTAGCAATGTTAGATGCCAATTCTTTAATTTGTACAGATTGACCAGAAGCGATATTGATTGTGCCTGTAACGTCGTGTTGTAATATTGTTACGAGAGCATCAGCGACGTCGCCCACATGGAGGAAATCTCTTGATTGTTTTCCATGTGTACATAGTGCTTCCTTGTTTTTTAATAAGGAAGTGATAATGTTAGAAACGAGCCGATTCCCTTGTTCGTGAGGGCCATACATATGAAAAATGCGGCCCCAACACATGTTGAGGCCTGTTTGCTCAGCGTACGTTTGTAGCCAAGAGTGTAGTGCGTTTTTACATAATGCATACGGTGTTTTATAGGAAAGAAGCGGTGAATCTTCAAATAGTACACCGTTAAACCATTCATACTCTGCGCCGGTACCGGCAACAACGACTCGCTTTCCGCCGCATGTTGTGAAGTGTTGAATCAATGAGATACTAGACGTAAGCCAATAGTAATTATTGATAGATACATAACAAGCTGGCGGCACTGCTTCCCAAGCTAAATGAATGAGATGACTAGGCTTCATATCGTAAATGAGTTTTTTTACTTCCTCATCACAAAGTAAGTTTACTTTATGCCAGTGGCAAGGGATGTGAGAAGGCTTCTTTGTATGATAAGTGGCGTGCACCTCATAGCCCTTTTGTATAAGAGAATTTACAACATATTTACCAATCCATCCACTACCGCCTGTTACAAGAATTTTTTTCATGGCTCAATTACCTCAACTTCCGGAATGGTTACTAAAAATTTGCCGCCCCATTCACGAATGAAAGAGCATTCTTTCATAATTTCATCTTTCAAATTCCAAGGGAGTATGAGAATGTAATCAGGTTTTGTACGCTTAATTTCTTCTGGAGATTTTATTGGAATGCGTGTTCCTGGTAGTAGGAGATTTTGTTTATGAGGGTTTTTATCTACTGTATAAGCTAGAAATTCTTTTCCTATCCCGCAATAATTTAATAGGGTGTTTCCTTTAGCTGGCGCACCGTAACCGATAATTTGTTTGTTTAAAGCTTTTGCTTCGATAAAAAACTTTAAAATATTTATTTTCAATTGCTCGATGCGTTTAGAAAAAAGGAGATAACAATCTAATGTATTTAGCCCGTAATCTACTTCTTTTTCGATTAATTTTGTAACACTGGAATGGATAGTGGATTTGTCACTTTGATGTTTGACAAAAATACGTAAGGAACCACCGTGCGTTGCAAGCTCTTCGACATCGACAATTTGTAAATGATGATGAGCTAAAACTTTTTGAAGACTTATAAGTGAGAAATAGGAGAAGTGCTCATGGTATATCGTATCAAACTGTTTAAAGGATATGAGATTTAATAAGTGAGGGAATTCAATTGTTATTGTTCCGTCTTGTTTTAATAACGTTTTTAAACCAGCGACAAAATCATGTAAGTTCGGGACGTGTGCCAATACGTTATTTGCGATGATTAAATCAGCTTGCGGTAATTTTTTTGCTAAGTCATTGCTGAAAAAATTCACTTCAGTAGGAATTCCTTTTTGGATAGCGATTTCTGCTACATTTTTTGCTGGCTCAATTCCTAACGTTTCGATATGTTCTTTTTGAAAGTATTGTAATAAGTACCCGTCGTTACTTGCGATTTCAATTACTTTTGAATGGTTTGTTAAGTTAAAACGCTTAATTGCCATTTCTACATATTGCTTAGCGTGTAGTAGCCAGCTTGATGAGTAAGAACTGAAGTATAAATAGTCATGAAAAATATTGTGAGGAGATTCAAATTCATCTAATTGTACGAGTAAACAAGAAGGACAGACAAATGTGTGCAGCGGATAAAATGGTTCCATTTTATAGGAGTGTTCTGGAGCGACAAATGAGTTAGCGAGAGGGGAAACACCTAAATCTAAAAAAGTATTTGCGAGTAATGAGTGGCAAAAACGGCATTTTTTCTGTTCCATTTTATAGCCCCCTTATAAATTTTTGAATGCATCGATTTGTTGTCGCGTGAAAGACTCCATATTTTCACCAGATGCATATTTTTTGTACCAATCAACAGTCCAAGCAATAGAGTAATCTGTTGATAACTTAGGAGTCCAACCGAGTTTATTTACTGCTTTTGTACTATCGAGTGTTAAAATTGGTGATTCATACGGGGTATTTGTATGAGGAGAAAGGACCGTTAATGGTTGATTCCATAATTTCATGATAGATTGAATGACCTCATAAACGGTTCTGTTAGATTCATTCATCGGGCCGAAATTCCACGCTTCTGCATACGCGGCGTCTTGCCAAAGTTTTTTGGCTAAAAGGATATAGCCGTGTAAAGGATCTAATACGTGTTGCCACGGGCGAATAGCGTGTTTGTTTCTAATATTTAACGTAGCATCTTGTAAATATGCACGAATGACATCTGGGAATAATCGGTCTTTTGCCCAATCACCGCCGCCGATAACGTTACCTGCTCTTACTGAGGCAAGATTCTGGGTGTTAGTGCGGAAGAATGAGTTTTGATAGGACGTTGCCACTAGTTCGGCACAAGCTTTACTCGCACTATAAGGATCGAACCCCCCCAATCGGTCACTTTCCACGAATGCACGGTTACCGCTCCCATCATTTTCATAGCACTTATCACTTGTAACATTAATAATGCTGCGTATACTTTCTATCTGTTTTGCCGCTTCTAATACGTGAACCGTACCTAAAACATTCGTTTTAAATGTTTCGATAGGATCTTTGTATGAAGTGGTGACGATTGGCTGGGCAGCTAAATGAAATAGTATGTCAGGGTTATGATGTTTTAGGGCGTGTAATAAAGAATCGTAATCTGTAATGTCGCCTTTAATTGTTATGCACTCTTTTGCTACGTTACCTTGCTCAAAAAGGTTTGGAATGGATGGTGGATGAGAAGAATAGCCAACTACTTCTGCGCCTAAAGAAGTTAAAAAAAGAGTGAGCCAGGAGCCTTTAAAGCCAGTATGCCCTGTAATAAATACTTTTTTCTTATTCCAAAAAGATGATGAAGCCATATTACCAAACCTTCCACGGAGCGTTATTACTTTCCCATAGCTCGACTAATTTATTTTTATCGCGCAATGTATCCATCGGATGCCAAAAACCAGAATGTTGATATGCGGCTAGTTCATTTTTGTTTACTAACTGAACTAAAGTTTCTGTTTCAAAAACAGATTTATCTCCGCTAATGTAATTGAAAACATCAGGATTTAAAACGAAAAATCCACCGTTAACCCATCCGCCATCCCCGAGTGGCTTCTCTTGAAAGGATGTGACAGACTGTTTATCTAATACGAGAGAACCGAATCTACCAGGAGGTTGTACGGCTGTAACAGTTGCCATTTTTCCATGTTTTTTATGAAATGCAATGAGTTCTTTTATATTTACATTACTTAATCCATCGCCATAAGTGAGGCAGAAAGGTTCATCCCCGACGTAATGTTGTATTTTTTTAACTCGTCCACCTGTGTCGGTATTTAGACCAGTATCAATTAATGTAACTTTCCATGGTTCAATGCGATGAGAGTGGTTTGTAATTGTATTGTCACTTAAATGTATCGTAAAATCGGACATGTGTAAGTTGTAATTTAGAAAGAATTCTTTAATTGCATATCCTTTATAGCCTAAGCAAATAATAAACTCCGTAATGCCGTAATAACTATACAAACTCATAATGTGCCATAGAATAGGTTTTGTCCCAATTTCAATCATAGGTTTTGGTTTTAAATGAGTTTCTTCCCCAATCCTTGTTCCATATCCACCTGCAAGAATAACAGCTTTCATTTTTTCCTCCTAAAATAAAAATTTATAATATATACAGTATTCATATGAAATACAAATGGTATAGTTTTTAGCTAAGTGCGTAAAAATGTGTGGAACATGATAGGATGAGAAATATTAAGGTTTGAATTTTGGGAATAATTGTTGATACTCAGGGTGGTTACGAAGATCTTGTGTTATGCTACTAAGCTCTAAAAATCGAGTTTCGAGTTGCTCATGGGATTGACCATAATGTGCTTGAAGTCCCATTCGAATGCCCTTTTTTGAAAGGGTAGGTGTTATTTGTAATTTTCTTGCCTTTGCATGTTCGTTCCAAGGGCTAAAATAAAATTTAACAATAAATGAAGGGGAGTTATAAACGATATGTTGATGCCGAGTAAAATGTCTGCCAGGTAAATATGCGCCATCAAGATGATTGTGTATAAATCTCCAGGCACATCCGATTTCTGGTTTATAAGGAAAAAGACCATGGTATCGTTGCTCTACTAATGGAATAGAATATCTTAGTTTGGAATAATTGTAATCATGCTTATCAATCATGACAATCATTCTTATCGCATACATATTTTGAGCTAGCGTATGAAGTGAAGAGAAAAATTCTTCTACATTATTACAACAAAGAAATTCTGTAGTATTTAATACCATCTTCCAACCTGAAACTTCTCTTTCGATTTCCATCACCTCAATATCAGTATTAGTGGGGTCAAAATCAGGGAATCTTGAATTTCGTACTTCCCAGTTGGGGGCAAATAATTTGCAAATTTCAACGGAACGATCTGTAGAACCTCTATTAATTAATATACCGTGATCAAATATTTTTGTATGATGCATAAGCCACCATGGTAATAAATACTCCTCGTTATAAAAGTGAGAGATAACTGTCCTAGTGATTTTAATCTCCTCCAATTGCATAAATAATGATTGTATTTCACTATTATTATCATATGTTTTACAGTAAGAAAGGTTGAAAGGAACGGGGAATTCCATTTTCCTATTTTAGTATCGGTATATCGAAAAAACAGCAATCTAACTATATAGATAGAGTTATAGAGTGTGAATATACTACATACTTAGATGTGTGCGGAATTGTGTATAAATTATGAATAGTAAACCGTCACGTTTGACTGTACAGTTTATGTATTGTATGATGTTAGTAATATAAACAAGGGGGGAAGATCGTTGGGAAGGTGTATCGAATCGGACAGTTGGCTCTCATGGCTCACGTGTCGAAACGAACGATTGATTATTATACGAATCTAGGTATCTTAAAAGCGGAGCGATCTCAATCTAATTATCGCTATTACGACGAAACAGCATTTGAGACATTACAATTTATTGAGAAGTGCAAAGAAATGCATATGCCGCTTTGTGAGATTAAAGAGAAAATCGAGGAGAAGAAGAAGCTGCTCGGTATCAATGAACACGTTTCGAAACAAGTGAATGAAGTGACAGACCATATTCATCGATTAGAAGCAGAGTTAACGGAGTTAAAGCCGCTTTTAGATGGATTGACTGATTCACAACGTGAAAAAATATCGAAATCTTTATCTGGTCAAACGACAGCTTTAATACAGACACTTGCTCTATTATTATAGAAAAAGTGAAATCCGACCTCTTTAATTTTTGTATCGGGCTATGTTTTCTAAGAAACAAATAAGAAAACATTATAGTATACAGGAGGTGGACACCTTAGTTTTTTAAACTAAGGGGATTCATTGGAAATATTTAATTTAGTCATGGTTGCGATTTTAATCGCATTTACTGGATTTTTCGTAGCAGCAGAGTTTGCGATTGTAAAAATACGTTCAAGTCGTATTGATCAGCTTGTTGCGGAAGGAAAACGCGGTGCTTTAGCAGCGAAAAAAGTAACAACAAATTTAGATGAATATTTATCTGCTTGTCAACTAGGTATTACAGTTACAGCTATGGGACTAGGTTGGTTAGGTGAACCGACAATCGAAAAGTTATTACACCCGTTATTTGAGAAATGGAACTTAAATCCTTCTATTTCATCAGTATTAACATTTGGTCTTGCTTTTATGATTATGACGTATTTACACGTTGTAGTTGGGGAATTAGCTCCGAAGACGATGGCAATTCAAAAGGCTGAAAGGGTAACGTTATTATTGGCAGGTCCATTAATGATGTTCTATAAAGTGATGTATCCATTTATTTGGGTATTGAACGGTTCAGCGCGTGTTGTAACTGGCTTATTCGGTTTAAAACCAGCTTCAGAACATGAAGTAGCTCATACAGAAGAGGAATTACGCCTTATCCTTTCAGATAGCTATGAAAGTGGCGAAATTAATCAGGCTGAATACAAGTATGTAAATAACATTTTTGAATTTGATAATCGTATTGCAAAAGAGATTATGGTACCGCGAACAGAAATCGTTGGTTTCTACCTGGAAGATTCAGTAGAAGAACACATGAAAGTAATCCAAAATGAGCGATACACACGTTATCCGATTTTTGGAGAAGATAAAGATGATATTATCGGTATGGTCAATGTAAAAGATTTCTTTATTCGATATATGACCGAGGATCAAAAAGATTTATCATCTATTCGCTCGTATATGCGTCCGATTATTGAAGTGATGGAAACAACTCCAATTCACGATCTATTACTTCAAATGCAGAAGAAGCGAATTCCGATGGCTGTTTTATATGATGAGTACGGAGGAACAGCTGGAATTGTAACGCTTGAGGACATCTTGGAGGAAATCGTCGGCGAAATTCGTGACGAATATGATGAAGATGAAGCACCACCAATTCAACATGTGAACGAGCAACATATCATTGTTGATGGAAAAGTGCTTATCTCAGAAGTGAAAGATTTATTTGGATTACACATTGAAGAAGATGATGTGGATACAATCGGTGGGTGGATCATGATGCAAAATCATGAAATTGAAGAAGGACAACACGTTGAGGCGGAAGGTTATGAATTTAAAGTGTTAGAAAAAGACGCTTACCAAATTAAACGTGTTGAAATTCGTAAGATGGAACAAGAGCAAGAAGAAGAGAAAGCAGCAACTGTGTAAGTTGCTGCTTTTCTTCTAAATATAAAAAATGCAAAATTAGGAGCGGATATTTTGATTCAAACAGCCTTACGTGTATATCGATTACAATTGTATGTGATCTTTAGTGGTTTACTACTTATGTGGACGATTACTCCGTTTGGAAAACAAGTAACAGGATTTGGTATCGGATTAGCTGTAAGTGCATATTGCCTTTGGTTATTAGCTCGCAGAGTGGAGAAACTCGGGAAAAGTATCGTAATGAAAGAAAAGGCTCCTGGACTAGGAATTTTAAATCGATTTGCAGCAGCCATATTAGGAGCTATCATTATGTATGAAATTGAGCATGAAATGGAAATGTGGGCATTCGGTACAGGCATTTTAGGTGGTCACTTTTTAATGATTGCGAATTTAGCTTATGCAAATATGCAGTTAGTGAGAGAAGAAGAGAAGCAAAGGGAACAGGCTTCGAAAAACATAGAACTATGATGAAAGGGACCTAATTGGGGTTCCTTTTTTAGTTTAGCGATATGATACAAGGAATCAAATTAACGACAAATATAATACGCCTCTTTTTTGTGTTTTTCAATAGTATGAAAAATAATAAAAAAAAATTTAAAAACCCATCGATTTCTAAAGGTTATGTATGTTATCATGACAAAAGACTTTTTGAAAGAGGTGGATACCAATGTTACAAGCGCTACTTATTTTTGTTCTTCAAATTATTTACGTTCCCATTTTAACAATCCGTACGATTTTGCTTGTAAAGAATCAAACCAGATCCGCTGCTGCTGTTGGATTGTTAGAGGGAGCTATTTACATTGTCAGTTTAGGTATTGTGTTTCAAGATTTATCAAATTGGATGAACATCGTTGCCTATGTCATTGGCTTTAGTGCGGGACTGTTATTAGGCGGTTATATAGAGAATAAATTAGCAATTGGTTATATTACGTATCAAGTTAGTTTACTAGACCGTTGTAATGAATTAGTAGATGAATTACGTCACTCTGGATTTGGCGTTACAGTATTTGAAGGCGAAGGTATTAATTCTATCCGTTATCGCTTAGATATCGTTGCAAAGCGTTCTAGAGAAAAAGAACTGTTAGAAATTATTAATGAAATTGCACCGAAAGCGTTTATGTCTTCTTATGAAATCCGTTCATTTAAAGGTGGATATTTAACGAAGGCGATGAAGAAGAGAGCGTTAATGAAGAAGAAAGATGAACATGTATCATAAAAAGGGGAATCGTGCTGTATTAAAAGTGCAGTATAAGCCCATATGTAAAAGAGAGGAATCTATTTGATGTAGATTCCTCTCTTTTTTATGAAAAAAATGTATCTGTTCATTGAAAAACTAAATCGTATAATTATTTTTTCTACTCATTCTCAAATTCATGATTAGCCATATAACTTGAATAAATACAGGTATGATAAACGCGATTAATAAAACGATAAGTGATAAGGATTTAAGTTCAGGTGTTTGAATCACTCCAGCACCATCAACGTCGCGTAGCCAAATAATAGCAGCCCATATTCCAAAAATGATAATCCAAAATAGGTTACCAATCCACCAAGAAATCCATCGTTTTTTCATGTTAACACCCCTTACATTTCTTCTCTGTTAAAAGTATATTTTCGTTCGTTACATTTATAATGAAACGACTATAAAATTAGTTGTTATTAACTATATATCTAACTTGTTTAAACGTTACCATTTCTCCATCCTTATCATCATCTTCATTCTGTAAAAGTTGAACTCTTGGTTTGTAGTCTGTCCGATGAGCATCCTTGATACCTGTAATATCAAGCTTGTAAGATTCACCATTCTTTATTTTTTGTTCGAATACTTTTGTATTGGCAACATAAATAAAAGTCACTTTATTTTCATCAATGCCTTCAGTCTTAATTTCTAATTCATTATCTTTTGTTGTAATCGTCGGTGTTAATAATTCAATACTGCCATTTCCGGTTTCTAAAGAATTTTCTGCTATAGTTGAACATCCAGATAACATGATTGCGGTGAATAGAAGAATAGCTAATTTCTGTTTCATAACATCCTCCGATTTCAAGTGATTTTTGATTTTGGCATTGCTAGACTGCTAGTGTTTTATGTAAATGTTTAGTTAGCATTCTTTTTTATCATACCATAATATGTAAATGGAAACAGGCGTATATCCAATTTAAGGGAGATTGAAAAGTTTACTTATTGCCGTAAATTAGTATTTTTACAGTAGGCATATATCTTCTTTAGGAAATCCTTTTTCATATTTAAAATATGCAATGAAATAAAACCAATAAGTCCTATTCCACCGAAAATAAGCCATGGTGTATACATTCCACTTAAGTTGGCTGTAAAAGATGTACCGGTATAATTACCGATGATAAAACCAAATGCAAGTGATAGTTGATAAAATCCGAAGTAAGTAGCTGTATAGGTTTCGTTACTGTAATTTGCAATAGCAATATCAGCGTTAGGTAATACGAGTGTTTCACCAATTGTAAATAAAATTACACAAATAAATAACCAATATGGGTGCTGGAATAAAGGGATGAGTAAAAAGGAAATCCCCATGAATAAAATACCGTATTTAATAATCGATAGCGTGTTGTACGTGTGAAATAGTTTTCGAAATAACACCATAAATATGACGCCTGTTATTGCATTTATCGTAATCACGAGTGTAGCAAGCTGATTGCTATTACTAATGTTTTTCATATGAAGTGGGAATGCGACAGTAAGCTGAGTAAACATAATATAGAAGAAAATCATGATAAATGAAAACAGAAGGAAAGACTTGTTTTGCAAGATAGCCTGTATACCTAATGTGATAGACGTATTATCAGTAGTGACTTGGAAGTGATTTTTAAGTAAGTAAAAGATAAAAGCGAATAACAGCATAAGAGATCCTGTTAGAGAAAAAGCATAGATTGGATCGAGTAAGAGTAAGAACCCTCCGGCAATTGGTCCAATTATTGCACCGCAATTAAAACTAAGATTTAAATATATAAATAATTTTTTTCTTGTATGAGCTGGTTGTGAGCCGAATATGGCGCGCGCAGCAGGTTCATAAAATGCAGTTCCAAAGCCGATAAGTGCAGAAGAAATAGAAATGGTATAGAAATCAGAGCATATTCCTAAAGCGATAAACCCAATTCCTCTTAAAGATAATCCGGCTATCATCATAATGATATAGCCTAATTTGTCAGCGATTAATCCTGAGAATAAAGGGACAACTCGTGATGTGATTGTCATAACCGTCAACACTGTTCCTACTTGGACAGCAGAAAAATGAAGAAAGGTTAATAGATAAATAGCTAAAAATGCGTATACCGCAAAATACCCAAAAGACATAAAAAATGAAGAAATAAGCATGAAACGTATCGGTATTGAGAAACTTTTCATAGAACTCCTCCTAATGTTGTAACCAGTAAAATAATTTGATGGTTAACTATTTTATATTATAATTATACATAAAGTCAGAAAAAAGTAAATTTTAAGAAGAAGGTGGATGGAATTGAATCAAAATGCACCAAATGAACTAGAATATATTCGGGAATTTTTAAATACATGGAAAATACCAAATGATACGAGAGAAGCAATTGATTTGTTGCAGACCGAAGATGATATAAAGCAATTTATGAACAAACATTTTCATGAAGAGTTTCCGTTTCATACGATAGAGGAATTAAAAAGTTTTCGAGAAGATATTCGGATGACGATTGAAGGCGGAGGATCATTGCAAAAGTGGTTAGAGAAATATCCATTTCATGTACATGTAAAGGAAGATATGGAAGGTATTACGTATGAACCAATGCGCGAAGAAAATATATATACAAAAGTATTAAGCATTGTTTTAATGGCAGTTCAAGAACATTTGTGGGGGAGGTTAAAAGCATGTCCAGATTGCCGCTGGGTATTTTATGACAATTCACGAAATGGAAGTAAAAGATGGTGCGGTATGTACGCTGGAGAAGAAGGAGGAAGAGCGTGCGGTACGATTGCGAAAGTGAAAAATTACCGGGCGAAGAGAAAAGGAAGATCAGGTTATAATGTGTAATTTAAATTAGGGGAAGAAAATGGGATGGGGGAATGTAGAATATGAAGGATACACAAATGTTAACTTTAAATAAAAAGTGTTGGGACACAGTTGCACCTTATTTCTTTCAAGTAGATTGTTTGCCGAAATATGGTCCGTATACAGCGTCTGAAGATGAGATTCATTTGTTCGATTCAATTAGAAATAAAAAGGTTCTTGATATTGGGTGTGGAAGTGGGCATTCGCTACAATATATGGCAGAGCATGGGGCGGAAGAGTTATGGGGTCTTGATCTTTCCAGTGAACAAATTAAAACAGCGAATGAAACGTTAAAGGGTTGGAATCCAAAGTTAGTATGCGGAGCAATGGAAGAAGAATCGGATATTCCGAAAGGGTATTTTGATATTGTGTACTCGATTTATGCATTAGGTTGGACTTCGGATTTAGGGAAAACGTTAGAACTAATTTATTCATATGTAAAGCCAGGAGGAAGTTTTATTTTTAGCTGGGAGCATCCAGTATATTCAAATTTACAGTATGGTACAGAAGAAATTGTTTTCAAGTCTTCTTACCATGAGGAAACGCCTATTACGTTTGAAACATTTAAAGGCGAGAATGTACAAGCGACATTATATAAGAGAAAAATAAGTACATACATAAATGAGTTAAATCGAGCGGGTTTTACAATTGAGAGAATTGAAGAGCCTGAACCATCTAGCGCGTTTGATGAAGAATTAGTTACACCGTCTACGAAATATTATTCGTTATATAAAGCTAGAATTTTACCAACTACCTTTATTATTAAGGCGAGAAAGTAAATTGTTTTATAAAAAGAAGCCTATCGTTTCAAATAGATGAAATGATAGGCTTCTTTATTTTTTTAAAAATGAGGTCAGAGGTGTACTTTTCTTATAAAAATGCATTTCATATAAAAGGTGTAATTATTTTTGGGGAAGGGGGATTGTTGTGCGTCGTCATAGAAAGTGCAAAAAATTTGGAGTGGCACTGCCTCTTCCGCTTATAGGAGCAACTGGCCCTACAGGTGATAGTGGTCCAACGGGTCCAACTGGAGGGCATGAAGGTCCGGTCGGGCCTCCGGGAATTACTGGCCCTACAGGGGCAACTGGTCCACAAGGTCCTCAAGGTATCAGGGGGATACAAGGACCACGAGGGACAACAGGAGCGCAAGGAATACAAGGTATCGTTGGTGATACTGGAGAGCAAGGAATTACTGGTCCGGTCGGCTTACAAGGTCCTCAAGGATTAATTGGAGAGCAAGGTCCTGTTGGGGATATTGGATTACAAGGTGTGCAAGGAATACAAGGAATTACAGGCCCTGCTGGTAGTCAAGGTATACAAGGCGCCCAAGGAATACAAGGAGAAATAGGCGAGCGAGGACCAACAGGAGCACAAGGAATGCAAGGAGAGATAGGGGAAACTGGTATTACAGGTGTAACTGGTCCTCAAGGTCCTCAAGGAGCGCAAGGAATACAAGGTGAGGACGGAACGACAGGTATACAAGGAGAAGAAGGTCCACAAGGAATACAAGGAATTACTGGAGAGCAAGGGCACCAAGGTGATCAAGGGATACAAGGAGTAACAGGCCCAACTGGTTCTACTGGAATACAAGGTCCGCAAGGTATAAGTGGAATAAGGGGGATAACAGGGGTAATAGGTCCTCAAGGTCCGCAAGGTATTCAAGGCATACAAGGGATAACCGGATCCACAGGTTTTCAAGGAGCAAAAGGAATGCGAGGAATAACAGGAGCAACTGGGTCTACTGGTACACAAGGTGCAGAAGGTCCACCTGGAGGACCAACAGGAATAACCGGTCCGATTGGTCCATCTAGTGGAGTGACTGGTCCATCAGGCCCGCCTGGTCCACCTGGAGGGCCAACAGGTCCAACCGGTGAAGCTGGTATTACAGGTGTAACTGGTCCCCAAGGTCCCCAAGGAGCGCAAGGTTTACAAGGAATAACGGGTCCTACTGGCCCTCAAGGCGTAAGGGGAGCACAAGGTTCTCAAGGGGGAATTGGTGTAGCTGGCGTACAAGGTGCACAAGGTCCTCAAGGTTTACAAGGAATAACGGGAGCAACCGGTGTAGAAGGTCCAATAGGCATACAAGGTCCGCAGGGAGAAATCGGTCCAACTGGTGCTGAAGGACCTAGAGGTGTGCAAGGAATACAAGGAGTAACAGGTCCAACAGGAGCGCAAGGAATACAAGGGTTACAAGGGATAATAGGTCCTACAGGCACAACAGGAGCGGCGGGAGCCCAAGGTCCACAAGGCATACGAGGAGAAACAGGAGATGCCGGTCCACAAGGTCCACAAGGCATACAAGGAGTTCAAGGAATAACAGGAGCAGCTGGCGTTCAAGGAATACAAGGACCTCAAGGTATACAAGGAGAAAATGGATTGACTGGTCCGCAAGGTGCTCAAGGCATACAAGGAGTTCAAGGAATAATAGGTCCGACAGGCGCAATTGGTTTACAAGGGCCTCAAGGCATACAAGGTATAGTAGGACCAACAGGAGCGCAAGGTTCTCAAGGTATGCAAGGCATACAAGGAATTACCGGTCCGACAGGGGCACAAGGAATTAGAGGTCCTCAGGGGAATTTGGGAGAAAATGGGATAACTGGTCCACAAGGAGTGCAAGGGGCACAAGGTACTCAGGGACCCGAAGGACCACAAGGAAATGTTGGGGTTACGGGTGTAACGGGAGAAACAGGAGCGACCGGAGAAACAGGAGCGACCGGGGCACAAGGAATACAAGGCGTTCAAGGGATTATAGGGATACAAGGAAGTACAGGAATGACAGGGCCTACCGGTGCAACTGGGGTAACCGGAATACAAGGCGTGCAAGGTATTCAAGGAATACAAGGACCAACTGGAGCAAGGGGAATGACAGGGGGGAACGGTAGTGTAGGTCCAACCGGAGCGCAAGGTAGTCAAGGTCCGATTGGAGCTGCGGGCTCTACTGGCGCAACAGGTAGTCAAGGGCCTATAGGTTTTTTAGGAATTGTAGGTGCAACAGGAGCGACTGGCTTACCTAGCGGTGGTGGTTATTTCTTTTCTACTTCAACGAGTGCAATTGTAGCGAATGCATTCATACCAATCAATTCAGGATCTACAACTTTTGGTTCTGGTGTTAGTTTAACCGATGCAACAACTGTAACGTTAAGTACGCCGGGAATATATTTAGTAAGCTATTATTTTCAAGGTGATCCAACTGCTGGAAATGAAACGATTTCAGTGAGGCTTACTTTAAATGGAACACAAGTCGCAGGGAGTTTTATTTTTTATGTTACAGGAGGTACTTTTATATTAGAACCAGCAGTTTCGAATACGATGGTTATTGAAGTTATTTCTTCAAATGCAACTTTGTCTTTACAAAATGGCCCATTAGCTATTGGTCATGTAACGACATTATCTGGTGTGATAACTGCTAGTTTAAATGTATTAAAAATAGTTTGACACGTTAGTTATAACGGGGGGAGATGCTTGTGAGGGATCAAGATAAGTGTAGTAAGTTTCAAGCACCTATTCCTTTTCCAGCGTCAGGTATTACGGGGCCAACAGGTCCAACGGGTCCGACAGGTTCTTTAGGTGGACCGACTGGACCACAAGGAATACAAGGCGTACAAGGGCCAATTGGTCCAACAGGTCCTACAGGAATTCAAGGAGTGCAAGGGGTGCAGGGAGAAATTGGTCCAACGGGTCCAACTGGCTTAACGGGACCACGTGGTGCTCAAGGTATTCAAGGACCGATGGGGGAACAAGGTCCACAGGGAATTCAAGGTGTTCAAGGAGTGCAAGGGGAAAGGGGACCAACTGGACCAACTGGAATACAAGGGATACAGGGAATACCAGGGCCAATGGGAGAAACAGGTCCAACTGGTATACAAGGTGTTCAAGGTATGCAAGGAGAAATGGGGCAGGCAGGCCCAACCGGAATACAAGGTATACAAGGAGTGCAAGGAGAAATTGGTCCAACGGGTCCGACAGGGAATACCGGTATACAAGGTGTTCAAGGGAATTTAGGAAGTAGTGGTTTACAAGGTGTAACAGGAATACAAGGTATTCAAGGACCAATCGGGCCGACTGGTCCAACAGGTTCACAAGGAATACAAGGAGAACAAGGGCCAATGGGCCCAACCGGTGCAACTGGCGTTCAAGGTTTACAAGGTCCACAAGGTGAGATGGGGGTAACTGGTCCAACCGGCTCTCAAGGAATTCAAGGCGTGCAAGGTATAATAGGCCCAACCGGTGCAACTGGTTTGCAAGGGGATCCGGGTCCAACTGGCGCTACCGGCCCAACAGGGGTAACGGGCCCAACTGGATCTGCAACGGGCCCAACCGGAGCAACGGGTCCAACCGGATTACAAGGTTTACAAGGAGTACAGGGACCGATAGGAGCAACGGGGCAGACAGGTCCGCAAGGTTTGCAAGGGGCACAAGGTCCGATTGGTCCAACCGGTCCGCAAGGTATCCAAGGAATACAAGGTGAGCAAGGAGTAATGGGGCAGGCAGGCCCAACCGGATTACAAGGCCTTCAAGGAATACAAGGTCCAGAGGGTCCAACCGGTCCTCAGGGTTTACAAGGAGTGCAAGGCCCAAGTGGAATAACAGGTCCAATCGGTCCGCAAGGTATACAAGGAATTCAGGGGCCGCAGGGAGATATAGGTCCAACGGGAGCGACTGGAATACAAGGCGTACAAGGTCCAGAGGGTCCAACGGGAGCAACTGGAGCAACAGGCCCGCAAGGAATTCAGGGAATACAAGGGATACAAGGTCCAACCGGTCCACAAGGCATTCAAGGCATTCAAGGAATACAAGGTCCGATTGGTCCAACAGGCCCGACTGGACCACAAGGCATACAAGGTATAACTGGCTCGACGGGTGCAACCGGAGCAACTGGAGCAACCGGAGCGACTGGAGTAACGGGTCCTCAAGGTCCTCAAGGAATTCAAGGACCACAAGGCGTAACGGGAGCAACTGGAGCAACAGGCCCGACTGGAGCAACCGGTCCACAAGGCGTGCAAGGAATCCAAGGTCCACAAGGGATAACAGGTCAGGCAGGAGCAACCGGAGCGACGGGAGTAACAGGTCCACAAGGCATACAAGGTATTCAAGGTCCACAAGGTGTGACGGGAGCAACCGGCGCAACAGGAGCGACAGGAGCGACTGGAGCAACAGGACCGACAGGAATCCAAGGAATAACAGGAGCAACAGGAGGAACGGGAGTAACAGGCCCAACAGGTGCTACGGGCCCAACCGGCGTAACAGGTGCAACTGGAACGTCTGCCATTTCAACAGGTGGCGGCTATTTCTTCTCTACCTCAATAAGTACAATTGCAGCAAATGCCAACATTCCGATTAATTCTGGATCCACTGTATATGGAACTGGTGTATCTTTAACTAGTGCTACAACTGTCACAGTATCCACACCAGGAATATATTTAGTAAGCTACTATTTCCAAGGGGACGCGACTGGTGGGAACGAAACAGTATCTGTTAGGTTGCTATTAAATGGAACACAAGTAACAGGGAGTTTCATACAAAATGTGACGACATCAACGGTAGTAATCGAACCAGCCATTTCAAATACGCTTCTTGTAAATGTAACGAGTGCCAATTCAACATTAATATTACAAAATGGTCCGTTAGGTGTAGGGCATGTGACCACTATAGCAGGTGCGATTACGGCAAGTTTAAATGTAGTGAGAATATTATAAAAAATATAAAAAACACAAGGTGTGTCTTTGTAGACACACATTGTGTTTTTCTCTTTATCTTTTCGGCTGGAAAATATGTTGAAAGAAGTATTTGTGATGTAAGTTATCTACAACTTTATTTGCTTGATATGTGCGGTGTTGTTCGAGTCGAAGTCTTTGCTCCATCATTTTTATTGCGTGATCAGATAAACGTAACATTTTACATTTCTCCTTTTCTATAAATATAGGTGACTATTTGGTATCGATCCCATATTTATAATTAAGGAGGCAAAATGTGTAACATAGGCAAAAAGCACCTTCCTCTCCCATTACGCTTACGAGGTTAGCTGTCGGACTCGGGAAGTGAGAGTTTCCCTACTTAAATAAGATTCGCCCCAAGTAGCATAGCTACAAAAATGGTTCCCCCGCTCCAAAATTTGGACTCAGCAAAAGGTTTTATAAAGTAAAAGATAACATAAGTAAATTGTTAAGTCAAACTATTTGTTGTTTTCTGATTTTTTAAGGGAGATTAAAACTACACCATCGGGTAACATGATATCCTTTACTTCCATAAATCCATATTTTTTATATAAAGACAGAGCAGGGGTATTTTCTTTCCCTGTTTGTACAATATATGTTTGGGAAGGGGAGAACATGTCAAATACATATAATAGTAGTTTTGTTGCAATCCCTTTATGAAAATAATCAGGAGATACTACTAAACGATGAATATCAACTTCCTCTTCATCTACTTTAAAAGAAATAAACCCAGCAAGTGTATCTTCATAAAAATAGCCGTAAAACATTTCATCACAGGATTGAATATCGGCTACAGTATCATAAAGGCGAGGGATAGCCGTACTATTTATATATTTTGCCTCGATTTCATAAGCGGGTATTTGAATGTTTAAAATAGAAGTAGCGGTGTTGCGGGAAGTTGTTATTAATTTTTGAATCATATGGCAAAACCTCCTTCTAGACTTTATTTTCATAGATTTGACAAGATTTTTCTTTTTTGGATATAATAATTACATAACAATTTAGTATGAAAAAGAAATACACCATAATAGAAATGGAGGACTAAAAATGGGATGGATTATCACATTAATAGTTGGTGCTATTATAGGTGCAATTGCAGGTTCTATAACGGGTAAAAATTTTCCGGGTGGTATGTTTGGAAATATTATCGCAGGTTTATTAGGTGCTTCGTTAGGCGGTAGATTATTTGGATCTTTTGGGCCATCATTTGGTGGGATTCATGTTGTGCCAGCATTATTAGGTGCAATTGTATTAATTCTTATTGTATCATTTGTAGTGAAAGCTGCAAAGAAATAGAGATATAGATTATGATGAAAAGCCCTGAATAAGGGCTTTTCATCTTTCGAAGAGGTGGTTTCGTTGGAGAAATTAAATATAAGAAAAAGAGATAAGTTGAAAAAGTTTTTTAGAGAACACAATTATTTATCGGTGCTACTTGGGTTTGCACTATTGTTCATTAATATTTTATTACTAACAAAAATATCATTTGTTTTTACACCGTTTATCGTCTTTTTAAAGACAATTTTCTTCCCCGTATTATTAGCGGGTGTACTATTTTATATTTTGCATCCATTCGTTTCGCTTCTCGAAAAGAAAGGTGTATCAAGAATTGTATCGATAGCTTCTATATATTTAATAGTAATAGGCTTGTTTGTATTTTTAGTCTTGACGGTTATTCCTATTATTAAAGATCAAATTGATGCATTAATAGATAACTTACCGTATTTCGGTCATGAAATTGAGAGAGCAGCACGTAGATTTGGAGAAAGTAATTTATTAGGGAAAATTCAGGAGAATTTAAATATCGATGTAGCGAGTATGGTAAAAGACTACACAGTTGATTTTACGAAGTCGTTATCATCAGTAACTGGAAATGTAACTGGATTTTTAAGTACTATTACAGAGGTCGTTTTAACATTTGTAATGGTTCCATTTATATTGTTCTACCTTTTAAAAGATGGTGAGCAGTTACCGAATCATTTTTTAAAGTTTATTTCAGAACAAAGACAGCCAGCAGCGATGAGAATACTAGATGATATGCATTATGCGATTAGCTCGTATATTAGAGGGCAAATTATCGTTAGCTTGTTTATTGGAATTATGCTATTAATTGGTTATCTTATTATCGGTATTAAATATGCGGTACTCCTTGCTATTTTAGCGATGATTGTAAATATCGTTCCGTATGTAGGGCCAATCATCGCAATTACACCAGCTTTAATTATTGCGTTTATTGACTCACCAGCAATGGTGTTAAAAGTAATCGTCGTTATGATGGTTGTACAATTAGCAGAAGGTAAGTTTATTTCTCCGCAAGTTATGGGGAAAAAGTTAGATATTCATCCAATTACTATCATTTTTATTATTTTAACTGCAGGAAACTTATTCGGTATTATGGGGATTATTTTAGCAATCCCAGGATATGCGATATTAAAAGTGCTAGTGACGCATGGGTATAGATTTGTTAAGTTGAATACGTGAAAAAAGCTAGAACAGATATTACTGTTCTAGCTTTTTTACTCTTTCTATAGTAGACAAATTGACCTTATGCGTAGGCTTTTAATTCAACAATAGGTAGATTGCTTTCCTGTAGTTTGTAAACAAATAATAAATCGTCCATGCGAAAATTAGCATCAACTTCAAGAGAAATGAAAGTACCCCCGATTTCTACTTGGTTTCCGTTTTCATTTTCAAAAGTGAGTGCACCGTCAAACGTTTCTATGTACTCATCACAAGTGTATACATATATAGCGACAGGTGTGAAATGTATAATGACCCCTAAAGTATCATCTTGCGCCTTATCATCGTTATTAAACGTATCAATCTTTCCATCATTCTTTTTAGTAAACCAACCCATGACATCACCTCGTTTTTGTAGTGCAAATCGATTCTATATATATTGATTATATATCGTTCGGAATAAATTGGTAATTACTATTATTAAAACTTAACAAAAAGAAAATTCAGTTTTTTGTGAACAGAAAATGTGATAAACTGTAAAAAATAACGAAAAGCAATGAAAGAGAAGAGTACATATTCGAAACTTTTCAGAGAGCTGATGTGTGGTGAAAATCAGTAAGGGATGAATATGGAATGGGCTCTGGAGCTTCTAGCTGAAATGAGTAGGCAAAGACGGTTACTTCACGTTAAGAAGTTGAAGTGAGCTATGAATGATAGCTAATGAAGGTGGTACCACGGGAGTCTCTCGTCCTTTTTATAGGATGGGAGACTCTTTTTATCCCACTTTAATGGGCAGTAAGACCCCCACCTCAAAATGCAGCGAAAGAAAAGAATTTAGGTAGGGGATCAACTGCCACTAAAAGTCCGATTGGTTCACTAATAATCAGCGGGGGATGAAGAAAACCCCCACTGATTAAAGTTTCACTTTATTTTGAGAAAGGAGGAGTTAGGTTGAGTGACAAAATAATGTTAACAGGGATTAAGCCGACAGGTTATCCGCATATAGGGAATTATATTGGCGCGATTAAACCTGCGTTGCAAATGTCGAAAAAGAATGAAGGAAAAGCATTGTATTTTATAGCTGATTATCATGCGTTAAATGCTGTACATGATCCAAGTCAGTTTAGTAGTTATACGAAAGAGGTAGCAGCTACTTGGTTATCACTCGGGCTTGGTGAAGATGTTATTTTTTACAGGCAAACAGAAGTGCCGGAGATTCTAGAATTAGCTTGGATATTAGCTTGCCTAACTCCGAAAGGGCTTATGAATCGTGCCCATGCGTATAAGGCGAAGGTGGAGCAAAATAAAGAAGCGGGTTTAGAGGTCGATGCCGGAGTGAATATGGGGCTATATACGTACCCGATTTTAATGGCTGCTGATATATTACTATTTCAAGCAACTCATGTACCAGTTGGAAAAGACCAAATTCAACATATTGAAATTGCGCGTGATATTGCGACGTATTTTAATCATACATTCGGCACGACATTTAGGCTTCCAGAGTATGTCATACAAGAAGAAGGTGCCATATTACCAGGCCTTGATGGAAGAAAGATGAGTAAAAGTTACGGGAATGTAATCCCATTATTTGCAGAGCAAGAAAAACTACGAAAGTTAATATTTAAAATTAAAACAGACTCCTCACTTCCGAATGAACCGAAAGAACTAGAAACGTTATTTACGATTTATAAAGAATTTGCGATGGAAGATGAAATACAGTGGATGCGTGAAAAGTATGAAACTGGCATTGGATGGGGCGATGTGAAAAAAGAGTTATTTCGCGTTGTAGACCGTGAATTAGCTGGACCTCGTGAAAAATACGCTATGTATATGAATGAGCCGAATTTATTATATGAAGCATTAGAAAGGGGTGCTAAGCGGGCAAGGGAAATGGCGAAAGTAAATTTAGAGGAAATTAAAAAACGGATTGGATTTGAAGGGGGACGTTAAGCGTTCCCTTATTTTTTATAAAAAAACGAACGAAATTTCAATTTGTTACCAATATAGAGTGAGGAGGGATAGAAATGATTACAACTCTCGAGTTAAAAGTGTTGTTATTCCAAATAGGAACAGAAATTGTACCACCTAGTAATTTAAAAGAAAAAATTTTAATTCAGGTTAATTTGGTGGAGGGAATAAAACTTAATAATGTTGAGGTGAATAATGATGAGTGAAGTTGTGTTAGCAGTTCAAGATTTAAGTAAAACATATGAGAGTGTAGATACAAATGTTAAGGCGTTACAAAATGTAACTTTGGAGTTAAATAAAGGAGAACTCCTTGCCATAATGGGAACGAGTGGATCTGGAAAGAGTACATTACTAAACATTCTTGGTGCTCTAGATAAGCCTGATGAGGGGGTTATCTATGTAAATGGTGAAGTGCCTACAAATATGTTTGTTGAACCATATGCAACGGAGTACAGGCGGGATAACATAGGATTTATTTTTCAGTCATTCCATTTATTAAAGGATTTATCTGTAGAAGAAAATATTGCGTTACCTCTCATATTATCAACTGATTCAGAAGAGGAGATACGAGAAAAAACCAATAAAATATTAGATGTTCTTGGTTTAGCAAATTGGAGAAATCATCGACCAGTTCAGCTTTCTGGAGGACAACAACAACGTGTTGCAATAGGTAGGGCGTTAATAACATCTCCTCCCATTGTTCTTGCAGATGAACCTACTGGAAATTTAGATTTCAATACGTCTAATGATATTTTACGAATACTAGTCGATATGAAACAAAGATTTAATCAAAGCATGATTCTTGTTACTCATGATCCCCACATTGCTACGTATGCAGATCGGGTTCTATTCTTTCATAATGGAGAAGTTGTTGATGATTATACGTGTTCTCATAAAGTAAATGATATGAATATTATTTTAGATAAATTTAAAAAATTAATGGAGAAATCAAAATGATAAAATCAGTACGAGGATTAAGTTTACGCTTTTTTAAGACGAATAAATATACTGCTATTTCCTCTATAGTTAGCGTTATGTTAGCTGTTTCTCTAATTGTTACGATGATTGTATTTTCGAGTCATGCGAAGCAGTCTGTTATAAATGAAGTTAAAAAATTATATGGAGATATGGATTTATCTGTTGGATATAACCCTGATCAAAATAAATTGATGGATAAATCTTTACTACAAAATATTAAGGAACAAGACAATATTGAATACATGTCAAAAGTATTAGTAAATCATTTGCAAGTGAATAAATTGAATACAGCTATTTATACAGTAGGTGTTCAAAATGATTCGTTATCTAAAAGTCGATATCACTTTTCTAAAAATCTATCAAATGAGGAAGTAACATTAAATGATGGATTAGCAGAAACTTTACAAGTAAAAATTGGAGAAAAGATTGAAATAGAAAATAAATCCTATGTAGTAAAAGAAGTGTTGCCTGATATAGAAGCTGGAGGTTCAGCTCCAGATATACTCATTTTATCGGAAGGTGCGGTGAAACAGCACGTATATGAAAAAACGGGTAAACACAATGAGGCTACTTATGTGTTGATAAAAGCAAAAGAGAATGCAGATGTACTAGCTTTGTCTAGTCAAATTCATAAAATAGACAAAGAATTAAGAATTGATATTGCGGAGGAAGATGAGTTTTTAAAAAGTAATTTAGCATCATTACATATTTTTATAATCGTTTTATCTGCATTAATACTAATTATTACTGCGTTATTATTGATGTCTAATTTTGAAGTGTTTTTATATAAATATAAGAGTCAATTTGCTATTATGCGTTCAATGGGAGCAACAACGAAACAAATGTTTAAAGTTATATTTATTCAATGTAGTGTAATTAATTTTTTGGGTGGAATATTTGGTCTGTTACTAGCTATAATCAGTAACCGTTTTTTACAAAGTTGGCTAGAGCATATATTTGCTTTTCAAATTAAATCAATGAATTTTGATTATGAAGTAGCAACTATAACGATGGTTTGTAGTATCTTTTTTATTGAAGTGTTTATGTTATATCCTTCATACAGAAGTTCGAAAATATTGCCAATAAAGCTTATGCGCGAAAATGAAGAATCCGACTTTTCTAATAAAAAAACACGCAGTATTATGGGGAAATTCCTTTTAATTAGTAGTATATTTTTAACTGTTTTTGGTGGCTTTGTAGCAAATGCGGGAGATACGCAGGCAATAGTGATATTAATAGGAGCTATATTTCTCGTTTTAGGAGTATATATTTTATTTCCGATTTATCTTTCTTCGATATTACTAGCATGTCTACCTTTAATGAAAAAAGTATTTGGAAGGAACACATTTGTCGCTATTAAAAATGTAATTCCGCAAGTAAGGAAAAATACATTTGTTATCTTAATGATAAGTACAATGATGGTGATAGTTGTATTTGGATCCACTATATTTAAAACGATGCAAAAAAATAATGAAAGATATTTAAAACGAGAATTTCCAACACATATTGTTGTAGAAAATCGTTTGAATAATGATTCAACAATTACCTCACCTCATATACAAAATATATGTAAAGAAATAAGTAGTGTAAAAGGAGCTAGTACGATTAGTACGAACTCACTGGCAGAATTAAAGCAAGGTGAAAAATATATTACTTTTGACTATAATTTAGGTGATTTGAAGGAAATGGAAAAGCAAGGATTACTGCCAGAAGTACCTGCAAATTTGGAAAATAGTATAATTATTACAGAAGGGTTAGCAGAGCGGCATAAACTTCATGTAGGTGATATTGTTCAATTGGGGCTATTTTCAGAACAGGAACAAAAGGTTAGACCGACTAGTAAGGTAGAAATCGGATTAATTGTTAATGAGCTACCGAATTCGCCTTCGGTGCTCATGGATTGGAGTAATGTAACATATAAACAAGATTATACAGTTTTTGAGCGTGCATTTATTAGTTCAAATAATAAGAGAGAGACGTTGGAGCAATTAAAGAAATTGAAAGGCCAATATCCACAATTAAAAATAAGTAGTTATACTCAATCGTTAAAGCAATCTAATTTAATGTTTCAGCAAAGGTGGTCCATCTTCATTGTTGTTATTGTAGTAATTTTGTTTAGTGTAACATTAGGGGTATGTAATACACTTATAAATAATATTCAATCTAAAAGAAAAGAGTTTGCGATTTTACGAGCAATAACAGTTAAGAAAAAAGGGATTGTACAAGTTATTTTGACACAAGTTCATTTATATGTACTTATTGGAATTATACTAGGGGCTGTAATAGGGATATTATTGACCTATATGGTAAGTATAATAGATCGTACACCGTTATATTTTGATTTCAAACTTATCGTAACGGTAATAGTGGGGATGTTCGGAATGGTCCTTATTATTTTTATTCCTTTTGCTAATAGAATAGGAAAAAGGGATATTGTTCAAGAGTTAAATAAGGATAATAAATAAAATATAGTCAAGATGAATTCCATCTTGACTATATCAATAATTCAATTCGAATTCCGAAAGTCCGTAACAATCCTCTCAATAACAGAAGGAAGATTACTAGGTAACTCATCAAGTGGAAAAAAGCGCAGTTCTTTTGATTCCGTTTGGTCGCATACAAGCTCACCATGGAATTCACGGCAAATATAAACAACGAGTACACCGTGTACTTGATCGCCGTTTGGATAGATTTGAAAGAAATCAGGTCCTGAGTATGTACGGAATAGTTCTGGATTTTTAATAATAAGTCCAGTTTCTTCATATACTTCTCGTTTTAAAGCTTCTTCTAACGTTTCGTTATATTCTAGGGCGCCTCCAATAATGCCCCAGCGGTTGAAATCTGTACGGAGTTGCAATAATATTTCATTTTTCTCATTTACTATAATAGCGTGTGAACCTATTAAAATAAGTGGATGATTTCCTACTAAATTTCTCATGTCTTCAATATACCCCATATTTGTTCTCCTTATATGTTAATAATAGTGAGGAAGTTCTTTTAACATTCTTTCTGTTTTACGTGCAGTAAAGGTTAAGTTATGGTCATCTTTCGTTCTGAAAAATAATGTGCGTAAAAAGGTTTTAATGTTGGCACATAAAATACAATATTCATTTAGCGAAAGGCGTTTTCTAATTTGAGGAAGCCTTTTTATTTTTTTATGAATAATTGAAATTAAATCATCTTGCGGGAAGTCATGATATAGCATCGATAGTAACGGCGTAACAATTCGTTCATCTTCATTGTTATGAAAAAGGTCAGATGGAATGAAGATTTTATTTAATAAACAATGAATTAATTCTTCATACCACTCAAAAGTCGTATAGGAATTGTGAACAATTTCAGTAAAGGCATCAGATACGTGTGCAAGACAATGAGCCCATCCTTTATTTTCAATATAGCCTCGAAAATCCATTTCTAAGTTTGTGTATGTAATGAGTTTGTTTTTTATGTCTTCGATATCCTCCTCTGTAAAAAAATAGTGCGAGTTAGCGAATTGGAGTATTAACGCAATTAACGAAACAGTGTAAGAACGTGTGAAAACCCCATCTGTATGTGGGGAGTAAATGTCACAATATAAATACTCATCACTTAAACAAGTTTGCAACAGTAATTTTAGCTGATCATCCATAAGGAATTCATGATGAATGAAATGTGCAAAACATTTATATATAAGTTGGTAACGAACGTAACTATCAGTCGTTCCGATATACTGAAGCATGTTGAGTGTTAACTCATTTATATCTATATGTTGCAGTTGCGTATAATCATTTTGTTGTATAAGCTCTAACTGTTGTTGCAGCTCTGTAATATCCAATGGAGAACCTCCTCCGCACTTTAAAGATGCGATGTTTTCTAGTATTCTATATATTCAAGGACAATCCTGCTCATGCAAGGAGAACAAATAGAAATTCGAGTATGACATAGATGAGGGAAGTATATGATGACTATAGAACAGTTAGAAAAACATTTTAAAATAAGAAGAAATGCTTCTTCTATCATAATTAAAGAAAATAATGCAGAGCCTTTTACAGAAGCGCAATTAAAGGAAATGGTGCAATACTGCGTTGCTGAGGTTGAAAAAGATGGAATAGAAAACTTACACTTTGAGATTTCTTCAAAAAGTCCAAATTACGATGTGTATAAAAAATGTTTCGAAACGTATTCATTTGAATATGTTACCGAAAACATGATTGTGTTTAAGGATATATATGAAGTAGAAGATGTAGAAAGTGAAATTGATTTTAAGCTGATTGAAGAAGTAGGAGAAGATACATTTTATTCTCTTTGGAACGAAATGACGGAAGAGCACGTCACTTATGATCAATTTGTAAATATGATGCTACAAGAAATTGGCGAGCAATGGAAAGAACATTGTTTAACCGCGAGTGTAGGTGAACAGCCGATAGGAATTGTAATTCCGCATATTGAAAGAGGAACGTTAGAAGAAGGAAAACTCATGTCTTTCGCAGTCGCTCCAAATATGCGAAATAAAGGATACGAAGCAGCATTCTTTACAGGAGCAATGTTTGTCTTAAAAGAAATAGGTGCATCTTATTATATTGGCGAGACAAATGTACAAAATGAGTGGATGAAGGATGTTTTTGAAAAGAATGGATGTCAGCTGCTAAGTTGTACTGAGCGATATGTGAGGGTGTTTTAGGAGGAGGAATGGTCTATATTCTCGAACTCGTATAGCGGGAGGGGACTATTTATTCGCACCCTGATCGCGGGACAGTTGTATATAAAGATTTAGGTGATGAACAAATTGCGTATGTCTTTCGAGGGAATCCGTGTACAACTTATGAACAAGTAAAAGAACTTTTTGCCTCTTTGTAAGATAAAAAGAAAAATGAGAACGACAAAATAGATATTCCTATAATACAATAAAGAAAGATTCGATTATATGAGAAAGTGTTGGTGAAAGAATGGAGCAGCAAAGAAATGGGTTACAAGCAACTGTAGAAAGAAACGAAGATAATACGTTACAAATAAAGTGGGGAAATAATATAGAGGAAGTTCGCATTTACTGGAGTACTTCACCAAATCATATTGAAGAAACTGGAGAGTTACTTGCAACGGTGAATGGAGAATCATCATGTACACTTGTAAACCCGAGTGAAAATGAGCGTTCATATTTTAGACTAGTAGGAAGTAATGGACAAGCAGTGACAGTAGCTGAGCGTAGATTGCCATTACAAGGCGCATTTAATTTCCGTGATATGGGAGGGTATGAAACGACTGAAGGCCGTAAAGTAAAATGGGGCAAGTTGTACCGTTCTGAAGAATTAGCAGGACTAACAGAGTGGGATATCGACTATTTACAAAAGTCTGGCTTAAAGTTAATTTGTGACTACCGTACAGACTTTGAGGTAAAGCATAAGCCAAACCCAGAAATTACAGGCGCTCGTCAAGTGTGCTTACCAGTTATGCAAGACTTAGCGAAAGATTTAAATATAAACGAGTTTTTCCAAGTTGGTGACCTTTCTATGCTAGGGAAGCCAGGTGAGTATCTTGTGAAAATGAATCAAGATTTCGTAAGTGGTAATGAGGCATTCGTGAGTTTCTTAAACTTAGCGCAAAACCCGGAAAACTTACCGTTAGTAAACCATTGTACAGCTGGAAAAGACCGTACAGGATTTGGATCAGCATTATTATTACTTTTACTAGGTGTACCAGAAAAAACAGTAATGGAAGACTACTTACTAAGTAACGGTTTCCGTGAAAAGTTAAATGAAAAAATGATGGCCTTTTTAGGTGCAAAACTACAAAACGACGAAAGCAGAGCGATATTAGGTGCAATGTTTGAAGCGCGTGCTGAGTATTTACAAGCTGCGATTGATGAATTGAAAAAGCAATACGGTTCAGTTGAAGCGTATGCTGAAAAAGCACTTGGCTTTACGAAAGAGTCGTTAGAGGAAATGAAAGAGTTATTGCTAGAGGATTAATAATGAGGAGGGAGGCTGATTGGGTTAGCCTCCTTTTCTTATTGTTGTTATAATTTTGTTTATGAGGGTTGTTGTGCACCGGGGATGAAAAGAAATTAAGAATCGGGGGATAAAATGATTCATACACGTGTAAAAGCAGAGGGGTTAAAAGGGAAGCTAGCAACAATACTAAGTCAAGATTATAAGGAACTGGCTGTTCAGAATTTAAAGGTGATTGGAACAGGAGTGCAAAATATTGTTTTTCGGGGAGATTCAGAAAAGGGAGCTTTAGCTTTTCGAGTGCCGTGGGAGAGAGAAGTAGAAAATATAAATGAAGATTTATTTAATAGTCGGATTTCATTAGAAAAGGAAGCAGAGCTCTCTGGTTTTTGTCATTCAAAAGGTATTCCAGTGCCAAAAATACACGGATTGCATCTTTCTACCGAACTTGATTTTTTAATTTCGGATTGTGTGTGTACCGATCATATTCCAATTTCTGCGTACAAAATAGGCGAGTTAGTTAGTAAGCTTCATAGTATGCCAATTGATGATTTACATTACGGACAAAACATTAGAGAGCCCATTAGTAAGTATATAGCAGAACGAATTGTGAAACGGATAGAAGGGTTTCATACAATCACGAACTGTGGAATGAAACTTCCAGATACGAAAACAATTGAACAGATTCTTAGTACAGCAGATCATCAAAAGTGTTTACTACATATGGATGTTCGACCTGCCAATTTAATTGGGTATAATGGAGAGGTTAAAGCGATAGTTGATTGGGATAACGCTCTCATTGGTCACCCATTACTGGAGCTTATGAGAATAGCTGAAACAAATGAGGTTAGTTGGGATGAATTTAAAGATGGATATAAGAATGATAGTATCTTTAACGCTACTTCTCATATTGTTAGTTTATTTTATAGGTTAGATACAGCAGTCATGCTTGCAAACTTATTTATAGCACATTTGAAAATAGAAGATAAAGGTGTATTCTATAAAGAGCGGGTTAAAGCAATCCATCACGAAATATATAAAATTTTATCCCACTTTAATGGGCAGTAAGACCCCCACCTCAAAATTCAGCGAGAGCAAAGAATTTAGGTGGGGGATCAACTGCCCATAAAAGTCCGATTGGTTCAACTAATAATCAGTGGGGGAAAAAGACCCCCCCACTGATTAAAGTTTCACTTTATAAGCTATGGAAATGAATTTTTGAAATAGAATTGAGGAGAACATCATGAAATACAGAGTTATATTATTTGACGTAGACGATACATTATTAGATTTCCCTGAAACGGAAAGACACGCGTTACATAATGCGTTTGTACAGTTTGGGATGCCTACAGGGTATAATGATTATCTTGCAAGTTATAAAGAGATTAGTAATGGATTATGGAGAGATTTAGAAAATAAAATGATTACGCTAAGTGAATTAGCGGTAGATCGATTTAGACAATTATTTGCCATTCATAATATAGAAGTAGATGCACAGCAATTTAGCGATGTATACCTTGAAAACTTAGGGAAAGAAGTACATCTTATAGAAGGTGCAGTGCAATTATGTGAGAAACTACAAGATTGCAAGTTAGGTATTATTACGAATGGATATACGAAGGTGCAACAATCGAGAATTGGAAATTCGCCTTTATGTAATTTCTTTGATCATATTATTATTTCAGAAGAGGTTGGTCATCAAAAACCAGCACGTGAGATTTTTGATTATGCGTTTGAAAAGTTTGGGATTACGGATACATCAAGTGTATTAATGGTTGGAGATTCGCTTACTTCTGATATGAAAGGCGGAGAAGATTACGGCATTGATACATGTTGGTATAATCCTAGTTTGAAAGAAAATAGGGCAAGTGTTAAGCCGACTTATGAAGTGGAGAGTTTGCTACAAATTTTAAAAATTGTAGAAGTGGCGGAAGAAAAGGTAGCCTCATTTTAATCGTGTTGATATTTGTCGATAAGTCGATATTCTTTGTCGAATCGTCGATATATCGAAAAAATCGTTGATATATTTTGAGTTACGGTAGATATATTGGAAAAATCGTCGATATAATTTGAGTTGCGTTCAATGTATAGGTACGATTGGTGTAATAACTAGAGGTGAGTAAAGAATGTTAACGTTTTTATTTGAGTTAGACAAAAATATTCCACAAAAGGATGAGTCACGGTATGCGGCTTATGCAAATGGCTTTATTGAAGGGGATTTAACAATTCGCGCGAGTGACAGCGTATTTTTCCAGAAGTCATGCATAAAGGTCGCAGAGCTCGGTATTTATTTAGGTCAGTGGATGGAACAAGTGCAACATGGGCAGAACGAACAGTTGAATTATGAAACGAGTGATCGTGAAGAAGTAATTCTCGGATTCGTATATGAAGAGGAAGATCAGTGGAGAGTTGCTTCCAGTTGGCAACAATTTGAACTGCAAGAGCGTATATCCACTACAACATTAGTAGAGAGCGTTGGGCGTTATTTGAATGAGCTAAATAAGGAACTGCGCGCGATAAAATATCCCGTTACGTTTGATCAGTACTTACGAGGAGAGCGAATGATGCAGCTTTCTTACAAGCGACTGTGTGATAGTAAAGCGGATACAACGTCGATAGAAGTTTATAATGAAAGCGAAAGAGTAGGCGCAGTACGGGGCTATTATAAAAATACGTTGATGAAAGTGCTAGACTTTATTCCGAAAGTCGGTAGTAACATTATTTATGAAATAAAGGATAGTAAGGAAAATATTCGTGTCATTGCAAAGGATGTAAGTAGGCAGCGTCAAAGAAGGATTTTAGTAACGTACATCGATCATCATGATGCAGAGCATGAAATACTTATATGTGACGGAAAGTTATTAGATGCAAATTTCTTATTTACCTTTACATATAAGAGGGAAGAATATGTTGTTCACAAAACTCCAATTGGACTTGGAAAGTTATTACGAAACGGCTATGTAATCGCAGATTGGAATATTCGTCTTGAGGAAGATATGTATGATATTGAGATGAGTGTATATGATGAGAATTATATAGAGGATCAATACTTACTATTAGGGGTATTTCATGCTGTTTTGTATGGGTGATAAATGAGAAATACCGGCATTCTTCATGGAAAGAATGCCGGTATTTTTTATCCCACTTTAATGGGCAGTAAGACCCCCACTGATTAAAGTTTCACTTTATTAATCCTCAAAAATAAAAATCTCATCAATCGTACTATGAAGTGCCTTCGCTATATCGTGAGCGAGTTGTAAGGAAGGGTTATATTTTCCTTTTTCGAGATGGCTAATTGTTTCACGGCGTACGCCAACGCTCTTTGCTAAATCTTCTTGTGTCATATTGAATTTGGTGCGGTATTCTTTTATTTTCGTTACGAATGCCATGGCGCATCTTCCGTTTCATCAACAGGTTTATCGTAAAAGAACATAGAGAAGCCGAACGTAAGGATGAGTGTACTGAAAATAAGAGCGATATCAATCTCTTGTAGTACCGGGTTTGGAAATAACATTTCAATAAACAGAATGATAGCGGTAGTTAGTAATGTAACGATAAAGGCATTGCGGCACGATTTATTGACGATTTGTTCAAATAGTTCATCGTGTTGAACCGTTCTATACGATGTGAAAAAGGAGAAGAAACAAAACATAGTAAACAATCCTTTTTCATAAAAAAAGCCGAGGAAACCGAAGAAACCGAGAAACCCTAAATATTTTATCCAAGTTGTTTTCACGATAGACTCTCCTTTCAATGTTAGAAATAATTCACGTTATGTTATAAATATATCACATGTGAAAATGTATAGTAATAATAGTTTTCCAATTCTTTTCATAATAATAGTAAAAAGAGGAAATATACTGCGAAATGAAGAGGATAATATTGTAAAATGGTTGTAAGGAGGGGGAGGAAGGCATGTTAACTTGGATCATGATCGTTGTATTACTTGTAGTCATTACTGTAGTGGCGACGGTGTTAATTGGGCGAAACGGTGATGCAAATTATAGTAAAGCGACAAAGGGGAATATTAGAAGGCTTACGATGATTTATATTATACTAGCTGTCGTTTTAATCGTTGGATTAGGTTTGTATATTTATTTCAAAGGTTAAAAACTGAAAAAATAAAAAAATCTAAAAATGGAAGTATGCTATAATGTTAATATAGTTATTTGGTAATTAAGGAAAGGATTGGATGGAATGATTGAAATTACGAATGTGTCAAAAAGTTATAATGGGTCTACCTATGCAGTAAAAGATTTAAGTTTATCTGTGCCTAGCGGAGAAATTTTTGGATTTCTAGGGCCGAACGGTGCTGGTAAATCAACGACAATTAAGATGATTACAGGTATTCATGGGGTGGACAAAGGGACGATTACGATTAATGGTATAGATATTATGAAAAATCCGATGGAAGCGAAGAAGACGTTTGGTTATGTTCCAGATAGCCCAGATATGTTTTTGCGATTAAAGGGAATTGAATATTTAAACTTTATGGCAGATATGTATGAAGTGCCGAAAGAAGTGCGCCAAGAACGAATTGAGTCTTTAGCGAAGAAATTTGATCTTTATAATGCGCTATCGGATCAAATTCAAAGTTACTCACACGGTATGAGACAAAAAATCGTTATTATTGGTGTGCTCGTGCATGAGCCAGATGTTTGGATTTTAGATGAACCGTTAACAGGGCTTGATCCGAAATCTGCATATATTTTAAAAGAAATGATGAGAGAACATGCGGATAAAGGAAAGATTGTATTTTTCTCTACACACGTATTAGAAGTGGCAGAAAAATTATGTGACCGCGTCGCGATTATTAATAAGGGGAATTTGCAGTTCAAAGGGAATTTAGATGAAATGAGAGATCACTTTAAATCCAATGAATCACTTGAAAAAATGTTCTTGGAGATGACGGGCAATGAGTAAAATTTGGACGTTAACGAAAGTATTATTAAAATTAAATTATGCAGATTTTATAACAGATAAGAAGAAGCGATGGGCGTATGTGTTTTCATTTGCAGCTATTTTATTTGTCGGCTTTTTAATATTTGGTTCTATCACGCACGGAATGTATGAAGGTATGAAGCATTTAGGGCAAGACCCAGGGATGATTATCGCGATGGGACTTGCGATTGCGAGTATATGGGTATTTTTAATGAGTATAACGAACATTTTAACTGTATTTTACTATAGTAATGACATTGAAATGTTATTGCCGTTACCATTGAAACCAGCCCAGATTATTTCGGCAAAATTTTTAACAGTATTAATTACACAATACATAATGAGTTCATTCATTTTATTACCAATCTTTATTACGTACGGGTTAAAAAGTAGCGCATTTATTACCTATTACATATATATGATTTTTATTTACTTACTCTTCCCGATTGTGCCATTAGTGTTAGCTTCATTACTGATGACAGTTATTATGAGGTATACAAATATAGCGAAAAATAAAGATCGAGGCAATATATTTATTGGAATCGTAAGTATACTATTTATTGTAGGAATTAATGTGTTTTTACAGTGGAAAAATAAAAGTTCGTTTTCTGAAGATGCAATTATGAATTATCTTGCGAACAACCAATCTTCTCTTCTAGTACAAATGACAAACTATTTTCCAACTACATATTTTGGAGCAGTGGCATTAGTAGAAAATGCAAATTGGAAGGGACCTTTATACGTATTAATCTTTGCACTTATTTCATTTGTATTTTTTGTGTTGTTTTATTACATTGCAGAGCGTACATATTTAAAAGGGGTTATTGGACTTTCAACGAGTACAGCAAAAAAAGAAGTTATTTCAGCAGAAGGCTTACAGAAATCAACGGTACAAAGTTCACATTTAAAAGCGTATGTGAAAAAAGAATTTAAAACGTTATTCCGTACACCACAATTTTTCTTAAATTGTATCGTACAAACTTTCGTTATGCCAATTATGTTATTCTTTGTTTTATTCGTGCAAGATGGAAATTTAGAGTGGATTACAGGTTATATTGATAACCCGAAATCAGCAGGTCTTGCAATTGGCGTGGGTCTTTGTGCATCGCTATTTTTAATGGGAAGTAACGTCATCGCAACAACATCATTTTCACGTGATGGAAGTTCATGGTTTGTGAATCGTTATTTACCTGTAAAAGCTTCGGATATCTTTTTTGCAAAAGCGATTACTGCTTGGTTAATTAATGTGATCATTTTAGCAGTATTCGGTATTACGATGGCAGTTGTAGCGGGGATTTCTCCTGTTTTCATGTTACTGTGGTTTTTACTAAGTGCAAACGGGTTACTGTTAATTAATTTAATCGGTACACGCTGGGATGCACAAACTGCGGATATACATTGGGATACAGAGCAGAAATTATTTAAGAGTCGCTATACAACATTGTGGAATTTCTTAGCGAATATTTTTATAGCTTTAGTTATTGTAGCGGGAGTAAGTTTATTATACTTCTTCCTTCAAGTAGGACTATGGGTTATGTTCATTGTTTTATTTGTGTTGTTTACCATTGCCAACTATATTTTAATTAAAATGTTAAAAATAGGTGCAGAACGCATATTGGCAAATATTCAATAAAAAGATAAATCCTCTGTATCCGTGCAGGGGATTTATCCATAGATGGAGGAGAAAAGGTGGAGAAAATAGCAATTGTAACAGGGGCAACTCGTCTGAATGGAATTGGTGCAGCTGTATGCAAGGTGCTTGCTCAAAAAGGGATAGACATTTTTTTCACGTACTGGTCTCAGTATGATAAAGCGATGCCGTGGGGAATGCATGACAAAGAGCCCTTTTTGTTGAAAGAGGAGATTGAAAGTTACGGTGTTCGATGTGAAATGGCAGAAATCAATTTATCGCAGTCGTATTCGCCAAATCGTTTGTTTTATATGGTCTCAGAACGTTTAGGTGATCCATCTATTTTAATTAATAATGCAGCGTATTCTACTCATACGAGAATTGAAGAATTAAATGTAGAACAGTTAGATAAACATTATACAGTGAATGTCCGCGCTACTATGTTATTAAGTTCTTTATTTATAAAACATTATGCACTGAAAACGAGTGGAAGTATTATTAACCTTACTTCAGGACAGTCGCTAGGGCCAATGCCTGATGAACTAGCATACGTAGCAACGAAAGGAGCAATTGAAGCATTTACAAAATCAGTAGCACCAGTTGCGATGGAGAAGGGGATTACAGTGAATGCTGTTGATCCAGGACCGACGAATACAGGATGGATTACAGAGGAGCTGAAGCATCATTTAGTGTGGAAATTCCCACAAGGTAGAGTTGGAGAATCAGTGGATGCAGCACGCTTAATTTCTTTTTTAGTAAGTGAAGAAGCAAAATGGATTACGGGGCAAGTTATTCATTCGAACGGTGGTTACTCATAAACATATTATGTTAACTGTTATTGAGAAACAAAAAATGAAAGAAAATTTTATTTTTTTGTATAAATAAAATGTCAAGAAAGATAGAAAATTGATAGGAGAGTATATCGTCATATGAAGATCGTAATTCTTCATGTGACAATATACTCTTTTTCTTTTGCTTGCGAGCAGAAAAATGAAGTAGAAGAAACTCGAATATTCGAATTGATTTATCAGTTTTTGTACGTATTATTATGAAGATTACTGTCGGAAAGATGGTGATTCGTATGAAAAGGGATTTTTTAAGGGGAAATCGAATCGTAAAGGGGAGGATAAATAAAGTAAACATAGGGGGATTTATATGAAAATGAAAAAGGTCGCTATCGCATCGATAACAATTGGTACAATGCTTACTATGGCAGCTTGTAGTCCATCAGCAGATAAAGAGGCAGAAAAGAAAGAGCAAGTAACAGCGCAAAATGAAGGAGAAGCAAAAACGACAAGTGCAGATGAAGCGTCAAAAACAACGAAAGATACTGAAAAAGAAACAAATACTTCTTCAAATGAAAAAACAGATAAAGATGCAAAAAATACGAAAGAATCATCAGGAACAGAAAGTAACGGTAAAACGTCAACTCAAAATGAGAATGTGAAAACAAAAGAAAAAGAAACGACAGGAAAAACGAATGATCAAACGACTAGCGGAAAAACAACAGATCAAAGTACAAGTACAAACTCAGACGGAAAAACAACGAAAGATCCGAAGAAAAGTGTAGCTGTGAAAACAAATGTAAAAGAAGTTGCTGCATTAGTTGATAGCTTAGACAAGCAATTAGCTGCCAATCCGAAATTAGAAACAGTAAATAAACTTGGAAAACAAATTAGTGAAAAGTGGGATGTGATTGAGAAAGAGCTAGAAGCATCACATCCAGCTGAATCTAAAACAATTGGACAAAGTATGTACCCATTAATTGTAGGAGCGGAGAAAGAAAAGATAGATATTAATAAAATGAAGTCATTAACGACGAAAACGAAAAAAGATTTGACTCAGTTATTAACGAAACTTTCGTAGTTTGAAAAGCCTACTTACACGAGTAGGCTTTTTTATGTTGAGAGTGTAATGAAAGTTTATGGGAATTCTAACGAAAAAGGAGGTTGATAAATATGACAATCGATCGAGTTTGTACAATTGGGCCAGCAAGTAATCATAAAGAAACGTTAGCGCAGTTAATAAACAATGGCATGAAAATAGTAAGGTTGAATTTGTCACATGGCACGCATGAAAGTCATAAAGATATCATTCGTTTAGTCAAATCGTTAGATGATTCTATAAAAATTTTAGGCGATGTACAAGGACCTAAAATAAGATTAGGTGAAATAAACGGAGAACAAATTACACTTCAGGCGGGAGATTCTTTTCTTTTACATACGCAACCAGTTACAGGGAGCAATGAAGAAGCAAGTGTTGATTATGAAGGAATTGCGAATGATGTGAAAGTGGGAAGTAGAATTTTAATTAATGATGGTGAAGTTGAGTTAATCGTTGAGAAGGTAAGTACGGACAAAATAGAAACAAGGGTCAAAACAGGTGGTAACATCTCCTCACATAAAGGGGTGAACTTACCAGGGGCAATCGTTCGTTTACCGGCTATTACAGAGAAAGATAAACAAGATATTCAGTTTCTTTTAGAAGAAAATGTTGATTATATCGCATGCTCTTTTGTGCGAAAAGCTGATCATATAAAAGAAATACGTGATTTTATACAGCAGCATAAAGAAACTTCGCCAAATTTAATCGCTAAAATAGAAACGATGGAAGCAATCGAAAATTTTCAAGATATATGTAAAGAAGCGGACGGAATTATGATTGCAAGGGGCGATTTAGGAGTAGAGTTGCCGTATCAATTTGTTCCGCTCTTGCAGAAAATGATGATTCGGGAATGTAATCGAACGAATACATATGTCATTACAGCGACACAAATGCTTCAATCTATGGTAGAGCATTCTATTCCAACAAGAGCTGAAGTGACTGATGTGTTTCAAGCTGTACTCGACGGAACGAACGCTGTTATGCTTTCTGCCGAAAGTGCGTCAGGCGAGCATCCGATTGAAAGTGTAAAAACATTACGTCTCGTTTCAGAATTCGCTGAGCATGTGAAAAAAGACGGTCCTTTTGTGATGAACGATGTACTGGAATTGCTACATAAGTCTTTGGATGCGTGATGAATAAAAAGAGGGCGGATATGTATCCGTCCTCTTGTGTTTTATTTCTATTCTTCTTGCTCTTGCTCATCCAAAATCTTTTCAAATGCAGCAGATACTTTATCAAACTCTTCATCATTTTCAATGTATGAAAACTCATTATCTTCTTCTACTTTTAAAAAGAAAATATCAATGTCTTCCTCAGTTTCTGTTTGAATGTCTTCTACAAAGGCAACTGCAATATATTCAGCACCTTCGACATCCATTGCTCCAAGTACTTCTACTTCCTGATCTTCGTTATTCTCATCACTAAGAGTAAACACTTCGCCAACTTCAATATCAGACATATTCATTTTCCTCCTGTCCAGCTCTAATAAATAGAGCGTTTAAACTGCATACATACTAATATAGTTTTCCATGAAAAATCAATTTCATACATAGGAAAAATCAAATTCTACTTCTTTAGTATGCGTATACAGCTATAAGGAGCGCGTGTTATCTGACTAAATCCATTCAACAATTGTATCCATAGTCTGTCTTGTTTTATCACGCTTTGGCTCTTCTTTACGGTAACCAAAGGCAACCATAACTGATGCTTCAAGATTATCGTCTTTTATAATGCCTTCTTGACGAAGTAAAGAATCTACTTTTTCTTTATCAAATCCTTCTATTGGACAAGAATCAATACCGATTTGAGCTGCGCTCGTCATCATATTACCTAAAGCAATATAAGTTTGCTTAGATGCCCAATCAAATACAGCACGATCGGATTGTAATAAGTTAAAATCTGTTTCCTGGAACTTTTTGAAGAATTCATATCTAATTTGTTGAGTGTCTTCAGGTAATCCAATAATATCGTTCATCATATGTTTAATATACTCTGCATCATAATGCATATCTTTAATGTTTCTTGAAAGAACAATAACAAAGTGACTAGCTGTTGCAAGTTGCCCACCAGCGCCCCATGAATGCGGTTGTAGTTTTTCTCTTAATTCTTTATTTTGTACGACAATAAATTTCCAAGGTTCATATCCAAAAGAAGAAGGAGATAATCTTCCTGTTTCTAAAATGAAATGAAAATCTTCTTCTGAAATTTTGTGCATAGGATCGAACTCTTTACATGCATGTCTGAAATGAAAGGCCTCCATAATTTCCTCTTTTGTAATTTCTTTTGTATTTGTCATAAAAGTTCCTCTTTTCATGAATGTATTTTGTAAGTAAATTATATTTTTAAAGTAACATAGATACAAGTACGCACATTTATGTGTTATAGTATCAAAAAAGATACTATTGGTAAGGGAAGGGACTTATGATGGATTGTTCAAACGAAAATAATATAAATTACCCATTTTTAAATAAATATTCTTGTCCAGTGGAAGCTATGGTTGAGGTTATTGGTGGAAAATGGAAAGGGGTTATTTTGTATCATTTATTAGATGGTACAAAGAGATTTAATGAATTAAAAAGATTAAAACCTAATATCACACAAAGAATGTTAACACTGCAGCTAAGAGAACTTGAAGCGGATGGCATTATACATCGTGAAGTATATCGTGAAGTGCCTCCGAAAGTAGAATATTCATTAACAGAGCTTGGTGAATCACTACGTCCAATCATTCTATTAATGATGGAATGGGCGACTCAAAATATGGAAAAAGTTTTGGAGAGTAGGAATACGAAAAATAATAGTTAAGAGTTGTAGAAATAAAAGGTGTTTTCCATATGTGAAGACACCTTTTATTTCTATATTTTTTACTTTTTAACTTCAACTGCTGAAATTGCAAAGTCATTCAAGTTTACAGTTTTACCATACCAATCAGAGTGTTTGAAGACGACACCTTTACCATATCCTTCAGTTGAAGTACGATCCCATAGCGTTGTCGAATAGCTAGCAGTAGGGGATGCTGTACTTACAGAAGAAATCCTATTTTGCCAATTAGGAGGCAAATTTTTAAAACCGCTACTAAGAGAAAAATACTCGCCACCTTTATTTGCATGTTCATAGAAATCTGTACTATTAGGTCCGCTCCCTCCGACACCAAGGGGATTGATTGTATGATTCAACCTTTGTTTATCTTTTTCAATAAAAGAATCTAAACTTTTTTTGCTCGAAAATCCATAAGATAACCAGTCTCCATTTTGATTTTGTTTCGGTAGAACTACAGTTATTTTTATGTCTTCTTTAGATAGAGCACCCAATTTATTAAACGAATCTACAGTCTTTTCATCTACAGTTACATATTCAAAAGAGGTAATCGAATAATCCTTTTCGGTACTAGCTGATACTGACCCTATTCCGCCAGTTAATGCTGAAATGGCTACTGCTGCACCTATTATCAATTTTTTAAGCATGCATTCATCTCCTTTAAACTTAGTTTTTTACATAACTAAAATGTATGATAATTAAGTTTTATTGTAAATATTTAGAATTTTATAAAAATAAAACAGAATATTCTTTTATTAGTCTGGAGTAAGGGGAGTAATTTGAAATTAAAACAGGATTTACTTAAAAAGTAAATCCTGTTTGGGTGTTAACAATAAAGTTAGTGTGTAAATTTTGCAATTTGCTAACCGACTTCAAAACTCTACTGATTAAAGTTTCATTTTATCCAGCTATGAATCATACACTTCTTTTGCATTTGTAGAAGCAGCATCTAATAAAAGGAAAACGGCTGCTATAATATGTAGAACGACGTCTATATAAGGAAAGAAGGCAAATAGAGTAACGATAATACCTATATAATGAGCGTACGTATTCCTGCCTGCCTTGTTAGCTAATAAAATAGTAGTAATATGTAAAGCAATCAATAGTAGTAAAGGTATCGCGTCTAGATTAACAAGACTTGGAAATATATAATAGCAAGGAAGTAATAAAAGGTGATAGATCCCTGTGATCCACTTTAGTGCTTGTATGTAGGTTTTCAAAACAATTCCTCCTAAAATAATTAACATCTATATATTACCAAAATTAACAGGTGATTGGATATTAAATATTTGTGGTTATTAGTTGAATGTAATTATTTTATGTTAACTAATTGTTTCGTTATCTTTAAAATAGAAAAACCACCCAAACGAGGGTGATTCGTATTATAAATAACTACTTAAAGAGGAAAGGGGAACCTTAACCTCACTACCTTCCTTCATATTCCGCAGCACAACAGTGTCTGTACTAAGTTCTTCTTCCCCAATAATAAGCACATAAGGGATGTTTTCTTTATTCGCATAATTAAGGGCACGTTTTAATTTGCGTCCTGCTAATTCGAGTTCGATTTTTAAGGAAGTGGTAGAACGTAATTGCTGGGCAATTTGTAAGCATTGTAATTCTGTCCCGAGTGGGATGATAAATACATCCGCTGTAGATGATATTGTTTCTTTCTGCGAGAGTGCTGTGTAAATAACGTCTAAGCCGAATGAAATACCGACTGTTGGATAGCTCATATTATCACCACGGAATACCCCAACAATATTATCGTATCGACCGCCGCTACCAATGCTGGATGTAATCGATTCGTCATTTAAAAAGATTTCATACACAGTACCTGTATACATTGTAAGTCCTCGCGCTAAAAATGGATTGAATATAGCATTCTCATTTATTCCGAGAGCGATTAAATATTGCTGTAATTGTTGTAATTCGTTTACTCCATCGGCAACGAGTGGATTATTGAAAGCATCTTTAAAGTCATCAATCGAAAGCTTTAGACAAGATAAAACAGTATTACATATCGTATCAGCCATTTCTTCAGAAATTCCGCGCTCTAATACATCTTTTCGTACGCCATCAATCCCAATTTTTTCGATTTTGTCTAATGATAAAATGACGTCACTCGTTAACTCAGTAGGGATGTTAATGGTCTGAAGAATACCGTTTAACAATTTTCGGTTATTATATTGGATCGTTACGTCTAAGTTTAACGTTCGGAACAGTTCAAACGCCATACTCATAAGTTCAGCTTCTGCCATGACAGACTCAACACCGACAATATCAACGTCGCATTGTATAAACTCACGAAATCTTCCTTGTTTAATTGGCCCTTCTCGAAACACTTTCCCAATTTCATACCGTTTAAAAGGAAGGCGGATGTTCGGATTCATTGCCACAACTTTTGCGAATGGAATTGTCAAATCGTAACGTAAGGCAAGTTCGCGTTTTCCTTGATCTTGAAGTGTATATATTTCTTTTAAAATTTCATCACCACCGCCGTACTTATATGACATCAGCTCATACATATTTAACGTTGGTGTCTCTAACGGTTTACAGCCATAACGTTCAAACGTGTCTTCACAAGCTCTTTTAATTTTATTTCGCAGTACTTGTTCCTCTGGTAAATAGTCTTTCGTTCCTTTTACATTTTTCATTTCCATCATAATCACTCCTTTTTTAAATGAAAAAAAGCTATGCAGGTATAAAAATACCCACATAGCTTTATGAACGCTTCGTGGGTCAACAGGAAAAGCCCTGTACCCACGAAGAAAAATTTTTCTTCGGATACACGGCGTTACGTATGATGATGAAGTTGGAAAGATGTATTAACATTTCGCATGACAAATCTCTCCTTAACATAAGTTTTTCCAAATTATATCAGAAGATTTTTGAATTATCAATATTTTTAGTTTTGAAATATACGTGAAGTTATGTAGGAGAAATGGAAAAGGGTGTATAATAAAACTTAATAATATGAAATAACCGTTTAAGGAGACCACTATGAAAAAAGATAAAACAAATGCGATGCGAATATTAGATAAAGAGAAAATTGAATATTCGATGATGTCATATGATCCAGACGATGGAAAAATTGATGGTGTATCAGTAGCAGAGAAAATTGGACGAGAAGTGAGAGAAGTATATAAAACGTTAATTGCTCAAGGAAATAGTAAAAATTATCATGTGTTTATCATTCCGGTAGATGAAGAACTGAACTTGAAAGCAGCAGCAAAAGCGGTTAGTGAAAAGAAGATTGAAATGATTCCTGTAAAAGATATTACGAAAGTGTCAGGATACATTCGCGGCGGTTGTTCACCAGTCGGAATGAAGAAGTTATTTTCAACATGCATTGATCAGAGTGCACAATCGCTTGAAACGATGATAGTAAGCGGCGGGAAAATTGGTATACAAATTGAGCTGAAAGTGGATGACTTGGCAAAAGTGACGAGAGCGCAGTTTGCTGAAATAACGAAATAATGATACATAGGGAAAAAGCTCTAGGTTTATAGGATAATTAGTCTATTATGGGGCTGATTGTCCTTTTTTTACATTTTTTTGCTAGTCCAGTAACAAACAAGAACACTAAAACTGCGTTAGGATAGGAATGTATAAAAAATGTATAGATTTATAGAACTAAAAAAGAAGATTCTTTTGTAAGTGCAGAGTTCTCCTTTTTCCTTGCTACTGATAATGAGACATTAGGTTAACTGAGATTGTATAGAATATCCAACATAAAAAACACTATACAAAATTAACTGAAAAATGTTAAAATTGGTTAATTTGTACAAAGGGGGATATTTATGAAGGTATATTATAGCGAACGAGCTCGTGAATATGAAAAGGTTTATTTTAGAAACGATCCAATTCGTCAAGAAGAGCAAACTCTCATTCAACGGAAACTTCAAAAACTATTTACGAACCAATCTATTTTGGAAGTAGCATGTGGGACAGGTTATTGGACACAGTTTATAGCTAAAACAGCAAAATATATAACGGCCATAGATTATTCCAAAGAAGTATTAAACATCGCAAGTCAAAAAGACATTCCTCCTTCTAAAGTGAATTTTCTTCAAGGAGATGCCTATCAGCTTGATAAAATCCCTGGGTGCTTTGAAGGGTTTGTTGCAAACTTTTGGTTTTCACATATACCAAAGTTTAGAATTCAAGAATTTTTAAAGCAATTACACGATAAACTTGACTCTGGAACAACAGTTTTTATGGCTGATAATACTTATATAGATTCCATGGGTGGAACTTTAGTACATAAGGAAAATGATCCAAATACATATAAAATAAGAACTTTGGACAATGGAACGAAGTATGAAATCATAAAAAACTATTACACTGAGGAGGAACTAAAAAATATATTTTTCCCTGTTTCAAATGATTTACAGATATATATGGGACAGTGTTTTTGGTGGGTGTCTTACAAGATTAAATAAAAAAATTTAACTTCTGATAATAATAATTATGTGGAAACGAAGGTCCTCCAGTTAAACAATCTGGAGGACCTTTAATAGTCTTCTAAATACATTGAATCCCGATAATGTTACGTTATGTTAATCTCACATGAATATAATATACAAAAGGAATTTATAAGATTTGACGAGAATAAAATTGTATTAAAAGAATATCGGAGGTTTTTTATGAAACTAGTAGGACAGCAAATATATCTTCGACTTTACAAAATTTCTGACGCCAAAGAGTTAGCTGAATTACTTACTAGAAATCGCGGATTTTTCCAACGAGTTAGCCCATTATTCCCAGAATCCTTTTTTACAGAAGAACATCAAAAAATACGTCTAGAACAGGCATTAAAAAAGAAGGATGAAGGGCAATTATATCCTTTTGGAATCTTTTTAAGAGCAACTGATAAACTTATCGGAGACATTTCATTAACTCAAATTGTTAGGGGGGACGTCCAAAGCTGTTATACAGGATTTACTTTGGATAAAGAGTATAATGCAAAGGGTTATACAACAGAAGCTCTTCAACTTGTTGTAGACTTTGCTTTTAAAGAATTAAAACTACATAGAATTGAAGCAGGGGCTATGCCTGACAATATAGCATCTATTCGTGTATTAGAAAAAGTAGGGTTTAAAAAAGAAGGTATAGCTAAAGAAAATCTGAAGATTAATGGCAAATGGACAGATCATCAAATATTGGCTATCATTAACAGCTTGGATTTGTAAGCCCATTTCACTTCCAATAACGAAAATTATGTAAATAATCTGGTCATTGGATTCTCATAGAAAACTGTGGTGAGATGAAATTTTTGATTTTGAAGCACTTCAAAATCTTAACTAGATGGCTAGTATCAGTACCCCACAATAAAAAGGCAGGAACATATCAAATATGTTCCTGCCTTTAATTTTAAAGAGATGTTTCCTAACAGTTGATTTTGTTAACGAAAGTCGACTTTAAATCCATATTTTGTGTGAAATAAAAGCATATAATAAAAGTATGAGGTGATGATGTGAAGGAGATAAACATTCATAAAATTATTGCGGATAAGAGAAAACAAAAGGGAATTACACAGGAAGAGTTAGCGGCGTATATCGGTATTACGAAGGCGTCTGTTTCTAAGTGGGAGACAGGGCAGAGTTATCCGGATATTACATTTTTACCACTGTTAGCATCGTACTTTAACATAAGTATTGATGAACTGATTAGCTATACCCCACAAATGGAGCAGGAAGATATTAAAAATTTATATCATAGACTAGCGGAAGCTTTTAGTGAAGAACCGTTTGATGAAGTAATGATAGAGTGCAGAGAAATGATTAAAAAATATTATTCTTGTTTTCCATTATTACTTCAAATGGGACTACTATTTATTAATCACCACATGTTAACAGAGGATACGGGTAAAAGAATTGAAATGTTAGAAGAGGCAATGTCTCTCTTTAGCAGGGTGCAGGAAGAAAGTAATGATGTTTCTCTTGTGAAAGAGGCGGTATCGTTTCAAGCGACTTGCTATCTTATACTCAATAAACCAAATGAGGTGCTTCAATTACTTGGCGAAACGATACGTCCTAACTTTCCAGAAGAGGATTTAATCGCACAAGCGTATCAAATGCTTGGAAATGCTGACAAGGCAAATGAAATGATGCAAATTAGTATGTACCAACATTTAATACACCTTGTTGCAACAATACCGAATTATGTAGTAGTAAATGCTTCAAATGCTGAAAAGGTAGAGATAATCTTAAATAGAGCTTTCATGTTAATAGATATATATGAAATAGAAACATTACATCCCAATATGACTTTAAAAGTATACTATGCTGCTGCACAAGTACATTGTATGCAAGGGGATTTTGAAAGAGCATTAGAAATGTTGCGGAAATACGCAACAGTTTGTGCAGCTAGTTTCACAGAAAATAGCCTTCATTTACACGGAGATTCCTATTTTGATGCGATTGATGGATGGTTTGCAGAATTTCCACTCGGTGCTAAAACGGTTAGAAGTGAAGAGGTTATAAAGCGAAGCATGTTACAAAGTATTGCAGAGAATCCAGTTTTCGCTCCTATGAAAGATGTAAGAGAGTACAAAAATATAATAGCGAGTTTGAAATTTAAATTGGATATAAAAGATTAGAGGGAGGACGAAATTATGGCTTTTGACGAATATGAAGTAGCGATAAATAGTGAATTTACTTTGCAAGGTACACTCACTAAACCGAAAGCTGACGGGAAGTATGCTGCGGTTATCATCATCGCTGGATCTGGAGAGATTGATCGTGATGGAACGATATTACCGCTAAAGCTTGAGGCGAACATATATAAAGACTTAGCGCATGTAATTGCGAGGCTTGGAGTAGTGACGCTCCGTTTTGATAAGCGCGGGGTAGGAAAGAGTGAAGGGGAATTTCTGAAGACTGGAATGTGGGATTTAGTTAGTGATATAGAGGCTACGATTACGTATGTAAAGGAACAACCATTTGTTGATCCGGAAAATATCATTTTAGCTGGTCATAGTGAGGGGTGTATGTTAGCAACTGTAGTAAACGCAAGAACACCAGTAAATGGACTCATACTTCTTACAGGAGCTGCGGAATCGTTAGAAGAAGCTACGAAAAGACAAAGAGAGATTGCTTATAAAGAATTAAAAGAACAAAAAGGAATAAAGGGAAAACTAATGCGCCTTCTCGATGTGGAGAAACGTGGAGAGAAGCAGATGGAAAAAATAAAAGAGAAAATGATGAACACAGAAAAAGATACGATTAAAGTTGGTTTTAAACCGATGAACGCAAAGTGGTTTAGAGAGCATTTTCAGCATGACATTTATAAAGATTTACAACAAGTAACATGTCCAGTGCTAGCAATCGCTGGTGATAAAGATATTCAGGCTGATCCTGAAAAAGCGAAGCGCATTGGTGATTATGTGAAGGGGGATTCTGAAGTACATGTAGTAAAAAATATGGATCATAGTTTGAAACGTTTTGAAGGGGAGTTCAGAGCTCTAGAGTTTAAAAAGAATTATGAAGAAGGGGCGGGAAAGCCACTTCACCCGATGCTGGAAGAAATAATTGTGAATTGGATAAGTGCGAATTTTATCTCGCATAAGATCCCTGCATCAACATGAAGTGAATATGAGGGAGATGGAAAGGAGAGTAACTGTCTGTAAAAGACGGATTGGTTTAGATTAATAATAGGTATAAGTTCAAGCACATCTCCCTGATTGTATATTCTATAGTAAGATAATAAACTTTTGTTATTAGATCGCTATAGAAAATCCTCTTATTCAATCTGATATGCTATTAAATTCTGTAGAGGGGTGTTTGTATAAGGTTCGAAGTATAAATTCATATTCCGCTTCAAAACTTTTATCTAAATCAATATAGGTGTAGGCTCAAAATAAAGTTAGAACAATTATACAACAATCTACAAATAATCTAGGCTATTTAATATTAAGAGGAAGCCAACTATACACATAATCCATGACAGCGCTGACCCTGAATGATTAGCGATTTTCATTCGAAGCCTCTCGAGAGGTTTTTGCATCCGCCGACCAAACAGGAGATAGAAGAGAAACAGCACGAGAGAGGGCAATACCATAATAAAGTTGTATCCAGCTAAAATAGAAGACCATTCTACCCATGATAGATTAGAAGTAGTTAGTATGCCAATTGCTACAAAATAAGGAAATGCAGTTCCCGCTTCAATTAATGTAGTAGTGAATCCGAGCGCAATTACGGAAAGAATGCTATTTGATTTTGGTGAAGGGAGGTTTGAACTTTTCTTTGGTGGAATATAAAAGCTTGCGATGAATAATAGGGCTCCAATAATAAATAACGTCCAGCTTACGATTCGGTTTTGAAATACGCTAGAAATAATTTCAAACAAAAAACCTAACCCTAGCATGAGTGAAACTCCAACAACAAAATAACATCCAGCTACCGTCAATAAATAAACGAATAAACGTTTCGTGAGACGCTCTTTATCTGTTAAAAGTAGATATATTGTTACTCCTATTGTAGTAGGGCTTAGCGTGTCTAATATAGCTAAGCCGCCTATTAGGAGAAGTTGTTCTGCATCCATTTCTTGTTCCCCCTTATTTCGGCTCAGTATTATTTTTTTCAGTCATAAAAATGGCATATGCCTCGTTCATAAACTGAAGCACATCTTGATCGATTGGATATAAACTAAGTTTCTCTGATTGTTTGGGAGACATTCTTATCTCCCAAAGCTTATTTAGAAATTCATCCTCACCTTCAAATTCTTCTAAGCGTTTTTCCTCCATTCTTCTTATGATATTTTGAACTTTCGTTGCTTTTGGGCCTTCCTTCATATAACGCTTTAACTGGCCAATGAGGGCAATCCATTCAAGTGAATCAGAACAGTCACTTGCCATTTTAGGAACCTTTTCCAATAGTTTTATTTCTTTTTCTTTAAATACAGATTCGCGATAATACTGTTGTATATCTTTATCTTTGCTGGATAATTGCATAATCTTTTGAATCGCAATCCAGCTTTCTTCTCCTTCTAGCGCAATTCCATTTATCAATTCCCGTAAGGATAATTCTATTTTCTTTAAATGTTCCTGCTCTTTTATTACATAAGATAATTGACTTTGTAAACTATCCGACCAATCCCATTCATTGAAGTCGAGCATATTTTTAATCTCTTGCAACGGAAATCCAACTTTTTTTAAAAATTGAACTTGCTGTAGTTTTTTTATTTCTTCATTTGTATATAAACGATGGCCACCTTCTGTTTTTGATGCTGGCTTTAATAATCCGATTTTATCGTAATAACGAAGTGTCCTTACTGTAACGCCTGTCAGTTCTCCAACTTTATTAATGTGTATCAACTGATAAACCTACCTTTCTGTACGTTAAGATTTTATCGTTAACGATTATTTTCCTCATACCACATCTACTCTTCTTTACTAAAAAGATTTTTAAGTAAGTGACCTGATCCTAATCCAATTAATACACCAGGAAATGCATGATTCAATGTTAGTCCGATACCTGCACCTATAATGACACATCCATAAATAATAATATCGCCTTGTTTCATCTAAAAACCTCCTATTTTTTTAATTTCTTTAATGAAATTGTGAAATAGTAGCTACTTAACAGTATATAAAATGACCCAACGTCAACTTCAAGTGCTTTTGATTTTTATTAATACATTTATATATAATTTGAACTAATAGGGATTAAACAAAAAAGGATTGATTATAATAATCAATCCTTTTTTGCATGCATTATTAATATAAGATAACAATGAAGTGATAGGGGGAGAGAGTTACATAGTTTAATACGGTCCCCACTCAATATTCACGCCAATAATAAGAAAAATAAGTCCGATGATAAACCAAATGAATGCAAGTGGAGCCATGAAGCGAATCCATTTTCCGTAAGAAATACCGCTCGCTGCGAGAACGCCCATTAAAACACCGGAAGTTGGATTAAGGCAGTTCACTACTCCTTCGCCAAGCATAACAGCTTGTACTGTAACTTGGCGTGTAATGTGCATGAAATCGGCAAGTGGAGCTAATATCGGAATGAAAATAACAGATTCTCCTGTCCCGGATGAAATGAGGAAATGTAATGCGGCACTACTTACATACATGCCAATAACGCCAAATACAGGGCTTTGTCCTTCGAGAGACTGTGCGAGCTGATTCACAATTGTATCAAGTAATTTGCCTTGTTCTAAAATGACTGAAATACAACGAGCCATTCCAACGATCAAAGCACCGTATATGAGATTTTGGCAGCCTGTTAGAAAAGTAGAAGCGATATCGTTTGCTTTCATGCCACCTATTATTCCCGCTGTAATTGCGATGAAAATAAAAGTAGCGGTCATTTCGGCATCTGTCCAATGTAGACGGAAAGCACCTATTAAAAATGCAATTAATGATAAAGCTGAAACGAGTAAAATTAATTTGTGACGTATTGTCCAAGGAACTTCAGTTTTCTCTATTTCTTTCTCGCTTGAAAGAGCATTACTTGGAAACCAGTTATCTCCGAGTATGCTTCCTTTAATCGATTTTTTTAATCGTTTTACATACCAATTAATATAAAGGATGGTAGCAAGTAAAAAGGATATATAGATTGCTGTGCGTAAACCAATTCCTGAAAACATTGGAAGTTCGGCGATTTTTTGTGAAATGCCTAAAGGTGAGGGAGATAATATAGTAGCATTAAAACCAGCATAAGTGCCTAAATAAATAATTGCTACGCCGACGATAGCATCCCATTTCAATGTGCGAGCAACGATGATGCCGATGGGGATAAAGCCGATAACTGAGTTAACGATAATGCCAGTCGTTCCGAGAATAGAAAAGAGTGCGGCGACAATACAAATGAAAAGTAATTGCTGATTACGAAATTTGTTAATAACATGATAGATTAAACCGTCAAGAGCGCCTGTTTTTTCAAGAATGGCAATGGCTCCACCTGTAAATAAAATTAAGAAGATGATAGGAGCAGCAAGTGTCATTCCTTTTTCAATAGCGGTAAAAAACGAAACAAATCCTACCGGCGATTGTGGAACAGAATGGTAACTTCCTGGTATTGTCGTTGTAACAGTACCGTTAGTAACTCTTTTAAACTCTCCAGCAGGAACGAAATAAGTAGCTATGGCACAAAGTAAAGCAATAAAAAATAATAGTACGTATGCGTCAGGCATTTTAAACTTTCGTTTACTTGGCTGCTTTTTTACCTCGGTATGTAATTGCATAAAAAACCTCCTTTTTCACTTAGTTATTTTTTAATATTCTGAAATTTATCTGTGGAATAGATTATAATAAAGGTAGCTTCCTAAGGCAATAGTTTTTCTATCCTTTTCCCGCAATACAAATTCTTGCAACATTAGACAGGGAAACGAAAAGAATCCAAGAATATGTTATATAGAAAGAATAAGGAAAAGAGGGGAAAAAGATGTGGAAAACTACGGATCTATGTGATGAGTTTGAAAAAGAATTACAAATATGTCGCCAGTCTTTTCGATCTTTTGGGAAGAAAGAACAATTTCACGGGAAAATTGCAACGGTGAAAGTGAAGGATGATAATGTACTAGTGAAAGAAGGATTGCAAACACTACCAGAAGGAACGGTATTAGTTGTTGATGGCGGTGCGTCTACGAATTGTGCGTTACTGGGCGATAATTTGGCAGCTATTGCGGAGGAAAGAAAGCTGGCAGGGATTATTGTGAATGGATATGTTCGTGATTCTAGTGAACTAAAGAATATTAACATTGGTATTTTAGCGTTAGGAACGATGCCAAATAGAAGTATAAAGGAAGGAAAAGGAGAGCGGAATATTTCGTTGCAATTTGGGCAAGTAGAATGGAAGCCGAATGAATACGTGTATGCGGATGAAGATGGCGTCATTATTAGCGAAAAGAGTTTGCATCGTTAAAGGCTAGTAAGTTACTATTCTTAGAAAATAAATCCGATAAAGCATGGACAAAATTCTTTGTCAATAGTAAAATAATACAGAAATTTATAATTAACAGAATGTATAGGTTTATCGTTTTACGATAACTGAAATGGAAGTAAGTAGTGCCTAGAAAAGTGAATGTTATCACAATGATACGTTCATAAACAAAATTATTTTTCCTATACAAATATAGCCGCGAATGATGCGGGTAGGAGGTGTTGCACAGTTTGTTCGACACTTACAAAAAAAGAGTGTCAATTGCACGCCCTTGAAGGGTCTTTTTTTGTGTGAATAGTAGTAAGGGAGGAAATTTTGGGATGGCAATGTTGAAAAAATGGCTGCTTACGTCGTTAATGGCAGTTACACTTGTATTTGTTTCTTTTGCGAATACAGTACATATTACGTTTGCTGAAGGAAATACAGCAAAACTTGCAATTATTGGTGAATCACAAAAGGGCATTATGTTATGTCCGAAAGAAGAGCAGATTACAGATGGGGAAACAGCTTTAAGTTTGCTGCAAAAAGTCATGGGGGACAAAGTAACAGCAGAGACGATGTCGTTTGGAACGTATGTCAAAGGCATTGACGGCTTAATGGCTGGAGACACAAGCGGCTGGACGTACGATGTAAATGATACATCTGCACAAGTTGGGGCAGATAGTTATAAATTAGAGTCTGGTGATGTTGTTGTTTTCCGCTTTGTTTCAGACTGGAGCAATATGAGCCAGGAAACATTACAGCAAACATTAGATAAATTTGGTACTTGTAAAACTGTAGAAGAACCAAAGACAGATGACCAAAAACAAGAAAAACCAGAAGAACCAAAAACGGATGATCCGAAACAAGAAAAACCAGAAGAACCGAAAACGGATGATCCAAAACAAGAAAAACCAGAAGAACCAAAGACAAATGATCCAAAATCAGATGGAACAAAAACAAATGATGAAAAGGTAGAACAACCAAAGCAAGAGAACATTCAAATTCCAGCAGCGCAAGTAAATGACGCAATCTCTAAGACATCTGAAAAAATGTTACAAGATGGAATTGAAAGTGATTGGGTAGCTTTAGGTCTTTCTCGTTCTGGAAAGAATGTTCCAATTGAGGCGAAATTAAACTATGTTAAGTCAGTAACTGAAAAAGTAGAAAAGCGCATTAACCGTTTTTCAGCGACAGATTTAGCTAGAACAATTATTATGATGAATGCAATGCAAGCAGACCCTACAAAGGTTGGCGAACATAATTTAGTTCAAAAATTGTACGAATCAGATAAAGTGAATTCTGTTACAGGTTATACATTTGCTTTACTTGCATTTGATACGAAGAAATATGAAGTGCCAGTGAATTCAAAATGGAATCGAGTTGCTTTAGTAGATGCGCTTTTAAACGCACAGCATACAGATGGCGGCTGGACTTATGATAGCGCAAGTAGTAAAGACAGTGCTAGTAGCGTTGATGTAACAGGTATGGTTTTATCAGCATTAGCTCCTTATCAAGATCGACCAGATGTGAAGCCAGCTGTAGAAAAAGCTGTTGCCTATTTATATAAAGAACAGTTAGACAATGGTGGTTTTTCTGCTGATGGACAAGAAAACTCTAATAGTGTTGCGCAAGCAATTATTGGATTATCACTTGTGAAAAATGTAGATCAAAACCGTCTACATAAGGCAGTGCAAAATCTATTGTCATATCAACTTCCAAATGGTGAATTTAAATGGTTACCAAGTGATCAAAACGGTAGCGGAATGGCTACAGAGCAAGCATTATTAGCTTTACTTCAGTTTAAAGATCTTGGGAAATCGATTTATGACTGGTCAAATGTATCTGTTCCTGAAATCGATACGAAACCAAATGTGGATGCAGAAAATGTTGTAGTAGAAAAAGAAGTTACTGAACAACCAGAAGAACAAAAACAAGTACAACAAGAAACGAAAGATGACACGCTAAAAGTTGTTGTTGATAACGAACCAGTTAAAAGCAAAAAGTCAGGAAACGGTAGCACGTTACCAAAAACAGGAGCCTCTTCTCATAGTGCAGCTACAGAAGTAGGTATGGGTGTATTATGTATTGCTTCTGCATATGTATTATGGAGACGTAAAGCAGCTTAACAAAAATTAGGAGCAATTATTTGCTCCTAATTTTTAATATGAAAGGTGAGAGACAACATGAGTAAGATGAAGTGGTTTATTTCTTTAATGCTTTCACTTGGGCTACTTGCCGGATGTGAAGAGGCAGCTGTAAAGCCTGAGAAAAAAGTAGAACCAAAGCAAGAAGAGGTAGCAAAACAAGAAGAGAAAAAAGTTGAAGCGAAACCGGAAGAAAAGCCGGAGGAAAAACAAGCTGAACAAGAGCAAAATAAGCAAGACGAACAGAAAGAGAAGCAAGAGCAAAAAGTAGAAGAGAAGCCGAAAGAAGAAAAGCCACAAGCACAACCGGAAGTAAAGAAAGAAGAAAAACCGCAGGAACAGCCTGTCGCTACTAAGCAACCAGAACAACAAAAAGCACAAGAAGAGAAACAACAAGAGCAGCAACCGAAAGCGCAAGAAGTAAAAGAAGAAGCAAAGGTTGTGAATCAGCCGAAGGAAACACCGAAGCAGGAGCAAAAGGTTGATCCGAATAAAGAGGAGAAAACGATACCAAATCCGGCCGTTCCAACTCCTGAACCAAAAAAACCAGATCCAGTACCACCAAAACCACAAGCAAAACAAGTCACGATCTCAGTAAAAGGTGATAAAGGCTACTTATTGGGTGCGAGAAAAATGGATATACAAGAAGGCGATACAGTTTATAAAGTATTGCAACGTACAGGTTTAGATGTGGATGCAATGGGTTCTAAAGGTGATATTTACGTAAAAGGTATTAATGATTTATATGAAAAAGATGTAAACGATAATAGCGGATGGAAATATCGTGTAAACGGTTCGTTTCCAAACTATAGTGCGGGTGTAGTTACAGTGAAGCCCGGAGATACAATCGAATGGGTGTATGTATACTAAATTAAGAAAGGCATTCGGTAAAGGACTATGAAAATAAGTTTTTCTTCTTTACATCCTTTTGTGAATTTTTTCTATTATATCGGGGTGATGATACTATGTATGATGTGTCTTCATCCTCTTTTTTTAATTGGGGCAATACTATTAATTGTCATAATCAATATAATGCAAGGGAATAGCGAAAAGATAAGAAAGTTGTTACCGAGCACATTTGTTTTCTTTTTTATGGTCATTTTATTTAATTCGTTATTAACACATAGAGGTCGAACTACATTATTTTGGTTAGGTGATAGCCGCATTAAGCTTGAGGCGATTATGTTTGGAGTAGTAATGGGATTATTACTAGTTGCGATTATGTTTACGTTTGCTTCGTATAATGATATTATTTCAAGTCATAAATTTTTATATTTGTTTTCTAGAATTTCACCGAAAGTAGCATTGTTAACGATGATTACGGTGAGGTTTGTTCCTTTGTTTATGAGGCGATTACAGAAAATAACACTCGTCCAAAAAACAAAAGGTGTACAAGTAGACGCAGGTTCCATTGTGGAACGGGTGAAAAATGGTATGCAATTGCTGCAAGTATTATTAATTTGTTCGTTAGAAGATGCACTGCAAACGGCAGATTCTATGCAAGCTCGTGGATTTGGTGTAACGAAGCGTACGACGTATATTCGGTATAGAATGGAAAGGCGAGATTGGTATACGCTCAGTTATTTAAGTATTCTACTTATCATTGCTATTATATGTAGTACGTATGGCGGAGGGAAGTTAATCATTTATCCGAAAGTCGAATCTATTTTGTTTCAGCAATACGATGGAATGATGTTTGTCGTACTTACGATGTTTATTAGTTTACCAATTATAATGGAAGGAAGGGAATGGATATGGTGGCGCATGCAGAAATAAACAATTTATCATTTGTATATGCTGATGAAAACGAATATGCGTTACAGCATATTTCTCTTTCTATTCAAAAAGGAGAGTTTATTGCACTTGCCGGCGGATCAGGCTCTGGGAAGACGACTTTATTGAAACATTTTAAAAAGGAATTACTTCCAATCGGTACACGTTCAGGAGAAATTTTTTATGATGACGTTTTATTAGAGGAAGTACCTGATTTATTATCTGCGCAAGAAATTGGCATGGTATTTCAAAATCCAGAAAATCAACTCGTAATGGATACAGTTATTCAAGAATTAGCATTTTCTTTAGAAAATATCGGATTACCATCACATATTATTCAAAAACGAATAGCAGAGCTTATTAGCTTCTTAGGATTTCAAGATTTATTGCACCAATCTGTTCATACGTTATCTGGCGGGCAAAAGCAGCTTGTCAATTTAGCTGCGGTATTAGTTATGCAGCCGAAATTATTATTATTAGATGAACCGACAGCACAATTAGATCCTATTGCTGCGAAAGAGTTTTTAGGATTGTTAAAACGTATTAACGAAGAACTTGGCATTACGATTGTGTTAAGTGAACATCGTTTAGATGAAGTAATACCACTTGCAACGCGCGTTATTTGTATGAATAACGGCAGAATCTTGTATGACGGTAGTCCGAAAACGGTTGTAGCGAACATGTGGGAAGTAGAAAAATTCCGTCCGTTTATTCCGCAAATTCCAAGATTGTTTTTAGAATGGAATGCGAAAGATATTCCGTTTACAGTGCGAGAAGCACAAATGAAAATGAATGATTTTTCAGCGATATCATATGTAAATAAGCCAATAGTACAAGGTGAAAAGCAAGAAGTCATTTTAAGTGCAGAGCATATTTCGTTCCAATATGAAAAAAATAGTCCGCTTATTTTACGAGATTTAACTGTATCGATTGAAAAAGGAAAATGGGTAGCTCTCGTTGGAAAGAATGGGACAGGGAAGTCTACGCTGTTAACGATATTAGCTGGGTTGCAAAAAGCGAGAAGAAGGAAAGTAAAGTGGAATGGGAAAGTGATATATAAAATTGATTCGAAAGAACGATTTAAAAGGATTGGGTATGTATCGCAGCATCCATATTATCATTTTACATTTGATACAGTGTGGGAAGAAGTGTATGAACGTGCACGTGAATTATACCGAGAACAAGGAAAAGAAATAGCAGAAGATATGCTAAAACAGTTTTGGTTGAGCTCGCTTAAAGAACGCCATCCGCATGATTGTAGCGGGGGTGAGCAACAACTACTCGCGTTATGTACGACGTTATTATCAAAGCCGACTTTATTATTACTGGATGAACCGACGAAGGGGTTAGATCCATGGAAGAAAGAACGAGTAGGAGAGCTATTTAGGAAATTGCAAAAAGAAGGTACAACAATTGTAATGGCAACGCATGATATTGAATTTGCAGCGAAATACGTTGATCAATGTATGATGTTATTTGACGGAGCAGTCATTATGAATGATGCACCGAAAGAATTTTTCAGTGGTAACTTCTTTTATACAACCTCTATCAATCGATTCATTCGAAAAGAGTTGCCATATGCATTAACGTGGGAGGATGTGTACGAAGCGTGTCCAAACGATATGTTGCATTCATAATATGTATTTTTGCAGTTATAATAGCCACCTTGCTCGTTACGACACTTATCATGGACGGTTATTACATGTTAAGTAGTTTGTTTTTATTAGTTGTTATTATGTTACCGTTCTATATCCGGTTTGAAAGAAAGGCGTTTGTTTCACGTGAAATTGTTCTCGTTGCTGTGTTAGCAGCAATTGCAGCAGTTAGTCGCGTACCATTTTCTCTTTTACCAAGTGTACAGCCGACTTCTTTTGTCATTATCGTTTCTGCAATTGTATTTGGAAGTGAAACTGGTTTTATGATCGGTGCAACAGCGGCTATCGTATCTAACATCTTTTTAGGACAAGGTCCGTGGACGCCGTGGCAAATGTTTTCGTGGGGGATGATTGGTTTTATAGCTGGGTTATTACGGAATACATTTTTAATGAAAAAGCTATGGGGAAGACTTCTATACGGATTGTTTGTTGGATTTTTATTTGGCTGGATTATGAACTTATGGGGGCTTCTCGGTTTTATACGTGAGGCAACGTGGGAAGCAGTCGTTTCATATTATATTGCAAGTTTTTATTTCGATTTGAGTCATGCCATTTCGAATGTTATTTTCTTACTACTATTTAGTACGTCTTGGATTACGATTCTTACAAGATTTAAAAAGAAATATGGCATATTAGATAAGCATAACATGGCATAGAAAAGCATACTCATATAAGGTAGGGTCGCGACTTACATATTCGTTTGCCTCATTCATGCTTCTTACATATTGTAAGGAGCATTTTTTATTGTCAAAAAATTGATCCAATATACTTCCGTTATTATATGAGATTATTTGTATAATAGTAGGTGAGAAATGTTTTCGAAGAGGAGGTGTATAGTTAATGAGGTTAGTTATTCCGAAGCAACACGGTGCATGGGCCATGCTCGTTATACCATTTCTATTAAGTGTCATACTTGGGAAACCTACTATGTATCATATTCCGTTGTTTTTAGCTTGGTTCTTTATCTATTTAGCTACGTATCCATTTCTTACGTACATAAAGCAAAGACGAAAAAAAGAGTATTTACATGCTACAATTGTATATTTGATCATTGCGTTCGTATTTGGAATGATTTCTCTATTATATGAATGGCGCATTCTTTTATTCGTAGTATTCATGATTCCATTATTTATAGTAAATATGTATTACGCTCATCAAAAAAATGAAAGAGCATTACTAAATGACATCAGTGCGATTATTGTTTTCTGTATTGGTGGTTTAGTTAGCTATTATTTTTCAATGAAACTTATAGATAAAACAGCATTATTTATTGCGCTTATTTCATTTTTATATTTTTTAGGAAGTACGTTTTATGTGAAAACGATGATACGCGAGAAAAATAACCCGAAGTATCGGCTTATATCATGGGGTTATCATATTCTATTAACAATCATTGTATTTGCTATCAATCCGTTGTGTTCTCTTATTTTTATACCGAGTGTCATTCGAGCAGTTATGTTATACGGTAAAAAGATTTCTATTATAAAAGTAGGGATTTTAGAAATTGCTAATTCTGTATATTTTTTAATCATAACGGTAATAATTATGAAGTATGCCATTTGAAAAAGCTTCCCACCTTATGATGGGAAGTTTTTTCAATCTTGTTCTAAAATGTGAACCGTGTAATCACAACGTTGAATAGCTTGTTCGATCGCATAAAGAGATTGTTCAATACGTGCGCGATTAAAATCTTTTTCAACAGTTTGTAGTGCAGCTTCTAAACAATGTTTTGCTTCTTGTAATGATTGAAATGAGTCTTGTACATATCCGCGAGCATTTTCGTGCATTTCATAATCCTCCTTGCATGTTCATATATGTATAGTATGAACAGTAAGAAGCAAAATATAATTTGTTATATTTGTTTGACAATTAAAATGAAATTACGTATAGTAAGAATTAAGTGAATATTTTCTTATCCAGAGAGGTGGAGGGACTGGCCCGATGAAACCCAGCAACCGCGATGCAGGTGCTAATTCCAGCAGAACATATTTGTTCTGGGAGATAAGACGAAGATATATACGTAACTTCTTCTTATCGGAGAGGTTTTTTTATTGCAAAAAAACCGATTACGAAAAAATTTATATTAAGAAGAAAGGGGTTGCGAGCTACTGTGATACTCGAAAAATACGTAAAACTGCGTAGTACAGTTTATGAATATATGATAGAGCAGGATAAGCCAATATCATTGTTAGATATTCAAGAACATATCGTTTCGCATCATGAAGGAAAATTCACGAAAAAGATGTTACATCAATTTTATTTATCAAGACTATTAGATGAACTGAAACTGGATGGGAAAATTACATTAGCTGATGAATATCTCTATACGGAAAAAGGGGTATTTTATAAGGCGGGAAAAGGGAGCTAAGCTCTCTTTTTTTTGAAGTATGTAGAGTAAAAGACTGCTTAAGCAGCCTGATACAGGGAATGGTGTTGAGTGTGTAGTGTCAAAGATTGAATGTGCCTGAAAGAGGCACTTCATATCGGCTGCAAATGAAAAGAGACACCTTCGCCGAATAGGTGTCAGTTGTTTTGTCATATAGACTTGCTATTTGACAGTTATTAGAATAACATACAGGGGTTGTGGAAGTCAAAAGGGAATTAAAGGAAGAGGTGTTGTTATGTACGCTTGTTTATTACATGATATAACGAAATGGATACCTAAGTACATTATGGATCAAGGGTATGAATATTATGAAGAAGGACATGTAGATGATGTTGAAATACAAGACAAGAAAATATTTGCTTTCGTTACTGGAAATGCAGGAAACTATGAAGTGATTATTGATCTTGAAGATTTTACAGAAAGTAGCTGTGAGTGTCCATATGAAAACTATTGTAAACATATGGCGGCAGTTGTTTATGATATTCAAGGTGCTGGTGAAAGTACGGTGAAAGAGAAACTGAAAGATTTAGACAAGGAAGAGTTGCTTACCGTATTAAACCGTTTATTACAAAGCTCAAAAAACGTACAAATTGTAGAGAAGATGTTAAAGAAGGGGAAACTTTAATTTATAGAGGGAGTTGTTATGTATTGAATGTACTAATTGTATACGCTCATCCTAGTCCTTCAAGTTTTAACGCGGCGATTTTAAAGCATGTACAAAAAGGATTACAAGAAACAAACCATTCGGTTACGGTACTTGATTTATATAAAGAACAATTTAATCCCGTCCTTGTATTTAATGAAGAGAAGAAAAGGCGTGATTTAGTAAATGAAGAAGAAACAGCTCGGTACAGAGCGTTAGTAGAAGAAGCGGATACTCTTCTCTTCATTTATCCAATATGGTGGTGGGGGATGCCAGCTATTTTAAAAGGATTTATTGATCGCATTTTCGTTGCTGGTTTTGCTTATAAATATGAAGGTGCCCTGCCGAAAGGGTTACTAAAAGGTAAGAAGGCATGGGTAATTAATACGTTAGACTCACCGTTATGGTACGTCGCACTACTATATCGATCAGCCGATTGGATTATAATGAAGAGAGGTGTTTTACGTTTTTGCGGCATTCGCGATATAAAACGATCTGTTTTTCAATCTGTGAAAACGAGTAAACGAGAGAAGCGGGAAAAGTGGTTATTACAAATAGAAGAAAAGGCTCGTACGTTATGAATGAAATGGAACGTATTATAAATTGTTGTCAGTATGATAATGAACTTTTTCGTACATATATGAATTGCTTAATTCAATTGAAGAAATGTAGTGAAACGTTTCAACAAATACAGATTCAATTAAGAAATGATTATTTAATAAGAGGAATTTGTGAAAGAGAAGTGGATGAGGTAGTAAGAGGAAGTAAAGAATATGAAACGTATTTTCTTCCTAAAGCGCTGCAGTGGAATTTCCTTAAAAACAATCCACATCTAATTGAAAAAGTATGTGGAGATTTTTTTGCATTTGAGGCATTACATCTTACGGAGATAGAGTGGAGAACTATTATAAATTGCGTGGGAAATAAATGATTTATTGTGTAAAAAAGCTAGTATAAAACTAGCTTTTCGTTTAAATAAATAAGAAACATAGACTAATGATAAATCCTGCATATAGTAAGTTAACAACGCAAAATCCCATAATGTCACGGGCACCTAAACTAGCTATCGCCAATGCAGGTAATGCCCAGAATGGTTGAATCAAATTCGTCCAAGCATCGCCCCACGCAATTGCCATTGCTGTTTTTGCAGCAGGTACACCAAGTTCAGCGCCAGCTGGAATCATAATGGGGGCTTGCACAGCCCATTGACCGCCACCAGATGGAACGAAAATATTAACGATGCCAGCACTTAAAAAAGTAAAGAGCGGGAAAGTCGTTTCGTTTGAAATGCTAATAAAGAAATTCGAAATAGCCCCTCCAAGTGAAAGTCCTTCACTATTTGCTCCAATCATCATTCCCATAATTCCAGCATAAAACGGAAACTGAAGTAAAATGCCAGAAGCACTTTTTGTAGAATCTGAAAAAGCGCGAATATATTGAATCGGAGTACGGTGGAAAATAAGCCCAGCAATTAATAACATAAAAATCACGATATCTAGCGTAAGGTTAAAGCCTTTCGTATAAAAGTAATTGAAAATATAAATAAGACCTAACAAGCCAACGCAAAGTGTAATAATGATGCTATTTTCCATTTTTTCAGCGAACGTATTGTTTCCTACTTCTTGAGCGGCAGCCTCTTCATGGAATACGCTAGGATCTACAGTTATCGTATGTTTTTCATCTGGATGCATCGCTTTATTAATGAGAGGCATCGTAACGAGAAAAATAATAACTGGTACAAGTGCGTATGGTGAGAATAACGTTTCTGTTATTGGAATCGCTTCTTTAATACTTCCAGCTGTCGTTTTAATTAACGTTTCACCGCCAGTTGCTAACGTAAGAGGAATAGAAGCAGAAAGCCCCGCATGCCAAATGAGAAATCCAGAATAGGAAGAGGCAATGGCTAGTCTATAATCTAATCCTTCCAGCTGCCTTGCTACTTCTTTTGCATATAAAACAGATACAACAATACCAAATCCCCAATTTATGTATGCCCCTAGTAAACTAACGATTGAAATGGCAATAATACCTTGTCCATTCGTTTTCGGTAACCTTGCAGCTTTCGTTAATCCTTTTTTAATGAGGGGAGCATTTGCTAAAGCCGATCCTGTCACGAGTACAAGCGCCATTTGCATAGAAAAGGCGAGAAGTCCCCAAATTCCATCACCCCAATGAGTGATCATTTCCACCGGCGTTTGGTGCGTTGCAAACATGCCGAAGAAGATAACAAAAACAGTTAATAAACATGATAAAATAAACGGCTCTGGCAAGAAACGTTGCACTAAGGCGACGCAACCATTGGTAAAGGAACGAAACAAAATAGATCAACCTCCTTATGTATGTTTATTACAATTATTCGAGGTTGATTCGTTCATAACCTTTTAGAATTAGAAAATTCTGATATTTATAGAGGGGTGAAATATTGTTAAGAAGAGTAGTATCCCATCACCCAGACAGAAAAAGTTGCTTTCCTCAATATGAAATATTGCATATAAAAATGAATTGATGCAAATGTAAAAGCTTATTATAATGAAAGCATAAATATACAACACATCTTAATACAGCAAAGAGGAGGAAGTAATATGGAAATCGCAATGGCAGTTTTAAAATTTTTAGGTGGAGTAATTCCTTTAGTCCAAGAACTTTTAAAAGCGTTTATGTAAGTGTATTAGTTAGCTATCGTGTATCAATCTATTATTATATCTTATTAAAAATAGAACGGGGTGATTTTTCTGAATAATAAGAAAAATACCAAGAAAAGAAAGTTCCTTGCATGTTTATTAGTTAGTCTATGCACGATTCATTATTCGTCTATTTCTTTTGCAGAAACACAAATCGGTAATGCAAATGATATAAATAAAAATGCTAGTAGCATCGATACTGGTATAGCAAACCTTACATATAATAATCAAGAGGTTTTAGCTGTAAATGGTGATAAAGTTGAGAGTTTTGTTCCGAAAGAAAGTATCAATTCAAATGGTAAATTTGTAGTAGTGGAACGCGAGAAAAAATCACTTACAACGTCACCAGTCGATATTTCGATTATTGATTCTGTAGCGAATCGCACGTATCCAGGAGCTGTACAACTTGCCAATAAAGCTTTTGCAGACAATCAACCGAGTTTATTAGTGGCTAAGAGAAAGCCTTTGAATATTAGTATAGATTTACCTGGCATGAGAAAAGAAAATACAATCACTGTCCAAAATCCGACATATGGTAATGTAGCTGGAGCAGTAGATGATTTAGTATCTACTTGGAATGAAAAGTATTCCGCAACACATACGTTACCTGCAAGAATGCAGTATACAGAATCTATGGTTTATAGTAAATCACAAATCGCTAGTGCTCTTAATGTTAATGCGAAATATCTTGATAACAGTCTGAACATTGATTTTAATGCAGTTGCAAATGGAGAGAAAAAAGTGATGGTGGCTGCATATAAGCAAATATTCTATACTGTAAGTGCTGAACTACCTAACAATCCATCCGATCTATTTGATAATAGTGTTACTTTTGATGAGCTAACTCGTAAAGGAGTAAGTAATTCAGCTCCACCTGTCATGGTTTCAAATGTAGCTTATGGTAGAACGGTTTATGTAAAATTAGAAACCACATCTAAGAGTAAAGATGTACAAGCTGCTTTTAAAGCTTTACTTAAGAATAACAGCGTCGAAACGAGTGGACAGTACAAAGATATTTTTGAAGAAAGTACCTTTACGGCTGTCGTATTAGGCGGAGATGCGAAAGAGCATAACAAGATTGTTACAAAAGATTTCAATGAAATCCGAAACATCATTAAAGATAATGCTGAATTAAGTTTTAAAAATCCAGCATACCCAATTTCATATACAAGCACTTTCTTAAAAGATAATGCAACAGCTGCTGTTCATAACAATACAGATTATATCGAGACGACAACTACAGAATATTCAAGTGCTAAAATGACACTTGATCATTACGGTGCTTACGTTGCTCAATTTGATGTATCTTGGGATGAATTCACATTTGATCAAAATGGGAAAGAAGTACTAACACATAAAATATGGGAAGGTAGTGGCAAAGACAAAACGGCTCATTACTCTACAGTTATCCCTCTTCCACCAAATTCAAAAAATATAAAAATCGTAGCAAGAGAATGTACAGGTCTTGCATGGGAATGGTGGAGAACAATTATTAATGAACAAAATGTTCCGTTAACAAATGAAATAAAGGTTTCAATTGGAGGAACAACATTATATCCAACTGCTACTATTAGTCATTAGGTTGGAGTAAAGCGCCCTGTTTATAGGGCGCTTTTTATTTAGTTGAAAGTATATCGGTGTTTCTCCCCATTCAATTTATTTAATAGACTATGAAATTTAAGCAATTAAATGTAAAATTCATATAGAAAGTTATATAAATTTCTAAAGGATTTTAAATATAATATCCCACAATTAGGCCAAATTATAGAGTGAAGTTCTACTAGGTATAAAAATATTGAGAAATACGAGGAGAGGGTTACATTGACTATTTATGAGCAATTTATAGAGGCTCTTAAAGAAAAAATAGGTGATACTTTAACATCTGTAGAGATAAAGGCCAGATTAATAGCAAAATTTAATACGAAACCGAGGAGTATTAATCCGGCTGATTATTGTTATAACCGTTATAACAAAGGGAGGGCTGTTAATAAAAATTTGTTTATATATATAAACAAAAAAACTTATAGATATATAGGTGAAGATTATCCTTATACTGGATTAGTTTTTCACAAACCTAAAGGGGCAGAGTGTGAATCTGTTGTAGGTGAGTGGGAAAATGGGAAACTTCTTTTCTATAAGGAGAAGGATAAAATAGGAATCTCACAAATTAAAAAGTTATATGAGGAATACTTTGAAATGTTAAGATTTGAAATGAATATTCTTGGTTGTAAGGCGACTGAATTAAGACATCTTATAGGTCGTCTAGGTGAATTTTTTTGTGTCCTTTACACGAATGGTGAGCTATCCAAAGTGACGAATCAGCATGGATATGATGTCATTAAAGATGGACGAAGAATAAGTGTTAAAACAACTGCCCAAGAAAAAGGGTTTATCACGATCAATCAAAACACATTTGATCAATTTGATGACTTCTTCGTAGTTCAGTATAAAGATGATGATTTGAAACTATTATTTTATGGGCCAAAGGAAGAGATTCCATCACTTAGACCATATGGGAATACTTATGAGGTTGATATAAATTCTTTAAAAAGAGTAGAAAAGACACTCGTATAAAGGTGTCTTTTTCTATAGTCTTTTAGCAGAAGCAAGCAGCTTTAAAGATGATGATTCAGCTTTGTAATTGTTATAGGAATCATATAAAAAAGGATACTTGGAAAAAGACTACTATTGAATTTATAACCATTTTTTTATTACTCATTAAAAAGCATTAATGCTCAGTGACTGATATTTTCTACCCAGACTCATCAATCAAGAAAAGAATATAAACCAATATAGCCTTATAAAGCTGTATTTCGCTTTTTAAGGCTTCTATACATTCATTTTATTGTTGAATATGCAGGTATGACCATCATTGCTCTCATATTTCAGCTCTTTTGAGTTGTTGAATCAGAAAATTTAAAATAAACATTGTGTAGGTTGTGTTAAATATTGTAAAATGAAATGGTACTAAAAAAACCAAAATGGTACCAATGGTTTAGGGGGCGGATTATGAAACAAAGAATAGTAACAGAAACAAGTCATCAAATTCAAACGAAGGGGTTTACATTTACAATTAGTGATTTAGCAAAACAATTAGCTGTGAGTAAGAGGACAATTTATGAGCACTTTTCTTCAAAAGATGAAATAGTAGATGAAGTTATTCGTCATGTAATAGAAAGTATTCAAGAAAAGGAAAAAAATATAGCTGAAGATGATGCATTACAAACAGTTGAAAAAATAAGACTCATCTTAATTTGTATTCCGCAACAATTTCAATTCATGGATGCACGTTTATTAGTAGAACTAAAAAAACATCATTATAATCAATGGTTAAAATTAGATCAGTTTTTACGTGAAGGTTGGTCTACTGTAATCAGTTTATTAGAAGAGGGAATGAGAGAAGGAAGCATTAGAAAGATTCAAATTCCATTTTTTATTGAATTATATTTGGGAGCACTGAATCGCATATATGATCCTATGTTTATTGAAAAGAGTAATTATACATTAGGGAGTATACTTGAGTCTATTATGGACATGTTGATCTATGGAATCTCTAATTCGGAGTAAAAGGTGGGAGAATAGTGCAGTGGATTTATTTATGCTTAGCAATTTTATTTGAAGTAGCGGGTACAACTGCAATGAAACTATCTGATGGATTAACGAAACTTGTACCAAGCATACTTATTTTTTTATTTTATGTAGTAAGTTTTGTATTTCTGTCATTCGCATTAAAGGGGATGGAAATGTCTGTTGCCTATGCGGTTTGGTCAGGTATGGGAATTGTAACGATTACAATAATTGGGTTCTTTTATTTTGGAGAAAGTATCAATGTAACTAAGATACTAGCAATTCTCTTTATTTTAATTGGAGTTGTAATTTTAAATTTTAATAGTACGGCACATGAAGCGAAGAAAAAAGAAGTAGTGGAGGAACGTATACATTGAATCGTTTAAAGTATTTTTTTCTTATTACTGATTTTGGGTTTGTTGTATATTGGCTCATAACAATTTTTCATATGATTCCCCAAGAATATTTGTTTAAAGACTACCAAGATCCTATTTTAGTAGCATGGAACTGGTCTTTTTTACCCTTGGATTTGTTAATCTCGTTAACGGGATTTCTAAGTTTGTATTTACATTCTAAACAAAAACATATTTGGAGCCACTTTGCGTTCTTATCATTAATTTTAACTTTTTGTTCAGGATTACAAGCTCTAGCATTTTGGACAATCCGTTTAGATTTCGATATTTCTTGGTGGATTCCTAATTTATATTTATTAGTTTACCCATGCTTCTTGTTAAAAAGTGTTTGGAGAGAGTGTGGATGGTATGAGACGAATATGAGAAAAGAAAGAAAAGAATTCATTTAATATAAGAAAGACAGGATCTTTAAGCAGATTCGAATTTCTAAATCAGTTTTTTTCGCCAGCCATACAGCAGAAGTCAAAATAATTTTCGAACTGAAGATAGCCGATGATTCCTATGGTAAGGAAGCATCGGCTTGTATTATGTATATTGAGTTAGTTCACGTTTCTGGAATAATTGTAATAGCGACGGTCCGAACTGGAGCCTCTATTTCGTCATCTTTACTTTGGCTATTGTAGTATTTAATCATTAATTCGTTAAGTTCGTTTTGAAATTTTCCAAAGTGTTCCTCGTCTAGCTTTAATTCTACTACAGAAAAAGTAGCCTTATCTTCTTGACTGTTTTGTTCTTCTAATTTCTTAAGGTAACTTTGATATTGTGTCATAAGTGATAACTGGTAATAGGAAATGTAGTTTAACTTTTCATCATCAGATAATCCTTTCCATTCACTTCCTTCAATTTTTGCATCTTCTTCATTGATTGCGTAATATTTTTCAGAAACAGATTTCACCTTTTTTTCTTTAATTACATGGACGATACCAGAATCAACCATTGTTTGTAGCTGCCTATATAGTGTTGCTTGAGGTACATTTTTAATGATTTTTACCATTTCTAATGGTGTTAGCCCATCTTCTTTATTTCTCATTAACACTTGGCAAATTTTCATTCTTACCGGATGCATTAAAATTTCAACTTTATTACTCATTATATCACCTTATATATCGTTTTTTATTCTCATTATAAATAATGAGAATAATGATTGCAATCCATCTGTTTTTATTTTATCATTATCAATAATGATAATGAGATTTAGAAGGAGTGATGACAATGAAAATACATTATGGATTGAATGATCTTAAAGACATTGATATTATGGCTTTTCTACCCATTATATTGCCAGTTATTGCAGTGGGGGCACTTTTAGTTTTAATTGCATTCATTGATTTATATCGACATAGGAAGACAAGAAAAAATGTACTTGTATGGACGTTAATTATTCTTTTCGTTAATATATTGGGACCTATCTTGTACTTTGTTATAGGGAGAAAGGACAGTGGGAAATTATGAAATTAGAGATTAAAAATGTAACAAAATCATTTAAAGGGAAAATTGCTGTCAATAATTTCTCGATGGAATTGCAAGCGGGGGAATGCGTCGGATTAATTGGACCAAACGGAGCAGGGAAATCCACATTAATAAAAGTAATTTCGGATATTACTAATCCAACTGCTGGTGAAGTTTTATTGAATGGGATAAAAATATCAAAAATGAAAAGTGAAATTGGTTATCTACCTCAATATCCTAATTTTTTTCATTGGATGACAGCGAGAGAAACGCTTACGTTTATGGGCCAACTTTCGGGGTTGAAAAAAGAAGAATTGTCAAAGTCGATTCCGAAAATGTTGGAGAAAGTTGGACTAAAGGGAGAAGAAAATACAAAGGTTAGTACATTTTCTGGTGGAATGAAGCAACGACTTGGTATTGCACAAGCATTATTGCATAAACCTTCGCTTATTGTCATGGATGAACCGGTATCCGCATTAGATCCGATCGGCCGGCGGGAAGTATTGAATCTGATTGAAGAAATAAAAAAAGATACAACCATTTTATTATCAACCCACATCTTAAGCGATGCAGAAGAAATCTGTGAACGACTTGTCATTATAAAAGATGGAACAAAAATAGAAGACACAACGATTACGGAGCTTTTACACCGTAATCGTGAAAATAAATTAGTTATTGAAATAACAGCTAAAGATCAAAAGTGGATTGAAATTGTGAAAAAATTACCGTATGTGAAGAACGTAGAAGTGGTTGGGCTTAAAATCAAAGTGAAGGTTGAAAGTATCGAAATAAACAAAAATATGTTATTACAAAATGCACTCGAACATGAAGTGGACATCGTTAAATTTGAAATGAGCAACGATACTTTAGAAGAGATTTTCTTGAAATTGGTGGTGCAAAAATGAATAACTCAATGGTATTGATAAAAAAAGAATGTGTTCAAATGTTACGTGATTTTAAGATCATTTGGCTACCAATTGTTTTTATATTTTTAGGTGCAACACAGCCGATAGTAACTCATTATTTACCATCAATTCTAGAAGCGTTAGGTGGAGGCCAGGGAATTACAATTGATCTGAGTATGGCAGCGCAAAAAGGGGGCGAAGTATTAGCGACTACCTTGGGATCCCAGTTTGACCAGCTTGGACTTATGATTCTAGTGATTTCTATGATGGGTGCAATTCAAACAGATAAAGCTAATGGTATGCTGGCCTTTATTTTAACAAGGCCCGTTACTGTTACTTCATATGTAGGTGGGAAAATAGTGTCAAACTATGTAATGGTAGCGTTTAGTGTAACAATTGGATACGTAACTTCTTATCTATATGTAAATTTTCTTTTTACTGCCGTTCCATTTGCACACCTAATTACTGGATTACTATTTTATCTAATTTGGGTTCTTTTTATCGTATCTTTCACAACGATGATAAGTGCTATTTTTCACAGTCAAGGTATTATTGCATTAATTTCAATTGCGTTCCTTTTAGCCTGCAGAGTAATTGTCGGTTTGAATCCAATAATGGATCGGCTTAATCCAGCCGGTATGAGTAAGTATGCAATGGAAACGTTAGTTACGGGGGGCGTAAATTCAAACGCAATAATTACTGGATTACTAACTATAGTGTGGATTTTATTGACACTCTTCGTAACGTATTATTGGATTGCTAATAAAAAGTTTCATTATGAATAAATGTGATGAGGGTAATGGGTTTAAATAAAACACCCCAACAATAAAAAGCTTCCACTACTGTGGAAGCTTCTCTAACTGAAAGTGTTGGAATTACTACGAGAACAGTGGTGCCTTATGAATAAGGGACAATAAAAAAACTTCTGGATGCAAGAGGATTTTTTTATTGGGAATAGTAAGGATGAGGGGAGGTGCATTACATATGGGAAAAGGTAGAAGTAATAATGCTGGTAAAAAGCAACCAAATTTCGATGATTCATCTAATTTCGCTAAACAAAGTCAACCGACAGAAAAGAAGAAGAAATAAAAAAAGGAGCTCTCTTTATCAAGAGAGCTCCTTTTTTAGATATATGGATGTTTCAACACAACAGATTGTGTGTTCAATCAAATAGTCATACATGTAAGGTTTAAACTCCTGTCTCCACTACTGTGAAAGCTTTTCTAAATGATGCGCAATATCAATATACATATTTGAGTAAACTGAATGGATTTCATTACTTGGCGTAGCGTTAGAAGAGAAGTGGACAATGACCATGTTTGCTTTTGGATCGATGTAAAGTGTTTGTCCGTAACTACCTAACACTTCGAAAGCACCTTGTTCATTGTGCGGAATCCACCATTGATTATGATAAGAAATGGAAGCTCCAGGGCCAACTGCAAGTTCACCTTCTTGGACATTTTTTATATCTTCAGTAATAGAAGAAGGGAGAATTTGTTTTCCGTTATATTCCCCGTTGTTTAATAGTAATTGTCCGAATCTAGCCATATCTCTAGCATTTGCATTTAATCCAGCACTTGCTTGTTCTACTTTCGTTTCATCTGTAACGTAATACGCGTTTTCTTCCATACCAATTTGAGACCATATGCGCTCGCTAACATTTTCAGCTAATGATTGACCAGTGATCGTTCGAATCACCCAAGCGAGTGTTTCTGTCGATCCGTTATTGTAAGAAAAGGCAGAACCAGGTGGTGCAGTTTCTTCTGCTTCTTGTAACATATCATAAATTTTCATTGGACCATCGTAATTTTTACCTCGAGGTAAAATATTGCTCGCCAAGTATAGTTGTGCATCTTGATTTTCTAACGCTGGATGTTCGTATCCGTGAGTAGGGTACTCTGCAGACACTTGCATGTCCATTAATTGCTGTAGTGTTGCTTTTCCGAATGGTGTATTTTTTAATTCTTTTATATATGTGTCAGCTGTTTTTTCTAAGTCAATACGGTTTTCTTCAGCGAGAGATTGTATTATTGCTCCGGAAAAAACCTTCGCTAATGACGCCATACCATGAGGTTCGCTCTCGTTATATCCATTGAAATATCGTTCATATACAAGTTGTCCATTATGTACAACGACAAAAGCATCCGTTTTATTATCGTCTAAAAGTTTTTTTAGAGGAATTGTATTTCCAAATCTACGCTCTACAGCAAAATCGTCTAAGTTTTGCAATGCGGTAGAGAAGTGGGAAACGTGATCCGGGTTATTTTTCACCTCGTTAATTAAAGTGAATTCTTTCATATGTGTATACGACCAACGTAAGTACGGGTCATCTAACCAATTTTTCTTCGTCACGTTATTTTTCGATGGGATTGTTTTATTATGTTTGAAGTATGTAAAACCGAGCCCTGTAATTACAAATATGAATGTGATTATGAGTAAGAGTAGGGGAGATTTTTTTAGTTTCATAGCGGTCCCTCCTTTTTATTTCTATTATAAGTATACGCTTCTATTGAAAGAAATACAAAATAAGGAAAGTAAACGGGGAAGTTTACTTTCCTTATTTATGTTAAGCGGAAACTTTTCCGTCTGTATGTTGTTTCTTGAATTTTTGTTTTCGTCCGTGTAATCCATAATAGAGAAGTAAAGTAAACGCAACGATAATAGCTGCGATAAAATACATATTATGGTAACTCGATTTCGCTGCGACGATACCTAAAATGAAAGAACCAAAGCCAATACCACTATCAAAGAATGAGAAGTACGTAGCTGTCGCAGAACCACGTCGATGGTTTGGAGCGGCAGAAATCGCAATCGTTTGGAAGCTAGGAATTAATGTTCCATAGCCTAAACCGATTAACATACCTGCGCCAAGGAACCAAAATGAAGTTTGTGCTTGGCTTAAAATGAACATCCCAATTGTGAAAATAATGATAGCTGGGTAAACAAGTACATTTTCACCGAAGCGATCAAAAATCTTACCTGTAAATGGACGAGAAATTACAACAACAAGTGCGTATAAAATAAAGAAGTAACTTGCAATGTCAGCTAAACCGAGCTCTTTTGCATAAATAGGAATAAAGGATAAAATGCCACTATAAGAAAAGGCTAAAACAAATCCTGTCAGAGCGATCGGAATAGAAGATGGTTCAAGTAAGTCTTTCCATTTCATTTTTTCTTGTTTTTGTTTCTTTACTGGTGCTTCATGCGGAATATTTACAAGTAGTCCTAATAAAAATGCAAGCAATGAAAATACGGAACAAACGATAAATAATACTGTAAATGAAAAATGAGAAATAATTGTTAAACCTAAAAAAGGACCAATTACCATCGGCAAACTCATGAATACGCCGAAATAGGCAAGTGCTTCGCCGCGTCTATGAGCTGGCGCAACATCTGTGACAATCGTACCCGTTGCAGTTGTTGCCATACCGAACCCAATACCATGTAAGAAGCGAAGGGCAAGTAATAAAAATAAACTTTGCGCACCGAAATACATAACAGTAGCGGCTAAAAATAAAGAAAGTGAAATAAATAATATTTTCTTTCTTCCTAAATCATCGAGCCATTTTCCTGTAAATGGTCGACATAAAACAGATGAAATAAGAAATACAGTTGCAACTAAACCAATTTCCTCAGGTTTTCCTTTTAGACCGTCTATTACATAGACAGGTAAAGTAGTCATAAGCATATAAAATGTTAAAAAGAGAAATAGACTACTAAAACAAGTTCCGAGGAAATCCTTCGTCCAAAGTTTCTCACTTTGCATCGTCATCCCTCCAATTTAATCTAAGTTTTTAATAATTTGTTGTAACACTTGAAATGCTTGATGTAACTCATCTTCGTTAATACCTTCTAGCGTCTTTTCTTCAAAAGTATCAACTTCTTCTTGCCATACCGGAATCATTTTTATCGCTGTTTCTGATAAAGAAATAAGCTTCTCACGGCGATCTTTTCCTTCTGTACGAATAATCCATCCCATCGTTTCCATACGTGTTAACGTACGAGTCATCGTTGGTGATTCAACATTTAAATACTGGCATAACTCTGTTTGTGTACAAGAACCAGTTTGATTGATGCGGAAAATAACAGCCCATTGCGCACTAAATAACCCAGTGGGAGATACGCGTTCATTAAATTTCTTCGTAAACTTGCGAGAAGTCTGGCTGACAATGTGAAAAAAATGTTGTTTTTCGTCCATGTATTTTGATCCTTTCAAATTAGTTACCTAGCTAACTATATACTTTTTCATTATAATTGTCTAGTAATAGACATGTTGATTTATGTAAAAATTTCGTATAGGTTTTATGTTGCGAACGTATATTCTACATGCTATTCTTTAATTAAGTAAAGAATTTTCTTTCTATTAAAAAGAATGGGGGAACTTGTGATGATTAAGCCTGCAACAATGGAGTTTGTTTCACTATCGAACGGAGAAACGATTGCGTATCAGGAAGTTGGAAGGCAAAATACAGAAATTCTTGTACTCATTCACGGGAATATGACGTCGTCACAACATTGGGATTTAGTTATTGAAAAGCTGCAAGATCAATACCATATTTACGCTCTTGATTTAAGAGGATTTGGCCAATCAACATATAATCAATCGATAGATTCATTACAAGACTTTGCAATAGATGTAAAACTATTTGTCGATCAATTGAAGCTAGAGAAATTTTCATTAATGGGCTGGTCAATGGGCGGTGGTGTTGCGATGCAATTTACAGCGAATCATCCAACATTTGTAGAAAAGTTAATTTTAGTAGAATCAGTGGGCATGAAGGGATATCCAATTTTTAAAAAAGATATAAACGGGCAGCCAATCGTATCAAGTTTAGTAAAGACGAAGGAAGAGGTTGCACAAGATCCCGTACAAATTGCTCCAGTGCTAGACGCGATAAAAAATATGAATAAATTATATTACCGTACAGTATGGAATTTATTAATATATACACATAATCAACCGGAACCGGATCGTTATGAAAAGTATTTAGACGATATGTTAACGCAACGTAATTTCGTAGATGTAAATTATGCGCTCATTACATTTAATATTTCGGATGAACATAACGGGGTTGTAGAGGGGAATAAGCAAATTCATCATATTAAAGCTCCAACACTTGTCGTACAAGGTGACAGAGATTATGTCGTACCGCAAGTGGTCGGTGAAGAATTAGCAAAACATTTACCGAATGCAGAGTTGAAAGTGTTAGAGGATTGTGGTCATTCGCCGTTTATTGATTGTTTAGATGTATTTATAAAACATGTAGAGGATTGGTTAGAAGAGAAATAATCCCCGAAATGAAAGGTATTGCATATACTATAACATTGTAGGTAAAAGGGGAGATTATCCATGCATCATCCGTTCTTAATTGCGCATTCGCCATATAATCATCATATATATACAAAAATAATGATAGCTCCGATGTATATGCAAGTTTCACCAGCTGTAGTCCCTTTACAAATGCAATACCCGCAGCCACCAATTGCTCATGCACAGCAATACGTGTATGAAACTGCTTTTTATAAACATCCGTATTTCAAGCAATTCCATAACAATGTGAAAGCACAAGTTTGGGAAGGATAAGAAGCTAAAAGGTTCATTCTTTTAGCTTCTTTTTAATTGCGAATATTCGTACACGTATTTGAAGAAACAGTTTATAATGAAAGGTGGAAAGCGTGAGAAGGAGAGGGAAAGGGATGTCGATGCGTTTTACTTTTTGGATTATGGTTGGGATTGTAGCAATCTCAGGTTTATCACAAGGGATGCTTTTACCGGCCATTGCAATGATTTTTGAACAAGAAGGGGTTAGTTCAAGTATTAACGGTATTCATGCGACGGCACTATACATTGGGATATTAGTTATTTCGCCGTTTCTTGAAAAGCCGATGCAAAAGTTTGGAATGAAGCCAATTATCGTCATTGGTGGGTTTCTCGTTATTATTTCATTATTCTTTTTTACACAAACTTTTTCATTTTGGGTATGGTTTATTCTTAGATTTGTAGTTGGAGTCGGAGATCATATGCTTCATGTCGGAACACAAACATGGATTACGACAACAGCAGACCCAAGTAAAATAGGGAGACAAGTATCGATATACGGTGTATTCTTCGGAATTGGTTTTGCCGTTGGTCCGTATTTAGCAAGCACTGTTCAGTACGGTCTTGCAACGCCATTTATTATATCCACTATACTGTGCTTAATAGGTTGGCTATTATTACTGCCGACGAAAAATGCATTCCCGGCGCAAGATGAAAGAGAAGTGAAGAGTGAATCATCATTTTCTCGTTATAAACAAGTTGTTGGATTAGGATGGATTGCACTGCTGGGACCACTTGCATACGGCGTACTGGAAGCAATGTTAAACAGTAACTTACCAGTATACGCGCTTCGTAAAGGATGGTCTGTTTCAGAAGTATCCTTCTTATTACCAGCATTTGCAGTTGGGGGCATTATTACACAAATTCCGCTCGGTATATTAAGTGACAAATACGGAAGGGACCGTATTTTAACGTGGACGTTCTGCATAAGTACGGGCATTTTCTTGCTGGCAGCCGTATTTGATCAATATTACTGGATCGTCTTTGCCTGCATGTTGTTAGCTGGTATGGTCATTGGATCGTGCTTCTCGTTAGGACTTGGATTTATGACAGATTTATTACCGAGACACTTACTACCAGCAGGTAATATCTTATCTGGAATCGCTTTTAGTTTAGGAAGTATACTGGGACCTGTATTAGGAGGCGTATTTATAGAAAAAATACAGTATACAAGCTTTTTTATTGCGGTTATGATTATAATAGGAATTCTCGCAATGTTATATATCGTCTACATGAAGAATCAATTCGCATCAAGAAAAATAGAAAGTAGGTTAGGGCATGACAAAACAACCTAAGAAAAAGAAATTTGAAGTACTCGAAAACGAAACAATTACAGATTGCTTAGCACGTATGGAACAAGAAGGCTATGCACCGTCTCGTCGTATGGAAGAACCAATCTTTCATGAAGTGAAGAAAAACGGCAAAACAGAAGTTGAACCGTGCGGTAGGAAAATTGTTTTTGAAGGGAAATTGAAGTAATCTAATAAAAGTTCTTCTTTGTGGTATAGAGCCCTCCAAATCGTTTGAGTTGGAGGGTTTGTTTATATTGGGCGGAGAAAGGATTGCTACTTTTTCCGTATATTGCTAAAATAAGTTCTTGGGGCTTACTTGTTGTTAACGGTATAATAATTGTCGCTCAACTTAAAGAAATTAGTTACACAGATTTCGCACTAACTAAAGAGGGGGCGGCAGCAATCTCTTATTTTTGGAGCCACTCATAAACGTAAAGCAAGAGAGAAGGATATATGAACTATTCGCCTCTCTAGTTTAGATTCACCTGCTATTACAATTGGAACTAGTATATCAAATTCAACATCCTATTGGATAATGTTTTTCTAGCTATCTATTCATTCTGATAGAAATAATAGATTGTTAGAAAGTGAAAAAGATTATCCGTATATTCCGAAGCAAATTTAATAGAGTGTTTTCAAAAATTAAGTGTAAAACAAAAATACGCTGTTTTAAAAGTTATTTGTTAGAATTGGTTATTAGTAATAAAACAGAAAAGAGGATTACATGTTAGATAATTTACAGAGAAATAAAAAGCTTTTTTTAGTATGTTTTATTTTTTTATTGATTTTAACCGCTTGTGACAATACAGATATTAAGACATCTAAAGCTTCATTACCACCGGCTCAATCAAAGGCAGATACATCATTAAAAACACCGAATTGGGTCGATAAAAGTCCTATTCAAAAATCCCCTAATTTTATTGAAGATAAAAAAGTAAAATCGGTAGTGAATTTAATAGCAACGGGTGATAATTTATATCATGACGCAGTAATTAAAGATGGAAAACAAAAAGATGGTTCATATGATTATAACTATATTTATGAAAATATAAAAAAAGCTGTTCAATCAAGTGATCTTGCTATTGTGAACCAGGAGACTCCAATTGCAGGAAATCATCTAAAAGTACAGGGATATCCTACTTTCAATACACCTGAAGAAGTAGGTCAATCTTTAGTGGACACTGGATTCAATATAGTGACTCAAGCGACAAATCACGCTATGGATATGGGTATTAAAGGTGTGATGAATACAAGAGAATACTGGAAGAAATATCAGGATGTTATCCCAGTAGGCATTAATGAGAGTCAAAACGAACGCAATGAAATAAAAACGATCACCAAAAATGGTATTCGCTTTGGGCTACTTAATTATACATATGGTACGAATGGAAATAAAATTCCAGGTGATAAGTCTTGGGCATTAAATGTAATTGATAAAAAAGCGATACAAAATGATGTGGAAAAGGCAAAGAATAATTCTGATATGGTGATTGTTATGGTGCATTGGGGAGTAGAATATACTTTTACGCCTTCAAAGCAACAAAAAGAAATTGCTCAATATTTAACAGATTTAGGCGTAGATGTAGTGATTGGAAATCATCCACATGTAATCCAACCAATTGAGTGGAAAGAAAATAAAGATGGACATCAGACGCTAATCTATTATTCTCTTGGAAATCTTATTTCTGCTCAAGAAAAATTAGAAACATTGATTGGAGGACTATCGTATATACAATTTGTTAAGTATGAAGATGAAACTTTTGGTATACGACAAGCTGCAGTTGTACCGACAGTAACCGACTATGCTGATGGTAAGAAGCATTTTAAAATTCAATTTTTAAAAGATTATTCAGATGAAAATTCTAAAAAACATGGGGTTAAAGAATTTGACGGCCCTGTTTCTTTGAAGGATTTTAAGGATATTCCTAAAGAAGTGTTGGGAAATTGGTATAAAGACTAATAAACAAAAAGGGAATGAGATACAATTAAAAAAATTATAATTTTAGCATTGGTATTGGCATTGGGATGGAGCCTTGCTGCTTGTAGTGGAAAACAAACATCTCAGGAAACTACTAATCATAATGATAAAAATAAAATTGATATAAAAGCGAATAAAAAAGATACTTTACCTATTTCTGATCTTAATGATTGGAGAATTATTCTTGTAAATAGAGAACATATGTTACCAAAGGAACTAGGGATTGAATTAACAAGTATCACCCAAAGTGCTAAGCCAAATATGAAAATAGATAGCAGAATTGCAACTTCCTATCAGGATATGGTAACAGCTGCAAAAAAAGAGGGCATTAATCTTTATTTAAGGTCAGGTTATCGAGCTATAAAATTACAACAAACTTATTATGATGCTTCAGTTAAAAGCTATAAATCTCAAGGTTTGTCGGATACAGAGGCTAGTGCTAAGGCATTGGAATATCTTCAGTATCCTGGCGCAAGTGAGCATCATACTGGATTAGCGTTAGACATTATTTCAGTTGAATGGCAAAATACTGTAGAAGACTTAAATGCAAAATTTGAAACTACCGATGCATTTAAATGGTTAGATAAAAATGCTGCAGAGTATGGTTTTATTCTTCGCTATCCAAAAGATAAAGAGGAAATTACTGGCATTAAGTATGAGCCATGGCACTATCGTTATGTAGGAAAAGAAGTTGCTATATATCTAAAAGAAAAGGGATTAACTTTAGAAGAATATTGCGAAAAAATCAAGTCTGACAAATAAAAGTACACTTTGATTCTATTAAAAAGCCAGTAGACATATTTCTCCTCAATAAAGGAGATAAATTATGCATTGTCACTGGAAAAGTTGGATCTGAAGGATGTCTCCATCTTCCTCTTAGTATTGCGAAAACTGTGTATGATAATGTAAGTACGTATGAACCTATGTATGTATCAAGAACTTAAAGTTATAAAAGAAGCAGTGAAAAAGGATCTGATATTCATATCAGATCCTTTTTTCATTCGTAACATGGAATACTTGCTTACATGGGTTAGGTATCCCTGGTCTTACCTTCATAGAAGGAGCTGAAAAACTAAAAGACGAGTACAGGTTTATATATTTATATTGTTTGTAACTTATTAACAGTTTTCATTTTTAGATATTTCGGCGCGTTGAATATAGCCATCAGAGAAGCTGAAATAAAGAGAATAGCTTCCTCGATTATATATGAAGCCTTCACTAGTTATATCCTCTCCGATTCCATATGGCTCACCAAACCATCCTTTTCATTCATTAATAGTGATATCCATTTTCACTGAAATATATCTAGCGTCCGAAGGGTACATGTCAATATTATAATCGCCGTAAACCGCTATATTAGGTGCATCACATTCTGTACATGGTGCTTTTTTCAAAACATGTGGTAGATACAGTAAAACGTTCTGTTTTCCAATCTACGATAGAAAACAGAACGTATATTTGGTATAATCAAAACATACTATATGAAACGATGTACATGAGTTTGAGATTTATGTAAAAAGGTAAGTAATACATAACAATAGCTACGATATAGGATTCAGTTCATGTTATACAAATTAATCGTTAGAAAGGAAAAGAAGTAATGAATCAAATTTCATTTGAAGATTTATTTGAAGAAGAAAACGAGAAAGAAAAGGTGGAGGTAGCTGAAATTCCAGTACCTTTATCGCCATTACAAAAAGATATATTGGAATTAATGGATTCTGAAGAAATAAGTGCTCTTGAGCTATGCGAACAATTAATACGAGCTGGAAAAATATCAGATGAAAGATTCACAACCAATAAGCCTAAAGCATATGGAGAAGTATGCTTATTATTAGAAGGCTTTGTTAAAGAAGGAAAGCTTATTTTTGTTAAAAGTGATGAGAAAAGAGATAGGGTTTATAAATTGAATGAAGAAATGTTTAACGGATAAGGTGTGCAGGGGGAATGAATAATTTCCTAGGGAGTTCATTCGTTTTTCACATAAAAAAGGTGTCAATCTTGCTTAGATTGCCACCTTTTTTAATCATTTAACATCTAACATACTTACGTTTGAAACCAAGTCTTCCTCTATCAAGTTCTTTCTGAATACTTTCGGAAGCATTTAGCAAACTGCTCTTTTTATTTTCACGTTTTACTTCAACTATACCAACTTCTTTTGCAATCTCGACTGCCTTTTCGTGTAGTGGTACATATGAAATTGCTACCGTGTTTAAGAAATTATTCATAGCGGATTTAGTTCGTTCTGGCGAATCATGAATCGTATTTTTTACCATTTCAAGCATAGCGGAAATTTTGCTTTCGGAAAATTCGTTGTCTTTACGATTTCCTAAAAGCCAGCAGTAGCAACTCCAGCCAGCAGACATTTTAAGCTCCTCACCACTTGCAATCCATGTATCAGCAACATCTTGTGCAATATCTGACTCCGATAAAGTTACTGCTACGACATAATCAGATAGCATATAAAAATACGCCCCATCCATCCAGCGATTAAAATCCGATTCACTCATAGCTTTTGGATTTGCGATAATGCCTGCAAAGTACATAGCATCGTAGTTGCCTGTCGCATAAAGTTCTTCAGCTAATTCTTGATTTATTTTTATTTTCTTAGCAATTGGTTTCATAGCACCTGTAGCTACGCCGAAAACTGGCTCGTGTGCGCCATTAGATATGTATATTTTTTTCGTTCTTTCTTTACCAAGGGCTTCAAGCTCTTGCATAACTGTTTTAAAATTCATAGCTGTACACTTCCTTCCTTAATATAAAGACCATGTTAATTGTGAGCATCTAGTTTATCCCGCTTTAACGGGCAGTAAGACCCCCAACTTAAAATTCAGCGGAAGCAAAGAAGTTAGGTGGGGGTCGGGCTGCCCGTAAAAGCCCGATTGGTGAGGACTGATTAAAGTTTCACTTTATATCTTTTATCATGTTTTCCATACTTCCTAATTTTAAGTCTTATGTGAGTAGGATGTCTACTTTCTATAATTTGTAGATAATGCAGGTAGTGATTTTGAAAGTCTAGCTATCTATAATTGTAAGGGGACTATATGGGAATAAAAGGGAAGTGAATACAGAGGGATAGCTTATTACATAAATTTTGAGGATGAAAATAATAGTTAACCTTTGGCTCTTTCTCGATATTATTATGTTATTATTTGGTAAGGGGATAAATGGAATTTAAAGTTAAATATGTGAGGCTGATTCTAAATGATAAAGAAATTTACTAGAGTAGTACTAACTACAGTGATGCCAATTAGTCTTATCATGGGTTGTGGGAACGCTGAAAGAACTAAAGCAGAAGAACCGAAAGCGGCACAATCGGAGAAAAAGGACTATACGGATTACTCATATGGAAGCAAAGGTATATTAGTAAGTGGAAAAGCGAAAGAACGTCAACAATACGAGGTTGGATTTATAGATGACAACAAGTTAATAGGAATTGATGAAAATATTGAGGACTGTTTGATGTTAGATAATAAAGATGAAGCAAGTCTCGTTTGGAAACAAATAGAGCGTGGATCCATTATTGAAGTGCAATATGGTAAAGATCGCAATGATATTGTAGGTGTACAATTAGTAGCAGATCGTGAACCATACGAAATTAGTGATAAGTTTGATCGAAATACGATAAATGAGATTGTTGAAAATGTTAAAGGGGATTTGTAATAGAAGCTAAAATAAAAAATATAAAGAAACAGGATTTATTTAATAGATACATAGTAAATATGAAAAATTATAAAGGTCCTTCTTGTTGAAGAAAATCAGTAAAAGGTATCCTAATCTATTTTTAAGAAGTAGTAGTGTGTATGAGGATAAGTGCTTTTGACGACAATTGCAATTGGTTATAAAATAATGTCTGTTAAGGAATTTTCTAGAAACTATAATTCGCCTGCTAGGGATAAAATGAGGTGTTTATAAAAAAGGTGGAATAAACATATTTTTATACATAGTAGATTCATAGTCTTTCACGAATGAGAAAATAAAGGGAGGTTAGGATACATACACGAACTGTGTAGGTATTTCATACAGCAATGAATATTAAAAAACGAGTAATCATACTATCAACAAGTTTAGTAATGTTAGGGAGCGCACCTTTAGTGATATCAGCAGAAAAGAGTAAAAATCTTCAAACCGATCAACTTCGTATCGCACAAGGGGAACGTGGAACGGGTGGATTAAGTTATTCTGATTTCAATCTAGAAACTCCAGACCACATGCAAATTAATGAAGCAGAAGTATCAGAAAATGAGGAAATTCTTCTAGAAGAATATAAGCATAAATATGATGAAACAGAAGAGTTGCATAAAATGAAAGAAGCGAAAAAAGGCCAAGTAGCGGAAGATGAAGCTATTTCAAATATTGAAAAGGCATTTGAACATGTAGACGGTCGAAATGATGGTTCTACTCGCGAAATGAAGCCAGTTGAAAAGCCAAGAGCTGTTCAATATAGTGCATCGATGATGAAGAAGAAATATGGAACACTTGCAGGTGTACCGTTTGTAGAGTGGATTGTTCCAGCAGGAAATCCTGATATTCGTCCTGCTAATCCGATGAAAGCACGTTATATTACAATTCACGAAACTGCAAACACTGCCCGTGGTGCAAATGCTGAAAACCATGCGAAGTATTTGTATAAACAAGCAACAGAGGGGACGTTCCGAACAGCCTCATGGCATTTTACTGTAGACGATAAACAAATTTATCAGCATTTACCAACAAATGAAAACGGTTGGCATGCAGGAGATGGTGATGGTTCAGGAAATAGAGAATCCATCGGTATTGAAATTTCAGTTAACCAAGATGGAGATTACAATAAAGCGTTAGAGAATGCAAAGCGACTTGCAGGATATTTAATGAACAAAGAAGGTATTAGCGCGGACCATATTTATAGACATCAACAATGGAGCGGAAAAAACTGTCCTAATATTTTAATTTCTCGTGGGAATTGGGCCGGATTCGTACAAGGTATTCAATGGTATGCAAATGTTAACGCACAAATTGATTCGCCTTTACAAGAAAGAAACGAGCTATTTGATTCAAATGAATATAATCCAGCTGAACCTAATATGGAGCTTGTAGTAAATGGTGACGGTATAAATGTGCGTAGCGGTGCAGGACTTGAATATCAAACCGTTCGTAAGGCTTCAAAGGGAGATCGTTACAAAGTGTTAGCAGTTAAAAACGGTTGGTATAAAGTAGGTAATGATGAGTGGATTTTCTATAACCCAAGTTGGACTAAGATAAACTATAATGTGCCAAATAAAGAAGTACAAAAACCAAAAGATGATATTACAGGTGGATGGTTTGAAGGGCATATTCGTAAGCTGAACAGCCTCGGAATCATGCACGGTGAAGGAAACAGTGTATTTGCACCTTATCGTAATGTAACGAGAGCTGAGTTTGCGACATTAATCGCCAATGCTCTTAAACTACCAGAAGGAAATAAGTCATTTGTAGATATTAACAAAGCACACCCATCACTTCATGACGGTATGAAACGTAGTGCAAGTGCAGGAATTATTAGCGGTCGTGGCGGGGGGATTTTTGACCCGAACGCACCAATCACTCGTGAAGAAGCATCTATCATGATTGACAACGCATTACAGTATAAAGGTGTTACAGGTGAATTAGTCGCATTACCATTTAGGGATAAACATTTGATCACATATAAACAGCCCGTTCAACGATTATATAGCTTACAGGTAGTTACTGGTGTTGGAAATAATGAGTTTAATCCTAAAGGTACAACAACTCGTGGTGAGGCAGCTGCCTTTTTAGTAAAGATGTTAAATGTAAGTCAAAAATAGAAAGAATGTTAAAGGAGCTATCCAAAATGAGAATTTGGAGCAGCTCCTTTTTATATTAGCCGCTATTAAGCCCCTTCCAAGCCCCTTATAAGCCCCTACCAAGTAATAAATCACTAAGAAAAAACAAAACAAAAACAAAAACAAAAACAACTACAAGAACAAAAAAGCGTGAAAAAATAAAACCAGTGTTGTAATAGTTAAAAAAATTTGGAATTCAAATGCAAAAACAAGGGCCTCATTCCTATATGTATATTGAAGGGTTGAATTCTGTCTTTTTATGAATAAAAGGAGGAGGGAAACATATGGCGGTGTACCGTAATGTGCAGGTGAACTTTTGGCAAGATGAATTCATATTAGATTTAACGCCAGAGGAGCGTTACTTTTACATATATTTGTTAACTGGTACGAAAACGAAGCAATGTGGAATTTACGTATTACCGAAACGTTTAGCTGAACTGGAAACAGGCTACAGTATGGAGACTGTTGAGAAGTTGTTAAATAGGTTTGTTGCATATGGAAAGATTTTATATGATGCGGAAACGAAAGAGTTATACATACTAAATTGGTTACACTATAACCCTATTTTAAATACGAATGTAGAGAAGTGTGTGTTACGTGAGTTAAAGACTGTAAAAAATAAAGAATTCATACATATGTTTTTACGTAAATGCCTGGAAGAAGAATGGAAGATTCCATTGTTATTAAAGCATTTTGGTATGCCGAAAGAAGAGGATAATAGTAGTTTAGAAGTAGTTGCTGAGGAGAAGGAAGAGATAGAAGAAGATACTCCGCATAGCGAAGTTTATAAGTTTTACGAACAACATATAAGTAGTTTATCTCCCTATATCGTGAAGGAATTGAAAAAGTGGATACAAAAAGTTTCAGGAGAGAGAGTATTGGAGGCTCTTAAGATTGCGTTTGAACAGAATAAGCGAACGTTCGCTTATGTGAAGGGGATTTTGAGGAATTGGTGTGAAAAAGGGAGAGCAGATTTCCTTGAAGTAAGGGAAGGCGTACATAAGGGAGATGTATGTAGTTTATATGATCCATAGTATGGGTTTTTCTAATTTTCTAAAAGGTTCTTCCTTAAATAAAAGCGAATAGTTTGAAAAGGGAGGGGTTATATGGAAGTTGTTATAAAGAAGAAGCGAACTAGAAGGAAGAAAATTTTTATTTGGTCTAGTAGTATCGTTCTTTTGTTAGTTATTTGTACAGCGATTTTTTTAAACATATATACGCTTAGTTCTGTACCAAAGATAGATGGGACGATAAAACTAGAGGATTTACAACATGCTGTACAGGTAAAGCGGGATAGTAAAGGGGTACCACATATTAAAGCGGAAAATGCACACGATTTATATTTTTCGCAAGGGTATGTGCAAGCGCAAGATCGTTTGTTTCAAATGGATTTAAGCAGAAGGCAAGCTTCTGGGATGTTGAGTGAAGTTGTAGGGGAAGTAGCTGTTGATCGAGATAAGTTGTTTCGAACGCTCGGTTTACGGCGAGCAGCAGAAGCTTCTGTTAGTCAATATAACGGGGAAGCGAAATATGCCCTGCAGTCATTTGCTGATGGGATAAACGCTTTTATACGCGAGGCAAAAGAGGAAAAGAAATTGCCAGTTGAGTTTACTATATTAGGCTATGAACCTGCTGAATGGTCCATTGTTGATACGTTAACGATTGGAAAGTATATGGTGTTTGATTTAGGCGGACATTGGCACGGGCAGGCGTTTCGATATTGGGCGCTGAAAAATTTACCGAAAGAGCAAGCAAATGAGCTATTTCCTACATATCCGAAAGATGCGCCTAGATTGCTAGCTGAACTGGAAAATACAAATGTGGACGTAGCACAAAGTTTTGCAAAAACGATCATTCCGCCAGAGTTTAATGGTAGCAATAACTGGGTCATAAGCGGTGAGAAGAGTGCGTCTGGTAAGCCGATTTTAGCGGATGATCCTCATTTATCTCTTGCGACGCCTTCAATTTGGTATCAGTCGAAACTTGAAATGAAAGATTTACATGTGAGTGGCGTTATTTTCGCGGGGGTACCAGGTGTTATATTAGGACACAATGACAAAATAGCATGGGGTGTTACGAATACAGGTCCTGATGTGCAAGATTTATATATTGAGAAGCGGAATCCTAATAATGAAAATGAATTTTTGTATAACGATAAGTGGGAGAAAGCTACAGTTGTTGATGAATCGATTAAAGTAAAAGGTGGGAAAACAATTCCGTATAAAGTGATGGTTACGAGGCATGGTCCAGTTATTTCAGAGTTTGCGGATAAAGGGAAAGAGAAAACGAAAACGGTATTCGCTTTGAAATGGACTGCTTTGGAGCCTTCCGCTGAATTAAAGGCGGTATTAAATATGAATAAAGCGAAAGATTGGAATGAGTTTGAAACGGCACTTCAAGACTTTCATACACCAACTCAAAACTTTGTATTTGCATCAAATGACGGCACAATTGCTTATAAAGCGAATGGAAATATACCAGTGCGTAAAAAAGGCGATGGGAGTTTACCAGTTCCAGGATGGACAGATGAATATGAGTGGGAAGGGTATATCCCATATGATCAACTGCCAAAAGTAATCAATCCAAAGCAAGGATTTATTTCAACGGCGAATAATAAAATTGTGGATGATAACTATCCGTACCATATTAGTAATACGTGGGCACAGCCATATAGGCAAATGCGTATCCAAGAGTTTTTACAAGAGAAGGAAAAGTATACGGTGAAAGATTTAGAAGAGTTACAGATGGATCAAAAAAATTTATACGGGAAAGAATTTGCTCCTATATTGTTAAAAGAGTTAAATAAAGCATCTTTAAATGAAGTAGAGAAAGAAGGCGTAAAACAATTAACAAAGTGGAATTTTTACGATAGTAAAGATGAAGCGGCACCACTAATATTCCATTTGATAATGAAAGAGATTTCGAATACGTTATTTTCAAAAGAAATACCGAAAGATGTGATGGAGTTATTTGAAGGGAAGTCACAAGTTGTTGATGAATTGATTCGAAAAGAAGTAGCAGGAGAAAATAGTGCTTGGTTTACGAAGTACGGAGGCTTCACGAAAGTTGTGCATACATCGTATGAAAATGTAATGAAGAAATTACAGAAGGAATATGGACCGAATGTTGCGGAGTGGAAGTGGGGCGATTACCATCAACTTGCTTTTACACATCCAATCTCAAAATCATCTAGTATGTTAGCATTACTAGCATTTAATCGCGAAAAACCAGTTCCGATTGGCGGAAGCCAAGTTACCGTTCAAGCAGCGAGTTACGGAGATAATGGTATTGTCAATCATGGAGCTTCATGGCGATTCGTAATTGATACGAAAGATATGTCAAACGGTTATCATATCGTAGGGCCAGGACAATCGGGACATTTTAGAAGCGATTGGTATCATGATCAAATCGATGATTGGGTAAATGGTGAGTATCATACGACTACATTGAATACGGATGGGATAGAGGGGAAAGTGTTAACTTTAGAGCCGAAGAGATAATATTTTCACTGATGAAAAATTATAAATTAGAATATAACCCAGTTCTTAAGTAATTTTAATAGCCTACTATCAGTTAAGTGGATAGTAGGCTATTTTAGAGGATTAGATTCAATGATTTTATCCCACTTTAATGAGCAGTAAGACCCCCATCTCAAAATGCAGCGAAAGCAAAGAATTTAGTTGGGGGTCTTACTGCCCCTAAAAGTCCGATTGGTGAAGGCTAATAATCAGTGGGGGATGAAGAAAACCCCCACTGATTAAAGTTTCACTTTATTATGACAAAACAGTCAGCGTTTTAACATTTACTTATACGATAACGGGCTTTATTTACTCTGTTACAAAAGAAATCACACAAAGCATTTTTTTCTTTGTTACTCATATATATCGCAAAACATTTTATTATTCAATAATTCCAATTTCTAGAGCCTTTTGGACAGCTTCTTCTTTGTTACGGACGCCTAGTTTTGTATAAGCTGTGGAAGCATAATTTCTGACCGTACCACTCGATAAATATAATCTTGATGCTATGGTAGTGTATCGAAGTCCTTTTGCTACTAGCTGCAATATTTCTATCTCCCTAGCTGTTAGCTCATAAGCGGTTGCTTTTGATTGCGGTGTCTCTTTTTGCTCATCAAACTTCTCAAATATTTTGTGAGACATTCCCTGATTAATTAATGTCCCACCTTTGTGAATAAGTCGGATCGTATTAGCTAGCTCCAACGTTTCAATAGATTTGAGTAAAAAACCATCTGCACCGTTGCGAAGCGATTCCAATGCCTGTTCGGTATCCTGAAACGTTGTAAAAATCAATACGCGGATATGTGGCCATTGTTGCTTAATCTTTTTGGTTGCTTCGACTCCATCCATGTGCTGCATATCTAAATCCATAAGTATAACATGGGGTTGAAGGCGCCCACACAAATCGATGGCTTGATTGCCATCTTCAGCCAAACCGACTACATGTAAATCTTCATATCTATCGAGTAGTGTCCTCAAACTTTCCCGAACAAATGGCTGATCGTCTACAAGTAACAAACGAATAAGTCCGTCTTTTATTTCAGTTTGTCGCGGTATGGTACATGTAACAAGCATTCCTTCCTCTGGCTTTGTATATACAGACAAATGACCTTGCAAGTTCATTGCCCGTTCTTTCATCGCATTCATACCGAAGCCTTCCTGCCATTCTACATTTCCTTTTCCATTATCTTGAACTTCTAACCTCGTATATTGATCGTCAAACTGCAATGAAACTATAATTTCAGTCCCCTGACCATGACGTACTGCATTCGTAAGGGACTCTTGTAAGCAACGAATGAATGCGATCTTCGCTTGCCGAGATAGTTGATATTCCTCTCCGAATGTCCTAAAATTTACATTTACCTGAGCGTGCTCCTGAAATTCGGCTCCAAGATTTTGTAGAGATTGAATCAAGGAAGGCGATTGACACGGAGAATCCATTTGATGTAGGTAACCTCTCACGTCCTCGATGCTTTTCCGTCCCATTTCAAGCAAAGAATCTAGCCTCTGTATACCCATTTCAGTAGCAAGTTCGGTACGCAACGTTTCCATCCCCATAATAATAGAAGTATAAGCGTGACCAACTGTATCATGAAGCTCGCTCGACAACCTGTTCCGTTCTTCTGCCAGTGTAATACGTTCAATCTGAGACATATATTGCTCAAGTACTGCGTTTTGTTTACGAATTGCTTCATTTTGCTTATGATTGACGATTAATAAATGGAAAGCGAAGCCCATTACATAAGCAAGTCCATAGTAGGTAACCATAATCCAATAGTTATTACTTGGCGCAACCGCATAGAAAATTCCAGTTGTTATAAAAACTGTTATTGGAGCTGTCCAATAATAGGATAAATGCTTACTATTCGCAGCAATCAGAAAAACTGATATAAGAAATGTGTTGTAAGCTTCCGGAAATAATGAGGTTAAATATATACATAGTCCACCATATAGCAGTATGTCTGTGAACAAATAATATCTATAATTGAATAGTAAGGCTACCCATGGAACAGAGAAGGCAATAATTTCCCAAAGAATAATAATCCAAAGTGGCAATGTTAAATTATCCTGAAAATCGAATGTGGTTATGGCGATAGAGACACTAATAAGTATACGGACTCCTAACATAATCCAATCGTACCAAAACCAATACTTAACCATATCTAACAAGTTATTTACCCCCTAAGTAGCCTACCTTTTTACTTCCTATATTATAAATTAATCCTTCATACATTGTTATACTTTTTAATTTTACGCTGCAATCCTCTCACAGAGGACAAACTTCTATCGATTTAGTCGCCGGATCATGCTACGTGTATAGCCCCCAATTTTCTTAGTCAAACCATCTACTACTTTACTACTTATGGCGGTAAATACTATACCCATAAGCATTACAAAGAGTGATTTGGAAAACGTATCTATCTGTATGAAAATAATATTCATTTCGATGTAGCGATACAGTAGTGGTGCCAACAGGAACATAAGTGGCATTACATAAAAAATGGTTGCGCAAATGATACTAAAAATGCCAATCACAAATTTCTGCATTAACCAAAAGACAGCAGACCAAGTGCGATGATCAGTAAGCACTAATTTCACCTGAGTCCAGTTCGATGTATCTATTGTTATACTTCTATCATAAGAGTCTGTTGAAATATCTGTATAAATTTTCGTTTGTATGCGCTCGAATTGGATAAAAGGTGTAGTAGTTTGTAGTACGCGTATAACTAGTGGAATCCCAATTACCGTAAATGAAAGGGTGAAGCTGAATAGCAGAGCTATTAGATAAAAACAAAAATAAAACAATCCTGTAACGAAAGTTAGCAATAAAAAATAACCATTCTGGATGAATCTTGATTTCATAAAGTTCTCGCTCCTATCTATGTAATAACCGAATTGTACTGCTTTTTTTGTCATTCTCACTAGTGTGAAAATGTCATATGACATTTCTAAATGATGCTAAAAAGGGGAGAGTAACATACTTCTGGTTAAAAAAAGATGCTTATATGAATCTCCATAAAACAATCCCGTTCTTGCATCTGCAAGAACGGGATTGTTTTGTACCTTTATTTAATATGAGATGGACTTGTTTTTCGAATATGAAACATAATATCAAATTGCTCAAGCAATGACGTATTAAAGTATGCCGATTCGTTCGGTAAAAGTCGTGCCCCTATACTTAGTAATGGTCTTTTTGCTTTAACCCATTTCTCTGCTGGTCCTTTAAGGTGACGATTATCTAATAAAAACATGTTATATGGTACTTTTCCGAGGGTATAATTGAAACTATTTACATCTTGTGGAATCGGATCCGTTATAATCTTATCTCCGGTGTCGTTGTATAAGGTGAAATTCCCCTCAGTAGTTGTACTGCCAATTGTGACATAATTCTTGTCTAAACGTTCCTTCAAATTCTGCCCCGCAGCATAAGGGTATAATTTCTCATCGATAATTCCTTTAGCTATATGAATATTGTGTCCCCATACCATCGTTTTACCACCCAATGTCTCTTGTGCCCACATTACATGATCTGCCAAGTATTGCTCATGTAGCTTTAACATACTTGGATAGTCGTTAGGAATTAGCATTGTAGTAAATTTCTCTATTGCACTTGCCGTTGCTTTCGCCCAGATGTACTCGGGCGAAACTAATTCTGTTTTGGCTTGCCCATTCTCATCTTTTAGTAATTGGGCTACTCTCTCAGCATTTGCTTTGAACTTTTCTTTTATTTCAGGAGCAAGGTCCATATATTCCTGTAAACCTCCATTAAAAGCCGACAATTCTTTATAATTTTCTTCTACTTCTGCCAGCAAATCTGGTCGATGCAGCCTTACATAATCAATTACTTTATTAAAGCAGCCTTGGTCCAACTCCTTTAAGTCGAGCCCAATAAATTGGATCTTTTTTTTATTGGATGGATCAGCATTATAATCTTTCATCCACTCAATCATGGCTATAATTTCATCAGTAGGATATAAATAATTTAAAAATTCCCTAGGGTTTCCTTTTCCTGTTTGGATATATTCATTTAGTTTTAAGCCGTTTCCCCAATCTTCTTCCATTGTGAAATTTGTAAAACCCATCTCAGTAACCAAATATTTCACAAGGCGAAACTTCATAGTAAAAATTTCAGAGCTTCCATGAGTAGTCTCTCCTAATCCTACATATTGTGCGCTCCCAATCATTTTCTTAAGTGGTTTTAAATCCTCAAATGATTTTGACGGCTCTATCGTTTTTAATGGGTAAGCCTGTGATTGTATGGATTTAACTATATTTTTTTGTATTGATTGACCTGAATTTTCGACTACTACTGTTTGAGCCTTTCCTACTTCTACACATCCTGTGACTAATAAAGCTGTACTAACCATTGCAATTATTCTTTTCTTATTCATTTTTTTCCACCTCAATTGAATTATTTGTAAAAGCAAGATTGATTCATGTACTTGCACGAATCAATTGCCTTAATTCAATTGTTATCTATCCCATATCATATTTTCTAGTTACATATTGTCATAAAGTTAATTGACACAGGTCATATGCTAATCATTACACTTTTGTACTATCGGCTATGACAACTTATAAATAATAATTACATGGATGAGTCGTAAGTAAGACTAGACTATAAATTGGGGAGGGAGTTTAAAGATGAATGAATCTGTATACAAAAATGTTTTTATTCTAAGTTGTGTCTGTAGAAATGACAAGAAGTAAATGAAAGGGGAAGGGCGGATTACAATGATATTACACGCAAAATCGTTCCATAATAAAGATAAAATCCAACGTGCTAAAATAGGACTTCAACTCTTTCTGAGTATCTTAATCATTACTTCTATTATTTTAAATGTAGGAGTAATAATTACGGAAAGTAGGGCGCTTATTGTGGTATATATGTTTACCCCAGCATTATCTTCTATTTTGACTCGCATAATACTGAAAGAAGGGTTTAAAGATGTATCTTTTAGTCTCGGTAACTTAAAGATATGGAAGGGGATCGGTTTTGCTCTGCTAATCCCTATGATTATTTGTGGAATTACTTATTCTATCGCCTGGTTGAGTGGAATTGCAGGGTTTCAGTATCCCGAAGGTGGTATGATGTTAGAACCGATCTACAATATGCTTGGGCTTCAGTATGTAACGGCACCATTCAGCTTCATTTATCTAGTAGTATTGAGCGGCATTTTCGGAAGTTTGCTTAACTTAATCCCAGTTTTGGGAGAAGAAATGGGTTGGCGAGGTTATATGCTCACAAGGCTAGTCGATGCAAAGTTTTCACGGCCCATCCTTATTAGTGGATTGATTTGGGCAACGTGGCATGTTCCAATAGTTATTGCTGGTCTATATGTAGCGGGACCATCTGTCGTTCTTTCAGTACTTGGTATCTATCTTTGTATTGTACCATTCGGTTATATTATAGCTTATTTACGACTTATCACAGGTAGCATTTGGCCTTCGGTTATCATCCATGCTACTTGGAATGCCATTATTCAAGGACCTTTCACACGTGCAAGTACAGGGTATCAAACTGAGATTTGGATTGGTGAATCTGGCTTGATAACCGCTATTATTATATTAATTACTGCAATAATTACGTCTCGAATGGTAAATTTCACGAAATAGCATACGGATGTGTTTTAAATTCAATTAGTGAAAAATGACGAGGCGCAATTATGAATGCTCAAAGACATGAAAGTAATACAAATGAAGTAAATGTAAAAGTAATGGTCAGGTTATCAGAAAAAATTCAATAACTTCAATTGTCAAAAGATGAAAAAGGAGCGGAAATATGCTCCTTTTTTATTTACCTTACTATTTTTAGAAGGTTAGTATGAATAAAATATAGATAAAGGGTAACTAGCATTTTTATTTTGAAAATTTATCCCGCGTTAACGGACAGTAAAACTCCCACCTCAAAATTTAGTTGGAGCAAAGAAGTTAGGTGGGAGTCGGGCTGTCCGTAAACGTCCGATTGGTGAGGGCTGATTAAAGTTTCACTTTATTGGGATTTTTTCTGGAATATTTGTGAAATGTTGTATAAAATAATCAGGAAAGCCAAAAATTAATGGGGGAAAGTTGTGAAGAAAAATAAGAGTTTAATAAGTTTTTTAGGAGTGTTTATTATGCTGTTTTCTTTTTGTTTTCAAGGAAATGTACAGGCAGATGTAAATACTGTTCAATCTGGGAAAATCAAATCAGGAAATGTAACGGTATGGGAAGTTGGAAATGTAGCGAAAGTTTTAGCTGATGTAGAGCGCTTAAATTTAAATACAGTAAATGTACCGATTCAGGTAGATATTCCGAATGTGACTTCTACGAACATGGTAATTAATCAAGCGCAAAAGCAACAGGCTATTCTTTTAATTCAAGAATTATTAAAGCGTAATATTCAAGTTATTGTGGAACCGTTCCCGTATATTCAGCAAGGAAATGTTGGGGAAACGGAATGGAATCCAAGTAACATTAATGATTTCTTCTGGAATTGGAAAACGGTTATTTTGCAAGATATCTTTCATTCGATTACAAGTAAATACAATGTGTACGGAATCAAGATTGCTTCTAATTTCGTGAATATGGAATATGCAGAAGGATATTGGAGCGATACGATTGATTTCGTTCGTCAGCAGTATAAGGGAAATGTTTTGTATCAAATGAATTGGTGGTTAACAGCAAGCTTTGATCCTTCTTATGAAGCGAAGTTTGTAGAGAAAATCAATCGTCCGTATTTAAAAAAGGTGGATATTGTTAGTATCGATAGCTGGTTTGAAGTTTCGGGAAAAAGAAATCCATCATACGAAGAAGTAAAGCAAAGTTTATTTGCCACAACAGTGTATAATCGTGGACAAAATGTTGTGCAGCAGTTGGAACAATTACATAATGCAACAGGAAAACCAGTTTACTTTGGTGGATTTAACGTTCCGGCACGTGAACTTGGACTGCAGAATCCGTGGAATCCAGATGTTTCTAATGTGTTTTCAAAGGACGTACAATTAAACGGATGGCGCGCTTACCGAGAGGTATTAGAACCGAAACCATATTTTAAAGGTTTTTCAATTTGGTTTATTGGCTCTCATAATAGTACGCATGCGTATCAAATACATAGTAAAGAAGCAGAGGCAGTTATTAACGGCTGGTACCGAAAATAATTTTTATAAAATAGGTCAGTTTTAGATTTTACCACATATATTTCTAGTGAAAGGCCTTTCACCATCTTATCACCTAGGGGGCAATCATAATGAAATTTTTGTCTTACCTTACAGTAATTTTGGTGATTCTTGGCGGTTTGAATTGGTTGTTTGTAGCGTTAGATTACAATGTAGTTGAGAAATGGTTTGGTTCTATGCCGGCGCTTGTGGACACTATTTATTGGCTCATTGGTCTTTCTGCTATTTATCAAATTTTTGATCGGTTCTTCACGGACAATTAGCAATTATACTTTATTACTAGAGTGTTAAGTACGATTATGTACTTAACACTTTTTTGTATGTTTATAAAAAATAGTTTGCACATGCAAGCGATTCCATTGCGTCTTACGCCGTAATAATAGAAAACAAATTGACCACGTATTATATTTCAGGTTATAATTCAGAAAGTTTAAAAATTAATAAAAATGAGAAATAGGGAGGTTTTCAGGGTGATGGAGAGAGTGTATAATTTTTCAGCTGGACCATCAATACTCCCTTTGCCAGTTTTAGAGAAAGTGCAAAAGGAGCTTGTAAATTATAACGGGACAGGCATGTCTATTATGGAAATGAGTCATCGATCTTCTTATTTTCAAAGTATTATAGATGAAGCGGGTAACCTCCTTCGTGAATTAATGAACATTCCTAATGAATATGAAGTTTTGTTTTTACAAGGCGGTGCTTCATTACAATTCTCTATGGTACCGTTAAATGTAATGCATACGTATAAAAAAGCAGGGTACGTATTGACTGGCTCATGGTCTAAAAAGGCGCTGCAAGAAGCTGAAAAAGTAGGGGAAGTACAAGTGATTGCTTCTTCTGAACAAGCGAAGTTTACTACAATTCCTAAATTGGATGGTTTACTGAGCGATGAAAAACTAGATTATGTACATATTACAACGAATAATACAATTGAGGGGACGAAATATGTGGACATTCCACATGTAGATAAAGTACCGCTCGTTGCGGATATGTCCTCAAATATTTTATCAGAACAATACGATGTTTCGAAGTTTGGTCTTATATATGCGGGAGCGCAAAAGAATTTAGGGCCAGCGGGCTTAACGATTGCTATTATAAAAAGAGATTTAATTGGGGGAGCAGATCGCTCTTGTCCTACAATGTTAAACTATGAAACTTACAGTAAAAGTAACTCCTTATATAATACACCGCCGTCCTTTAGTATTTACGTAACGAAACTTGTACTAGAGTGGCTGAAAGAGCAGGGCGGGGTATCTGCGATTGAAGAACAGAATAGAATGAAATCTTCACTTCTTTATAATTTCTTAGATGAATCAACATTGTTTACTTCACCGGTTGATCCTACGTATCGATCACTTATGAACATTCCGTTTACAACACCGTCAGAAGAGTTGAACAATGAGTTTTTACAAAAAGCGAAAGAACGCGGCCTTGTTACGCTAAAAGGACATCGCTCAGTCGGTGGTATGCGCGCAAGTATTTACAATGCGATGCCAGCGGAAGGTGTACAGCAATTAGTAAGTTACATGAAGGAATTTGAGCTTGAGAATAGATAGGGAGATGGGGATATGTTTCGTGTTCAAACGTTAAATCAAATTGCAGAAAAAGGTTTGCAAGTACTTAGCGGAGATCGCTATGAAGTAGGGGAGAGAATGGATCATCCAGACGGCATTTTACTTCGCAGCTATTCTTTACATCAAGAAGAATTCTCAAAAGACTTAAAGGCGATTGCGAGAGCTGGTGCTGGTGTAAATAATATTCCTGTCGAGCGATGTACAGAAAAAGGGATTGTAGTCTTTAATACACCAGGAGCGAATGCCAATGCAGTAAAGGAACTTATTATCGCCAGCCTGATTATGTCTTCACGCAACATTATTAACGGAGTAAGCTGGACGAAAAATTTAGAAGGTGAAGAAGTACCGCAACTTGTTGAATCAGGGAAAAAACAATTCGTTGGATCAGAAATTGCAGGGAAACGTCTAGGTGTTATCGGACTTGGCGCAATTGGTGCTTTAGTTGCGAACGATGCGTTAGCTTTAGGAATGGACGTCGTCGGATATGATCCTTACATTTCAGTTGAAACAGCTTGGCGCCTTTCTACACATGTGCAAAGAGCATTTAGTTTAGATGAAATTTTTGCAACGTGTGATTATATTACGCTGCATATTCCTCTTACGAATCAAACGAAGGGGATTATTGGTGAACACGCTCTAGAGAAGATGAAAAAAGGTATGCGTCTATTCAATTTCTCAAGAGGAGAACTTGTAGATGAAAAAGTTCTTCAAAAAGCGTTAGAAGAAGAGGTTATTGCGCATTATGTAACGGACTTCCCAAATGAAAATGTGATTAAAATGAAAAACGTAACAGCGACGCCTCACCTCGGTGCATCTACGTCTGAATCGGAAGAAAATTGTGCAATAATGGCAGCGCGTCAATTACGTGAATATTTAGAGACAGGAAATATTCGTAATTCAGTAAACTATCCAAACGTAGAGCTTCCTTATATCGGAAAGAAACGTATTACGATCATGCATCAAAACGTTCCAAACATGGTAGGACAAATTACAGGATGTTTAGCAGAACATCATATTAATATTGCCGATATGATCAATCGTAGTAAACATTCTTGGGCGTACACAATGATTGATATTGATAACGGAATTGATGATATAATAAAAGAGAACATTGTGGAAAATATAAGCAAAATTACAGGTGTTGTAGCCGTTCGAATGATTGTGTAAAGGAGAGAGGAATTTGGCAAAAATCCGACCGTTTCGGGCCATTCGTCCAGTAGAAGAAAAAGCAGCAGAAGTTGCAGCTTTACCGTATGACGTATTAAATAGTGAAGAAGCAAGAGAGGTTGTAAAAGGGAATCCGTATTCTTTCTTACACGTTGATAAAGCAGAAATTGATTTAGATCCGGCACTTTCGCCGTACGATGATCGCGTATATGAAAAAGCGGGTGAAAATTTAAATCGATTTATACGAGAAGAAGTATTCATTCAAGACGAAGAGCCAGCACTATACATTTATGAACTGACGATGCAAGGAAGAACGCAGTCAGGCCTTGTCGTTTGTACATCTATTGATGAGTATGAAGATGATACAATTAAAAAACATGAAAGAACACGTCATGAAAAAGAACTAGATCGCATTCGCCACGTAGATGTGTGTGACGCGAATACAGGTCCTATCTTTTTAACGTATCGCACAAAAGAAGAGATAAAGCGTTTCATTGCCAGCTGGAAAGAAGAACATGCGCCAATCTATACATTTACAGCAGAAGACGGTGTTAGGCATGTCGCTTGGAAAATAGCTGATGAAGAAGTAATTGCAAGTTTAGTAAACTTATTTGAAGATATTCCTAATCTTTATATCGCAGATGGACATCACCGTTCTGCATCAGCTGCAAAAGTTGGGCTCATGCGAAGAGAACAATATCCGAATTACACAGGAGAAGAAGAGTTTAATTTCTTCTTATCTGTTTTATTCCCTCACGATGAATTATCCATTTGGGACTATAACCGGGTTGTGAAAGATTTAAACGGCTTATCAGAACAACAGTTTTTAAAACAAATAGCACAATACTTTTATGTAGAAGAAGCAGCTGTTTCGCCGTATAAACCAAATGAGCCAAAAACATTTGGAATGTATGTAAGTGAGAAGTGGTATAAGCTTACTGTGAAAGAGGAAACGTTTGATGCGAACGACCTTGTAAAAGGTTTAGATGTATCTATTCTGCAAGATCATTTATTAAGCCAAGTACTTGAAATACATGATCCGCGATCTGATTCACGCATTGATTTTGTCGGAGGAATCCGTGGTTTAGAAGAACTAGAACGCCTTGTAAATAACGGCGAATATAAAGCAGCGTTCTCACTATATCCGACATCAATGGAATCTTTATTAGCAATCGCAGACGCCGGGGAAATTATGCCACCAAAATCAACGTGGTTTGAACCGAAGCTGCGCAGCGGGTTGTTTGTACATTCTTTAAAGTAAATATAGACTTCTTTAGTTTGAAAAACCGAAATGATTATAGTTTCGGTTTTTCTTATTTTAAAAGAGTTTTTGAGGAGGAGCATGGGATGAAATTACAAGTAGGCGAAAAAATCACCTTTGAACGAACGTTTACAAAAGAAGATGTTGTGTTATTTACAGAAGTATCGAAAGATGAAGGTGCTCATCATGTTACACCAGATGAGCAGGGGAGATTTGTTGTACAAGGGCTTTTAACATCAACACTACCTACAAAAATTGGCGGAGATTATAACGTACTAGCTCGCAAGATGGACTTTGAATTTTTACGTCCTGTTTTTAGCGGTGATACGATTCGCTGTGACGTAACCATTGAACAATTTGAACCCGATGAAAAAAATCGTACAAAGATTATGGCGATGTTTATATGTAGGAATCAACTTGAAAAGGAAGTTATGAAGGGGAGTTTTTCGGGGATTATTCTTTAGTTAGTAGGAAAAGTAATGAATAGGTGCGGAGCCGTGTCACTCGGGCTTAGGTTCTTAATTCCACCATAACGAAAATGATATGCATTGCTGAATACTGATAATATACTCTGTTCATTCTTAACTTGAATAAGATCGTCAACAAAAAGGACATTCCGAGTATTACAAGAAATGTCCTTTTCACTAAATTATAAGGTATTTTGCTAAAATTCAAACTCTAAAATCAGTTTACTAGTTTGACCTGTAAACTGATAATGATAGGATCCTCTCAGGTTTTCTAAGTTACCGGTAGCTTTAATAATTGTTCCTGGGGAATCTAAATTTCCTTTATCAAATATTCCTTGCTCTATAGCTGTAAATGTCCCTTGTTGCCCCTTATAAACTCCTTCAAAGTGTAAAAATCCAGAAATTTTAGCAGTAGCTAAGTGACCATCATTTATATTTGAGTCTACATAATATAATAAGTATTCAACAAAAGCTTTTCCTTTTAGTTCCCCATCAATATCATATTCAACATGGGCAATATTAATAGGGAAATCTTTTCTAGTATCATCGATTGGTTTTTCATCCCACTTACTTACTGTAAATGTTACTTCCATACACGTAATCTCCCTCCGGTTATATACTTTTAAAAAGTATCCATTCACATTCATATCTCATAGGAGTGATTTTATTTATCACGCATTTAACGGGCAGCCCGATTGGTGAGGGCTGATTAAAGTTTCACTTTATTCCACGCCACTCTCTAAAATAGAGAAAGATCCATTTTTACAATCAATTTCTGCCAACGCGCCGTAAGGTAAAATAAACTTCGGTTCGGTATGACCAAAATTTAAATTATAAAGAATTGGCAAATCTTCTAAGTTATATTCTTTCATAACTTTTAGTATTTCATGTTTATATTCTTCATAATACATTTCGTCTTTTGGTTTACCGAAAATGATCCCTTTTGCTTTTTGGAGAATGCCTTGCGCTGCGTAATTTCGTAAACAATACTTTATATAACTTGGTTCTGGATGGTCTTCAGAAGTTTCAAAGAAAAGGATACTATTTTCCCAATGTTTTTTCTCTGGCCAAATCTCCGTTCCTTTTGCAAATTCCAGTACTTCTATACAACCACCAATTAAGCGTCCTAGTACAGTAGTAGAGCCTTGAAGTACCTCATATCCTTTATTTTGCTGCATCGTACGTCTTGTATCTTTATTTATCTCTATCCATTCTAAACGCTCACTCGTCCATTCAGGAGCTGGTTGAATTTCACCAATCATTTCATTGGAAAAGAGAGTTCGCTTTACCATTTCAACCGTATATGGATTCATCTCTATATTTTCAGCAAAATCCGTTAAAATGGCTGGACCGTAATAGGAGGAAATTCCTGCTTTATGACAAAACAAGTGTGAAACGGTAACGTCAGAGTATCCCATAAAAATTTTCGGGTTTTCACGGATCACATTAAAATCTATATAAGGAAGTAAGCGAATGCTATCCTCTCCGCCAATATTTGCGATAATTGCTTTCACGCGCGTATCTTGAAATGCAGTCATTAAGTCTTCCGCACGAGCTTGTGGGTTGTTATAAATGAATTCGCTACCTTTTAAACTATTCGGCATTGGAACAACCGTAAGACCGAAAACTTCTTCTAATCTCTTTACTCCTTGTTCATATCGCCATCTTATTTCAGAATCACCTGCGCCTCCCCACGAAGGACTTACTGTTGCCACGATATCACCTGGCTGTAATCTCTTTGGTTTTTTTAACATGTTAACTCCGCTCCTACATAATGTAATGGACTACAATTATACAAACTGTAGCATTGAAAATATGATGCATCACATTTATTTCTTCATCATCATTCCGTTTACCTGCTGGTATTCAAGAATTCAGTCTTAGTGTTGAATTGCATTTGAGAATTACAGTATGCAACATTGCATGAGAAAGAGGGTTGCTATTTTCTACAATCTGTAACTGTAATGATTATAAGTTGGTCGTATTCAATCCGAAAAATAAAATTATTATGAATGGAGAGGTTACAGCTTTTCCTGAACAAGAAAGCTATCGTCTTTAGGCACTTAATGGATCCGGGGTGTCACTAAAAATCGCAACGTTCGTGGTGCTAAAGTGTCTGAAGTATAGGTAGTTTATTCGATTTTTGTTGGGATTTTTAAGGGAGTATTCTTTAATTATTAGATAGAGAGATAAAATAAAAAATACACCTAATTACTAGGTGTATTTTTTAGACTTGAAAACCACATATGTATTGGAAATTTCTCTTGGGTAGAGTGTATCACAATAGAAATCATGTATATACATAATATTCGTTACATCGAATGGTTTCCTTGTAAATATATGAAAATGGTAAACTAAATAGATTTCAATTTGGGTAACTTAAATACCTGTATCATGTTCAGAATTAGCAGGAGCACCGCCAGTATTGCCATGAGCTTCAACTTTGGGAGCAGGGAAATGTGTATGCCCTTCTTGTTTCGGAGCCCCACCAGTGTCACCGATGTTTAATGCAGGAGCCCAAGTATCCGCATGTGAATCTAATTTTGAGCTTAAATCAGCATGTGTCTCTTGTTTCGGAGCCGGCGTATCACCAACATTATAAGCAGGAGCGCCGCCGGTATCGCCAATATTGAAAGCAGGAGCCCAAGTATCCCCTTTATTATATGATGAAATAGGAGGTCTTCCATGATCATAAGCAGGAGCGCCACCGTAGTCACCATGATTTTCTAATTTCGGAGCAGGAACATCGCCATGCTCCGCTTTCACAACGCCGCCATCCCCAATATTTAAACCAAAAAGACCAAAGCTAAACACTGATAACCCTACAACAGCTGTACTAATTTTTCTTTTCAATCTATCTCTCTCCTTTTGCTATGGTTTTCCATTTTGTCTAAACGTGGTAGATAAAATGAAATGAATCGTAAAAAATTACCAATTATATTACGATATACGAATAATTCTGTGTAATATTTTGTAAAACCTCCTTGAAATTTGAATTTTATGAAAATAAAATTCGACATGGTTCATTTTTCAACTAGTTGAATAAATTTTGATTGAGTTTTTATAAATCTATTCGTTAACCTTAGGACCGAAAGTAGTTCTTAATTTCTTTATACCGTGGTCATAAGGTTATTTTAGCTTTGAATTAAATTAAAGCCCTCTTGCTGTATATTTAAAAATTACAGTATGCAACATTGCATAAGAAAGAGGGTTGCTATTTTTTATCAACTGTAACTATAATAGTTACAGGTTGGTCGTATCCAATCAAAAAAATAAAATCATCATGAATGGAGATGTTTCATAATGGGTATGAAAAAAATAATTTTAGCAGGTGCTTTAGGTATCGCAGCATTATCAGGAACGAATTTACCAGGATTAGAAGTAACAAAAGCGAGTGCAGCTTCTATTGAATCGAATTTCTCGACGTTAGAAGGGCGAGTAGTAGAAGTAGATAACGGTGTAATTGTTGTTAAATCTAAGCAATATGAAGAACCTGTTAGTGTGTATATAGACTCTCTTTCAAATGTGAAAGTAGGAGATGAGGTTAAAGCTACTGGATCTATGATGCGTAATTTTACAGAATATATGGTTGCAACTGCAATTGAAAATACAACAAATAAGTTAGGCATGCACATGAAAGAAGATGGCTCACCTGATTATGTAATTGGGGAAGTATCAAAGGTAGGAACGATGGAAGATGCGGAAGCCGGTGCTACTAAATATGTCGTAGTGGAGTATCCATCGCTAAACGGGAAGAAAGTGATTATTGATGTTTTCTTAACAAAGGGGCAAGTATTTCATACGGGCGAGAAAGTAAAAATTGATATGAAGTATGTAGGCTGGGGTGGCAGTTCTATTAACTGGAACACGGTTGATCATATCGAAAAAGTGTATGAGGTAAAGAGCAACGTTGAAAATAATGATGATGTTTGGATTTGGTCTTAATTAGCATTCTGTAATTAACAAATATATCCCTTAGTACCCAGCAAATGATCATGTGTATGACAATTTGCTGGGTACTTTTTTTCATTTTTACATCATTGTATCTATAATAATTTTTAAAATGCAGGTATCAGTTGAATCGAATAAACTCATATATACAATTGCTTTATCCTATTGCTTATGCATTGATTTTATTCAAAATTGAGACTCTATTGGTCGTAAATAATAGATAATTTTGTTTTACTGTTCTGATTAAAATCCGGTCTGTTGTAGCGTATGCTGTTCCAATTCGGATTACGTTTTCTTCTTCTACACCAGCATAGGTTTCATCTTCTGTAACTTCAATAATTTCACTTAATGGAATTTGAATCTTAGCTAGTTGCCATGAAATAATTAATTCTCCATCTGTATTTTTGACATCGATACCTAGCATGTTACCAAAACCTTTCTGTATGAAAATATCTCTATTAATTTTATTATACAGATTTAAAGGTTTTATTTCTATTGTGAAATTTGATTTTTTAATTTTTTACAAGGTATCGTACTACGAACAAAAAAGGGTATCCAATAGCACCTGCGATTCTCCTGAAATGAAGACGATCTTTTTTATTTTGTGAATTTTTGAGAATAAGAGATTTTTGATTAGAATATGATGTTTAAATCGGAGCGAATTTAAAAAATACAATGATGAAAGAGGTGTATATATATGGAGCAAGATGAGGTTTATTTACGAGCTAAAAAAAGGATGGAGAATTTAAAAGCGTTTTATATTCATTTAACGGTTTATATTCTAGTGAACTTAATGCTTTTTATTATAAATATAATCTCTGATTCAAGTAAATTATGGTTTTTATACCCACTTGCAGGTTGGGGGATCGGTATCGTCATACACGGTTTGACAACTTTTCCAGTGGGGATATTCGGAAAAGAGTGGGAAGAACGAAAGATTAAAGAATATATGGAGAAAGATAAGTAACTTTATTTTTGGAATGCATCAATATAAAATTTCATATAAATCTTTATAATTAAATCCTTGATGCGAAGTCTATTCTATGGCTTCGCCTATTTGCTTTGTATTCAAATTTTGTGCGAGTGAGAGTGTTTATATTCTTTTTTAGGCTGAATGGTTTGTGAAATCAAAACTTTATTTGTAGTACATAATAAATACAGTTGTTTTACTTTTTTAATTACATGTAGAAATAGGATGAGGCTAACTTATTACCCTATACTAAAATAAAAATAAACCACTGTTCGATTTGAATATTCCACGTTATAATGGTGAGAGTTTATGACAGAATAAATATTTACATAAGAAGTGAGGTACTGTATGAAAAAAAGAACGACAGACATTATTTTTATTATTATTGGTGCATTTCTTTTTGCGTTAGGTGTCAATTTGTTTGTTATCCCGAACGAGTTTGGTGAGGGTGGGGTAACAGGTATCACGATTATTACGTACTATTTATTTGAATGGTCACCGGGCTTAGTTAACTTAATTTTAAATGCGATTTTGTTAATAGTCGGTTATAAATTTTTAAATAAAATCACAACAATTTATACGATTATCGCTGTAGTTACGAACTCGCTATTTCTTCATTTAACAGAAGGCTGGACGATTGCTTCGGATGAAATGCTCGTAAATGCCATTTTTGGAGGAATATTTATTGGGTGCGGGATTGGTCTTATCATTCGCGTTGGAGGAACAACGGCAGGTACTACCATCTTAGCAAGGATGACACATAAGTATTTAGGTTGGAGCATTAGCTACGGTCTACTGTTCTTCGATTTAATCGTTGCGTTTTCATCTTATTTCATCATTGGTGCAGAAAAACTGATGATAACAATTATTATGCTATATGTAGCAACGAAAGTAATGGAATTTGTAATTGAAGGTTTAAATCCGAAGAAGGCTATTACGATTATTTCTGACAACCCTAATGAAATCGCCGAGAAGGTGACTACATTAATGGGCAGAGGGGTTACGGTGTACTCAGGTCATGGTTATTACACGAAAACGCCGAAGGAAATTCTTTATGTTGTTATTAATAAGCAAGAAGTAGTGAAGCTAAAACGGATTGTTCAAACTACGGATCCGGCTGCATTCATTGCTATCCATGATGTTCGTGATGTGTTCGGAGAAGGGTTTGTTGATATTTCGAAGGCTTAAAAATGGTTTTTGATTAAAATAATCTTAATACTAAAACGTGAGAATCTATTTTGAATAGTCTTTGTTCAAAATAGATTCTTTTTTATTAAACACCATTCACTTTAAGTTCAAACTTTTACATTTTAAAGAAAATTGCCGATAGAACACTCCAGTCTGTTCTTGAATTTTGAAATGTGAGAGTTGAATAAAGATGGATTATATGTGATTTTTTAATCTACTTCCCATGAGTTCCGCCATTTGTTTTGCATCTGGATTCTCTTCATCGTACAATTTCTCAATAATGTTAATATAATCCGTCTCATTTCGATTTTGACTTAATTTATATGCAGCCTGGATTTCTCCCACCTTAATCTTAAATCCAACTATACCTTTCAGTTCATTTTCTAAGAGAGTAGGGGAAAGTTTATCCCATAATACTGGATTTTCACGATGCCCTTCATATTTTTTCAGCATTGTTGTTAATTCACCTATTAATTCCTCTTTATCTAAAATACTTGCTTTACCATATATATGGACTGCTTGATAATTCCATGTTGGAACTTCTTCATGTTCATACCAAGAAGAAGAGATGTAAGAGTGTGGTCCTTGAAACATTACAAGAACATCTTCACAAGTTTCAAATGTTCTCCACTGAGGATTCCCATAAGCCATATGTCCAGTGATAAAATAGTCATCACCTTTTTTAGTTAATCCAAAGGGCAAATGAGTTGCGATTGGTTTTTCTTTTTCTGTTGTGACGATTGTTCCAAAAGAGTTTTTTTGAACAAAATCCCAAATTCCATCAACATTTGTGACTTTAAAATACTTTGGAATATACATAATAGCCCACCTTTCAAAAAAAGTTATATGAGTGTTTTGATCATTATAAGATCAACTTGTTCGTCATCGCCCATATAAAAGGAATGAGAGCCAGCTTGTACAAAACCTAACTTCTTATAAAAAGCAATAGCATTTTCATTTTTCTCCCATACGCCTAGCCAAATATTCTTTTTATTATGTTCCATTGCAATTTCAATAGCATTATTTAGTAGATATTTACCAAGACCATGTTTTTGAAAGGAGCTCTTTATATAAATTCTTTCTACTTCAAGTGATTCATTGCCCATTTCTTCAGACTGAGCATCATCAATATTGACCTTTAAATATCCAGCAATTTCATCGTTAAAGTAGACAAAAAAGAATTGAGAAGAGATATTGGATAATTCTTTTTCTAATTGTTTTAAGTTAAATGCCTTTTCCAAATAGTGATTCATATTTTCGGGTGAATTCTGATGTTTAAAAGTCTCATTAAATGTTTCATAACTAATTTCTTGAAGTCTGTGTATATCTTCAAGGGTGCACATTTCTATATGTGTAGTCATTTGAATAGTTCGCTCCTTTATATAATCAATAATTTCTCTTATTTCCCTTTTTTACAAATTCCCAATCTTTTTCTATATTTTTTCTTACTCTTTGAAGAAGGTTAGAAATAGTTTCCGCTTCTGTTTCCGAAAATCCCTCTAATGCAACAGTATTGGAATAATCATTTTCTCTTTTAATAAAAGGATAGACGTTTTTTCCTTTTTCTGTTGGAAAAAGTTTTTTGATTTTTTTGTTAGATCCATCTTCTTTCTTTTCGATAAATCCATTGATTTCAAGCTTTTTGATGGCACGGGCTGCGGTTGTACGATCTACTTTTATCATCTCAGATAGCTTTTCTTGAATGATTCCTGGATTTTCACATATTCGCACAAGGTACAAATACTGACCTTTTGTAAGCTCATATTCTTTAAATTCTATATTACTAATAGAATCTAATGCCCTTGCAATCATGCCAATTTCACGAAGAATTTCTTTCATAATGAACTCCTTATCTTTTGTTTTTATTGCAAATGCAACAATTTGAAGTTACATTTAATATAAAATATTTTTATTGTAAATGCAACAAAAATGATGATGAAGAGGTTGATTAAAATGAAGTATGTTTTTTATGTATTAGGAATTTTAATATTAACCCTTGGTATTTCTCTAACAATACAATCAGATCTTGGCACTTCACCTTTTGATGCACTTTTAGTAGGACTTTCTTTAAATGTGGGGCTTACTGTGGGAAGCTGGGAAATAATAATAGCTTTATTATTAATATGTTGTAATTCGATATTAAAAAGACGAAGACCAGAGGTACTAGGGTTGTTAACAGCATTCATAACGGGTATTGGTATTGATATGTGGCTATTTTTATTACGTAATTTAATTATACCTGAAATAGGGTACAGTAAAATGATTTATTTTGGTATCGGATTAGTTATTACAGGATTAGGAACTTCAATATATTTACAAACAAATTTTGCACCCATTCCAATTGATCGATTAACCTTAATCATACAAGAATTAACAAAAACGAACATCTTTATTTCACGAACATTTATTTACCTTATATTCTTGATAATAGCAACGATTTTACATGGACCAATTGGTATTGGAACTATATTAACTGTTTGTTTAGGTGGGTTATTACTAAATTCCTTTATCCCACTCACTAAAAAAGTATTAGATCACTTATTGGTACACCAGAGTAGATTACCAAGTTATAAGAAAAATAAAGCAGCTGACCACAATGATAATAAAAGCATTTTCTAAGGAATCCTTTTCTTTTTCTTGCAAAAAATTCAATTGTTTCTTAAGGTAAGGATGTAGAAGGATGAACAAGAGAGGGTTTAATGAAGATGATACATATTTTATTAGCTGATGATGATAAGCATATTAGAGAATTGTTGCATTACCATTTACAAAAAGAGGGGTTTAAAGTTTTTGAAGCAGAAGATGGAAAGGTAGCACAAGATGTTTTAGAGAAAGAAAATATCCATCTTGCGATAGTAGACATTATGATGCCGTTTGTTGATGGCTATACGTTATGTGAAGAAATCCGGAAGTATCATGATATACCGGTTATTTTATTAACTGCAAAAGATCAGTTAGTTGATAAAGAAAAAGGATTCATTTCTGGTACGGACGATTATATTGTAAAACCATTTGAGCCAGCTGAAGTCATTTTCCGTATGAAAGCATTACTACGTCGTTATCAAATGCTGAATGCTGATATGATTACGCTGCACGGAACGACTATTGACCGAAAAGGGTTTGAAGTGAAGTGTAATGGTCAAACGATTTTACTTCCGCTGAAGGAATTTGAATTGTTATCACAACTAGCTAGTTATCCAGGAAGAACATTTTCAAGAGAAGAATTAATTGAATTAGTATGGGGAATGGATTTTGAAGGGGATGAACGAACGGTTGACGTTCATGTGAAGAGGCTACGAGATCGCTTCTCAAAACGAACGGATGATTTTCAAATTACGACAGTACGTGGACTCGGTTATAAGTTGGAGTTGAAATAAAATGAAATCATTATATTCTAGATTTGTTTTTATGACGGTTGGAATCATGCTACTTAGCAGTATTATCGGTTTTTTATTAACAAATGTGTACTATCAAGTGAAGTTAAAACCGTACAATAGTGAAAAGATTTTAATGTATGCGGAAGAAGTAAAATCGTTATATGAAAAGCAAAGTGAAGAAAATCAAGAGGCATACTTACAGTCTATTGCGAAGCTAGGATATGAAATTTATATTGTCGATGATCAAAAGAACGGAAAGCGTATCGGTAATGCGTTTCGTAAAACGACAATAAGTGATGATATCGTTCATAAAGTATTGCAAGGAGAAACGTTTAATGGTGTTTCTACGTATCCAACGCGTCTTTTCATTACAGGATTTTTCGATAATGAATTAATTAATAGCGTCGGTGTACCAATGCAACACGGTGATAAACAGTACGCTTTATTCATTCGCCCTGACATTCAGCAACAATTTGGTGAGATGCGAATTTTTCTAGCGGTTTTACTAGGGTTTATCGTACTATTAAGTATTATCTTTATCGCAATCGCAGCAGGTTATATCGTTCGTCCTATTCGTAAATTTACAAAGGCCACGCAAAAAATTGCGAGTGGTGAATATGAAATTGAATTAGACGTAAAGCGAAAAGATGAAATAGGGACGTTATCTACAAGTTTCCAAAAGATGACGAAAAGTATAAAAGAACTAGATGAAATGAGACAAGAATTCGTTTCGAATGTTTCACACGAATTTCAATCGCCGCTTTCTTCTATACAAGGGTTTTCGAAAACATTGCAAACAGAAAAGATGAGTGCGGAAGAAAGAAACCATTACTTACAAATTATTGAGGGCGAAAGTAAGCGAATGTCTAGTTTATGTAAACAGTTACTTACGCTAGCTTCATTAGATAAAGAAGAGAAAGTGTTGCAAATAAAAGAATTCAATCTACAAAAGCAAATTAAAGACGTCATTTTTATGCTCGAATGGAAATGGCGTGAAAAAGACATCGCCGTTGAATTTGATGTGCCGGACATTACAATACGAGGGGATGAAAATTTACTTCATCAAGTATGGAGTAATATCTTTACGAATAGTATTAAGTTTTCAAGCGACGGCGGGACCATTGAGTTTTTTGTCGAAGAGTTAGAGTCTAGTATCATGATTTCTATATCAGACAACGGAATCGGTATGGATAAAGAAGAAATGGACCGTATATTTGATCGTTTTTATAAAGTGGATACTGCAAGAGCGAGAAACGTAGAAGGTAGTGGCTTAGGATTATCCATCGTGCAGAAAATTGTTGAACTGCATAACGGAAATATTTCAGTGTATAGTACGAAAGGGGAAGGGACTACTGTTCAGGTGGAGCTTCCGAAATAGAGGAAAGAGGCTGTTTTTGAAACAGCCTCTTCTTTTTGTCGATAAGTCGATATAATCGGAAAATCGCTGATATATTTTGAGTTGCGATATATTTGAAAAATCGCCGATATAAATTTTTACGTAACCCTCACTTCAGCTATAAAGCCGCACCTTTCCCGCGCTCTACTTTAAACTGCACCCCAAAAGTATCCGCTGTAATCTCATCAGCTTTTGGCAGTGCTCGTAATTTCGGATGAAGTAGCCATATGAGCGAAATAAATAAAATCCCGATGCTAGCGAGCGCGAAAATGAGTTGGCTACTAAATACATTTGCGGCGTATCCACCAATTAAAGAGCCGAACGGCATAGCGATTGTGCCCATACTTCGCATAACTGAGTTAATGCGTCCAATATATTGGTTTGGAATTACAATTTGACTAATTGTCGCAAATAATATGTTCGTGGCACCAATTGGAATCCAAGCTAGGCCGAATAAGAAAATAGACAGCCATTGAAACGGTACAACCGTAGAGAAAAACCAAAAGATAGCACCAGTCGCAAAGCCAATAATAGAAGTGCGGCCAACATTACGTTTGCCAACCCATGAACTGAATAGCGCTCCAATTAAACTACCTGCTGATATAGCTGCTAAGAAGAAACCATATGATTTCACGCCTCCTAAAGAATCAGCGAAAGAAGGGAGTATTGCCATTGTCATACCGATTGAAAAATTAGCAACAACTGAGCCGATTAAGAATATGCCCATTAATGAACGAAAGACGATCGAAAAACCTTCTTTTAAATCAGTGAAATATTGTTTCGTTGAAAGTGATGTGTTCGTTTCGGTTTGCTTTGGCATTTTCAATGAAAAGAACAAAAGCGCAGTAATCGCGAATGTAAAGGAGTCGATTACATATAAAGTGATTGCGCCAAATAGTGCTACTAATATGCCAGAAAGCGTTGTGCAAATTAAATCGATGCCTTGATATGCAAATGAGAAGAGAGAGTTTCCTTTTAATAATTGTGTTTTATGCAGTAGAAGTGGTAAAGCTTTTGACTGTGCAGGATAGGCGAATTGTTCGATAAAAGCTACGATGGGCATGATGATGAGTAGTAGTTGGACTGTTAATAGGTCGAAGTAGTGTGTAATAGGGATGATTAATATAAGAATGCATTGCAAAACTTGTGTAATGACGAGGGTGTTTTTTATTGCCCATCTATCAACGAATGGGCCGGTAAGGAATTGTAATGCAGAAGGTAATAATGTAAGGAAACCAGCCAATCCAGAATAAAAAGGATTACCACTCAGCTTATATACGAGCCACATCGCGGCTACATAGTATAAGCTATCTCCTATGTTTGTAAAAATTCTCCCTAAAAACAGTAAGAGGAAATCCCGGTTTTTTAATATGTCCATTTAATCTACTCCTTTATAATAAAGTGAAACTTTAATCAGTAGGAGGTTCATCCCCACTGATTATTAGCCCTCACCAATCGGACGTTTACGGGCAGTTAATCTCCCACCTAACTTCTTTTTTTAGTTGAATTTTGAGGTTGGAATTTTACTGCCCGTTAATGTCGGATAAATTTATTCGGTAAAATAAATTTGACCGTTGGTGTAAAAAAAATCATATTACGATTTTTCTTCCTTTTTAACAAAGCGCTGCATTGCTTTTTCATCGATTTGTAGTGCAGTAGTAGAGATGTAATAAGATTTCCTATTTGGATCTTTATCTGCGTCTTTTGCGATATCATTTAATTCAGCCATTAATTCATGAAACTTTTTCACCCACACTTGAAATTGTTCCGGCGTAGCATCAAACTCCCAGCAAGATGAAACGTAATTCCACTCAGCCGGGTCTTCGCTTTCTTTTCGTAATATAAAAGCTTCTTCAGGAGCAGCGAGAATATGGTTTTTCGTTGTTTCTGCCATTTGTAAAAAGATTTGGCGACCTGATTCGCTTAACATTTCTAAATGAGGTAATAGGTCTGCAGCAGGGGTGAAGCCTCTAGCGACAGATTGATAGAACTTTTGAATGATGCCATTCTTTTCTTCTGTATAAACAATTTCTATAAAACCATTCTTTTCTAATTCTTTTAAATGATAATGAATTTTCGCCCTTGGAATGCCGAATTTCTCAGATAGTAATTGTCCTGTATAAGGACGTTCGCATAGACGCATCATCATTTCGACACGTAGTGGATCGCTTATTGCTTTTAGTTGGCTATAAGTAGTGAGTGTTAACATGGGCTTCAAAATGATCAACTCCTTAAATGAAATTACTCGGTCAAGATTATTTGACTGAATTGTACCAAGGATTCCAACTGTTTTCAATACTTTCTGAAAATTTAATCTTACTCTCTGTAATCTTCTGTTCATATTCCGTTCATATTTCTTTTTTATGATTAGTGCATAGAAAGAAAGAGGAAGGAGCGAGCGAAATGTTTTTAGCTCTGCGTGAATTAAAACAATCAAAATTACGATATGGATTAATCGGACTGATTATGGTGTTATTATCATTTTTAGTTCTTGTTATTTCAGGATTAGCAAATGGACTATCATATGATAATGCTTCATCGATTCAAAATATGGAGGCAAATAAGTTCGTTTTAGCAGATGATGCGGAAAATAAATTACTTCGTTCACAAATTAAGAAAGATGATGTAGATAACGTAGTCAATCAAGTAGGCGAGAAAGAGGCCGTTCCGTTTCGTGTGAAAGTTTCAACGTATGAAAAGAAAGATAGTTCGAAAAAAGTGGATGTTGCTATTTTCTCAAGTGAACGTGATTCATTTTTAGAACCGAACATTGTAAAAGGTGAGAAATTAGGCACAGCAAACAATGAAATGGTTGCTGACGAATCAATTAAAGAAAAAGGAATTGATATTGGAGATACAATTATTGATCCTGTTTCAAAGAAAGAATTTAAAATTGTTGGATTTACAAAAGATCAAATGTTTAGCCATACACCAGTCGTTTATGTAAATGAAGACGTATGGGGCGCTATTTCACAACCAAACCAAAAAGATTATAGTGCAATTGCACTTAACACAGATAAAGAGATTAAAAATGCACACGTAATTGACAAAAAAGAAGTACTGCAAAGTATTCCAGGATTTAAAGAAGAGCAAGGAACATTAACGATGATCATTGCATTCTTACTAGTTATCGCTGCGTTACTAATCGGCGTATTCTTCTACGTCATTACACTGCAAAAAACACAGCAATTAGGCGTATTAAAAGCAATTGGTACGAAGAACTCTTATTTAGCAAATAGCTTAGTCGTACAGGCGTTATTCTTATCAGTCGTTGCGATGGTAATCAGTATTGTTCTTGTACAAGGATTAGAACAAATTTTACCAGCAGGTATGCCATTCTTATTAACAATACCGATGATTGCACAATATGCAGCAATCTTTATCGTCATTAGTATTTTAGGAACACTTATTTCGTTATACCAAGTATTAAAAGTTGATGCGCTAGAAGCAATTGGAGGCGGGATGTAATGACTTCATTATTGAAATTAGACAAAGTAAGTAAAGTGTACGGAGAAGGGAATACGGAAGTAACAGCCCTTCATCCGATGTCGCTTGATGTGAAAGCTGGAGAGTTTATCGGAATCGTCGGTCCTTCTGGATCAGGGAAAAGTACGTTATTATCAATCGCGGGTGCTTTATTATCACCGTCGAAAGGGGATATTTACATTCGTGAACAAAATATTACGAAGCTATCAGAAAAGGAAATGACAGACATTCGTTTGAAAAAAATCGGCTTCATTTTCCAGTTCGCAAATCTCGTTCCATATTTAAATGTAAAAGAACAATTACTTTACATTGCAAAGCTTAAAAAAGAAAACAAACAAGAATCAGAAAAGCGTGCGGATCATTTATTAGCAGCATTTGGATTAGGGGAAAGAAAAAATCATTATCCAAATCAACTGTCTGGCGGAGAAAAACAAAGGGTAGCAATCGCTCGCGCGTTTATGAACAATCCGGATTTAATATTAGCGGATGAACCAACGGCTAGCTTAGATTCAAAACGTGCACGTGAAGTTGTAGAAATGATGAAACGTGAAGTGAAAGAGAGCCAAAAAGCAGCAATTATGATTACGCACGATGAAAGGATGCTTGATGTATGTGATCGTATATTGACGCTAAGAGATGGAAAGTTAATATAAAGAAAAATGGCCAACCGTACATGCGGTTGGCCTTTGTATAATTGCTTTATTTTGAGAATAAAGTTTTAATTTTATTTCGTGTAATTAATAAAACGCCGCCTAATACAGATAACATGCCTAAAGCCATATTGTTTGATTGCTCACTACCAGCGTTAGGAAGTTCTTTAGCATTGTTATTTACGTTTGTAGTATCAGCTTTTGTTTCTGTTTGTTTCGATTGAGATACTTCATTAATTTTGTTATCTACATTTTGCTTCGTAGTATGTACCTCAGCTAATTTGTCTTCAATTTTTTTCTCAGTATGTTTAAAGTCGTTGATTTTAATATCTAAGTCTTGTTTTTTCTTTGTTAAATCATCTGAAACAGTTTGTTTCGCTTGTTTAATTTCGTTAATTTTATTTAGTAAATCTTCTCTAGCTTTTTGTAATTCAGCTAGTTTGTTTTTTACATCTTGTTTCGCTAGTTCTAAGTTAGCGGAAAGACTATCTAAATTGCCTTTAATTTTCTTAAGTTCCTCTAACGTATTCCCAGTATGCGGCTTATTTTCTTTTAGCTCAGCAAGTTTGTCCTCAGCAGTTTGTTTTGCTTTCTTTAACTCAGCTAATTTTTCATCTACCTGTTTTTTAACTTCCTTAAGTTCATTAACCTTTTGATCAATGTTCTCTTTATGTTGCTTCATTTCATTCACTTTTTCATCGACAGTTTGTTTATGTTCTTTAATCTCATTCACTTTGTTATCGATATTTTGCTTATGTTCTTTCACTTCAGCAACTTTATCTTCTACTTGTTTTTTATGCTCTTTTATTTCAGCGATTTTATCTTCGGCGATTTGCTTGTCTTGCTGAAGTTTTGCATCGAACTCTTCTTTACGTTGCTTAATTTCGTTAATTTTTTCATCAGCAACTTGTTTACGCTCGTGTAGTTCATTCACCTTCGTATCAACATTTTCCTTAACTTTGTTAAGTTCATTTAATGTTTGATCCACGTTTTCTTTGTGTTGCTGCAATTTCGCATCTAACTCTTGTCTATGTTGCTTAATTTCAGCTAATCGATCTCCTGTACTTTGCTGAGGAGTAGCATCAGTTACTTCTGCATGGGCAGAGTTTGCGCCAGCAATCATTGCCAGAGCTAGTGTAGACGCAGCGATTGTTTGTTTTGTTTTCATATTTTTGTACCTCTTTTCTTTCATATGCATGAGCTGTTTTGTGTAAAATTGAGCATATAGAAGTAGATTATCTTATCATTATATACCATGTAGGATGTCTAGAGGAAGTATTTGCATAATAATCTATCATTATGTAATTATAAAATTCTCTTATTTTGGAGTAGGGGACAAATCTTTAGCTAGACGAACAATTTCTTCAATAGTAAAGTTTACATCTTTATTATTGCGAATAACAAACAAATAATCAGCCTCATTTTCTACAGGATCTACGACATCTTCGTGAAGTGATTCAGTTTGTTGTCGATCGAGTACTTCCTTGAAATTAGAATATCCACCTCTAAAAATATTCGTACTTCGCGTGCTTCGAGCTACTCTTTCGCAAAGGACATCATCTGGAATGTCAAAATGAACGAGTATACGTACATATTCCTTTTGCTGAAACAATTCATTTAGCAAATACATCCGGCCATTTCGACTTCTATTTGAGCTGCAAATAATAAGGTGTAAACTCGTATGTTCTTTTGCATAATCAACAATGAATTTCGAAAGACCGTGTTTAAATGTATTAGCGCCTTCAGCCGGTTGTAACTTTTCATAATGCGTATTAATAAATTCAGCTTGGTTATCTTGATCCATAACGAAAGAGTGGGGTAACTCATTTTCTAGTTCTTTAGCAAATGTAGTTTTTCCGCTGTGTGTTTTTCCTACGGTAATGATCACTAATCGTTTCATATTGTCCTCCATATGTATTGTTATCATTTGGGGTATTCGGTGTGAATCGACAATTTTCCTGCTGGGGGATATGCAAAGTGACTGAGTAGCAATAGGCTGAAAGTTTTACGAAAAAAATATTCTTTTTAGAAAGAAGGCAGTAATGCTATCGTTACTGAAATATATTATAAAAATGTTCTTGATGAAAAGGAGATTTAATAATAAAAAGGTAAAAACATATATCTTTTATTTTTAAATATAGTCTTTCATAATCAATGTTGCACCAATTGGAAAATTCATGGAAAAGTGTTATGGTTTATTTGGGAACTGTACATTATTTGTTTTCAGTAAAAAAGGGGGATTAAAGTGGGAGCTAAAATTTTTAACGGCAGGCATATAGCTAATAGTAAGGATCAAGAATTTGTTGTTTTTATTATTGGTATGCGTATTAATAACCTATTGAAATTTTGGAAGTGGATACCAGTTTTTAATGCTATGGGACCTATGATTAAAGAATTGTATCAAAACCCACAGTGGGGTTTCTTACATACAGAATTCTTCTTTAGTTGGAGAAAGGTTGTATTAATTCAATACTGGAAGGGATTCGATGAATTAGTAAACTATGCTCACGGAAAAAATCATTCAAATGCTTGGAAATCATATAATAATAAGATTAAAGATAATGGGAGTGTTGGTGTTTTTCACGAAACGTATCGGATAGAAAAAGGTGCTTCTGAAGCAATCTATGTTAATATGCCAAAAACAGGTTTATCTAGAGCTACCGAACATATACCAGTATCTCAAGATACTAATACCGCTCAAAAAAGAATGGATAAATAATTCGAAAACTTGTGTATATAATTACGTTTTTTCTGCCAGAGAATATACAAATTATTAGAGTGGTAGCAGGCTGGAAACTTGACAAAAAAACTTATTTATGCTATAATTTACCAATATAAAAATAAAGTGTATAATAGGGTTCTCCTGGCCAGGGGAACCCTATTTTTGTTGTGAAAATGAAGGAGTGTATGTGCGTGAAAAAAGGTGAAGCAAGTGTAACGTCGCTAGTATCAGCTTTCGGAAGGGCGTATCACAGTGAATTTGATCGTCCTAAAATCTTTGATGATTATGTAGCTAAAGATTTCATTCCACAAAAAGAACGTAACGATATTGAAACGAATATGGTTCAAGGAATACATTTTTTTAATACAGACATTGCACAGAAGTTTCAAGACAATCCACAAGAAATATTAAAATGGATTACACAAGTTCAATTATCACCAACACCTTTGGCACGTGCGGCATACTGTGAAAGAGTATTACTACATGAGATTACATTAGGTGCAAAGCAATACGTCATACTTGGTGCGGGCTTAGATACGTTCAGTTTCAGACATCGAGAATTAGAGAATGAAATAGAAATATTTGAAGTAGATCATCCTTCTACGCAAGCATTTAAGAAGGAGAGAATAAAAGACACAGAACTTGAAATTCCAAACAACCTTCATTTTATTTCGATGGATTTCACGAAAGGATTTTCCAGTGAACAGTTACGGAATGAAGGATTTGAAAATAAAAAGACTTTCTTTAGCCTATTAGGTGTTACGTACTATTTAACGAAAGAGGAGTTATCTAGTTTAATAGAACGTTTATTTGCGATGGTTCCAGAGGGGAGTTCTATCGTATTCGATTATCCGGATGAAAACTTATTTACCGAAAAAGGATTCTCCAATCGAGTTGAGAATATGGTGAAAATGGCTGCAGTAGGCGGAGAACCGATGAAATCGTGTTTTTCTTATACCGAAATGGAAGCATTGTTAGAGAAGGCAGGCTTACTCATTTATGAACATTTATCACCAGAGGATATTCATACTTTATATTTTGAAGGACGAAATGATTATTTAAAAGCTTTTGAGACGGTGCATTACGTGCATGCGGTGAAGAAGTAGCGGGTTAGTAGGCATGGGGAGAAATCTCTGTGTCTTTTTTGTGGGAGAACAAGGGGGGAATATTAACTAGGAAGGGAAATTCGGTAATGTAAAGAATATGAAGTATGAATGTAATGAATTAAGTAGAAATGATAAAGGAGAGCGTAATGTACACAATTGGACAAGTTGCTAAATTTTTAGATGTATCTAGAGATACTTTAAAGTTTTATGAGGAAAAAGATTTGGTCAAGCCGAAGCAAAATACTGAGAATGGATATAGAAAATATAATCATTTTGATATATATGATATAACAACGGTCAATTTCTATAGGGAAATGGATATCGAAATAAAAAAAATCCAGGAATTAAGAAAAAGTAAGAGTATAGAGGAAATAAAATCACTGTTGGAAGAGAAAGAACAAGAAGTTTTAGAGGAGATAGAATATAAAAAGCTTCTTTTAAAAAAGGTTCAAATTGTAAAAGAAGATTGTGAAAAAATAAAGCAATTCTTAGGTAAATACGTAGTAAAAGAAATGAAGCCTTTAGAAGTAAACGGAGAAATAGAGCATTTTACTGCGTATGATGAATATGAATCTTTGAAAAAGAACAGAGATAACTTAAAGAAGGCAGTTACTTTAAACTCTTTACGAAGAGTTATACATTTCAATGAAGAAGGTATTATAGAAGATAAATTTATTATTGTAAGAAAAGTAGAGGACTCTGATAAAAGAGTGGAAGGAAAAATTCTATCGCATCCAAAATGTATTTATACAGTTATTGAAGATGGAAGGTGGGCAACTGGTGGGGAAAGTATTGATCATAATGTGGAATCTAGTTTAAGAAAAGCAGCGATAGAACAAGGGCATGAACTTTTAGGGCTAGTGTATATAAATATATTACTTACCACATATAAAGATGAACTTGAGCGTATATTTTTAGAAATTTATGCACCTGTAAAATAATGCAGACATGTATTGACCTGTGAGTAACCCCCAGGTTTAAGCTGAAAGTATCTGTAAATATAAATACTATTATGTTTACGAAATATTTAGTTTGAAATGGGGATTGTGCATGAATAGGGAAAAGAAACTAAAAAAACCAGTAGTGAGTTTTATCGTACTAACCAATATCATTTTTTTGCCGCTTTTCTTGCTTGTAGGTGCTATAAGTATGCTAGGGTTCCCTACATGGATCTTTGATGTAATGTTTTGTATATCGTCTTGGTCCTCAACTTTTGCTTTTGCAATGCTATTTAAAAAAATCTATCCGGGACAGAGTTTTATACAATTTGTAAAAGACAAGTTCAAGGACAAACTTAAAGTTTCTGCCCTTCTTATTGTGAGTGCGATTCAAACTTTTATATTTTTAATGATTTTGTTTGTTATGTCTAAAAATAGTGAAGTAGACTCAATTTTTACTGTCTCTTCATGGGGCATGCTAATCTATTTCTTTGTTAAAAACTTTCTTGCGGGGCCATTGGGAGAAGAACTAGGATGGAGAGGCTTTGCACAAATTGAACTTCAAAAGAATTATTCACCATTAAAAGCTTCGCTAATTATAGGGTTTTGGTGGGGAATGTGGCACCTACCTATATGGTTTACTACAGGATTTGTGGGAATTGACCTAATTAAATATATTCTATTTTTTATGATCTCTATTATATCTATAAAAATTGTCATGACTGCATTTTACAATTTAAATCAGAATTTAATGATCCCAATCATCATCCATCAATTTTTTAATTTTTTTATTGGTATCTTAAACGGAAATTTAATCGATTTAATTATGTATAACGCGATTTTTTATTTAGTAGTTGCAGTTTTAATGATCACTTTAAATCCAAAGAAAGTATTGTATGGAAGGGAAGGTACGAATAGTATTAACGGGAAGTTTCATAGGGTATAGTAATTTAAAGTAAAGGAGAAATAGAAGATGTTTAAATTACAAGAGAAATGTAATGGTGTGAAAATGTTTACTACTAAAGTAGGAGAAACTGCAGTAGGTCAACTAAATTAGTATCCTATAGTCGTTAACTTAAACAATACATAACTTAATGCCCATTTTTTGTATTAAATTCACTGCTCTCGAATAAAGAACAGTCCACCCTAAATATGTAGAACTTTGATTTTTATTACAAATTTGTAAGGTTAAGTAATGAAAATCGATAGAACTAGATATGTGAATAGGATACTCTGATTGTTGTGTATAATATTCTGAAAAAGAGGTAGAGCAAATGAAGAATAGACAAAAAGCATCGATAATATGCAAAAGTATTTTATGTTTCATCATTTGTATATTCATTGTGAATGAAGCATGGTTTACAAATGTGGTGAGGGCAGAATCGGGCACGCTGACTGATAGGAGTATAGAGGATTTCAAAAAAAAGCTGGATGAACAGGTACCAAAATGGCAGGAGAATTATGAGGTACCAGGGGTTGCAATAGGGATTGTACATGAGGGACGTATTGCTTATACACTTAACTACGGTTATGTAGATAAAAAGACAAAAAAAGCGATGAGTGATGATACTTTGTTTCAGGCTGGTTCCATATCTAAAAGTCTTACAGCGTGGGGAATCTTGCATCTTGTAGATGAAGGACGTTTATTACTAAATGATCCCGTTGAAAAATATCTGACCAAATGGAAATTACCTAATTCAGAGTTTCATAATAATGAAGTCACAATAAGAAGATTGTTAAGCCATACAGCAGGGCTGTCTGCACATAAAGGATACCTTGGGGTTGCACCAGGGAAACATCTTAATTCTATCGAGGAGTCTCTGGCTGGAAAAGGATGACTTAATGAACCAGTGGAGGTGACCAATAAACCAGGTTCAGAAACAATTTACTCTGGTGGCGGATATACAATTTTACAACTTGTAACGGAAGAAGTTACCGGAATACCGTTTGATCGTTATATGGAAGAACAAATTATGAAACCTTTAGGAATGAAATCTAGTTCATTTTACAACGTCCTGAAAACCATAACCTTTCAAAAGCTTATGGATATTTTGGAGAGGAGCTCCCTAGTTACCAATTTACCGAACAGGCTGCTGCAGGTCTCAAGACAAATGTTACGGATATGATGACATTGATACTTGCAAGTATGGATGCACATAATAAAGGGAATGGTGTCATCAAAAGTGAACGTGTTACGGAAATGCAAAAGCCGGTATTAGGGGAGAATGGTTTAGGTATATTTGAAAAAAACTATCTAATCAATGGAAATTACTTTATCATTCTGGTGACAATCGAGGCTGGCATTCTTTTTATGGTTTTATTCCTAATACAAAGGATGGATTGGTAATCCTTACGAATAGTGAGGGTGGTATAGACTTACGACAGGATATTTACCACGCATGGATTGAATATGAAACTGGAAAATTACCTGAAAGTTACTTCTCTCTAGCTGAGCAGAGAAAAAACAACTTCATTACATCAATTGTTATTGGAGCCACACTTGGTTTATATTTGCTGCTATTTGTAATTAGATTGTACAAAGGTAGAAGAACTTTCATTTTTAAGCAAGAGAAGAAATCCTACATCGGATTAGTAGTTAGGACATTTTTACTTATTATTACTGCTATCCTCGTTTTTTGTGCTACCTATTTGTGGAGAGTTTTCAGCTTGAATTCCGGTAATACAATAAATTTTATTCTAATAATGGTAGGGATTATAACATTATTAATTAGTGGATTTTTCCCGGAAATTAGAAGTAATAAAAACAACGTATGAAAATAAAAGATTTAACATCAAAATTTACATGTATGTAATGTAAAATGCTAGAAAGCTAGATTGGCGTGAATCGCTAATTGTGGTTTGCAAAAAATGACAAAATCTCTTAAAAAACACTTAACTTTTAACTCCATCTATCTTTACAATCCCTCCTTATAATGTGAATTGGACAAGCACCTAAGAGAAAGCAGAACATGTCAGTTTGTACATTCTATTATTAAGGGGAGAATTTGTATGAAAAAGACAGTTGCTTCGTTAGCAGTTATGGCGGCATTATTGCCGACGTTTTCAGCACATGCGGAAGGGAAAGAGCAAGAGCAAGTTCGAAAATCAGCTACAACTTTTAATGTGATTAGTGATATTCAAGGGGATTTAGGGGATTTTGATCACGTATTAAAAGATATGAACAAAGTGACACCACTTTCTAGAGCGCTTATTATGAATGGGGATATAACGCCAACGGGACAGCAGTCACAATATGATGATGTAAAGCGTGTGCTAAACAAAAATAAGCATCCAGAAAATGTATGGTCAACTGTTGGGAATCATGAGTTTTATGCTGGTAAATGGACAGCTGATGGGAAGCTATCTCAAAGTACATGGCCAAATGGTGTAACGGAGGAAACGCTATTCAACCGCTACTTACAATTTAGCGGGCAAGAAAAGGTATATCATAAAAAAGAATTAGACGGTTATCCGCTTTTATTTTTAGGAACGGAAAAATATATGAAATACCACGATTCAAAAATGTGGGATGAAGTATATATGAGTGATGAGCAATTAGATTGGTTAAAACAAAATTTAGAAGAATATAGCCAAAAAGATAAAAATAAGCCGATCTTCATTTTCTCTCATCATGTTTTACCTGATACAGTATCTGGATCGAGACAATCACCGTACTTACAAGATTATTTAAACGTCGATAAGTTGTATGATATATTAAAAGACTATCCGCAAGTTGTTTTCTTCACGAGTCACACGCATTGGGATTTAAACTTGCCAGACTGGGCTGGTAAAAAGAAAATTGCAGGCGGAGATAAAAAAGGATTTACTGTAGTAAATACAGGCGGAATTGAAACGGGCTGGATGTCAGCCGGACCAAATGGCGGAGAGAAGGCTGCTCCTGATGGCTATTCATTTAAACAAGGGCTGCAAGTGAAGGCATACGGTAATGATGTAATCGTAACAGCTTACGATTATAAACGTGATAAGGATATAAAGAAGCTATTAATTAGTGATGCGAAGGCCACACAAATGGCACCAAATGTAACGGCAGATGATAGTAAAAATGTAATCATCGGTGCAACGGAGTATATGGAGTACTCTGTAGAAGGAACGAACGAGTGGCTGAAGTATAATCCAGGAAATCCTCCAAAATTTGATGGGAAAAAGACTGTATACGTACGACATAAAGGCGAAATGAATTTAGAACCAGGATTAACGCAGCTACTTCGATTTTCGGCAAATAAGTGATTGGTAAGGGCCTACTTTTTTATGAGTGGGCTCTTTTTTCTTTGTCGCTTTTTGTCGGTAAGTCGATATCTTATGTCGAATCGTCGATATATTGAAAAAATCGTTGATATATTGAAAAAATCGTTGATATATTTCAAGTTATGAACGATATATTTGAAAAACCGTCGATATAAATTTCATGTACCGTAATAAGGTTAAAATCATTATTATAATTTCATGTACCGTATTGAAGATAAAACCTTTAATACAATTCCATTCACCAAAACCGAATTCCAATACATTTTTACCCCAGAAAGGTGACTTCATCATTTTTACATGTAATAATAGTATCGTTACATACATTGTGAAAGAAGTACAAAGGAGCGTTATTCATGAATTTAGCTAAATTTCCGAGAAAAAAATATACAGAGTCATATACACCAATTGAGAAATTAAACAATTTTTCTGAGGCACTTGGTGGGCCGACTATTTATTTTAAACGAGATGATTTACTTGGTTTAACAGCTGGTGGTAATAAGACGAGAAAGTTAGAGTTTCTAGTTGCGGATGCACAGGCAAAAGGTGCGGATACGTTAATTACAGCTGGTGGTATACAGTCCAATCATTGTCGTCTAACACTTGCAGCTGCGGTAAAAGAAAAAATGAAATGTATTCTTGTATTAGAAGAAGGGCTTGAGCCAGAAGAGAAGCGAGACTTTAACGGAAACTATTTCTTATATCATTTACTAGGTGCTGAAAATGTAATTGTTGTACCAAACGGAGCAGATCTTATGGAAGAGATGCATAAAGTCGCGAAAGAAGTTAGTGAAAAAGGTAATACACCATATGTAATACCAGTTGGTGGATCAAATCCTACTGGTGCAATGGGATACGTTGCTTGTGCGCAAGAAATTATGGCGCAATCATTTGATCAAGGAATTGATTTCAGTTCAGTCGTTTGCGTAAGCGGTAGCGGCGGTATGCACGCTGGTTTAATTACTGGTTTTTCTGGAACACAAAGTAACATTCCTGTAATAGGAATCAATGTAAGTAGAGGAAAAGCAGAACAAGAAAAGAAAGTAGCAAAACTTGTAGAGGAAACGGCAGCTCACGTTGGTATTCCGAACTTTATCTCACGCGAAGCTGTCACATGCTTTGATGAATATGTAGGACCAGGTTACGCATTACCAACGCCAGAAATGGTGGAAGCAGTGCAATTACTTGCGAAAACAGAAGGTATTTTACTCGATCCAGTGTATACAGGTAAAGCAGTAGCTGGACTAATTGACTTAATTAAAAAAGGTACATTTAATAAAGAAGACAACATTTTATTCGTACATTCAGGTGGTTCACCAGCTTTATATGCGAATACATCTCTATTTGCGTAAGTGTGAAAAGCATTGGGTATCCAATGCTTTTTTGTTATATAATGGAATTTTCGGGAGGTGAGGAGAGCGTATATGAGTTCAAATGTAAATTGGATTATATAAACGATACTCAGCATTGCTATTTTACTAATTTTATTTGTGGCTTATGGAGTTTATTTATATTTCAATTAAGTGAAATGGTAACCAAACCAAAGGAAAAATAAAATAATTGCTGTGTTAAATAGAGTAAAACATAAACCGATAATGGCTAAAATTTTCTTCTCAGCTCGGCTCCCCAAAGAGATAACTGATAGTATTATTGCTATAACAGCGGAAGCTAATATGCAATAGGCGAAAGGCACAACATATTCTACTCCAAATCTGTCTAAAATAGGTGTGAAGAGAAAGAGATTAATAGTAACGAATATACTTACAAGAAGAAACGTATAACTTTTCCAACTATATGTTTTTACCTGCATGGAACGACACTCCTTCCTCTTTATTATTTATTTTACAATGTAAGATATTTTGTATTGAAAAGAGGGTATTCATATGAAAGTTAGACATTGGTCTCTTGTTTTTATTAGTATCTGCATATTCATAATAACCGGCTGTTCAAATACACTAGAAAATGAAGGTCAAAGAATCGAAGTGCAAAAACATATTGGTGATAATGAATATGAAGATCTTAAAGTACTGAAACATAATAATGAAGTGTTGCAAGTAAAGAAAATGTTAAATGATACTACTTTTGAAAATAAAAAAGTGGAAATGTCTCGTCCAGCGGATTATCACTTTACTTTTCAATTTAAAAATTCGAAAATAGAGGCGAAAGCTGTTTTGTATCAAATTTGGATAAGCACGAATAAGGATAAAATAGAAATTAAGGCGGGGGATAATCGGTACGCTCAATTAGAAGGAAAGTATGCAGCCACTTTGTTTCGGATTGTTACAGGGGAGAAGTTAGCTGAATAAACGTATATAGGGTTATAGGAATTCAGTTCGTATTTTTCATTTTGAGAGATAATTAGTTTTCAATAATTATAGCTATATATTTATATTGGAATAAATATTGAGAATCGGATAAAATGGAAATTGACTTGATGTGCATGAGGTTTTACGTTTATCCCGCATTAACGGGCAGTAAGACCCCACCTCAAAATTTAGCGGAAGCAAAGAAGTTAGGTGGGGATCGGGCTGCCCGTAAAAGCCCGATTGGTGAGGGCTGATTAAAGTTTCACTTTATATGCGGATTAATGTGTCCATTAATCCGTCAATGAATAATAAACCGAGGAAATATATTGTTTTTAGAAAGATTCGATGTTATGTTTGATTTTCTTAATATAATATTTCGTTTATATAGGAGTGACTATTTGAAGAGTGGCTATTTGAAAAAAATAATATTATTGGTTGTATTGACTACATGCTGCCTCACTATTGCAGGATGTTCTAATAATAGGGTTGCAACAAAGGATGAGTCTAAAACTTCAACACCTGTAAAGATTAAACGTATCAATAAAGCGTGGTACAAACATATATAATAGTTTAAAGAATCTTGAAATTGTTGATGATAAAGATTATAAGGTGAAATTAGTTAGGCCGATAGTAGAGTTTGTGAAACTTGGTGAAAAGCGGGATGCATAGTTCGCATTTAAATTAATAAAATATTCACCAAAAGGAGTCTACATGTAGAACCTTTTTTGTGGATATTTTTCATAAATAGGAGGCATTCTATGTTGCTTGTCTTTAACTTAAACTTTCTGAAAATTATTTTGCTAAGTTAAATATCATCCTTCAAAATTCAGGAAATGTGGAGGCATGTAATAACTCGATTGGTGTGGTCTTTTTTCACTTTATCTACCATGTTTATATATCTTTCTATTAAAAAATCTAACTTTAATCGATTAAATGGAATAAAACTTAGTTAAAAACAATGAAATTTCAGGAAAAATAAGGTACACTAATCAATGGTTTTGGTTTAAAATCAATTGACGTTTATGTATACGGGGGAAAGATTGATGAACAATAATTCAGTAAATGAATCTGTTGAAGAAGTTGAGAAAAAACGGGTAAGATCAAAAAAACGTTTTACAAATTGGAAGCTAATCGCAGCGGGTGTCGGTGTAGTTGCACTTCTAATTGGGGGGCTGAGTTATTATCAGGCAACTCACTTCAATTCGAATGTTACGATTAACGATACAAAAGTCGGTGGTTTGAGCGCTGATCAGGCAATACAGAAATTAAAAACATCTGGATTAGCAAACAAAGTCTATATTGATCAACAACAAATTTTAGATGAACAAGATACAAAAACAGAGCTAACGGAAAAAGATTTGCCACAAGTTAAGAAACTATTAAAAAGCCAGTGGACATTTTTCCCTTCCGCAAAGGAAAAAGATTATTCATTGCTACCGAAAGAAGTAGATCAGTATCGTAGTGAAACGATGAAAAAACTTGTGGAAGAAAAGCTTGTTTCTATGAACGAAAAGTTAAAAGCGCCTCAAGATGCTATGGCGAAGCTCGAACAAGGAAAAGTTGTTATTTCGAAGAGCGTTGATGGAAAACAGTATGACGTAACGAATCTATTAAAAGATTACGATAAGCAGAAGCATAAAAGCGAAATTCATTTAAAGTCTGCATACATACAACCTATTAAAGAAGATGATCCAATCATCAAAAAAGAAGAGAAAGCATTACAAAATCTTCTTACGCAGTCTGTTGATTATAAAGTGCAGGATGAAGTGTATTCATTAAAAGCAAAAGATTTAATTCAAAATGCTACTATGTCAAAGGATATGAAAGTAACAATCGATGCGAGCGACATTAAGAATAAGGTTGCTGAAATTAATAAGGCTAAATCTACATTACATAAAGACTTCGCTTTTAAAACACATTCTGGCTCGGTTATTTCAGTAAAGGGACAAGGATATGGCTGGGCACTAGATGTGGAAAAAGAAACAAAACAAGTTCAACAAGCTTTTGAGAAAGGCGAAAAATCACTTTCTGCTTCTAATATTCACGGGAATGGTTGGGAGAAGGAAGGGATTGGTTATAAAACAACATCGAATAATGGTATCGGAGACACATATGCAGAAGTTTCCATTGCAGATCAGCAAATTTGGATTTATAAAGATGGGAAATTAGTTGTCACAACAAATGTAGTAACGGGTAAACATAGCACGGGTGAAGATACATCCCCAGGTGTATGGTACGTTTTATATAAACGAACTCCATACACGCTAAGAGGTAGTGCAGTAGGGAAAGCTGATTATGCAGTGAAAGTAGATTACTGGGTTCCATTCACAAATAGCGGTCAAGGATTCCATGATGCTGGCTGGCGAAAAGACTGGGGAAATAACGCCTATTTAACAGGGGGATCTGGCGGGTGTGTAAACCTTATGCCTAACGTTGCAAAAACTGTATATGATAGTTTGAACACGTATGATCCAGTTATTGTGTACTAGAAAATAGCTACGTATCAAGAAATAAATAAAGCGGGAAATCTTACTTGACGGTATAGGAAAAAAACACCTCTTGAATTTGCATACGAAGTATGTAAATTCAATGGAGGTGTTTTTATTTGAAAACAAGAGTTCATTGCTTATAAGAAACAAAGTAGGAAGAGGTTGGGATGAAGTAACAGGTATTCCAAAAGTCAATAAAATTGACATTGAATATCATTTTCACTTATTATGGAATCATTGCATTTAATTAGACATGACTTTTTTATTCATATAATAGATTTCTAATAAGTTGTCCCATTTAATAATTTAAACGTAGGAAAGGGTAATAGAAAAATGAACTGGAAAAAAGGCGGATTATGGATTATTATTTTTTTCATTGTAAAAGGTACAATTTCAACACTGTTAATCGTTACAGGTGCTAAATATTTTGATTTATCATTTATGCAACTTTTCGTACTAATACTGGTCTTATTACTGATTTCTCTCATAAGCCGAAAATTGTTGTATAGACATAAACAAAACAAAAAACAAAAAGAGCTAAATATATAATGAACCCCCAGAAACCTTTGGATTTCTGGGGGTTTACTTATTCAATAAGGGGGTCCGCAATACGAATGATACACGCCATCAGTTTTACTGGTTATAAATCAAAAACGCGATAATTTTATTGAATAAATAGAAAATACTGTTCTTTTTCTTTTATTTCATTTAATATCAATAAGGGCACCAAAAAAATAGATAGGGGTGCTAGAATGTACGGTATTATTAATTATGAAGTGTTTTTATTAACAGGGATTCTACTAAATCTAATTCCTGGTGCAGACACCATGTATATTGTGGGGAGAAGTATTTCACAAGGTAGAAAAGCAGGTGTGTATTCTGTTTTTGGTATTATTACTGGTTCTTTAGTTCATACGTTATTGGTTGCTTTTGGTTTGTCTATTATACTTACAAAATCCATTATATTATTTAACACCATTAAGGTTATAGGTGTTATTTATCTTGTATATTTAGGAATTAAAATGATACTTGATAAGACCAATGTAGCTTTTCAAGCCTCATCCAATAAATTGAACATTGGAAAGATATACTTACAAGGACTTTTAACAAGTCTTACGAATCCAAAAGTCTCTTTATTCTTTATTGCATTTCTTCCGCAATTTATAGATACAAAGGCTTCAGGTCCTATGCCTTTTATCATTTTAGGAATTACTTTTACAGTAACTGGACTATTGTGGTGTTTATTTGTTGCTTTTTTCTCTTCATATGTCACAAAAAAATTAAGAGGAAATCAAAAGGTAGGAATGATTCTAAATAAAGTAACAGGGATCATTTTTATTGGTATGGGGTTAAAATTGCTTCAAACGAAGGCTCCACAATAAACCTGAATAATATAAAAATGCCCCCCATTCAAGAGATGTTACCTCGGGTGTAAGCTAATTTCTATATACTAAAAAGTCCCTTCAATTGGAAGGGGCTTTTTGCTTTATCAAAAATTTATCCCGCATTAACGTGCAGTAAGACCCCCACCTCAAAATTCAGCGGAAGCAAAGAAGTTAGGTGGGGGATCAACTGCCCGTTAATGCCCACTTGGTGAGGGCTGATAATCAGTGGGGATGACCCCCCAATGATTAAAGTTTCACTTTATTTCTTCACAGTTAGTTGTCTATGAGAATAGATTTCATTTTTTGTGTTTGGATATTCGCTTTTCTAAGCTTGATGGCAATGTGGTTCTACCCCTAATAAACCGTACAAAAATCTTTCAAATAGCTCTAACTTGCACAATGCTTCCCGTTAATATAATACGCTGATTCTGTGAAAACCGTAAATACAACCTCTACTTCTGGAATTCCAAAATCCATTACATATGTAGTAATGGCCTTGGCAAATCGATCACGAATTTCCTGTCCACGCTCGAACCATTTCACTTCAATAAGAGGAAACGCTTCTATTTCTTCTCCATTGAATACAAACGTAGAACTTGGTAGTTCCAACGTAAAATTATCCGTGCCACACTCACAAATCTCTGCGAGCTCTTCTACTAATGGCTTGCTTATGCGTTTTAATTGTTCAGTAGTAATTCCACGAAATACAACATGTGGCATATGAATCCCTCCGTTAGATAGCTTTATATTTGCTCACATCATAACACAATTTATTTTACTGCACTAACATCTATTGGTATATTTCAATGACATTTTTAAAAATAATCATATGTTATTGAAGCAATACGTGTATTGTAACTATTTAAAACATTTGAGAGCTCGGTAATTGGGTAAATAAAAAAATCCTTATCATTCTCCCTGTAAGGAGGCATTGGGGGAGTCCTCTGTTAGGAAAGGGATAGTACGCTTATATATTTTAAAAAGAAAAGACACCCTAAGATGCCTTCCTCCGACTTGATAACCAATTTAATTTTAATAACATTGGATTCCTATCCGAATGCTATTTTACCACGTTAAGCAATGTTGGTCATTGAGAAAGTCAAATACGTAGTGTTCATATATAGTGACATCTAGGAGCATGCAAAATTTAATACAGTTTTTTATTTATCCAACAACAAAAAAGAATCCTAAAACCGTGCCGGGATAGGAATGTATAAAAAAATGCATAGATTGATAGAACAAAGAAAAGAGGCTTCCTTGTAAGGGGAAGGCGCCTCCTTGTCCTTGCTACTGATAATAATGCGTTATGTAGACAATATTTGTATAGATAGGATATATAGTCCATACCCATCAACTTAAGAATTTAGAACTCCCCCAAAAAATTATGAGTTTTTTGTTACAAGTTATCACAAAATTTTCGTTTTTTGGTAGTTTTATTTTCTTAGCTTGATTGCGATGAGCGGTCCCCCATAAAGGCCCCTGATACATAATTGATGTTCTGCCATTTGTAGAAAACAATCCACTTATACCATTTTAACAAGAAGAAATATCTCGTCCATGTTGTAATATTGGCTTACGTTAAGCTTGTGAAAAAACATATTCATGTATAATACAATTGATGTATGATACATTAGTTGTAGGAGGGTGAACTATTTGAAAAGAGAAGATGCCTTAAAACTAAGAACAGATATTAAGAAAATGATTATAATAACTGGGGTTTTTGAATCTCAAAATTTGTCCAATGGACCATTTGAAAAACCTTTACCAACTTCTCAAATGATGGCGTTAGAGGAACTAGAGGTGGAAAAATTAACTGTTTGGCAACTATCCAATAAACTTAGATTAGAGACTTCAACTGTAAGTAGGTTGGTAGATAAGTTAGTAAAAAAGGGGCTTATTTATCGTGAAGTAAATGAAAAAAATAGAAGAGAACTTTTTCTGCACCTCACAGAAAAAGGTCACATAACTGTTAATTGCTTAAGAGAGCAATCCATTACATTTTATCAAAGTATTCTCAATAATTTATCAGAATCAGAACAAAAAATAGTTGTGGATGGTTTTGAATTATTTATTAATTCTATTTCTAAGCCTCTTGATTAGATTGAGGTAAATCATAACATTTGGAGGGTAAAATGAGTTTGGATTTTGAACGTCCTATTATTGAATTAAAAGAGAAATTTGATGAATTAAAGAAAATTATGAAAGAAAATAATGTAGATTTATCGCCAGAAATTCATGTATTAGAAAAACGTTTAAATAAAATGCAAGATAAAATTTATTCTAATATTACACCTTTTCAACGAGTTCAAATTGCAAGGATACGTAACCGGCCCACCACATTGGACTATATACCTTTATTGTTTACAAACTTTCTCGAACTTCATGGTGATCGATTATATGGTGATGATAAAGCAATGATAGGTGGTATTGCAAAATTTAAAGGGATGCCCGTTACGGTTATTGGTCATCAAAGAGGTAGAAATACAAAGGAAAATATAGAAAGAAATTTTGGAATGGCACATCCAGAAGGTTATAGAAAAGCGCTAAGACTTATGAAACAAGCTAATAAATTTAATCGCCCTATTATTACATTTATTGATACAATAGGCGCCTATCCAGGGAAAGGGTCTGAAGAACGTGGGATTTCTGAAGCGATAGCTCGAAATCTATTTGAAATGGCTACACTTAAAGTGCCAATTGTTTGTATTGTAATTGGAGAGGCATCAAGTGGTGGAGCTCTTGGCATTAGTGTCGGTAACCATATCCATATGTTAGAGTATTCATGGTACTCGGTAATTTCGCCAGAAGGAGCAGCATCTATCCTATGGAAGGACGCTAAGTATGCTCCAGAAGCTGCTGAACATATGAAAATTTCAGCAAAAGATTTAAAACATTTAGGAATTATTGATGAAATCATTCCTGAAATTAAAGGTGGAGCACAAAATGATATAAAATCACAGGCAAAAGTGATTGAATCTGTAATCGAATCATCTCTAAAAAAATTGATACTATTATCCTCGGAAGAGCTTATACAACAGCGGTATGAAAAGTATAGACAAATAGAGAATTATAAATGAAAATATTTAAAGTCCGTATTACATTTCGGAGGATTATCGTAAAAAAATTCTAAAAATTTTGCAAATAACCTCTTAAACTGGGATATGCTGATACTATTACACTACAAAAAGTGTATGATCGGTATGGAAAAGGAAAATTTGTTCAAATGGAAGCATTATCACATACCCATCAATTTAAGAAATTGATTGTTCCCCAAAACGAAAAAATGAGCTGAATTCTCACAAATAACTGTAAAAATGTAGGAATTTCGGTATGGGGGTATCTCAAAGGCTTAGGTTGATGGCAATGGGGTGGGTCCATTTTTAGCAAAACCGGAGTGGAAATGATGAGTATAAACAGTTTTGTGGGATTGATAAAGGATGAATTATTAAAAGAGGTAAGCATAAGAAGTGAGGATGAATTCGAGCCTGTAGTAGTTAAAGATATTCCTAGACTTTGGAAGTGTTTAGGGATGGGGAATTATGCCGCAGTATTTATGCATAAAGAATATAAAGATTGGGTAGTGAAAGTTTACGCGCGAGAAGGAGAAGGAATTGAAAAAGAGTCAGAAGTATACCGAAGAATCGGAAATCATCCTTCTTATTCGAAGCTTATATATAAAGGAGAAAATTTCATAGTATTGAAACGTTTAAAAGAAATTACCTTATACGATGCTATTCATAAGGGGATTAAAATTCCTAAACAGGTAATCCTTGATATCAATGAAGCTTTAGAGTATGCAAGGGCACAAGGATTAACTCCTTGTGACGTTCACGGGAAAAATGTGATGATGGAAAACGGAAGAGGATATGTAGTCGATGTATCTGATTTCTTAAAAACAAAAGAAGATAGTAAGTGGAGAGACCTAGAAAAGGCATATTTTACAATTTATTTGCCCTTCATTTATAAATTCCCTTTCCCTATTAAAATACCGTATTTTATGTTAAACATTGTTAGACGTTCGTATAGAAAATATAAGCAGTTTAAAAAGAAATTTAAATGGTAAAAGGACCACATACTTATCTATAGGTTAGATAAGTGAACCACTAGTAAACAAAAGGACCGTACATTTTAGATATGTCTAATATGTACGGTCCTAATTTTATAACTTTATGAAGTAATCAGTAAGCTTTACATTTTCTTTTTCACGCAATTACTTATTTTCTTCCTCAAACCCTCTATTCTTTTTTTTGTTTATTTCGCAAGAATTGATGCGTTATTTGAGCTCTGTTTGGTTATACAGTGTGGTTTTACTACTCCGGATTCTATTTGCCACACTCTTGAAGTTAATTATATTTTTCGACGTACGAAATAAAAAGATAAGGCCCCCATAATAACAGGTGCAACGAAATAAAAGAAATGGGAAAAATTAAAAGAAAAAAGAAAAAGAAATGGTATAAGTGTATAGATAACTGCTTGTCCTATAAATACAGGAATTCCAAATTGAAATTCTCTACATCGCTTGATTTTCCTGTATAACACTTCCCCGATTAGACAAGCTATAAGAGCTGGTATACTGCCATAAGTGAAGATCGTGTTAATGAATCCTAATACAACGTTCGGGTGAATAAAGCTAGGATGAGAAATATATGAAATCAAGAACCATCCAAAAATAAAAGCAAACAGACTTGCAGCATAACTAATTACAAATTTTATCAACGTAATCATCCTCACAGTTTTCTAAGATTAACTCCATTGTATGACATGAAATCCTATTATTGGTAGCGAGAAAAAAGCGAATCCCTACTCTAAAAAGTATCCACTCAACCTTCTATACTTGTTTTATTTTCTTTGCTCTAGCAAACTTCCAAAAAGCTGCAAGTAGTATGAGCAGCGGTATTCCCTGAATAAAGAGAAATCCTCCCAAAAAATAAAGTGCACGACTAACGGGAGGAGGAGCTGTTGCCGACTCACCCGCGAAATAAGCCCCATAATTAGCCGCTACACCTGCATAATCAGCTATCCCACCTATAAGAAAAGCCGCTGGAATTATGATTAAATTTATCCCTAAACAGATCATTATTGAAGATAGGTTTTTAGCCTTAATTTTTGGTGAAACAGACAAAAAAATAAGAATATTGCAGTGCCGTTTATAAGAAGTAGTGTTATTATAAAAAAATTCCCATAATATCCCTCCATGATTTTAATTGTACTATCAGCAAGAATAACTTTGTATAAATTTGGATGGATAGGGTCTTCATGTGAGGTTAACGTAACGTCTCATTAACAGTAGTCAATGATGCATATAATTTTCGTTTCTGCTTTCTTATCTGATCTGGATAGCGGTGGGTGAGTCGGAAATTGTGAAACACACTCTTAAGTTATTTAATATGAAAAAATGAAATTCTCCTTCTGTAATTTATTCAAATGACTCAATCTCCGCATCTTTTGAATGCCCTGAAAGTGCTAAACATAAGCAAAATAATTAACTATCCCATGCAAGAAAGTTAGGCTAGTTAATCGCATATGTTTTATGGAAGGGATGTGATTGAACTATGGAACGGCCGAATTGGGGAATTGGAGGATTAGTATTCGTTGGCTGCATGTTTCTTGGCGGAGGAGTAGGGTCTATGTTAGGGAATGCCCAAACAGGATGGCTAATAGGAATGGGAGCTGGATTTCTTGGGATGGCTTTAACGAGACTGATTAGAAAGTAATATAACCGGATTCTGCTTCCGGTAAATAAGGAAATATGTATGTAATACATGGCATAATAGCTTTATAAATTATAGTTAGAACCTTCTCTTTTCTAAATTTCTCCATACATAGATATGATTCTCGAGTTGGAGTATGGCACCTTAGGGTGTTTTTTTTATGCTTTTTAAAAATGCCTTACCATATAATAGACTTCGTTAGATTCCGATAATCTTTTTTGTAATAGTATAGATTCATTACCGTTTCAGACTTAAGTATTCATTCATAACCTAACAGTAAAAGGGGGGATGATTCAAGATATGGCGTTTAATGATGAATTAATTTGTCAACAGTTTGCAAGAATTATCGGTGGTCAAGAAGGATTCGCCGGTGGGAAATGTGTGGCAACAATAAATCGGGATGAAATACAAGCAACTATTTTAGGAAAACGTTTTAGAGTAACAACTTCTTTCTCGTTTGAATCACGAGATAATAAAACTGGACGTGCATTATGTCTAGGACGTGTAGCGCTCTTGCAGAAGGAAGTCAATGGATTTGTTGCTACAATTATTAAACAAGGAATAATCGTTTCGTCTATACACAATGAGTGGTTATGTGATGATCCAAATTTGATTTACGTTAATATTGAAGATGTTGATGATCCGCTAAGTTTTGCAAGGAAAGTTAGAAGAGCGTTATGTAGTTAACCGATTTTTTTAGTTAAATGTGCAATAGAAAAGGATCTTCAATTGAAAGATCCTTTTATGCATAAGATGAATGTTTTTCCTTTTGTTTCATTAATTAAGTCTAATTGACTAGCAAACGAACGTAATTTCTGTGCACGAATCGATATAATAATCTTCGCTTTTATTATAGAGTCAGTCTTTTAGTAGAAATTACATATATACGACAAATTGCGACAAAGAAATACATATACTTTTGTTATGCTATGAAAGTTATTGATTTGTAATGTATATATAGGAGGATTTTTAAATGTTAAAGAAATTGTTATTATGTGTACTTATGAGCTTGTGTGTAATGGCTATAAGTGCTTGTAAAGGTGATGAAGAAAAAGTAAAAGTAGCATCAGATGAGCAAAAAATAGATGAAGATAAAAAAGTAGCGGAGGAAGAAAAACGTAAGCAAGAAGAGCAGCAAAGAGTAGAGGAAGAGAAGCGTAAACAAGAAGAACAACAAAGAGCAGAAGAAAAGAAGCGTAAGCAAGAAGAGCAACAAAGAGCAGAAGAAGAGAAGCGCAAGCAAGAAGAACAACAAAGAGCAGAAGAAGAGAAGCGCAAGCAAGAAGAACAACAAAGAGCAGAAGAAGAGAAGTATAAGCAAGAAGAGAAGTATAAGCAAGAGGAGCAGCAAAGAGTAGAAGAAGAAAAGCGTAAGCAAGAAGAGCAGCAAAGAGTAGAAGAAGAACGTAAACAACAAGAGCAGAAGACTCAGCAACAACAGTCTATACAGCAAGAGAGAACGCAAAAACAAGAAAAAACAACACAAGCAACTGGTGGGAAACCAACAAGATCACAAATTTCAGTTGGTTCACATGTAGTTATTCAATTAGATAATGACTATAGTAAAACTGTAAGTGGTGTTGTGAAAGACATTTTGACACATAGTGAAACACATACATACGGCATTAAAGTTCGATTACAAGATGGACAAATTGGCCGTGTTCAAAGTGTTAATTAGTGAAAAAAGATTTGACTACTTTGCAAAGAAATAAACATTACAAAAAACCGGTTCTTTCGTAAAGGAATCGGTTTTTTGTAATTTGAAAGGAAGGGAAACGAACTTGGAGGGAGTACTGGAACCATACAATACATACATTGAAGGGCATGTTTGAGTTATGGATCTATCCTCCCGTTCTAATGAATTAAAAGAAGAACTTCCCCATACTCATTAGACTACTAAGCATACCGATTCCATTCATGGTGCCTTTTCCTAATGTAAGTAAGTTTCCAAACATTCCTGGCTGACCGTTATTCCCCCATCCCATAGGACTTACCTGTCCTCCCCATCCTGGAGGATTTCCAAAAATACCCCAGTTATTATTGGTATTAAATTTAAAAGCTTTAGCTGGTGGCGATAGTAAAGCGGGGAGATGACCTTGTGCGAACATCCCTGCATGATTGAATGGTTGGGCCCAGGGTAAGGGAGTTTTTTGGAAATTACCTACATGGCCTTGTAATGGCGTCCAATTAGCGGGATGTCCTTGTGGCATCATCCCTGCATAATGGATTGGCTGACCTAAAGAGAAGGGAGGAGTTTGAGGATTGAAACCCGTATAATAGGTTGGCGAATCCCAACCAAATGGATAGCCTCGACAACTCCAATTCTCAGGAATCTTCAAATCATTCATTCCCTCAGCCTTAGTGATTTGGGGCTGTAAATATAATGATGAAATTGCAATTTGGTTCGTATATTGCTCACTGTTGCCCTCTGAATTCAAATACCAATATTGGTACATAAGTTTATTCCCTCACTTTAAAAATGTAATGTTAGACTTAGCCTATGTAATATTCCTTTTTATGGATGGTTACATAACTAGATTTACAAGCCTGTATTTAGAGGAATGGGTGTAGGTTTAGTTGATTTATCCTACTATTTGTGGGCAATAAGACAACTCCACTTCAAAATGTAGCCTAATTTTGGTTAGCAAACGCGTTTATAAAGGTTTAATCAATAAAAAAGATTTAAAAATGTTATGTTGAGCAAGTAGAATTACTAAAAAGAGAATATCCAGTTGAAGAGTATGGCAAAATACTGCAAGGATAATATATTCTTGTGCAGATATGAAAACAATTTAAACGAATTAATGGAATATATAATGAAGGGGTAAATGAATATATGAGTGAAACATTACATAAAAGAAAGCCGCCATATTTAATGCTTGTAATCCTTTTTATTGGAGCATTTGTTTCATTTCTAAATAACTCGCTTTTAAATGTAGCTTTGCCATCGATAATGAAGGATTTAGACATTCAAGATTATTCAACGATCCAGTGGCTTTCTACAGGGTATATGCTTGTAAGTGGTATATTAATTCCAGCATCAGCATTTTTAATAACCCGCTTCTCCAATAGGAGCTTATTTATTACATCTATGTTGATTTTTATTTTTGGTACAGGCTTAGCGGCTTTAGCACCTAACTTTAGTTTATTATTGACTGGCCGAATGGTTCAAGCAGCAGGTTCTTCAGTCATGGGGCCTCTGTTAATGAATATTATGCTAGTAAGCTTTCCGAGGGAAAAAAGGGGAACAGCAATGGGGATTTTTGGGTTAGTTATGATTACAGCCCCAGCAATTGGACCGACACTATCGGGTTATATTGTAGAGTATTATGACTGGCGTTTGCTTTTTGAAATGATATTACCGTTAGCAATCATTAGCTTACTGTTAGGAATTTGGAAATCGGAGAATGTCATGAGGCAAAATAAAAATGCAAAACTTGATTATCTCTCATTATTATTATCTTCTCTCGGTTTTGGTGGTCTGTTGTATGGATTCAGTTCTGCAAGTTCCGATGGTTGGACGAATAAAGTGGTCTTAACAACTTTAATTATAGGCGCTGTTGCCTTAACTGCTTTCATTATACGTCAATTAAAAATGAATGAACCGTTATTGGATTTACGTGTTTACAAGTACCCAATGTTTGCACTTGCGTCTGTAATTGCAATTGTCAACGCAGTGGCCATGTTTTCGGGTATGATTTTAACCCCAGCTTATGTACAAAACGTCCGCGGTATTTCACCGCTGAGCTCTGGGCTGATGATGCTTCCAGGTGCGGTAATCATGGGGATTATGTCACCAATTACAGGTAAACTATTTGATAAATATGGCCCTCGTATTCTTGGTATAGTAGGACTTTCCATTACAGCCGTTTCAACTTATATGCTGGCAAACCTGCAGCTCGACTCTAGTCACACGCATATTATTCTTATTTACACACTGCGGATGTTTGGGATGGCGATGGTGATGATGCCGCTTATGACAAATGGTCTTAATCAATTGCCAACTCGCTTAAATCCGCATGGTACAGCTGTTAATAATACAGCTCAACAAGTATCTGGGTCAATTGGTACTGCTATTCTTGTTACGATTATGAATTCTGTAACAAAAACAAAAGCTGAAAGTTTAATGGCTGATGTAGATCCAACAACCTTCACAGAAGCTACGAAGGCAATGTTAACTCAGAAGGCTTTATTATCCGGAATTCAATATTCGTTCTATGTAGCGCTTGGCATGAATATTGTTGCACTACTTTTAGTTTTTTTCGTGAAACGTGTAGATACAAGTGCGGAAGCTGTCGAGAAGTTAAATCGGTAGAGAAAAATAAAACTTTAGATCATGATTCTTATAAGTTTTTACTGTTTAGTTAGACTATGAAGAAATGCGAATTTCTGCTGCTAAGGCGCTGGTCTTTAAAGCTGGAAAAGAACCACTGAAATAATTATATATAGTAAAAAGGATCTGATATTCATATCAGATCCTTTTTTATTAGCGACACAGTATACTTATTTATTTGAATTGATATGAGAAACTACTGCTTTTCCTAATACTACAACCTTTAGCTTTCAATTTCTGATACACATTATCATAATACACTTCATTTTCATTTAGTATTTCTTCTGCAAGTTATACATGTAATAGCAACAAACAAATTAGGTTACGAACCTTATAAGTAATATCATAATCGTGAATAGTTAGGGAAAAGATAAAATAAGGTAATCAATTACATATCTTTATCCCAGGCGATTCATTGCTATCTTCTTTTTATTGAATGGGATATTTTATTTCATGTTTTTTTGAAAGGGTGTTTTTAATGGATAAAAAAGTATCTGCCATTCCTCAACCGAAAACATATGGATTGCTGGGGAATCTCCCATTAATCGATAAAGATAAACCGACCTTATCTTTTATCAAGATAGCGGAAGAGTATGGTCCCATTTTTCAAATTCAAACTTTAAGTGATACCATCATTGTCGTTTCTGGACATGAACTGGTAGCAGAAGTCTGTGACGAAACACGGTTCGATAAAAGTATAGAGGGTGCTTTAGCGAAAGTTCGTGCCTTTGCTGGAGATGGATTATTTACAAGCGAGACTCATGAGCCTAACTGGAAAAAAGCTCATAATATTTTGATGCCTACATTCAGCCAACGAGCAATGAAAGATTATCATGCTATGATGGTTGATCTTGCCGTACAACTCGTTCAAAAATGGGCACGGCTTAATCCGAATGAAAGCGTAGATGTACCGGAGGATATGACTCGCCTTACATTGGATACAATTGGTTTATGTGGTTTTAATTATCGATTTAATAGCTTTTATCGTGAGACCCCTCATCCTTTTATTACTAGCATGAGCCGTGCTCTAGATGAGGCGATGCACCAATTACAGCGGCTGGATATAGAAGACAAACTCATGTGGAGAACGAAACGTCAATTTCAGCATGATATTCAATCTATGTTTTCTTTAGTAGATAATATTATTGCTGAACGTAAAAGTAGTGGGAATCAGGAAGAAAATGATTTACTTTCTCGTATGTTAAATGTGCAGGATCCAGAAACTGGTGAAAAATTAGATGATGAAAATATTCGTTTCCAAATTATCACTTTTTTAATAGCTGGGCATGAAACAACAAGTGGATTATTATCTTTTGCAATCTATTTTTTATTAAAGAATCCAGATAAATTGAAAAAAGCTTATGAAGAAGTAGATCGTGTTTTAACAGATCCTACTCCAACATACCAACAAGTTATGAAACTTAAGTATATACGGATGATTTTAAATGAATCGCTACGTCTATGGCCTACTGCTCCAGCATTCAGTCTCTATGCAAAAGAAGATACAGTGATTGGTGGGAAATATCCAATTAAGAAAGGAGAAGATCGTATTTCTGTTCTTATTCCACAGTTACATAGAGATAAAGACGCGTGGGGAGACAACGTGGAAGAATTCCAACCTGAACGATTTGAAGAGCTGGATAAGGTTCCTCATCACGCTTATAAGCCATTTGGAAATGGTCAACGGGCATGTATCGGTATGCAGTTTGCACTTCATGAAGCAACACTCGTAATGGGAATGCTTCTTCAACATTTTGAATTCATTGATTATCAAGACTATCAGCTGGACGTAAAACAAACATTAACGCTAAAGCCTGGTGATTTTAAAATTAGGATTCTACCCCGAAATCAAACTATTAGCCATACTACTGTTCTTGCGCCTATAGAGGAGAAACTGAAAAACGATGAAACCAAGCAGCAAGTTCAGAAGACTCCTTCTATTATTGGAGCCGATAATCTTTCGCTTCTTGTTCTGTATGGATCGGATACAGGGGTAGCAGAAGGTATTGCAAGAGAACTAGCAGATACAGCTAGTTTAGAAGGTGTTCAAACGGAAGTGATAGCTCTTAACGATCGAATTGGAGGTCTACCGAAAGAAGGAGCGGTTCTTATTGTAACTTCTTCTTATAATGGAAAGCCGCCAAGTAATGCAGGACAGTTTGTGCAGTGGTTGGAGGAATTAAAACCGGATGAGCTAAAAGGTGTTCAATATGCAGTGTTTGGTTGTGGAGATCATAATTGGGCGAGTACTTATCAACGAATTCCAAGATACATTGATGAGCAAATGGCTCAAAAAGGAGCAACAAGATTTTCTAAACGCGGGGAAGCGGATGCAAGTGGTGATTTCGAGGAACAGCTCGAGCAATGGAAACAAAGTATGTGGTCTGATGCGATGAAGGCATTTGGATTGGAACTTAACAAAAACATGGAGAAAGAACGCAGTACTTTGAGTCTGCAATTTGTCAGCCGTCTTGGAGGCTCTCCTCTTGCGCGAACATATGAAGCAGTTTATGCATCTATACTAGAAAATCGTGAACTTCAATCATCTAGCAGTGAAAGAAGCACGCGACATATTGAGTTATCCTTGCCAGAAGGCGCTACGTATAAAGAAGGTGACCACCTTGGGGTGCTGCCAATTAATAGTGAGAAAAATGTCAACCGAATTTTAAAACGCTTTGGATTAAACGGGAAGGATCAAGTCATATTGAGCGCAAGTGGGCGTAGTGTAAATCACATACCTTTAGACAGTCCTGTTCGTTTATATGACCTTATTAGTTATAGTGTCGAAGTGCAAGAAGCAGCCACTCGAGCACAAATACGAGAAATGGTGACATTCACAGCATGCCCTCCTCATAAAAAGGAATTGGAATCATTATTGGAAGAGGGAGTTTATCAAGAACAAATATTAAAGAAACGTATTTCAATGTTGGATCTTCTTGAAAAGTATGAGGCTTGTGAAATCCGATTTGAACGCTTTTTAGAACTTCTTCCTGCGCTCAAACCGCGTTACTATTCTATTTCAAGCTCTCCACTCGTTGCACAGGATCGTCTGAGCATTACGGTTGGTGTTGTGAATGCGCCTGCATGGAGTGGGGTAGGGACATATGAAGGAGTCGCTTCTAATTATTTAGCTCAGCGTCATAATAAAGATGAGATTATCTGTTTCATTCGAACGCCACAATCAAACTTTCAATTACCTGAAAATCCAGAAACACCAATTATCATGGTTGGACCAGGTACTGGAATTGCACCATTCCGTGGATTCTTGCAAGCACGTCGCGTTCAAAAGCAAAAAGGTATGAAATTAGGACAAGCACATCTATATTTTGGTTGTCGTCATCCTGAAAAAGATTATCTCTATCGTACAGAACTAGAAAATGATGAAAGAGATGGATTAATCTCTTTACATACAGCTTTTTCGCGCCTAGAAGGATGTCCTAAAACATATGTACAGCATTTAATAAAACAAGATAGAATCAATTTAATTTCGTTATTAGATAATGGGGCTCATCTTTATATATGTGGTGATGGAAGTAAAATGGCTCCGGATGTAGAAGATACCCTTTGTCAAGCCTATCAAGAAATTCATGAAGTCAGTGAACAAGAAGCAAGGAATTGGTTGGATCGTGTGCAAGATGAAGGGCGATATGGAAAAGATGTTTGGGCTGGTATATGAATGTTTCTTAATTGGATAAGTAATATGTAGCTAATGAACTTCTTATGAATAATTGTTGATTTAAATAATACACTTATTTATAAAAATCCCGTATTTTTATTGAATACGGGATTTTCTTATTTTTAATAAGCTGGAATGATAATGTAGAAAAAGAAAAAATCTCATATGAAACCAAGGCTACATAATCTTAGTTTGAAGGGCATGGTGTTAACCAATTTCTTGAGTGATTTGAAATTTAAACCTTTGCGCACTGGCTGAATAGTTTTTAGCACAGTGTCGAATTGATGGGGGATAGGTATACCTTCTATAACTGCTTGAATGAATCTTACCGTAGAAAAACAATAGGTAATTTATAAATAGGAGTGAGTGAAAATGGCATATTTATTACAAGTTGATTTTCCGTTTGAAGGTCCTTTTGGTGAAGAAATGGAAAAAGCATTTTGGGATTTAGCAAAAAGTATTAATGAAGAAGAAGGATTCCATTGGAAAATATGGACGGAGAATGCAGAAACGAAAGAAGCTGGAGGCATCTATGTATTTGAAGAAAAACAAGATGCTGAAAAATACGCGGAAATGCACAAAAATAGACTTCAAACATTTGGTGTTAAAGATATTAGAGTAAGAATTTTCGCCATCAATGAAAAGTTAACGAAACTGAATCGTGGTTATAGTAAATAATGAGGGACTCAGAATTCAAAAAAGAAGGGGATAATCCCTTCTTTTTTGAATTAATGCTACAGAAAGAATAGCGTTTTTTTATTGTAGGGGCATCTCTTTTTGATAGTTTGATAGCAATGTAACAATACCCCATTATTGTGTTTCAGACTTCCCTTGTTCTAGAATGTATGCTTCTTCTTGTTCCGGTGTCGCTAACTCGTATGCTTGACCAGTGCTGTTATTTTCCCATTCCCATAATAAATTATGCTCTGCAACGGATTGAGAGAAATCGCCTTCATACCAACGAACCAAAATCTTGAGGTACTGTTCTTTATGTTGTAAGGTTCCACTATTACTTTCATCAATTACTCGACGTACTGTTTCGATGTTTTCTGGAGTCATTTTAATGAATCCTTGCTTTTCGTGAGATAATACTTTTTGATGAGTCATTTTGTGCATGGCACTGATTATATGACGATCAGAATTGAGGTCAAGTATTACCTCTTCCCCTTTAATTTTATCAGTCTGTTTTTCCTTAACGTCTGAACCTGCATATGTACCGACTTTGTAACCAGTAAAAATACCAACTGCTATAGCAATAAATAAGCTTGCTGTGATTTTAATCCACTTTTTCAAGCCTCGTTCCCCCTTTTATTGAAGTGTACCATAAAAGAAGAGCTATATATTGCTATCTATCTGTGTGATCTACATAAAGTATCATTCTTGGAAGTTGACCTTGTAGCGCTCTTTTTCGAAATTCACTATGTTTTCCAAAGAAAATAGTGAAAGGCAAGGCGATGAATACATTTACAAAATGACAAAATTGTAAGAATACACGAATGTTTGTAAGAAAGTTCGATGTTTTTCTTTTTCTTTTTTTATTATAGTGAAATAGAAGAAGAAAATATTCTCTTATGTAGGAAAGGAAGATAATAATGATTGATCTATTAAATAAATGGATGTTAGAAAGTACAGGCAATTTTAATATCGTTGTAGGACTTACAGCACTTCTATTTTTGGGTTCAGTAATTGCACTTATTTTTATTTACAAAAAAATTGGTAAACCAGCTGAAAGAACAAATGTTATTTATTTGAAAATTACTTCTCGTATGTTTACTACTCAAATTCTTATGAATGCTATATTTATTTCTTTAGTTGGTAAAGATATTGAGAATTTCCGTCAAATCTTTATATTATTTGAAGCATTTGTATTCTTTATTGGAGCTATTTATTCGTTTAAATTATATAGACAGGAATACAAATGATTCACTTATAAAAACCAGTAGTGATTTTATACACTACTGGTTTTTATTGTTCATTTTCAAATGTAAACTTTTCATTTTTAGTTAACTGCATATTTCATACATATAGGGTTAACAAAACGTCCCATTAACGGTATCAATGAAAAGAGGAAACCATATTCTCACAAAGGAACTTTCTTTTTTGTTATATGGATCTATGTACTTTTTATACATTCCTTTCCTAGCTCAGTTTTAGAGTTCTCGTTTGTTACTGAATGAACTGAAGATCCACATAAAAATTTGCATACTCTTAACCTGTGAATTTTCTAAAAACCTGACGATATCCCTCACATAAATCGTCTTTTGTACAGAAATAATAGAATTGTTGTAAAAATACCAGTCATGTTATTCAGCAATTGTGCCAGATTATAGAGTGATCTTATTAATTGTTTCGTTAAGATTGTGAAGAAGTGTATTTAGGTCATCGTGGCAATTTAGTTGGATGTAAGTGTTATAATATTATTAAAACTTAAGAAATGTAGGGGGAAAAATGAATAGTATGAAAAGACTGATTCAAGTCATCTTAGTAAGTACATCATTCCTGATTCTTAGTGGCTGTTATTTCTCTAAAGATAAACTGAATCAACCCATACAAGAATATTTAAAAACAAACTATGGAATACAAGGGGAGTTTTCTGTTATTCAGACAGATAATAATTGGTTTGGAGGAATTGGCCATCAAACTTATGTAGAAATGAAAAAGCCATATCATGCTTATCCGTTCTTCATGATTGAAAGAGATACTTTGAAAATCTTAAAAGATGATAGTGACGATATCTATCTCGAACAATTCAAGGGGGCATATATTGAGCAACACCCAGAAGTAGTTCAAGTAATTGAACAGATCATAAAAAAATATGGATTAGTGAGATATCCTAATAAATTTATCTCGGTAGAAAATGGTCCTGTTTATATATTTCCTTATGACAACTTTGAGTTTAATATAATTTATTCTCAAGAGCTACTTGGTGATTTTAAAAAGACTCAAAAGATAGATACTACTAAACTTTTACCTACATTAATACCAAGTGACCCCCGACGTGAAAATTATAATGTCAGGTATTTAGGTGTAGTAAATTTTCTATTTAAATTTGACATGTCTAAAAATAAACATCCTATTCCAAAGGCCCAAGATCTAATTGAGGACTTTCAAAAAAGTGGAGTATTAACAAAAGGGATATACAACATTGATATGCTAGTAGATGATTCAAATGGGGGATCGGAATATAATAGTGTAGCTTTGTTTGAAGTCGATGAAGATGGTAAATACACTATAATTGTTACTCCTAAATATGATGAGTTAGATAACTCTTACTTTTACGGAGATTATGCAGCAAAAACTCTAGAATAGAATCTTAGGTTGATTTGTTTAATCTTTTTTCAAAACACGTTTTTAATTTCTACTCGTTTATCAAGATTATTAACACCCATGCATTTATATGAAAATACGTATAGATTAAAAGTGAAAAAAGCTAGTTCTAGAGGAGCTTTAAGATATTGAATTGTAAAGAATAGTATCCTTGTACTAGAAGTATATTTATAGCTTGGATTTATTTTTTCTGACTTTCTATTTTAAATAAATATAAAATAAAAACCATTTTAGCATTCCAAAGCAACATTCCCTATACAAATCTTTAATGAATACAATAATCTATGAATAGAATTAACATTTTATCTATATTAAAACATCGAAAAGAGGTGGGACTTTGAACAAATGGGCTATATTATCTTTAATATGTGTACCGTATGCTCTTTTAACTATAATAAATGAGCATACATTACAAATAGGTGGATCAGCGAATATGTTTTGGAAAATTGGTTTATTTGCACCACTTATAGGCGTTTTATTTTCAGCTGGAGCCAGTAAAACTTACCAACGTGTTATGCTTGCAATATTTAATTTAGGTTACTATTTTGTACTTTACATATATATGATATACACTTTTTAAAATACTTCTATATTTGTTTATGAACATATATTTTAGGAGAAAATCATGAAAAATAAAACATACTATTTATCAATAATTTTCACAAGTCTTGTTTGTTTATTTTTATTTACAAAAGCTTTAGGATTTATCTTTTGGATAAATGGTGCACCAATAGACAAATGGGTAGCTTTGGTTGGTTTATTTACTATTCCGATTTTCATCTACTACTCTTTTCCAGGACGAAATTTTAAAAAAACGGTAACCATAGTTATAATAATAGTTCAAATAATATGGCTAAAATGGGCCATTAATCAGTCCAAATATTATGTACATGTTAACAGTAATAACATTCTCCCATCTCCATATGTAATTCAGGAGACTCCAAATTCAGATACTCCTATTTCTCTTGGTCAAAGACTTTTAACTAACTATACTTTTATAAATCAATTCATTCGCATATATATGTAAGAGAAAATGTCACAGAAAGTGATCGAGGGATTGTTGATTGGATAAAATATTTTGATAGCGAAATAAAAGAAGAAAAAGACGGACGCATCTATATCGAAACTTATAAGGGGACATTATTTTTTAAGTAAATTGTAAAGGGAGAATTCAATTTGAAATCTCCCTTTTACATTGAACCATTCACTACCTACTCTCCAAATATAAAAATATCAATGCTACTGGTTAAAAACAAGGGCCGGAATTCCGGCGCCTTTTCTATCCTAAAGTCTTACTCTATCTCTCCGTCTCAAAAAACTCAATCCATTCTCCATCAGGACCAGCGAAGAATATGTAACGTGTTCCATCTGGTAATGTTTCAATTTCTTCTCCTAGTAGGAAGGTTACGTCGTGTTTCTGTAGTCTTTCGATTTCATCCTCTAATGAATCCACTTTAAAGCAAATGTGATGTACTTTTCCTTCTGCCGGAAGAGAAGAGTTGTAGCCTTCAATTAATTCGAGTATCGTTTCCTTTGATTCTTCCACACCTAAAAAAGCGAGTTTTAAGTCTGGATTCGGGTGTCCCATACGTTTAATGAGCTGTAAGCCAACTACTTCTTCATAAAATGAAATAGATGTTTCTAAGTTTGCAACCATAAGTCCGACGTGTTCAATTCTTCTAACTGGCATGTAGATTCCCTCTTTCTGAAAATTATATACAATATGTTATTGAAAATTAAGAAAATAAGCAAGATAAAAACCTTACAAATTTTAGCGTGTTATATGGTATAGTGAGAAAGTATGTTTGGGGAGAAGGAAGGAGATTATACGATGAATACACCTACTCAAACTCCTTCATTATCGGAAACGATGAAAGAGTGGCATTATGCATTAGCGTACGAAATTAAACATTGGAAAACGATAGGTGGTAGTAAAATTTCTATCATGAACGGTCGTTTTTTATATACAGATTATGAAAGTACAGTATACGTATTTCAGCTTATTTCGGAAGTAAGCTTACCGGAAGGTTCACCAATTCGAATTGAGTTTGATGGTGAGGAAGCGACAGGGGAAGTATTATCTGTACATGGATTAGAAATAGAACTGAAATTAAATGAATATATACAAGGTGAAATACGAGAAGCGGTTTTATATAGTGAACCGTGGCAATTGTTAGAGCAATTACAAGAGCGATTAAAAGAAGCGCGTAAAGATAAGCTAAAACGTAATCGTATAAAGCGTCTTGTTGATGGGACGAGCAGTCCGAAACATATTGAGAAGATGAAAAATCCGAAAAATGAATTGGCGTATCGTTCATTTTACAATCCGACAACGTACGTGTGGGGACCGCCTGGGACAGGGAAGTCTTACAATTTATCACGTATTATTTCGGCCCATTATCAAAAAGGAAAATCGGTACTTGTATTAGCTCACAGTAATGCGGCAGTGGACGTATTAATGAGTGAAGTAACGAAGCAAATTGAAAAGAAAAAGAAATGGACGCCTGGCGAAATTGTTCGTTACGGTTATAGCCAACATGAACATATACGAAATCATGAAACGTTACTTGCGTCGAAATTAGTTGAAACGACGAACGGATCTTGGGGAGAAGAAAGACTCTATTTAGAAGAAACACGCCAAGATCTTCGTGAAAAGATTTTATCGTATAAAGCGACTTCTGCTGATAAGAAGCGTATACAAGAGATTGAAAGTGATCTTCGAAAGCAAAAAGCAAAAATTAAAGAAGTAGAAAAAGAATATATTGAAAATGCGAAAGTAATTGGTGCTACTTTATCGAAATGTGCGATTGATTCACTGATTTATGAGCGTACGTTTGATTTAGTTGTCGTAGATGAAGTGAGTATGGCATATGTTCCGCAAATTGCTTTAGCTGCTTCACTTGGAAAACGTATCGTCGTATGTGGTGACTTTTTACAGTTACCTCCGATCGCGATGGCGAACCATGAACTCGTTCGAAAATGGCTTGGGGAAGACATGTTTTACCATGCGGGGATTGTTGAGTCTGTTAATAAATCAGAAGCACATCCGAACCTCTTTATGTTGCAGGAACAAAGACGTATGCATGCGGATATATCGAAGTTTACAAACTCATTTATTTATAAAAATAGAGTATATGACCATCCGTCTGTTTCAGAACGTAAAGAACTTGCGAAATTACAACCGTTCGCAAATGAGGCGAGTGTTTTATTTGATACGAGCTTAATGGGGGCATTTTCGCTAAAAGATGCTGCATCTGGTTCTCGTTTTAACATTATGTCTGGTTTAGTAGCGATGCAAATGATGTTAATTGGACTGTTAGACGGTGTTCAGTCAATCGGTGTTGTTACACCTTACAGAGCGCAATCCCGCTTTTTATCAACGTGCATTAGAGAAATGTTGCAGAAAACGAAGTATCGTCACATACCTGTTTTAGCAGCGACTGTTCATAAGTTCCAAGGTTCTGAAAGAGATATGATGATTTTTGATACAGTGGATAGTTATCCGCAAGAACGTCCTGGTGTGTTATTCTTTGACCATAAAAACCATCGCCTCGTCAATGTTGCAGTGACAAGGGCGAGAGGGAAGCTCATTCAATTATCTGATTGCCATTATATGCGTAAAAACCTTTCGAGAAAACAAGCGTTATCACAATTAACAGCTCATATAGAACGTCACGGAGATGTGTATGATCGCACGACATCAAGACAATTGTGGGAGCGGAAAATTTCAAAACGTTTACGCTGGTTTATGGAAATGAATCTGGAAGAGCCGAAAGGGTTATTGAAAGATATTTTAGCTGCAAAACGAAAAATTATTATTTCACTTCCAAGTACAAAACAAGCGGACAAACGAGTATGGCAAGCGTTAATGCGTACAAATGCACAAATAACAGTGTATAGTGATGGACCAGTTCCATTAAAAAATGTAAAGTTACAAAGACAAAATAAAGCATTCCCATTTATCGTAATCGATGATGAAATCTTCTGGGCAGGCGCGCCACTCACATCCCAAATGATGTTTGAAGGTAGTACGGAATTTCCGTACGTATGTGCAAGACTGCAAGCACCAGAAACAATTGGTGTATTAAAAGGATTTTTAGATATTCGGTAAATTCGGATAGGAATTCCTTGACTTTTGATCGGAATGAACTTAGAATGAATGTAATTTAATAAAATTTTATGAAAATTCTTATCGCGAGAGGTTGAGGGACTGGCCCTATGACACCTCGGCAGCGGATTCTTTATGAATACTGTGCCAATTCCAGCAAGGTAACTTGAAAGATAAGAAAGAAGCTCATTTTGACTGTATATGCAGAAGCCTCTTTCTATCTTTTAGAAAGAGGCTTTTTTACGTGAAAATATAAGGGGGAAGAGAAATGGAAGCGACTGAAGTAACGTCACAAAGAAAAACAATTGAAGAGAGTATTGAAAGAAATAAGGAAAAGTACATAGAAACAAGTCACAATATTCATGCGAATCCGGAGATTGGTAACCAAGAGTTTTACGCATCTAGAACGTTAAGTTTATTGCTAGGTAGTGCGGGATTTCAGTTGCAGCACAATATAGCTGGTCATGAAACAGGATTTATCGCACGAAAAAGCTCGGGAAAACAAGGACCAGTTGTCGCATTTTTAGCTGAGTATGACGCTTTACCAGGACTCGGTCATGCGTGTGGTCACAATTTAATTGGCACAATTAGCGTTGCAGCAGCGATCGCATTATCAGAAACGCTTGAAGAAATTGGTGGGGAAGTTGTCGTGTTTGGTACTCCGGCTGAAGAAGGAGGGCCAAATGGTAGTGCGAAAGCGAGTTATGTAAAGGCTGGTTTATTTAAAGGTATTGATGCGGCACTTATGATTCATCCGAGCGGAAAAACAGCGACAACGAGCCCTTCACTAGCAGTCGATCCACTTGATTTTCACTTTTACGGAAAAACAGCTCATGCAGCAGCTTCACCAGAAGAAGGAATTAACGCATTAGATGCGATTATTCAGCTGTATAACAGCATTAACGCACTTCGCCAACAACTTCCGTCAGATGTGAAAATTCATGGCGTTATTACTGAGGGCGGAAAAGCACCTAACATTATTCCTGATTACGCTGCAGCAAGATTCTTCATCCGCGCAGCAACGCGAAAAAGATGTGCGGAAGTAACAGAGAAAGTAAGAAATATCGCAGAGGGAGCAGCACTAGCAACAGGTACGAAAGTGAAAATTCATCAATTCCAAAATGAAATCGATGAATTACTCGTAACAAAAACATTTAATGAAGTCGTAGCCGAAGAACTAGAATTACAAGGTGAAGACGTAAATCGGAAAGAAAGATTTGGCATCGGTTCAACAGATGCAGGAAATGTAAGCCAAGTCGTACCGACCATTCATCCGTACATTAAAATCGGTCCAGATGATTTAATTGCACATACGAATGAATTTAGAGAAGCAGCCCGTTCAGAATTAGGAGATAAAGCGTTAATTACATCCGCAAAAGCATTAGCGAATACGGCATATCGATTAATTACGGAAGAAGGTTTGTTAGAGAAGGTGAAGGAGGAGTTTAGAGAGGCGCAGAGGAATCAGGGGTAGATAGTTAAAGGGAGTGGGGGATCCACTCTTTTTTTTTGCGTAACACTGATGCTAAGATTTTTTTGCAGTAAAATCAATATTAGTGGAACTTTTTTTATCAAACTTTTTTCTAAATTAACATAAATACTTGCAATATTTAAATTAGTACTATATAGTTCTAGTTATGACAAAGGTAAAATTAATGAATCAAAAACGTGTGATTGAAGTAGCTGCAACATTATTTTTAGAAAAAGGGTTTGCTTATACAAGTATGGATGAATTAGTACGTGTAAGCAAAGTTTCAAAGTCTAATGTGTATTATCACTTTTCTAATAAGGAAGTACTATTAGAAAGGGTCGTTGATTATTGGATTGAAATGTATCAATCTGCAATTGATGACGTAATTTCTCAGAGCCAATTTTTAGTTGAAGATCGTATCCAACTGTTTTTAAAGCAATTATCACAAGGAGTTCAGTCGAGAGAGTATAAGGGGAGCTGTCCATTTATTACTCTTTATATTCAAAGTCCTACACAGGCCACGCAAATAAAAGAAAAAATAGGTCTTTTTTTTATAGGATTACAAAAGAAAGTTTCTCTATTACTTAAACAAGGGGTAGAGAATGGAGAATTCAGAAATACGATTAATATTGATGAGGTTGCATCCCTTTTTATTACAAATCTTGAAGGAGCGTTATTTATTTCAGAAACATTGAAGGATGCAACTGTAATCACGAAAACAGCAGATCATTTTTTAAAATTGCTTCGATAAAAGAAGCATTTTTTTTACATCAAATTAGTACTGAATAGTACTAAAAAGGGGATCTTATATGAGAACAGTATTTTTAACTGGTGGAACAGGCTTTATTGGAAAGCAATTAGTGAAAGAATTAGCCAAAGAGGATGTTAAAATTCTTCTTTTAGTGAGGTCGAAAAGTAAAGCAATACGCCTTTTTCAAGAAAGAGGCATCTTAAAAAAGGCAGTTATGGACTTTATTGAAGGTGATTTGACGAAAATAGATTTAGGTCTAAGTGCTGAAGATAAGGAAAGGGTATTGAAAACGGATGTGATTATTCACGCAGGAGGCCCCATGGATATTCAAGCGACAAGTAAAGAGGCAGCTTCCGTATTTTTAAATGGCGCAAAACATATTAGTGAATTAGCTAAAAGTATTCATCAATTGAAGGGCTTGCAACAATTTATTCATGTTGTAGGTTATATGAGCCCCTTTGATGATAAAAATAGCAAGATTGCAATTGATGTGTTTAAAGAGGGAAACGATTATTTGAAAATAAAGAATCCATATGAGAGAACAAAATTTTTAGCAGATCTTTATATCCGTCACCAGGCATCAGCAGTAGGTTATCCGCTTTCTGTAATTAATCCGCCAACTGTAGTCGGTAGTAGTAAAACAGGGAGTACAGAGCAGATAGCAGGATTAGGTTTGCTTGTGATGAGTATGCGAAGAGGGCTCATGCCAGTGATTCCTGGAGGTAAGGGATATAGGTTACCACTTATTTCAAACGATGAGCTTGCGAAGTTTATTGTGCAGGTTTTCAGATTGGAGCAACCGACTATTCAAACATATACACTTGTTGAAGACAAACAGCACGATCAGAACATGGCTGAATTATTAAGTATTATGTCGGAAAGTATGAATATGAGGGCACCAAAAATCTCTGTTCCAATGCCACTTATGAAAGCAATTATGAATAGTGGAGTAAGTAAAATAACAAAAATTCCTTCTGATGGACTGAATTTTATTACAAAACGAAAATTTTCAAATGTTTCAGCGAAAAAAATTATGGGAGGAGATTGGTTTAAGAAGACGAGTGTAATGAAATTTTTCCCTGCCGTAGTAGCTGATCTGGATTATCGAATGATGTATCAAAATGGCAAGCATAATCATTTATTTAAACGAACATTATGCGATAACACTACCCTTTACCAATTACAAGGAGAGGGTAAACCGTTTATTTTATTACATGGTTTATTGAGTGATGGAGAGGATTTATTTCCTTTAGCACAAGAGCTTCATGAAAAAACTGGTCAACCTGTATGGATCTTGGATCTTCCAGGTTTGGGACGTTCTCCTTTTAAACGAGATAAAAATCTTCTAAATATCTATTTGAATGTAGTGAAAAAGTTATTGGAGAAAGCTACTAATGGTGCACATCTAATTGGCCATTCATTCGGTGCGTTTATTCTTCTGAAAGCATTAGTACAAGAGTACATAGATAAGAAGTATTTAATTACTTTACTTCAGCCACCTGTTGTTAAAAAAAATGCTAAATTGCTAAATGTTCCTCAATTTATGAACAAATGGACATTAAAACTGGCAACTACTAATTTCATAGGACGATATTTATTAAGTAATGGTTTGTTTGAAAGTATGGAGAGCATCCCTGAACATTATATTGAAAAAATAAGGACCAGTTTTACTTCTCCTAGAATTTTAAATACTACGGTTCAGCTTAACAGTTTACTACTGAAAAATAATCAAGGTGATTTCAATGAAGTAACAAAGTATAATCTTCACATTATTTGGGGGGATTATGACAGAGGTTATTTTGCTCCATCGCATCTTGGTAAGGTTGATTTTGTTCCATATGGCCATCATTTTCCTCTTAGCCATCCGAGTGAAACGGCAACATTAGTAATAAAAAATAGTAATACTAGTAGATGAGAGTGTGGGATAAATTAATATATGTATTATCTTATAAAAAAACTCATCAGGATTCATTCTGATGAGTTTTTTTGTTTATATAATTTATCAATAATTATTCTTTTTTCTCCGGCTGATAGGAAAGAATAACGACACCTGAACTGGTCGTTCTTGTTTCTATAAGTTTTAATGCTTTTGTATTGTTCTGGTCTTTAAAGAGACGCTTTCCACTCCCTACGATAACGGGATTGACTATAAAGTGATATTCATCAATGAGGTCATGTTGCATTAATGTTTGTGTAAGATCACTGCTGCCATAAATTAAAAGGTTCTGACCGGGCTGTTCCTTCAGTTTCGATATTTCTTCTACAATATTACCCTTGATAAGATTTGCATTCCATTCGATTTTTTCCAAAGTTGTTGAAGCAACAAATTTAGGCATGCTGTTCATCTTATCAGCAAAACCCTCTTCATCAGTCATAGAAGGCCAAGCAGCTGCAAAACCTTGATAGGTTACTCGCCCTAGTAGAAGAGCTTCACTTTCAAACAGTAAATTGGATTGAAACTTTGCCACTTCTTCATTGAAGTATGGAGCAGTCCAAGTTGGTTCCTCCATGACACCATCTAGTGAGAGGTACATCGATACAATTATTTGTCCCATTTTGTTCTCCTTTAGTTTTAAATTGAGATTTTTTACATATCGGTAACACAGTTATTAATTCTCCAGCTAGAGAAATTCTCCCTTTTTAATAGTTTCGACAAAATGTGTTTATGTATGTTTTGGAATAACCTAATATATATTAATAACTTTGAAATATTGTATAACTTCTAATTTTTATGCATGATTGATTAGCATTGCTTATTGTGCTAACGAATCAGAATAGTATGGCGACCGACCAACTAAATCGTTGCTTATCCTCAATTATTAGAAGGGAAGTTCTATCATTTCGCGAATTTATTAGACATAGACGAGTGCTATAATTTTCTATATGTACATAAAGAGGTGACTACGCATGAATCAAAGACCATCAGAAGAAGAATACGCGGGGAACTCCGGCGAATATATCCGTTTGGTGCCGGACGGTAACATCATCGATATTCTGCTCGCCCAGGAAAAGAAAATGATCGAGCTCCTGGCATCGTTGACCGAAAGCCAGGCCGCATATCGGTATGCGGAAGGAAAATGGACGCTGAAAGAAGTCGTGGGCCACATTGCCGACGCAGAACGCGTCATGACCTACCGCCTGCTCCGGTTCGCAAGAGGGGACCAGACGCCTCTGACCAGTTTCGATCAGGAATTGTTCATGCCTCCTTTCGGAAGTTGGACAACCGAGCAATTGACCGAGGACTACCGGGCCGTACGGCAATCAACGATCACATTGCTGCGCGGGCTACCAGCGGAGGCGTGGACCCGCAAGGGCACAGCCAACAACCTAAGCATTACGGCGCGCGCCCTCGCGTACGGCATCGCAGGACACGAACTTCATCATATGGGGGTCATCCAAAATCGGTACTTGAGTTAATCGTCGGCTAAGGCCTTTGGAATGGAACTAACACCTTTCATACAACCTTAGATACCGTTCTTATTGGGGCCTGCCCCACAACCATCAACTTAAGGATTTAGACTATTTTTGAAATTAAAAGCACGTTACTATTCTCTTATGTTAATGAGAAAGGGTGACGTGCTTTTTATGAATATGCACCAAAAACAAGAGTTATATTAATTTTTCTCATTTTGGAGTATTTGTTTTTCTTAGATTGATGGTGATGGGGTAATACTCTATAATGGTCAAATTAAAATTAAAAACAGTTATAGAGACTCCATCGCTGGGAAATATTATAACTATTAAGTTGTAAAAAGAACTGTAGTTTTTCATTGTTGAAAAAGCTATGGTCTTTTTTTATTGTAACAAAGATAGGATGCGAGGAAGGTTTTTATAAATCAAAAAAAATTGATAAACTAGTTGCATATAAAACTCATCTGCGTATATACTATAAATATCAAAAAAATTGATGAAGGGAGAGGAACCTACAGTGGCACAGTATTTTAAGTTATATGAGAAAAAGTTTAAAGCGTTGGCTGATCAGAAGCGTTTAGAGATTATGTATGAACTTTGTCAGCGAGGCCAGACTTGTGTATGTGATTTAACAGAGGTTTTTGACATGACGCAATCTAAGTTGTCCTATCATTTAAAGATCTTATTAGATGCAGGTTTAATTGTAAAAGAAACAAAAGGTACGTGGAGTTATTATGATTTAAATGATGCGGAAGTAAATAATTTATTATCAGAAGAATTATGTTGTATCTTTAGAAAAACAGGAAAAGGTAGCTGTTGTTAAAATTTTGCACTATTAATCAAAAAAAATTGATTAATGACATATAAAGAGGAGGAATAAGCTATGAGATATGTTCATATTGGTATAAATGTTACGGATTTAGAGAAGTCTATTGAATTCTACGAAAAGGTATTTGGTGTGTCACCAGTTAAGGTGAAAGTGGATTATGCAAAATTTTTATTAGAGACGCCAGGACTTAACTTCACGCTAAACGTACGAGATGAAGTGAAGGGAAATCAAGTAAATCATTTCGGTTTCCAAGTGGATACAGCTGAAGAGATTACATTGCATAAAGAAAGATTAGAAAAAGAAGGTTTCTTTGCACGTGATGAGATGGATACAACTTGTTGCTATGCGGTTCAAGATAAGTTTTGGGTAACGGATCCTGATGGGAACGAGTGGGAATTCTTTTATACAAAAGCACAGAGTGATGTTCATAAAATAGAAGAGGCATCTTGTTGCACGACTTCTAACGTAGTAGAACAAAATTCTTGTTGTTAATAGGAGATGGAAAATAAAATGAAACGTTTATCTTTTCTAGATCGATATTTAACACTATGGATTTTTCTAGCTATGGCTGTTGGGATTGGTTTAGGGTTTGTGTTTCCTAGTGTAGTAGACGGACTGAATACATTACAAGTTGGCACGACATCTATTCCGCTTGCTGTTGGTTTAATTGTCATGATGTATCCACCATTAGCAAAGGTTCGTTATGAGGAAATGGGGCGCGTATTTAAAGACGTAAAAGTATTGGTTTTATCTTTAGTACAAAACTGGATTATTGGACCTGTACTTATGTTTGTTTTAGCAATTATTTTTCTTCCTGATAAGCCAGAATACATGGTCGGACTCATTATGATTGGTTTAGCACGTTGTATTGCAATGGTAATTGTTTGGAACGACCTTGCAGATGGGGATAAAGAGTATGCTGCAGGTTTAGTAGCTTTCAACTCAGTATTTCAAATGTTATTCTTCTCCGTTTATGCATACGTGTTTGTAACAGTCATTCCAGAATGGTTAGGGATTGAAGGAGCTATTGTTGATATTACAATGATAGAAGTAGCGAAATCCGTATTTATCTATTTGGGAATTCCTTTTATAGCAGGTATGTTGACACGCTTTGTACTCGTTAAGTTAAAAGGAAGACAGTGGTATGAAAAGGTGTTTATACCTAAAATTAGTCCACTTACATTGCTGGCATTGCTATTTACAATCATCATTATGTTCTCTTTAAAAGGGGAAATGATTGTTAGCGTGCCACTAGATGTTGTAAGAATAGCGATTCCGTTATTAATCTATTTTATTGTCATGTTTTTTGTTTCTTTCTTTATGGGAAGAAAAATTGGTGCAAACTATCCAGTGACTACAACGTTAGCATTTACAGCAGGTAGTAATAACTTTGAGTTAGCAATTGCTGTAGCAGTTGGTGTGTTTGGTATTCATTCAGGCGCAGCATTTGCAGCTGTTATTGGCCCGTTAGTGGAAGTACCTGTAATGATTGCACTTGTAAACGTCGCTTTTTGGTTTAAGCGTAAATATTTTAATGATCAACCAGTATAATTTAAAAACAAAGGCGGAAAACAACATGGAAAACAAAAAGACAATCTATTTCTTATGCACAGGAAATTCATGCCGAAGCCAAATGGCAGAAGCATGGGGCAAACAATATTTAGGTGATAAGTGGAATGTATATTCTGCAGGAATCGAAGCACACGGAGTAAATCCAAATGCTATTAAAGCGATGAATGAAGTAAATATTGATATAACGAATCAAACATCAGATATAATCGATTCAAATATTTTAAATACCGCTGATTTAGTTGTTACCCTTTGTAGTCATGCAGATTCTGTTTGTCCTTCGACACCTTCGCACGTAAATCGTGTTCACTGGGGATTTGATGATCCAGCAGGAAAAGAGTGGTCTGAATTTCAACGTGTTCGTGATGAAATTGGAGAACGGATTAAAAGATTTTCTGAAACAGGGGAGTAAATAAAGGTAAGAGCCAATCTTCTATTGTATAGGGAATTGGCTCTTTTTTATTGATTTAAAACAATTATTAAAATGAATAGAGAATATTCTGTCATGGTGGTAAAGTTAGAACAGGGCAGTTTCAGGGGGGGGGCGGAACATATGATTTCTGAATTAAACAAGGATGATTTTTATAAATGTAACGGTTTAGTAAATGCAAAAGGTCAATTAGAAGTAAAGGCTGTAATTGCAGGAGTGAATCCTGGCCGTATATTCGTAGGTAACATCTATTCTCCTAATTCAGGACTTATTTGGTTAGGGAATAACGATGGCTTCTTCTTTATTGGAGATGCTGAAAATGAAAAATTTAATAATGAAATGAATAGCTTTATTGATAATGTAATAATACCTGAGGCTAGAAAGGTTGGACTAACTAGCTTTGAAGGAATCGGTAATCATTCAAAGTGGAATAAAACAATCGAAAGGATATTTCAACAACGTAATTTAAAGAGTTGGAATCAAAGAGTGTATACGCTAAAGGAAGAAGATTATGTGGGGAATCATGAACCTAAAATTGAACAAGGGTATATAGTGTTGAAAATGAGTAAAACTCTTTATGAGAATCAAAGAGATTCATTGAAAAATATTGAGTTTTTACAATCGAAAATTTTAGAGTTTTGGTCTTCAACGGATGAATTTTTTAACGAGGGAATAGGCTATTGTATAGTTTTTGACAACATGATTGTAAGTGTTTGTTTTTCGGGGTTCGTCTTTGACAATATACACTGTATAGATATTGAAACGATAGAAGGTCACCAAGGGAGAAAATTAGCTCAAACGATAGCTCATAGTTTCGTAAAAGAGTGTTTGGAGAATAATATCATTCCATATTGGGACTGCATGGAATTAAATAAGCCTTCTGTGGCCATTGTAGAAAATGTAAGTTTTACAAATGTGTTTAATTATGTAGGCTATTATTTTCCTTTTGAGTAAATGAAGTGTATGTTACAAACCTATCATCGAGGGTTTTTACATGGAAGGAGAATAAGATGAAACAAATAATAAAAGACATATTAATAAATTATTTTAAAGAAATCCATACATTAGTAGTGGAAGAAGAACTACATAAGAATAGCTGGCATACAGATCTACACTATAAAATCATCGTAAATGGAGATCGGTATTCTGCACGGTTTATAAATAGCAATCGAACAATCAATCCGGCCTTTGGGACGTTATCAAATGAACAATTGAAAGAGCAAGTGCGGTTTACGTATTATTTACGAGAGCATGGAATTCCATTTATGCAGATTAAGGAGAATAAGGCGGGGGGTTCCTTTACATGTGTCACTTGGAATGAGGAACAGTACCGGTTTGTATTGTCTATTTGGATAGAAGGGGAACATGTTACTCATTGTACAGAAACGATGGCAGAAGTCTTTGGAAAGGAAGCAAGAAAAATACATGATATTTCTAGTGTGTTTCAAAGCTCGACTTTTCAAAAGAAATCTCATTTAGATGGATATGGTGAGTTTATTAAGCTATTAGAAAATAAGGGTTGTACAAGTAAGGAATTGAGAGGTTATATAGATTTCGCTAAGTACCATATAGAATGCGCGCATAAGAGTAATTTAGAGTTTATTGTACAAACTGATTTAAATCCTTTAAATGTCATATGGAACTCCAATCAACGTGTAAAAGGAATTGTAGATTTTGAATCGATTGGATATATTGATCGTATGGAAGGGCTAGCTTTTTTAATAAAGTGGTATTCCCGGACAGAAGGAATAGAGTCACATGTAGTATGTTCGGAAGTTGCTAGAGCATTTTTAGAAGGGTACGGAGATAGTAACATTTTAACATCAAATGATTATGAAAGACTTTCTTCGTTACTATGGTTATCCGGTAGTTTGAATTGGAATTTTGTTAAAAAGACGTTGAGCCTAATAGGTGAAGAGAGTGCATTAGTAGAACATTTGAGAATTTATAAAAGAAGAGGAGAAAGACTGTCGTCATTGTTAATTTGTAGATAACATTTATTCTTCTAATTTGGATGCGAAAAAGAAAGTATATGAGGTGTTCAAAAAATGAAAATACAAATTGTATTGTTTGATGGTTTTGGAGAACTGGTCTCCTTTGCACCTTTTGAAGTATTGAAAAGAGCGATAGAAGAAGGGGCTCCATTTACGGTTGAACTCGTATCAAGTGTACAGAAACAAGAAGTTACTACTTCATTTGGAGTTACGGTGAAACTACATGATTTTTTGCGAATAGATAATCGTCCAGATTTGTTAATTGTACCTGGTGGAGGCTGGAATCATAAAGCTGAGCACGGGGCACGAAAGGAAGCTGAGCTTGGTACTTTGACTAAAATGATTAGAGAGATGCACAACGAAGGAACGATTGTTGCGGGAGTTTGTACTGGAGGTATGTTACTAGCTGCATCCGGTATATAAAATGATAAAAAGGCGACAATGCATCATTTGACGCAGAGTGAAATGAGTGAATATGGAGCAGAGTTTCTTCCTTATAGAATTGTAGATCAAGGGAATGTTATTACTGCAAGAGGAGTTACTTCAGGAGTTGACTTAGGACTTTGGATCACGGAAAGGTTCGCAAGTCCAAAAATTGCAACTGCTGTTGAATATAGAATGGAATACGAGCGGCGGGGTGTTGTTTGGAATTGATTTGACCGTAATCATAGTTTTCTGCTGTAGAGTGTATTAAATATTGTAAAGGAGAAAGAGCCAACTCATATGAGCAGGCTCTTCATTTTCTATGTTTAATAATTAGGCTGAATATAACCTAATTTTATTCCTTTCGTCACGGCTTCTAAAGAAGAGGAAACATTTAATTTATCAAATACGTGTTGAATGTGATTAGAGATTGTACGTTCGCTAGCGTATAGCATAGAAGCAATTTCTTTGCGCTTATAGCCATCACATAGTAATTGTAAAATTTGTTTTTCACTATGAGTTAATTCTTCAATTATTTCTGTAGAGATTGGAAAATGAAGTGCGCCGTTATTAATGTCATTTAATATTTGTACCAATACTTCGGGTAAAATATTTTTATTAATAAAACCACTCACACCTAGTTTTTGAGCTTCATACTGGTAAACAGGTAAATCATAACCTGTTAATATAACTATTTTTGTATTACATTTACTATCCAAAATCATTTTCGCTACTTCCAAACCATCTTCACTACTGATATTGCTTAAATTAATATCTAGTAAGATAATATCTGGTTTAAACTGATTAATAATTGTAATGAAATTTTCGATATTTTGTAATGAGTGAAAGGCATCTATTTCAGGATAATCTTCTAAGGCTATTTCCAAGCTTTTTGCAAACAAAGCGTGATCATCTATTAATAAAATGTTTATAGGAATCGTCTCCTTTCATCGGAATAAAAATAGTAATATATAAACCAGAAGGATTACTATTTGAAATGGTCATTTCACCATTTAATAAAAGTAGCTGTTCTTTAATTGAATTCAATCCTTTATGATCATTTAGAATGTCTGTGTTGGTAGTTGTTAAACCTATACCATCATCTTTCACAATAAGTTGTATTTCACCATTTTGTTGTGTTAAATGTAAATCTATCTGTGAACAATTTGAATGTTTGAATGCATTCGTTACTAGTTCTTTTAAAATTCGATATACGACAAGCTGATAGGGTTCTACTAAAAACAAGTCGTCATTACACGTAAAGGATATATTAACATGTTTCATTTCATATTTTTTTTGTATCATTTTGAGTAAATTAAGATAATTTTCTTTTAATGTAAGTGTTTTTAATAGAGTTGGATGATACTCTTGCATTTCAATTCGTATTGTATGACTTAAGTTGTCCAGTGTCGCTACGATCATGTCATGAATTTCTTTTTTGTTAGATTTGTTCATCATATTTTTAACAGCTAATATGTCTTGTAGTATTTCATCGTGTAAATAATTAGAAAATCCACTTTTTAATTGTTCTTCTTTCACTATTTGTACTAAGTTATGAATATAAGAACTGTCGGGTAAAGTTTTTAATTCTTTTGTATTCAAATTTGAAATAGTGTTTTTTGTGTCTTGAAATAATAATGTGAAATAAAGCTGAACGAACCATATAATTGTATGTATAAAAATGAAATAAGTCATCATATGAAATTGAAATAGTACCCCAAGTGCACTCATAAAAATAAAAATGCATAAAAACATAAAAATAATCGCGCCTTTTTTTAAGGGGAAATATTGTTTCATAGACATATGATTTTTAAAAGCTATTGCATGAATACTAAATAGGGGGAACAAAATTATTATGTACCATCCTAAATTATTTACGTATTCGGGATTCTTTCCAAATAACGTAACATATACGATAAAAGGAACGATAAGAATTGTAGTAGATTTAAGTAAATGCTTTTTTTCACTTTTACAAACAAATTGTATTCGTTTGTAATGTTGCAGGAACAGAAAAATAATGCAACTAACACTAATAAGCCATTGAAATGAAAATAGAACGGAGAATATTCTATCGTTTATTAAGTATGCGCCTAATGTTAGTAAACATATAAATCGTAAAATCCAATCCTTTTCTTTTTTATAACTATAAATAGAATCTTGGAAAAAGAATAGGAGTATAAATTGCACGATCTTATATAGAATCAAGACACTAAGCAGTGTACTGAATGTACAAAAAATCTGTTCATCATTTAGTGTAAGTAAAAACTGCCAAGAAGTAAAAAGTAGTAAACTCGAAAACTGTGATAATAGAGTATTGTTTTTTAAATTGATAAAACTAATATATGATCCATAAATGGACATGATCGTTATAAACAGTAAAGGGAGTAATTTTGCTGTTCCTATAATATCGTTCATTGAAAATTCATAGCACAAAAAAATAATCATACAAAGTTGATTAATTAAAATTAAAACTTGTTTTTGTTCATAGTACTTTTTCATAAATTCACTTACCTTTGTTAGATTACATACAGATAAAGCTGATGTTTTTTATGTAGCATCAGCTTTCTTTTTTATTGCTAAATATAATTTTATAACATGCTCTTTTTGTTAACAAATAATAAACGATATATACAACAGTAAAAATAATTACTGCAAAAAGAATAGGTAATATAAAGGCACTGCTTTTCCCTAATAAATCATCCATTAACGCGGTTTTATAGGCAACTAATGCAAAAATGCTATGTGCTAATCCTATTATGTAAGGAATGCTAAATAAGGTGAAAATCTCTTTACTTATTATTCTTTTTATCTTCTTTTGGTTATAGCCCATTCTATTTAAGATAATAAATTCATTTTCATTTGACATCATGCTTGAAAGGTTATGAAAATAGAGAATACTACCTGTTGCAATAAAGAAAATGATAGTAACGAAACTAATGAGCAAGAACGTTGAACTATTTTGCTGAATAATATAATCATTTTTTTGATAACTGCTTGTAAAATACATATTATTTTTAAATAGTGGGGCTAAGTTTTCATAAATAGCTTTATTATTCCTCATATCTTTTCCATTAAAACTCACTATCGTTTTTTGTGGTAGCTCTAAAGTGTTTATTTCTTTATACAGTTGATCCGAGATAATAAGCGTTCCCACACTATTTGCAAACCCAATGGGATTAAGTAATGTAGTGTCTTTCACTTTAACGTCTATATTAGTTGTGGGAGTTACGTTTAAAGTATATATTTTCCCTTTATCTAGGTCTTCTTTTTCAGGTCGATATTTTACTAGGATGCTTTCATCTTTAGCTAAATGATTAAATTCTACATTTTTATCTTGAACATGTATTAACTCTCTGTAATTAGACTCAGAGATAAGATCAAATCCGTGCTCCTTTTTTATACTATATTCTTTTGGTAAACTCCCAGAATTAGATTTCACGTTAATAATGGTTGTTTCAGTATAGTTTATACTTTCTTTACCGACAGTGTTTTGTACAGTTTGTAGTGCTTTATTGGCTACTTCTTTATTTTCTAATGGAAATTCAATAGCTGAAGGTACGATACGTTCTGTAGCGGCAACCGGATAGTATAGTGTCAGTAAAGTAGAACTGAAAATAGCTAAAGTTCCAGCGGTTAATAAGGTTAACAAAATTAAAGTTTTTGCTTTTGAACGAATTTTAAATATAAAGTTTGGGGTGACGATAATATTGGATTCTTTATAAAACCATATTTTATTTTTCTTTAGCTTTTGAATCGCATATGGTAAAAATGAATGAATAAAGAAGATTGTCCCTAATATTACACTGAACATTGTTAAGAGAGCGATTGGTGAAAAGCCAATTGTTTTCCACAAGGATTGCACGCCTCGTGTAATATCGAGAGCTAAGAAATAGCCAATTAAAATTAAAAATAATCCTAGTAGTGAAAAAGCTGTATTAATTTTCACTTTATTTTCTTCCTTTTGTTCCATACGTACTAAAGTTAGTAAGGAACTTTTTCGAAGGATAATCCAATTTGATAAAGATAAAACGAAAAGAACAGCAAAGATAAAAATAAAGGTGAATAGTACTGCATCAAGGTTAATAAATGGTACTTTAGAAGTATCTATTTGTAATTTTAATATTTTAATTATCGCTCCTACAATTCCTTTATGAGAAATAGCACCAAAAATAATTCCTACAAATAGGGCAGCAAAGCAAATGATAATATTTTCAAAAGTTAACAGTGTTAGCATCGTTGATTTTCTATATCCTAAAAGGGAGTAAATGCCGAGTTCGTTCATTCTTTTTTTCATGAAAAATGTATTAGAGTATGACATATAGAATAGTACAAATGCCATAACAAAGATCGCCACCGTTTTTGACATTGTTTCTACTCTACCGTCAGACGAAATCTTTTCCATAACAATGTCGTTCATGGAAAAAGAGATAAAGGAGAAAAATACCATCAGTACAAAAGCTACTGAAATAAAATAGAATGAATAGAAGGAGAAGTTATTCTTTAAATTCTTTTTTGCGATTGTAAATAATCCCACAGTTCAATCTTCCTTTCATATTTCTAGTTATATCGATGTTCATCAATTTTAGAGATTTCTTTTAATATTTCTTCAAAAAATTCTTTTCGATTTTGTTTATTTCTCTTTAATTCTTTTATAATGTTCCCGTCTTTGAATATTAAAATTCTACTAGAAAAACTAGCTGCATAGGCATCATGAGTTACCATTAAAATTGTAGTTTGAAGCTCCTCGTTTACTTCTTTTAATTTTTGAAGTAGTTCTGTTGCAGAATTTGAATCTAATGCGCCTGTTGGCTCATCTGCAAATAAAATACTAGGCTGCTTCGCAAGGGCTCTTGCAGCTGCAACTCTTTGTTTTTGTCCACCCGACAGTTGACTAGGATACTTGCCTAATTGTTCAAATATTCCAAAGCGCCGTGCTAAACTTTCTATTGTTGATTCAATTTCCTTTGGTGATTTTTTTAACAGAGTAAGGGGAACCGCAATATTTTCCTTTACTGTTAAGCTATTAAGTAAAAAATACTCCTGAAAAATAAAACCTAAATAATCTTTCCTAAAATCAGCAGATTTATTATTGTTAAGTGTTTGGATGTTGAACCCGTTTATAAAAACATCGCCATCTGTAGGTGTGTCAATAGTGGATAAAATATTTAATAAAGTTGTTTTTCCAGATCCAGAGGCCCCCATGATACCTACAAATTCTCCCGCTTTAATATCAAATGACACTTTATTAAGTCCAGGTAATTGGTTTTTGTTATAAATCTTTGTTACATTCCTTGCAGATACTAATGCATTCATTTTATTTACTCCTTTTCATCTATTTATATATGAAGTGTATCTTTTGATATATATAGAAGCATGAGTAAAAAGCGCAATTTTGTATTACGAAATGGTGTAACTGATAATAAAAGGAGAAAAATAACTTTGTGTTTTCTTTTTTGAAGTTGTATAAGTAATAAAAAATTATAGATATATCATGATAGGGATATGCCTAAAAGAAGTATGGACGTTAGCCTGTGAAATGAGGGAAGTTCAACATAATGGACATATACGTTGCTTATACATGTAAAGTAAGATGTCATAAAATGAATAAAGACTTCTAATTTTCGTGCACTTTGATTATGTAGAAATAGGGGAGATGACATGAAAGACAATACGTCTAAGAAAATTTTATTTATTCAATCAGGCATTCCTTTTTATTACCCAATGATCGAAGAAGCAATTTTGCATAGTTTACAAAAGGTAAACAGTAATACAATTATGGTGAACCCAGAACGAGCGATAAAAACCGCATTAAAAATGAAACCGGATTTTATTTTGGTACTCGGTGGTTTAAACGAGGGAATTATTAGTGTCATGCCAGTACTAAAGAGTGCGGGTTTTACTACTGGGCTTTGGCTGACAGATGATCCGTATTATACGGATGTAACACAACATCTTGTGCCGCACTATGATTACATATTTACGCAAGATTTAAATTGTATCAAGTTTTATAGAGGATTAGGATGTAAGAATGTGTTTCATCTTCCGTTAGCAGCAAATCAAAATGTGTTTAAACCTTCTCAGAAAGAAGATACATATATGTATGATCTTAGTTTTATAGGTACAGCATTTGAAAATAGACTTACCTTTGTTGATTCCATTTCAGAATATTTGGCAGAAAAAAACACAAAAATTGTGGGGTTTGGTTGGGAGAAATTAAAAAATTATGAGAGATTAAAGGATAAAATACAACTCCTGCCACTTGCGAAGTATGAGGATGCGTTACAATTTTACGTATCGACTAAAATCAATATAAATTTACACCGTGCATCAAATGATCAGGAATTGAATTGTAATGCTGCAAATATCCAAGCCTATTCAGTAAATAATAGGACGTTTGAAATTAATGCCGTAGGTTCTTTTCAATTAACGGATATACGTCCGGATGTAGCAAAACATTACATACCCGGTGTTGAAATAGAAACTTTTAATAGTGCACGGGAGTTTATACAAAAAGCGGAGTATTATTTGGAACATGTACAAGAAAGAAAACAAATAGCAAAAAATGGACTGGATAGAACTTTGAGAAATCACACATATGATAAACGTATAGTGCAACTATTAAACTATATTCATTTCATAGGTGTGAAGATGTAGTCTAACCATTAACTTAAATGATCAGCGTTTCGTGCTTTCTAACTATCGTATTCTATAAAAATTATTTGCGAAAAAGGGATTTGAATAAATTTATCCCACTTTAATGGGCAGTAAGTCCCCACCTCAAAATGGAGCGAAAGCAAAGAAGTTAAGTGGGGGATCAACTGCCCATAAAAGTCCGATTGGTGAGGGCTAATAATCAGTGGGGGATGAAGAAAACCCCCACTGATTAAAGTTTCACTTTATAGAATTTATTTATTCTGAAAAAACAATTTTGCATGCAAACTAATTTATATCTAATAATTAGAGGAGAGTAAAAATGAATCACTTTTTTGTAGAATTTGGCGAATGTGAAGCGAGTGTTTGTGAATGGGGAGATAAAAGTAAACCTCAAATCATTTGTTTTCATGGTTTAGGAAGTACAAAATTAAGTTTTATACAGATACAGGGCACCTAATGCATTGGGATAGGCCAGAAGAGATTGCCGAGGATGTTTTACATTGGTTCAAATAAAGAAGGTCCGTTGTTCGCATTTGAGCAACGGATTTTCTTTTGAAAAATTGAATGTAGTTGTCATAACCAGTTCCTTGTAAATAAAGATAATAAAGCTAGCTATAAGTCCAGGAAAGTTTTTGGAGAAAAGTAAGCCTAATGCTCAAAACTGGCTCAGGGTTCTTGATATAAATGTGTGTATTCAGCTTCAACCGCGAGATGTAGTAGCCCCGTTATCATGAATAGTTTGTAAGTCTCCTAAATTGAAGTAACCAAGATTATGTAAACAAAAATCGCCTGCTTCTATTGGATTAGGTTTCTTGTGAATTTTAAATTAAAGGTCTTATCCAAAGTTGAGAAAAATCAACATAGCCAAAATATTTCATCTTAATATTCGTTAAATCTGATGAAAAAGGAATTTGACGTGTTTCATAGTATAAGGGAATCATAATAGAGGATTCTATCAGTTCTTTTTCAAGATTCTTATTTAATAAAGGCCACTCTTCAAAATGTGTATGTTTGTATTTAGATAGTTGGTTTCTTAGTGATTTATTTGTTTTTAAAACTTTAGCCAATGGTGAATATCTAGCTGTTAAAAAATAATAAAATGATATCTCTTGATTCATCTCGAATACTTCACCATGAATAAAAAGGTCGACTTGTTCATTAAGTTTTTCATCCCTAAGATAGTTTTCAAATGGAACCCATTTAACTTGAAAAGGTATATTTTCTTTTTCTAAGATATTCATTAACCATTTTGTGGTTGCTTCTGTATACTGAGTAGCTTTTATAATAAGTGGTTCTTTAAATTCAGGACGTTTTCTTTTTGGGATATTGATTTGGTGATCTATGTCTTTTAAACAGCTTTTAATATTTGGGATTTTTTGAGAATCATATTCATGAATATGATTTATATTGTTAGCGATAATAGAATGTAAGTAATTACGAACATCTATGTGCTGAATGGAAGAATCGCGCCAAGCATTCATAATTATAACGCCAAAACCGGAATTCCTTTCTACTTGAAAAGTAGAATTACATTTATGATGTTTGGAAGATTGATAAATAGTATCAAATTCCAGAGGGACTTGAATGAATTCTACTGTATCTAGCAAAGGTCTTTCTTGAAAATAATCATGAAATGCTATCAATGATGTTTTCTCCAGGCTATTCTCTCCTATATAAAAACCACCGTTTCCTATGATTTGACCGTTATTTTCTTTATAAATACTTGTATTTATCATACATAACATTTGTAAACAATAACTACACCCCTTTGGGTAATGGATATCAATAATTAGTGGTGATACAACTTCTATTTTTTCTATGGGTGCCCATAAGTCTTTATAGTATGTATGACTGCGTAATTTTGAGAGACATAATTTCACATCAGACGCTGTTAAGATGGAGCCATCATGAAATTTTATAGACTTTTTTAAATATAGTCTAAGCGTAGATGGAGTTAAATCCCAACTGTGAGCTATTTCAGGGAATATGTTCCCCTTTTCATCCATATAAACAAGTCGATTAAAAACATTCGCAACAATATGTGCACTATGTACATCGGCAGCCTCGAGCGGATGTGTTGTTAAAAGGGGCTTCCTTCTAGGAATAATTAATTTGTCATCTGAATTATGTATATAGCCAAATTTTGAATGAAACTTAGTCATTAAGCGTAGTTTACTGTTTGGAGACCAATTATATAGTAAATATTTACTACTTTTTTCAACAGGCTGTTGGTCCATAATTTTCATTACTTGTGACTCATAGATTTGTTCTACATTTTTCAACCATTGGAGAGAGGAGGGGTTTCCTCTACCTTTTCCAGGAATGAAAGTTAGCCAACCTTCATCCATCCATTTATGTAAGTAACGTACGGTTTGCTTTGTACTTAAATTTAAAAAATCTGCTAGGTCTTGTATTTTTATATTTCCAGAAGAAAATGATTGCCATAGATTCAGTAAAGTTTTATCCATTTTCCTATCTCCTTTTATAAGTGGACATGTTTTTCTGAAGGTGTCCATTTTTAATTTGATAAGTCTAGTTTAATATAACATTAGACAAGGGGAGGAGATACGATGAATTGGAAAGAATTTGAACAAAATATAAAAGTACGCTTAATTACATCATTTTTTAATCGTGCTGTTACATCAGCAGTAATGCCTTTTATGGCATTGTTTTTTGCTCAAGAAATAAATAAAGTATGGGCTGGTTTATTTTTAATCTTAACGGTTATGTTAAGTTTTTTTTCAAATTTAATTGGAGGTTACATTTCAGATCGATTTCAACGAAAGAAAATCTTATTGTTAACTTCTTTTTCTAGTACTTTGATGTTTTTATTCATGACTGTAAGCTTATATCCGACAGATAAGATGATTTGGTTATTTGCAATCGCTTATGTAGGTTTTATAATAACTAGCAGTCTTGGGCGTCCATCCATGCAGGCTATCATCATAGACTCAACTACACCGGAAAATCGAAAGGCTGTCTATACAATTGACTATTGGCTTATGAATCTTTCTATGGCAATTGGTGCAGCATTAGGTGGTTTTTTATACATTAATCATCAACAAGAGTTGTTTATACTACTGACTTGTGTTTCTGCTACAGTACCGATTGCTTATAAAATTTGGTTAGTTACAGAAGTTAAAGAGTGCTTAGAAAAAAGGCAGGAAAATATAGTACTTGATCTAATTCAAAATTATAAAATTGCTATTCAAGATAGAGCATTTTTAAGAGTCGTAATAGGGTCTACTTGCATATTTGCGGCAGAGTTTTCTTTAAACAGTTATATTGGTGTACGACTTTCAGAAACATTCAATCCAATAAACATTGGGAACTTTGAAATAGTAGGAGTGAGGATGCTAAGTATTCTTAACATACAAAATATGCTTTTAGTAGTATGTTTAACATTTATTATAAATAAATTTACAGATCATATAAGTGGGAAAAAGGCGTTACTTTTAGGTCTTGTGCTCTATGGGATAGGCTATGTGGCAGTAACATCTTCAAACACTTGGTACATACTAATTATTTTTAACTTTATTGCTACTGTTGGTGAACTTGTTTACTCACCAATCAGAAATGCAGAACAAGCTAATATGATTCCAGCTGACAAGAGAGGATCATATTCAGCCTTTGCGGGTCTATCAGATATTGGGGCGGACCTAATTGCAAGAATGACTATTATCGTCGGTGCATTCTTAATTCCTACGATGATGTCTGTTTATATTGGTATGATTGTAATAATAGGTGCATTTTTCCTATATAACGGTCTGTTTGTTAGAACTAGTAGTCAATCACAGGAAAGATTGAATAAAATTTCAATATAATATAATACCTAAAATGAAATATACACTATTCTTTCTATAGGATCGTAGGATAAGTGTGTAAAGAGGGATTATACAACTTTGGAGGAATTATCATGGTAAAATATATTTCGATTCTTGGTTCAACTGGCTCAATTGGTACGTCTGCATTAGATGTAGTCACTTCTCATCCGGAACATTTTAAAATTATTGGTTTAACAGCAAATCACAATATTGACCTTCTCGAACAACAAATACATACATTTCACCCTCAGATTGTAAGCGTAAGTACAAAAGATTTAGCAGATGCACTTCGGAAGCGAATTTCTACGGACACAAAAGTCACATATGGAACAGATGGATTAATTGAAGTTGCAACTTACCCTGATTCTAATCTTGTATTATCTTCAGTTGTCGGTGTCTCTGGTCTCCTTCCAACAATTGAAGCATTAAAAGCGAAAAAAGATATAGCAATTGCGAACAAAGAAACATTAGTTGCAGCAGGGCATATTGTGACAGATTTAGCGAAACGAAACGGCTGCCGCTTAATTCCAGTAGATAGTGAGCACTCTGCCATTTTTCAATGTTTAAATGGGGAAAATACTCAAGAAATTGAGAGGCTTATTGTTACTGCTTCAGGCGGTGCATTTCGAGATAAAACACGTGAGGAAATGGAAATCTTACAAGCTAAAGATGCCTTAAAGCATCCCAACTGGTTAATGGGAGCAAAACTAACCATTGATTCAGCTACATTAATGAACAAAGGCTTTGAAGTTATGGAAGCACGTTGGTTATTTGATATCCCGTATGAGAAAATTGATGTTTTAATTCATAAAGAAAGTGTTATTCATTCTTTAGTTGAATTTATAGACGGATCCATCATGGCACAGCTCGGTGCCCCTGACATGAGAATGCCAATTCAATATGCATTCCATTATCCAACTAGATTACAATCAAACTATAAAAAATTAAACCTACTAGAGATAGCTAGCCTACACTTTGAAAAACCAAATTTCAAAAAATTCCCTTGCTTACATTATGCGTATGAATCAGGAAAAATTGGTGGTACAACACCAGCTGTCTTAAATGCAGCAAATGAAATTGCAAATTCGCTATATTTACAAAATAAAATTTCATTTTTTGATATTGAAAAAACAATTTATTCTACTCTTGCAGCTCATCATAGCATTGCAAATCCAGATTTGAAAACAGTATTAGACGCCGATCGTTGGGCTCGTGAATATGCAAACGAATTATTAATTAGAAAATGAAATACGAGCTAGAACAGAACTCGTCTTTTTTAGCTCTCCATTTTATGTGTTCTTTTGTTTTCATACATTTACATTCACGGAATTGTAAAGAAATGTGTTTAAGATATCGCATGCAGAAGGATTTATAGTAATTATTAGTTATGCTCATTGGGAAAGTCCTTTTTAATTAATATAAGCTATATACGGAATAAAGAAACCTAAAAAAAATTGGAGGTAATTATGAAAACTTTCATATATATGGTTAGACACGGAGATTCACCAAAGTTTGGAAAAGAAGCAACAAGAGGATTAACCGAAAAAGGAAAATTAGATGTTCAACGAATAACAGATATATTACAAGGTGAGGGAATCGACGTTGTTATCTCGAGTCCATACAATCGTTCAATTCTAACTGTTCAGCAGTTAGCGAAGCAAATAGGACAAGAAGTTTTAGTATTTGAAGACTTAAAAGAGAGAATTTTTATTGCTGAAGAGGAACGAATGTCGGATAAAGAATTATTTCCTTTGATAGAAAAGTCATTTTTAGATCCCGACTTTGCTTTAACGGGAGGAGAGTCTAATGTCGACTGTCAGAAACATGCTATAAAAGTCTTAAAAGAATTATTAAACACCTATCGAGGACAAAAAGTAGTAGTAGGCACTCATGGAGCTATTATGACGTTGATGATGGGGTATTATGACAGTAAGTATGATTTGAATTTTTTACTACAGACATCAAAGCCAGATATATATAGAATGGAATTCAATGGACAGGAATTGGTGGAGGTTAAAAGATTGTGGGAAATTTCATAGATTGACTTTATTCATCCATAGCTTTTCCTAGTGATGTGTATTATAAGCAATAGGGTTACTGCGGTAACTCTTTTTCTTATGGCACTGACGGGGGACTGATTTCAACAATCTAAAAAATTCGGTTTCTTAGCGTACAAAATTCACGTTTTGTTCTTGCTATCCCGAGGTGAAATGGGAGGGAATGTTTTTGAACAGGATATCTTTAAAGCTATTTTTTAAATCAATCCTATTTCTTTTCATGTGCGGTATTGTTGTTTATTCTATATTTCAGATTATTTTTGTCTGGAGTGTTTCGACAGGATTAGGAAGGGATGATATAGTCGGATTTTCAGATAATAAGTATGTAATTGGACGTCCACCTGTTAGCTATAATTTATATAAAAAAGATAGTGGAAAAACTATATTAGATAATGTTATTGGTTATAAAAAGGGAAAAACTAAAAGCTATGTTCGAAATGAAGTTGAATTTGTAGTGATAGATGAGATACAGGGTAGCTATGAACTGTATAAAATAGAAAACGCTTCAGAAAAGGAGATAGCATGGCTGAAAGAAATGAAGAAATTAGAATAATAGAGACTATCTGAAAGGTAAAGAAGCACACTTGTTATTGTTAGATCTAAAAAATGGTTTAGGCTGATAACTGGGTTTTATTTTATGAAAAGAATTATTATTAAAATAAAGCATTAGGGGTTCAGTCCCATGCCCTCAAGCTAATATTTTGAAGTGTCCTCAAAACGAAAATGGGGAACTACCAATTTCTTAAGTTGATGGGCATGGGGTATCGCTAGCATTTGGGAAAAAATCAAGCTAAGCAAAAATAAAATAAGCCATCCGTTTGGACAGTTCATTTACATAATTCTCGTTAGCGGGAGTTATCAATAATTCATATATGATAAAACTCTTAATTTAGTAATTTGCGTAGTACAAGCCGTAACCAAATCTATTAATCTGACATACCATATGAAGGTAACTTTAAATTGATAAAAAAGTTGCAAAGGAGGTGAATATAAAGTGGCATCATTTGAAATTGGAGCAAGATCTCTTTTCAATTTTCGAAACCAACGTTTTTTCTTATTAGTTGAAGATGAAATTACAATTCCAGATAAAGGTGTAGAAATTGATCCAGTTAATATCTACGAAATTGACGAGCAAACTTTCAATCTTATCAGAGATGAAGGTGATACACCTGTAATTGTACCAAGTGATGAATTTCCAACTGTACCACCTGGATTTAAATTAGAACGAAAATGTATTTTTACAGTCGATAATGCATACTTTGTAATCTATGATTTAGAAGATGGAACTGATAACAACGTCCTATTAAGAATCAGTGCAGCTTTATTTAACTCATTGAAAAATTCCGGTGTTCGTGAATGTGTACCTCAAAATTTCATTTGAGAACATAATTTGATTAAACCTCAAATGGAATACCCTTTGAACAATTTAACCCTTAGTAGAAAACTACGAGGAGTTAAATTGTTATGTAAAAAGTTTTTTTAATTATTAGCAGTTTTTGGCGGTTCGGCAGGTACAATTGCTAGTCCAAGTCGAGCAACCTAAGAAAAGCAAATACCCCAAAACGAGAAAATTAGCATATTCAGGTGAAAATGTACAATTTTTTTGTTTTGGGGGTATTATGAAATTCTTAAGTTGATGGGCATGCAACTGTACCCCATATTAGAAAAAACGATATTTTGATGCAAAGTTATCGTGCAAGCAAGAGCATTAAAGTTCTATCGCCAATTCTTTTTTTGCTATAATGGATGCATGGCAGAAAACAGATAGAAAGAAACTGCTAGTAATTTATACTTAAAGTAGGGAGTTTGAACAAAGTTATGGGAACAGAAAAAGAAATTAGTTCCGCTAAATTAATATGGAAGATGACGCGCCCGCATACATTAACGGCGACGTTTTCTCCTGTAATTTTAGGGACAGTGGCATCACTTTATGTTGCCGAAATTGATTGGCTTTTATTTATTGCGATGATGGTTGCATGTTTAGCATTGCAAATCGCGACGAACTTATTTAATGAGTACTATGATTTTAAACGTGGATTAGATACCGCTGATTCTGTTGGTATCGGTGGGGGAATTGTCCGTCACGGATTGAAACCAAAAAATGTGTTAACAGTTGCACTTTTATTGTATGTAGTAGCAGCAATTATTGGATTTTATATTTGTATGAATAGTAGCTGGTGGTTAGTCGTTATTGGTTTAATTGGAATGGCGGTTGGCTATTTATATACGGGTGGTCCATTACCAATTGCGTACACTCCATTTGGAGAATTAGTATCTGGATTGTTGATGGGGACATGCTTTGTACTTATTGCTTTCTTTATTCAAACGAATACGATAACGACTGAAAGTGTATTGATTTCTATTCCGATTGGAATTTTAGTCGGTGCAATCAACATGTCGAATAACATCCGAGATATCGAAGAAGATATTAAAGGTGGAAGAAAGACATTAGTAATCCTCCTTGGAAGAGAAAAAGCAATAGTAACATTAGCTGTAGCCTTTTTCATTGCTTATTTATGGATCGCAGTAATTGTATTGATGGGTTATATAAGCCCTTGGGCATTAGTTATGTTCTTAGGTTTGAGAAAGCCAATCTCTGCCATTCAAAGTTTCCAAAAAGGTGCAAAGGATCCCGGGTATATGCGCATCGCAATGAAATCAACAGCGATGACAAATACGATTTTTGGCTTTTTATTATCGGCAGGATTATTAATCAGTTACTTGTTTTAAATAAAAAATATTATTACGTGACTAAACCCGAATTTCTCAATTTTAATATAGAGAAATTGGGGTTTTATTTTTATAGCGTGTATTTCCCTTTTAATCAAAAGCAAACTTTAAAAACAAATAAAAATATCAAGCATGTGAGCATCAAGAACGGAAGTGCATGGAATATACATCTTTAGCTTGATGGGTATGTGGCGGTACCCCTATGCCAATCAAGCTAACATTTTGAAGTGCCCCAAAAACGAAAATTTCATCTTCTCATAGGTGTCTATGAGAGTTGAACTCATCTTTTCGTTTTGGGGTAATTTTGAATTCTTAAATTGATGGCAATATGGTGAGACCCTTTAATCATAATTAGCATTATGATAATAGTTATTTAAGCTGGGCACTCGTCCATGGGGACGATATTCTATGTGAAAGGTATTATGTTATTACTTGTATTGAGGCTCTTCATGTTCAATTTGTTGAAGACGAGGATTTAAAGATTCAATAATTTCTTGAGCTTGTTGTGCTGCACCTTTATATAATTGTTTTGCTTGCTTGTTATCAGTATCAAGAACAAATCCTTCTAGGCATGCTTGAGCACTCTTTAATCCAGCGATAGTTTGTTTCAGTTTAGTGCTTACTGTCATGTAGTATTCCTCCTTGTAAATGTATTTCAAAATATAGAATGCCTATTTTGTTATCATCGTACGACTTCCAATTTTAGGGTTATGCGAATGAGAAATTTTATAGTTAATCATTCAAAGAAGGATTTTTTTAGCTAATAGATGCATGGAATAGTTTTGTCCTAATAACAAAAACTAGCAGAAATAAAACGATAATATATAAAGGAGATTAAATGTGCTGAAAAAGATAAGGAGAATTTTCCGAGTGTTCCTCTTTTTATTTATCGGTGGATGTTTAGTTCTGTTTGTTTGGGGTGAAATTGACAGAACGATAGCCGAAAAAAATGGGGTATTTAGCCAAAATTCTAGTCAATACCCTATGCGTCAAAGTGATATTACTTTGTATACAGATGGGAAACAGTTAAACAATCAACTATTCTCAGATATAGAGAAAGCAAAGCATTACGTGCATGTTAACTTTTTTTCTATTGCTGATGATAAAATAAGCCATCAGTTTCTAGAGTTATTGCGGAAAAAAAGTCAAGAAGGTGTAGAAGTATACTATGCTTTGGACAGGTTAGGTGGAATTTTACTAAAGAAAAAGGAAAGAGAATTATTAGTTAAAAAAGGAGTTCATTTTACATATTACAATAAACCCGCTTTCCCTTATCTTTTTTCTTCTTTGGATCATCGGAATCATCGTCGTATTTCAGTTATTGATGGAAAGGTTGGTTACATTGGTGGATTCAACATTGGAAAGAAGTATTTGGGGGAAAAAGAAAAACTTGGTTATTGGAGAGATTATCATCTTCAAATACGAGGAGAAGGAGTTCAAGATTTAGAACAACAATTTGTATTAGACTGGAAGAGAAACTCAGAGAAACCGATTCCGATACACAATGCGGTAAAGGAAAAGGGAGCAATCTCGCAACGATTTACTGCATATTATAGTGGAGAAAAACTTGGGCAAGATTATAAAATGCTGTTTCAACAAGCAAAAGAATCCATTATTATATTAACACCTTATTTTATACCAAAAGACAGAACTATTTGGAACGCATTAGTAGATGCAAGAAAGAGGGGAGTCCGTGTCAAAATTCTATTCTCACCTCATTCGGATGCACTATTAGTTAAAGAAGCAGCATATCCATATATCCGAAAAGCATTAAAACAGGGGATGGAAGTATATGGTTACAAAAATGGGGTGTTACACGGTAAAGTATTTTTGATTGATGAAAAAGTATTGATGGTTGGGACCGTGAATTTTGATTCACGCTCGTTTCATTTAAATGAAGAAATGAACTGTTATATTCATGACCCTATCTATATTTCGAGAATAAAACCAGTGATTAATGCAGACTTACAAAATTCAAAGCAAGTAACATCCTCTGACGTCAACCAATTATCTATAAAAGAAAAAATAAAAGAAAAGGTTGCAAAAATGTTTGAGTATTATTTGTAAAGACAATGTATTTTTATACTTGGATAACAGGGGCTATATGCTTAGTGATTTTACATATTTTCCATGGAATCAGCTGGGCAGTTGCTACAAGTTCGATAGAAAAGGCTGTGATTGATGTATTCCACGATCTCTTCGTGGAGAAGCAATGGTATGGTTAGATCTTTGGGTAATCTTAGGTTGATGGCGGTACCCTATCGCCATCAACCTAAGAAAACAGGTCACCCCCAAAACGATAAATAGGCTTTTTCACAATAAAACCTAAAAATTTCGTTTTGGGGGTGTTATAAAACTTTATCTTGATGGAAATGGGGCAGTACCCCTGGTTTTAAGTTAAAAAAATCCCCGGAAATAAACCTTTTATAAATATGATTATTTTATTTCGAGGGGCTCCTTATAAATCTTAGCTATATATTTTACGAAATCAATGACGGGATAGTGTATGAGTGAACGGTGCTGCGTAAAACGGATCCCTTCTTTTTCCATTTTTGAAATGAGTTGTTCAATTTCCAACTCTTTTTGTTGTATCCTATTATAATTTTGATATACAATGTTTTTCCATTGATAGGAAGAACCGTGAAAAAAATTCTCTCCTTTTACCCTGTGACTAAATATAATTTCTATTTTTTCTCTACGTTGTTTTTCCTTCATATGCGCTTCCGTTGACTGCATGTTTATCGCCTCTTCCCTTTTTGTTGTATACTGTTTCACAAAGTTTGGTCTAACTCATCATAGCCAATGTACATTAAGCTTGTTGGGAATTGTCGTTTAAGGCTATCTCATCAACTGTATTTTTTTCAAGCGCTTAACCTAATATATTGGATTATAATCTTACGTCTAAATAAGTTGATAGTGTACATAAAACACTATCAATCTTTATTATAAAACGATTCTTTATAGGCATGCACCTTTTTACACTCACTAAAATTTACAACATGACGAGTATCTTTATCCATGAATGTTATTCTGTATTTACTGAGGTTAGTTTTTTATTTTGACTAACTAACATATTGTATGCCTCATTATCTATTTTATAAAAAAGAAAATAGCTATAACGGTCCCTCTTTTGATAAAAAAATCTTATGAAAATATAGCGCTCTTAAAGAGTTTTGTTACAAGTTTGTTATGTTTGATTTAAAAAAAGGAAAGTAATATTTATTTGTAGAAAATTTTTAAGGATAAAAATAAGCTGAATATTCATGGTAAGAAAAGGGGGCACTTATATGCTAACAAATGATTTAGATTTCCGATTAGAACCACGTTTAAAAGAACTGTATGAACAACATAAAATAAGAGCGCAGAAGATAGACTGGGGTTATCATGAGTTTTTACCATGGGATAAGGGAATGGACTTTAAAAGAGTTCCTTGGGATGAAAGTCAAGTTACTCTCCCTTCTGGTGTAATTACGGCCATTGAAACAGCTTTATTAACAGAAGTGAATTTACCATGGTTTACAACGTATTTATCTGCGACTTTTAAAGGTTCCCTTTCTGTTATTACAGACTTTATTCATACTTGGACCTCAGAAGAGGATCAACATTCGAATTTATTAGAGACATATTTACTACTCACTCGAAGTGTAAACCCTAAACGTATACATGAATTAAGAAAATCAGTCGTTGAGTGTGGATTTGAGCCTGATTTTCATACACCAATCGAAGCCATGACATATACGACGCTACAAGAACTTGCAACAATGGTGTTTTACAATAATGTAGCTAAGGTGGCAAGTAAGCATGATCCAGATCTTGCTACATTATTACGCCGTCTTGCAAAAGATGAAACACTTCATTATGCGTTTTATCGAGACGTTATTCGAACACATTTAGAATTGGAACCAAATTATTGCTACTATATTGCCAATGTGATTAGGAATTTTAAAATGCCAGGTGCCGTCATGCCTGATTTTGAAAATAGAATGGCTGTGATTGCAAAAGAAGCAAACTATGGGCCACTACAATATTTTGATCAAGTACTTGATGTAGTGGTTGAGTATTGGGGGTTAAAAGACTTACGACCAATTGCCCCTCTAGCAGAAAAAGCAAGAATTGAGATTTTAGAGTATCATATAAGATTGAAAAAAATACGGGATCGATTTGGCCGTTTTCAAGGAAAAACTGATCTACGTTAATGAGTAGAGATTTCAGAATATACGCGTGGGAATTCCCTTTTCTTTTATTTGAAATCTAGAAAGCTCTCTATTATTTTGAGGCTGTTTTCCTTAATTTAACTTCTGAAGAAAAAAGTGATTGACACCAAAAATAAACTCATGATATTATTGAATTTTTGATAAAAAATAACATATGTGTTAAGCTTGAGAAGGTTACCACATATGGAGGTGGGTTATATGTTTCAAATTGGCGATAACATTGTTTATCCAATGCACGGAGCAGGTATAATTGAAGCCATAGAAGAAAAAGAATTCTCAGGGGAAAAACAACAGTATTATGTAATAAAAATGTCAATCAGTAAGATGCAAGTCATGATTCCTACGGGTAAAATATTGAATTCGAATATACGCCCAGTTACTGATATACTTGCATTAAAACACATTATACACATTTTTCAGCATGAAGAATCATGTAAATTACTGCCGTGGAAACAAAGGCATAAAGTAAACACGGACAAAATAAAAACGGGTGAAATACAAGAAGGTGCTGAAGTTGTACGTGATTTAATGCGTATGAAGAAAGAAAAAGCACTGAATACAAGCGAAAAAAAATTGTTGGATGATGCATATAAGTTTTTGGTTAGTGAACTAGAATTAATTAAAGGAATCACTGAAAATCAAATAAAAAGTTTCTGTTAAGATTTATTATAAATAATGTATGACATCTCTCGGAAATATCCTGAATTTTCTGGTCTATAATGATTATTAAAAGGAAGGTATTTCAAAGATATTCAATTTCTTCAACGCACTTTTAGAGTAGATACCTCTTTTGTTATTACTTCAATCTAATCCATTTTTATTTTTAAATTTCTTTTACGAACGTTTGAAGTTTCATCAAATAACTCGATTAAATAGTCAATTGATTTTTACAATCCTGATTCACACTGGCACGGACAAGGAGCCGTAAGGATGAAAGAGAGGTAGGGCTTTCATTGTTTTAGGTAATATACTATCTAAGTCATTATTTCTAGAAGAAAAAACAATCAATCTCACCACTATCTGTAAGAGTCCTTATATCTACTGAGACGGTGAATAGTAATTGTTTATCTTCTTTACGTAAAATTGATAAACGAACTGGTAACACCATATGGTCAACTACAAAAAATTGGTTTCCAGACCAGGAAACCAATTTAAATTTTATTTACATACCAATAGTAAATTAAGCAGTAAGAAGGAGACACACATGAAAAAAATGTTAACAAAAGAATTAAGTAATGAATTAAAGAAGCGAGAAGGGATCATCTCTATTACAGTTGAGTCTTATGAAAAAATCGAAGTTGGTGGAATTCGTGTAGATGGACCAGCTATTATTCTAATTAATCAAGAATAGGTAAAAATAGTTGCATACAAGGAGAAAAGGATCGGCCTTTAAGAGAAGGGGGATCCTTTTTGTTTGTTGCAGCTAATATGGGATATACATAACTTTTATCTGATTTGTTGGGATTAAAAGGAAGGAGAGGGTCGGGATTATCATGGTGGAGAGCTTAATATTGGTAGGATTTCTTTTTACGTTATATAAATTAGTTGATAAAAAACAAACTAATTATTTAAAACAATAGATTGTTTCCTTTTTAAGGGCTAGATTTATTTGAGAGTGAAATGGATTATTTAAAGGAGGAATTTAGATGGATGCAAGGAAAGAACGCATAAAATACGAGAAGATGTCAAAGAATTATGATCGTATTTATTTAGTTTCGTTTATCCTATTAATTGTACTTGTTTGTAGTAGTGTGATTATCATAGGAGCTACAGGGGGGAAATATGGAGTGTTTTTATTGTTAGCAATTTTACTTAACGCACGTATTACGAAAGAATCTCAAAAAAAGTATGAGTACTATTCTAATAAAGGGCGTATTTAAAATGATACATATCCTGAAAGGAACAACCTAGATGTACATTCAAAATATCCCTATATCATCACCTATTAACTAGTAAAAGTAACTTTATATAAATAATTTTTTAGCAATTTAGGAATAGAAACCGTATCTTATTAAAATGTTATTTCCGTTCATATAATGAATTATCCTTCTAGCATATTTATAAGATTTACATCATATATTAGGAGAAAGAATGCGAGTTAGAAAGGAGTCTTATAGAATGAGTTATTTGGAGGGAAATGACTTTAGTAAACAAAATATGGTAAGTGTACCTAATCCCTATGTATATCAGACATTACAATCAGTAATTGGTAAACATGTGGTTATTGAAACTGTAAGAGGAAATATAAGAGGTAAATTAAAGGATGTGAAACCCGATCATTTGCTCATTGAAGATACGGTGCCATATATTGTACGCATTCAACAAATTGTATGGATTATGCCAAAACAATAATCAAATTACATGTAATTTGATTTATAACAGATTAGCGTCATAGAGCATCAAATAAAAACACAGGGGTTTATCTCTGTGTTTCTTCAAATTTTCGTTTTTGGATATATGCTTGAGCATGGATAATTTCTTTCTGAAGTTCTTTTAATTCTTTCGTAGATCCAGATTCAATCCTCATGTACGTAGTAACTAGACTAATCATCATATCCATCTTCTCTACTATATTTTGAATGACCTGTTCAGATTGCTCTTTTTTAGGGTGTTGTATTGCTATTAAAGCATTTTCTATATAATTGTTCTTTCGTTGCTGGATATCATAAATAAACTGTTTTGTGTTTGAGTTCATTTGTTATTCCTCCGTTTTGGATATACTTCTATTCTATCATATTTGAATGGGAAATATGATATTACCCTAAATTCACACCTGTCTCGTATATCTCCTCAAATATATAACCTAATCTCTTAACGTACAGGGAACTAATCGAAATGTGTCAATTTTGTGTGAAACTTATAATTTTTTGACATAGTGCCCCCTTGTTGCAAGATGGAGCTGCAGCACCGTTCTATCAAATGGACCGTTTTTACTTGTAACGTTTTAAAGATGTATTGATAACTAAATGTTCATACCAGTTAATCGTTTGCTTTTCTCTGAGTACGTAATACCCTTTTTCTTTTCCGTATACACTTGTTTTTTCTTACGCTCTCCAAGTTGTTTTTCAGTTAATCGATATATAATAACTCGTGTAAATAGTTTTTTATCCTTTCCGATATAAGCATCTGATATTTCATAGACCTGTCCCGGTTTTAAGGTATTCATAATGTGTTCTAAATCAACTTTGATGTACTGAGACTGTTTTTTTTACTGTTCCATTTCGAAAGTATTCAGGAAACTCACTTTTGATATACACCATATTATTTAGTTTAAGTCGCGATATCATAGTATTTCTTTTGGTTTTTTATTTGATTCAAATTCATTCCAATTACAAAATTATAATAGCATTTCAATAGTAAGGCTATCTCTGCATTTTATCTTTATACCGTCATGCTATTATCTTGATATAATTATGTGGTATGTAGTAGTGACGGAAATAGTGAAAGATTTCTAATTGGTTAACATATAAAATGAACTATTTCTTCCTTACAATAAAATAAATCGTGGAGAAGATAAAAGATGCAAAGAACAATATTAATTGTAGAAGATGAAGATATTTTACGTGAAATTATGAAAGATTACTTATTAAACGAAGGGTATAACGTCTTAGAGGCGATTGATGGGAGAGAAGCGTTATCTATATTTGAAGAGTATGAGGTGCATTTAATTATTTTAGATATTATGTTACCGGAATTAGATGGTTGGACGGTTTGTCGGCGAATTCGGAAGAAATCTAATGTACCTATTATTATGCTAACGGCTCGGGTGGATGAGGATGATACTTTACTTGGATTTGAACTAGGAGCAGATGATTATGTTACAAAGCCATATAGTCCTCCTATTTTATTAGCAAGAGCAAAACGATTAATGGAAAGCCGATATTCTTCCGCTGCTAATGTACCAGCTGAAGACACATTAACGAGTAGTGGTATCCATGTACATTTTCCTTCTCGTACAGTAACTATAGATGGGGAAGACATAAATTTGACGCATACAGAATTTGAAATAGTAACGTATCTCATGCGAAATCAAGGAATTGTAATTTCGAGAGAACAACTAATCAATAAAATTTGGGGTTATGAATTCGCTGGGGATGATCGCACTGTTAATAGTCATATTCGTAATTTGCGTCATAAATTAGGACAAAAAGCAGCTTGTATTGTAACTGTTGTACGAGCTGGTTATAAATTTGAGGAACAAGTATGAAAAAAGGAATTGTATTAAAGTTATTTATGTTAACAACAGCATTATGCACACTTATTTTAGTAACTATTTTTATGGGACAAACTATATTTTTTAAGCAATACTACGCAAATCGAAAAGTGAATGATATTAAAACAAATATTCAATTCTTTGAAAAAGCATATATAAAAGCTGGAGATGATGCGAAAGTAATTCAAGAATTAGAACAAAATTTCTATCAAGAGAATGCGACATGGATTACAACGTTAGATCGTGTAGGAAATATAAAATATGCAAATGATTTTTCTATAGAAATTCAATTAGACCCTAACGAAAATAAGATATTTTCTGAACGTTCCATTCACATACCGTTGTATAGTTTTATCAATTTAGAAGATATACAAAGGATGAAATATAGTTTAGAACAAGGGAGTCATATTATTATCGACGGAGTACAGAAGGGGAATATAGTAGTCCCTGCGATGTTAACAATAAAAGAGAAGAATGTTGGGCTAGAGAACAAGCAACTTTCAGAAAGGTTGTATGGACCAAAAGCCGTATCTTCAAAAGAAAGTTCACAATTATATTTAGCAGGAATCATTCAAAACGTGCAATTACCGGAGGGAACTGTAGGAACGAACTTTATATATGGAAATCGTGTGCTTATAGATAGAATAAAGCAATTTCAGGTTGATTTATTATTGAATCAAAAATTTAATGATGTTACTTCTACAGAAATAATGGATTACGAAGAAAATGATATTAAATATAAACTTTTAATCAAGCCAACAAAAGACGCAGAGGGTAAGACAAACTATATATTTGCTATGACATCATTGCAACCAGTTGATGAAGCGGTGCAAATGATTAAGGATTATTATGTATATTTAATTATCTTTGTACTGATTTTAATTGTTTTAATATCGTTCTATTACTCAAAAAAAATCGCCAAGCCATTATTACAAATAAATGATACTACAAAAAAAATTGCGGGTTTAGATTTCTCAGAGACGATACCTATTACTACAAAGGATGAAATAGGTGATTTATCACAAAATATTAATACACTTTCTAAAGCTTTGCATTCGTACATTCATCAATTACAGCAAGATATAGAGAAAGAAAAACAATTAGAAAATACCCGTAAAGAATTTATTGAAGGTGTTTCACATGAGTTGAAAACACCTTTAAGTATTATGAAAAGTTGTATTTCCATTTTGGAGGATGGTGTTGCTAGTAATAAAAAGGATTATTACTTTAAAGCAATGTCAAAAGAAGTAGATAAAATGGATATGCTCATTATTGATATGCTGGAGTTAGCAAAATTCGAATCTGGTACGTATAAAATGGAAATGGATGTCTTTCATATTGATGAGATAATTGATTATATATGTGAGCAATTAACCGCAGATATAACAGCTAAGCAATTACATGTCCATAAACAACTTTCTAAAATTGAAGTTGTTGCAAACCAACATCGAATAGAACAAGTTATAACGAACTTTATTACGAATGCGATTCGTTATACACCAGAACAGGAGAATATTATTATTTCTACAATAGAAGAGGATGAACGTGTAAAAGTATGTATAGAAAATAAAGGGGCTCATATCGCGCCAGAACACTTAGAAAAAATATGGGACCGTTTTTATCGAGGAGATACGTCTCGTCAACGTTCTAAAGGTGGCACAGGATTGGGTCTTGCCATTTCAAAAAATATATTAGTGCTGCATGACGCGGAGTATGGTGTTTCAAATACAGAAGATGGAGTATTATTTTATTTCTATTTAAATAAAAACGTGTAGAATTTCTGTTCTACACGTTTTTATCATTTTTAAACAAAATCGACATTATCTGCATTTTATCTTTATCAGCATTTATTACTATTTTCATTAGAAACGGAATGAAAAGTTGATAAGGAGATTGTTAAAATGAAAAAAAGAGCGATATTACTTTTGCTTATAATAATAATGGGTACAGGCGTTAGTTTCATACATGCTAAAGGGTACAAAAATATATCAAAAGAGGATCTACGATTAAAAGGAAAAACAATTGTAATTGATCCGGGACACGGTGGAGGAGATAGAGGGACGAAAGGAAAGAAATTTGGAACGATTGAAAAAGAACTTAATTTAAAAGTAGCACAAAATATAAAGAAAGAATTAGAAGAAAGAACGGATGCAAAAGTTATATTAACACGTGAAAAAGATACGAGTTTACTTCCAGAAACAAAGCAAAAGGAAGAATTGCAAGCGCGTGTCAAAGTAGCGAAAGAACATGCGGCGGATCTTTATATTAGCATTCATCATGATGCTTTTGAGGATACAAATGTAAAAGGAATAACAACTCATTATGGAGCGAATAAAAGGAAAGATAAAAAATTAGCTAAGGTCGTACAAGAAGCTATTTTTGATCAAAATATAGACAGCCGAGATAGAGGCGTTCATGGCAGTGATTTTCTTGTCTTACGGGAAAATCCTTCTCCGGCTATCTTAATTGAATTAGGATTTACATCTAATGCGAGTGATGAAAAAAGAATGAATTCAGAAGAATTCCAAGAAAAATCGCAACAAGGTATTGTGGATGGCGTTATTAATTATTTTACGATGTAATAAAATAGGCAAATAGAAAAATACTATTCTTTCTAAATCTTAATTAGAAAGAGTAGTATTTTTTATTTTGGGTGTATATTTATTTTTCAAATTTAACAGTATTAATGAAACAAGTTCTTTTTTAAAAGTAAACACAATACGCTATTCTTTAACTGATTTCGACACTATCTGCATTTTATCTTTACCTGTCTCTATTAATCTATTTATTGTAAACATCGGTTGAAACGAATGATTCAGTCGAATAAAGGCTCAGCCTTATAAATAATGAAAATTAATAGGGAAAGGATCGGAAAATAATGAAAGAATCACAAAATAAGAAAAAAACAAGTGTAGTAACGAAGGCAATTATATCTTTAGGAGTTGTTTTAGCAACGACCTTTTTCACATTCTTTTTAATTGGGAAATGGAACTCTACCCCAGCGAAGGGAGTAGCTAATGAAAGTAGTAAACAAGTTAGTATGCAACAACAAGAAAAGAAAAAAGAGACACCACCGGCAAAACAGAAAAGACCTGATGGAAAACCGGTAGGAAAGGTTGTGTATTTAACATTCGATGACGGTCCTAGCGAATTAACTGGGAAATTTTTAGATGTACTAAAAGAGCAAAATGTCGCCTCGACATTTTTTATGCAAGGTAGCAATTTACAAAATACAGGTTTTCAGGAAAACGTAAAGCGAGCAGTAAAAGAAGGGCATTATATTGGTGCTCATAGTATGACACATAATAGTGATAAGTTATACAAAAAAGGACAATTTGTACCGGAGATGAAAGAAACGTTAGCTCTTATCCATAATATTACGGGCACAACGCCTAAACTAGTTCGTCCGCCATATGGATCTGCCCCAGGATTAAAGAGTGAGGAAATTCGTAATCAAATTGTAGAAGCAGCAATAAAAGTTTGGGATTGGACAATAGACTCAAACGATTGGAAATTAAAAGATAATCCAACTCAGATTATCGAAAATGTAAAGAAACAAACAACAGAAGAAGTTGAAGTTGTATTAATGCATGAAAAGGCGCAAACATTACAAGCTCTTCCTGAAATTATTAAATTTTATAAAGAGCAAGGGTATGAATTTGGGGTATATAATGATGAGGATTATTTTCGTCTAAACTTCCAGAAAGATCAACGTCTATAGTATAAACATAAATATCTTAAAAAGGTGTTTTTATTACTAAATCAATAATTAAGCCAAAAGTCGATTTCTTATACGATAAAGAAATCGACTTTTTTTATAAAGTTGACTTTTTGTTCAAAAAGGTTTATTCTACTTGTGCAAGTAACGACTTGCATTCGGGTTTGGATAAAGATTATGTGAAAGTTGGATGAAACGTGAATGAAATGACAAATACATCAGAACGTATTATTGAGGCTTTTTTAGAACTATTCCGCACTCATGGCTATAAGGGAACGACGACCCGCTCGATTTCGGAACTAGCGGGTGTAAATGAAGTAACGATCTTTCGGAACTTCGGAAGTAAAAAGAATATTATGGAAAAAGCCGTCGAATCCTTATCGCGTGGTATGGAATTGAATAAATTAATGCCTGGAGAGATGACTTGGAATCTTGAAGAGGACTTGCTGTCTATTGCAGAAGGGTATCTTGCATATATAGAAAAGTTAAAGGATTTAATTTTGATTAGTTTTCAGGAAGCTGAGATGTTTCCAGAGCTCAAAGAAAAAATTGCATTAATTCCTAATCAATTAAAAGATAATTTGGTTTCATATTTCATTGAGATGAGAGAAAAGGGTAAGCTTATTGAAACTGATATGGAAGCCCAGGCCATGAACTTTATCTGGATGAATTTCGGTTACTTTCTTTCTAATTCTCGCTTCGGCGACAATCTATTTTCAAATTCAAAAGAGACGTTTTTAAAACATAGTGTCCAACTATTTTCTAGGGGGTTAACTCCCTAGGTCTTTTTTTAAACCAAATGCAAGTAAGTACTTGCTATAATAAAACAACAAGGAGTACGACAATGAAAACTTTAAAAAATTTCTTTAAATTCCCCCCAACATTCATTGGAATTGCAACAGCATTTGCCTTTCTGTTAATTTTCTTTTGTGTGTGGATGACTGCATACGATGGTGTTACTGATCGGGTAAACCAATTAAAAGTCGGATTAGTTAATGAAGATAATCAAATGGGAACCGATATTGAAAAAAGCTTGAAGGAAAATCTGCCCTTTAAAGTTAAAAGCTATAGCTCGGTAACGCACGCCCAAAAAGACATGGATAACAGGAACTTAGATATGGTTATTCAAATTCCTGCAAATTTCTCAAGCCTATTGAAAGAAAATAATACTACAGAGATTAACTATTTCATCAATCAAGCAAACTCATCTTTGGCAAAACAGATTATGGAAGGCGCGGCAAAGGATATTACGCAAACAGTTAATAAAAATGTATATGCGTATAAACAAAAGCTTATTTCATCTAACCTATCTAACGAACTAAGTACAGTGATGCCGTCAGAAGAATTGGCCCAAAAGTTATCAGAAAACATTACGAAAGCTGTGAGTTCATTAAACATTGATTCTGTGCAATCATCTGTCGAAAAAACAAACAATACAGATGGCTTTGCAGCAACCATGATTCCATTTTTAATTGTTCTTGCTTCATGGGTTGGAGCTATGCTTATGAGTTTAAATCTTAATATTGTTGCAACAATATTAAAAAACACGCACGGAAAATGGTCTATATTTTTATCAAGACAAGTTATTAATATTGTCGTATCTGTTATTTTAGCTATTATAACGTTATTATTGATGACCGTATTTAACGTTAAATTGAATACAAGCTTGTTTGAAACATGGATATTCCAAACCCTTGTCTTTTTCTCTTTCTTAAGCGTAACACAAATGTTCATCGTTCTATTTGGCCCTGCTGGTATGATGTTTAATATCATATCACTGTCAGTACAATTAGTTACTTGTGGGGTAATTGTTCCAAAAGCGTTACTATCCAATTTTTATCAAACTGTAGGTTCTCTTTTCCCTGGAACTTATGTAGCCAACGGATATCAAACAATAATTTTTGGTGGGGGAAATCTATCACACGATATGAATATTCTTCTTTGCACTTCAATCATTACCATTCTTATAGCGGTGGGGAGAATCATACTGCAAAGAAATAGTAAAAGTGAATCAATCAAACAAACGGCCAACAGATAAAAAGCTTATGGTCATTAGATGATGATACATTTATAGCTTTCTTTTACAGGTAGCACCATACCAGCTGAAAATAAGAAGGATTCTAATGAACACAATTAACGTTTACATTATCTTTTTTGAATGAAAAGGGTGAAGAGATTAAAAAAATATTTTACCTGTAGTTAAAAATGTTCACGATTTTACGGTAAGCAATGTAACTAAAGAAGAGGTTCAACAGTTAAATAATTTGTTAAGAAAATTATTTAATGTAAGTTATTAATCAGTGGTTCCTTATAAAATTTTTATCTTTTATAGGGAACCGAAATTTTAAATTTTATATGTTATAGCATATAAAATTTCACCTCTTACCTTATAAACATGTAAAGTCCAAAATCTACATAAAGGAGTGGATACATTATGATGAATGAAAAGGTAGCAATTATAACTGGAGCTAGTAGAGGAATCGGAGCCGCGGCGGCAAAGCTGTTTGCTGAACATGGAGCGAAGGTAGTTGTAAACTATGCCAATAATAAAAAAGCTGCACAAGAGGTAGTAGAATCTATTCGTGAAAAAGGTGGTGAATCTATAGCCATTCAGGCAGATGTTAGAAATCAAGATGAAGTAGATTCTTTAGTAAAAGAGACAATTTTACAATTTGGAAAGGTTGATGTTTTAGTAAACAATGCAGCCATTTCTTTTGCTATGAAATCCCTCTGTGATATGGAATGGGATGAATTTAGATCTAAATTAGAAGAAGAAGTTAAGGCAGCTTTCATTGCAACAAAGTCAGTACTACCTTTTATGAAAGAACAAAAATATGGAAAGTTAGTGTATATTTCAAGCAATTTAAGTCATCTACCTTTGCCTAATTTTATTGCTCATGGAACAGCAAAAGGAGCACTTAATTCTTTCGTAAAGTATGTAGCACAAGAGTTAGGTCCGTTTCATATCACAGCAAATGTAGTAGCGCCGGCTATGGTTGAAACGGATGCGACTTCACAAAACCCTGTAGAGATAAAAGAACAGGTGAAAATGTCCACTCCATTAGGGAGGATTGCTAAACCAGAGGATATTGCACGTTCTGTATTGTTTTTTGCAAGTGATCAAAGTGCATTTGTTACAGGTACATATGCTCCTGTATCGGGTGGCATGGAAATGAACAATTAGTTATTAAAAAGTCTTAACATAGCACGTTCACTCGCAGCTTATAGGTGGTAATCCAATTACATTAATATCTGATCCAAACAATTCCAAAAGAATGTAATATGGTATTTTTGATAGAGGGTTATGGAGAAGAAAAGATGGAGTGGAATCTATAGTGCAAGAGGGCTTGTATCTGGTAGCTATCAAATTATATACATTGAAAAAGGCCACTTTAACGTAGTATTTTAATCAATGATTTTATTATGGAGAGAAATTCCTTCTGAACCGTGTCTCTAATCGTTAGTTAACTGTCTAACAATTGGAGGCACGGTTTTATTGTGTCTATAAAGTATAAATTTGAATTAAGAAGACAAGCCTTTGAACATTATTTAAATACAAATATTTTAATAAGATTTACCCTAGAAAATCAAAAAACAGGAATATATACAAAGATTTGCGAAATAACAATACAAGAACTTTCTCATCTTCTCCGGAATGTCCTTTTTAGAAATCTATGCAAAAGAGCCTTTATTGTAAGAGTATCTTGTTGGTAATGATCAAAAAAATCTATATTGTAACATAAAAAAACACTATGATATGAAAGGATACCTTGCAACAATCCCAATAAATTCTTCTCAATAATTGAAAATAAAATCAATCCAGATTATTATATTGTTATTGTAAATTTATTTTATTGAAGGAGGATACATTGATGAAAAGCTCAAAAGGCGCTATTGAATCAGAGATAAGCAAAGCAATTACTCACTGGGAAAAGGATTACTTAGGACGCGGGTCTATATCCGTTAAGACAGATATATTACGGGATATGATTATTGTAAATTTACAAGGTATTTTAACACCGGCTGAATATACTGTTTGCGAAACAAAAGACGGTATGCTAACGATAAAGAAAAATCGTTCGGAGCTAGTTGAATCTGGAATCGATGATCTGAAAGAGATTATACTAGAATTAACTGGAGAGAAAGTGAAAAGCTTTCATACCGATATAAGCTCCCGTACAGGCGAACGAGTAATGATTTTTAAATTGCTTCATAATCTTGAGGAAAAATTTTAAAAATACCTTAAGGTTAGTGAAAGGATTAAGAAACCTACAAGTTTTGTACTTTATTAACAGGCTAATAATTAAAAACTTGAAGTTATTTAGGTATAATAAATCTTAATTCAAATAACTCTAAAAAAACGGATTAAGAAATTGACAAACTGCTTAATATGGTTTATCTTATAATTGTTTTAAAAAATTGATAGATGCTCATTTTAACAGTTTGCTATAATTAAGGCTTTAGCATTTTTTTAATATGTAATATTGACTAAATGAAAAAGTTTCTTAATGAAAAGATAGCACATAACATAAATTGATATATTGATTGCATAATCTAGGAGATCAGAAATATATTTTTCTTTTTAACAGGAGTAATACATACATTATTATCCTCTATAAAATGGGAGCTCTTCAAAAAACTTTACTGAAGTTAGTTGAAGGGAAACCGACAATCTCCATAATTCAATGATGATATAAAATCATTGAATTATGGAAGTTGTCGGTTTTTTTTATGGAAAAAAACGATGTACTAAAAAGAGTGAATAGAAATTGAAATTAAAAAACTATCTTAAAAGAAATTTTTATAGGTTATTTTCGTTGGGAAGGGAGTATTGTACATGTTAATTTCGCTGAGTTCATCAACACTGTTAACATTATTTTTTATGGCGCTTAGTGCTTCTTGGCTAAGTGGATTATTGTTTTTACATGCAAGGATGCCTTTACGTTTTGTTCATATCCATATCGGTATCGCTGCACTGCCTTCATTGGTTTCTTTACTCGCACTTGTTAATCACAATGGAGATAGCGTTGTGGGCCCTTGGCATTTAGATACTTTAGCTTGGTTCATGGCTTTCTTTGTTCTTACAATTGGTTTAATCATTCAGCGTTTTTCTGTACGTTACTTACTAGGAGATCGCTCATATCGAAAATACTTTGCACTTTTTACATGTACTACAGGTGTATCTTCGGTTGCATGGTTAAGTAATGATTTTCGTTTCATGATTATTTGTTGGGGAGCAACTCTTATAGGATTGGTTCTACTTATAGGGCTAAATAAAGGGTGGAAAGTAGTTAGCGAAGCAACAAAAATTTCTAGTTATTTATTTACAATAAGCTGGATCGCCTTGCTAGCAGCTATCATTTGGCTTTTTCAAGTCACTGGACAGTGGCAGTTCACATCAGTTTTAACGAATGAAAATGTAGCTCAATTTGGAACATTGGAGAAAACAGGAATTAACTTATTGATTATAGTAGCTGTGATGATTCCAGCAGCACAATGGCCTTTCCAAAGGTGGTTAATTGAGTCAGCTGTTGCTCCAACTCCTGTTTCTGCTATTATGCATGCGGGGTTAGTAAATGCTGGTGGTATCATGTTAACTAGATTTTCACCTCTTTTTCATGATGATATTGCACAAATTATTTTACTAATTTTCTCTAGTATTTCTGTCTTAATCGGAACAGGAATTAGCCTAGTTCAAGTTGATTATAAACGTCAGCTAGTGGGGTCAACTATTGCGCAAATGGGGTTTATGCTTATTCAATGCGCATTAGGAGTCTATTTGGCGGCTGTTATTCATTTAATTTTACATGGTTTGTTTAAAGCTACGCTGTTTTTACAAGCTGGTTCTTCCGTACAACGTTTTGGGGTAGTGAAGCCGTCCAATGAAAAGATATCTAATTTATGGACTATGGTCGGACGTGTTTTCGGATTATTTATAGCGATTGCTTTTTGGTTTACGACTTCTGGAGAAGGGTATCAATTCGTTAGTGCGTTCATCTTAGGTTGGTCATTAAATGTTTCATGGAAACAGCTTGTTGTTTTTGGAGAGGGAAGAATGGGGCGAATTGTTGGCGTATTTATTTTAGCTGGATTTTCTCTCATTTACTTTACCGTTCATAACTCTCTTTATAAATGGTTGCATACTGACATGTATCAAAATGTTCAACCTTCAGCTCCAGCCGTTATTTTTGTTATATGTCTCTTATTATTTGGTAGTGCTATTAGTACTCTCGTTACTCGTAATCAATCCTCGACAATATTTGCTGTAATGTATCTTTGGTTCGTTCGAGTAGGTGAGGCGAGACAAAAGTCAGTAGAAAGTCATCCAAGCTATCTGAAACATTATGTATCAAAGGGAGGTAATCAGTGATGAGCATACAGTCAATCGTAACGAAAGAAACTTTAAAAAAGAAAGATACAAACATTGAAATACAAGAAAAGAATATGAATGATTTAGTGGAATCTGCTAGCCGAGTGATTGCACCACTTTGGCCGATTGCTACATTTGCAGCTCATCATCCTTGGATGGGACTTGAAAAACAATCATTTGAACAAGTTGCAGATTGGTTAAAAGAAATTCGTAATGTGGATATATATCCTAGTGCTGCTATGATTCATTCGGCAAAGGCAAAAGGTGAGATTGAGGAATCATTTTTACAAAGTGGCTTGTCTCGTTGGCTTGATTCACAATCTTTTCATATCCCGCGAAAGAAAGCGGAGCAGTTTTGCCAAGCAGCTTTAAAATTAGAGGAATTACCTTCTAGTCTATTATCATCGCCACAATTAAATAAACTGGCAGAAGAAATGAGTTATATAAATACAGGAAGTATGAAAGACTCCTCTATGCAACCTGTAAGTACACTGATAGAGAATCAAAAGGGTGACAACCTATCTGATATTCTTAATTATCATATTATTAAATGGTGTAAATTATATCTTGATGGCTCCGGGTCATGTTGGACGATGCCAAATCGAGAAAAAGGTTTGTATCGTGCATGGCATCACCTTATTAAATTTGATCCAGCGCTCAGTAAAAATGAGCGTAGCGTTTTAAAAGATTGGCCAGAGGATGCCGAGGTAGCTTTAACAAGAGCGTTATCTGAACTAGGAATTTCTGAATCTAACATGCAAGCTTACCTTGAGGGGCACTTGCTTGCTTTGCCTGGGTGGGCAGGAATGATACTATGGCGTTCCCGACAGTCAACTCAGGAGCAGGAACTCGTTATAGAATATTTAGCAGTTCGAATTTCTATGGAGCTGGCCATTGTAAAATCTTATTTACCTATAAAAAATCAAAAGGCTGAGAAAAAAGTTGCGATTGTCCCACTTATAGCTTCTTGGATCTATTGGGGGAATATTTCAACCCTGGAATGGTCACAAATGTCTGCAGCTGAACAAAGCGAATTATTAGCATTTGCATATCGTTTTGATGAAAATATTCGCAGAAAACTTTGGCTAGAAGCTTGGGAACAGACGCATGCAGAGCAATTAAGGGAGAAGATTGCTTCTAAGCAACGTGCAACTAATGATAAAAAACGTGTACTAGCTCAATTAGCATTCTGTATTGATGTCCGTTCAGAACCGTTTCGTCGCCACCTAGAAAAATTAGGTCCGTTCGAAACGTTTGGAATAGCTGGTTTCTTTGGGTTACCAATTGCGACTAGTGAACTAGGTAGTAATGACAGCCATCCTTCTTTGCCAGTTATATTAAAACCGAAACATCAAATAAAAGAGCTCACGGATGAAAATGAATATAAATCTTATCAACAACGTAAGAAGATAGATAGCTCAGTAAGCTATACGTTTAAAACGATGAAACAAAATGTACTGACAAGTATGTTACTACCTGAGGTAAGTGGCCCTTTACTTGGTCTACAAATGGTGACAAGGAGTTTTGTGCCAAGAAGAGTAGGTAGTTTCCTTCGTAACCTTCGTAAAACGATGTTACAAAAACCTGATACAACATTCTCACTTAATCATGTTCATGATACAAAATGTGAGATACCTATCGGTTTTACGAAAGAAGAAAAAGTGAACTATGTGCGTCAAGCTTTAAAAATGGTGGGATTAACAGAAAAATTCGCGCCTTTAGTTGTAATGTGCGGACATAGTAGTCAAAGTACGAACAACCCTTATGCTGCAGCGCTTGAGTGTGGTGCTTGTGGCGGAGCAGCAGGGGGATTTAATGCAAAAGTTTTCGCTACTTTATGTAATCTTGCAGAAGTAAGAGAGGCTTTGTCTGCTGAAGGCATTAATATTCCGGAGGATACCATTTTTGCAGCAGCTGAACATAAAACAACAGTGGATGAATTGGAATGGATTTACGTCCCAGAACTTTCGGAAACTGCGCAAGAAGCATTTGATAGTATTGAGTCGGTTATGCCAAATGTCAGCCAACATGCAAATAGAGAGCGTTTAACACAATTACCTAATTTTAAAACGAAAATAAAAAATCCGAGTACAGAGGCACATCGATTTGCAGAAGATTGGAGTGAAATACGTCCGGAATGGGGATTAGCCCGTAATGCATCTTTTATTATCGGGCAACGTGAATTAACTCAGGATTGCGACTTAGAAGGTAGGGCTTTCCTTCATAATTATGATTGGAAACAGGATGAAAGTGGAGATATATTAGCTAGTATCATTGCAGGACCAGGAACAGTAGCTCAGTGGATAAATCTCCAATATTACGCTTCAACTGTAGCTCCTCATTATTATGGTAGTGGAAACAAAACAACCCAAACTGTAACGGCAGGTCTCGGTGTTATGCAAGGGAATGCAAGTGACTTGTTGCCAGGCTTACCTTGGCAATCCGTTATGCAGTCAGATAGTGAGACGTATCATTCACCACTTCGTTTACTAATTGTAATTCAAGCACCTATTGAATATATAGAGCGTTTGCTAAATAAGGATTTCACATTTCGAGAAAAAGTTCAAAATGGATGGGTTAGACTGGCAAGTGTTGATCCAGAAGGACAATGGAAAAATTGGTAACAATCATGTCATAAATAATCAACTATCGTTACTAGTTTAAAAGTTTCATAGCTATAATCATGAAGAAGGAGTGCTCCATATGAATTCAAAGAATAAAAAAGTATTAGTATTAACAGACATTGAACACAGAATAGAGCCTATTATCCAGCAAGTAACTAACATTCAACAAGAAAACATGTTGACTATACACAGCTATGATTCTGTAATTGTACATCCTTATGGAGATATAATGAGATCTATTATTATTGCTATTTATGAAGAAAATGTGGAAGAAATTTTTGTTGTCGGAATAGAGGATAAAGAAACTGATGTAGTTAATCTACAAATTCAACGTGATTCCATCAAAAATAACAGAGAAATAGACTATCTCTTTAAAAATTGCATGCCTGAATTTTCAAGTGGTAGCCTGAATGCATGGTTAAGTGGACAAGAAAATGTTAGTGAAAATATTGAAAAGAGTATAGATATGATTCGTCATCATCCGTTAGTACCTTCTGATATTAAAGTTCATGGTTTTATGATTGATAGAACAGGTGAAAAAGAAACGGTTGTTAAAATTGCTACTAATAAAATAGTTGGAAAAGTTAATTAATCTATGAAAGACAAATAAATTCTTATGTATCAATTGCTGTTGTATAATAAATTTTATTATGTTTTTAGAATCAGAAGAGGTAGCCATGCAAAATAAAATTATCGTTATGTTTCAAAAAGATTTTCGTTTATATGATAACCCAGCTTTATTTGAGGCTGTTCAGTCTGGTGAGGTTGTTCCGGTATATGTACATGACGAAGCTTTTCCAATAGGAAGTGCGTCAAAGTGGTGGTTACATCATGCTATAATAGATGTTCAAAAGCAACTTGAGACATTGGACTCTACTTTAATAATTCGCCAAGGAAATACACAGGAAGAAATACTTTCTCTCATAGAACAGTTAGGTATAACGGCTGTATATTGGAATATTTGTTATGATCCGGACAGATTACAATCTAATGAAAAAATGAAAATAATGTTAGAAGGTAAAGGTATTATCTGTAAGGAATTTAATTCACATTTATTATTAGAACCGTGGATTATAAAAAAGAAGGATAACACTGAATATAAGGTGTTTACGCCTTTTTACAATGCATTTCAAAAGCAGGTATTACCTAAACCTATTAGCAGAGTGCAGAGTATAAAGTGGGGAAGCTCTTTACCAGCAAGCTTATCTGTTTCAGAATTACGTTTGCTGCCGACTATACCGTGGACATCTCATATGGAATCAATATGGGATCCTACAGAAGAAGGGGCATACAAAACATATAAGAAGTTTTTCTCTAGCAAATTAGCGTCTTATAGTGAAGGAAGAGATTTTCCAAATGAAAATGCTCATTCGATGTTGGCACCTTATCTTTCATTCGGCCAAATATCAGTGAGATGGATATATCATTACTTAATCAATAAAAGTACCGAAAGACAATGTAGTCTTTTTGAAAAACAAGTGAATAGCTTTATACGTCAATTAATCTGGCGAGAGTTTTCTTATTATTTGCTATATCATTATCCATCTACAGTATATAAACCTCTTAATAAGAGCTTTGAACATTTTCCGTGGAATAAGGAAGAGGAGTTATTAAGAGTATGGGAGAAGGGTGAAACTGGCTATCCGTTTATTGATGCGGGAATGCGAGAACTATGGCAAACAGGTTTTATGCATAATCGCGCAAGAATGGCTGTAGCCTCTTTTCTTGTAAAGCATTTGTTAATTCCGTGGCAAGAAGGAGCAAAATGGTTTATGGATACACTACTAGATGCTGATATTGCAAATAATACAATGGGATGGCAATGGGTTGCTGGAAGTGGGGCAGATGCATCACCGTATTTTCGTATTTTTAATCCCATCACACAAGGAGAAAAGTTTGATAAAGAGGGGGAGTATATAAGAAAATGGGTACCAGAATTAAGAGAGATGCCTAATAAATATATACATAAACCTTGGGAAGCACCTGAGTATATTTTACAAAAGGCCAATATACAGCTCGGTCATACATATCCTTTGCCAGTTGTTGATCATAAGGCAGCACGTGAGAGAGCACTTTGTGCATATAAAAGTATGAAAGAGTTCGTATAAAATAGGTTAAACAATATGTATTTTAAATTTTAATATTAGAATGTTATCCATTACAAAGACATACTAATCATATGAATTTTCCATAATATTCTAGTGAAAAGGAGGATGTTTATGAAAAAATCTAGTATTCTAGTATTTTTACTAACATATGGTTTGTTTTATGTTTCTGGTATTTTATTTCCAATTGATCGTATGTGGTACGATGCACTAGAAAAGCCGTATTGGACACCTTCTGGTATGACAATCGGAATAGTTTGGGCTGTATTATATGGATTTATTGCATTATCAGTTGCAATTATTTACAACAAATATGGATGTAAGCCAAAAACATTTTGGTTTATATTCCTTTTAAATTATATGTGCAATCAAGCTTTCAGCTATTTTCAATTCAGTCAAAAAAATTTGTTTTTAGCAACAGTAGATTGTTTACTAGTCGCTATTACTACGTTACTCCTCATAGCGGTTTCTTCCAAATTATCTAAAGCATCGGCATGGTTGCTAATTCCATATTTTTTATGGTCTACATTTGCTACATATTTATCTTGGACCATTTATAGTATAAATTAAAGGCGTAAATAAAAACTTGAGCATAATAAAAATGCTCGAGTTTTTATGTGTATGAATGTTAATTTAAAATATAGAATATATACATCTTAGGGAGGTCACCTTTGTGAAGAAATGGATAAAAATTACGCTGTACTCTTTACTAGGTATTTTACTTATAGGAAGTATTACTTTTTTTACTTGGTCTCAGTTTACATACAAACCAACGAAAGAGGCTATGTCGTTAGTGGATGATAAAAAAGATGAAGATCATATCGTTTTTGGAGAGAAAGATGCTAAAATAGGGGTTATTCTTTATCAAGGAGCTAAAGTAGAAGCTGAGGCTTATAGTTACTTAGGAGAAGCACTTGCAAAAGAGGGGCATTTTGTAGTGATGCCTAAGTTGCCATTAAATTTAGCGATATTTGGAATCAATGCAGTAGACAGTGTAATGGAACAGTATCCTGAAGTTCAGAAGTGGTATGTTGCAGGGCATTCAATGGGCGGAGCTATGATTTCTAAATATGCCTTTCAACATGAAGACAAGGTAGACGGGATCATTTTCTTAGGCTCGTATCCTGCAGGTGACTTCTCTACGAAATCGATTCCGATGTTATCAATTTATGGGGAAGTAGATGCTTTAGCAACTGTAGAAAAAATAGAGAACAATAAAAAGTTCATGTCAAAGAATACGACTATGCACATGATAAAAGGTGGAAACCATGCTCATTTTGGCATGTATGGTGAGCAAAAAGGTGATAATGCGAGCTTAATTACGCCAAAAGCACAACGAGATGAAACAGTGAAAGTAATTGAGGAATGGTTGTTAAAACAATGATAATGAATGTAATAAAGCGATCGAAGAATTCTCCTTCCTCAAGATATCCTAATGATAGGTTGGAGAGGTAATCAAGAGCCCCCTCATAAGAGTGGGCTCTTTTATTTAATTTCTACCTCTAATTGCTTCCTTATTTTCTCCGGAACATCCTTTTCAGAAATAACGTCGTAAGAATATTTCTTTTATAGAAGCTATTATTAAGATTTTGCATAAATGGGAAGTACCAAAGGAATTGATTCATTATGAATCTTTAGCCCTATTGCAATTTTAGGTGAGTAACTAATACCGGATAGGATTATAGTCATAATAATGTAAGTAGATAGTTTTTTTGCGATACTTCAATAGTGAAGTATCGTTTTTCCTTGTATAACTAAAGCCCAGCTATGGATTCTGATATAATGTTGAAAAATAATCCCAAGTAATGATTTGTTTGTTGCAATACTAAGACTATGATGAATTTGAATCTAAAAAGTATGCTGATAAAATATCGGAAATTTTGAAAGTAAAGTAAAGAACAATAGAGCTTAGATTTGCAATGATAAATGTTTTTTCATTAGATAATTACTTTACCAATAATCGAGATGTTTGCGGATACATTTATTTTTGGGATACATAATTATATTTAGAGAATACCCAGTTACAGTATTTGAATTTTTAATAAGAAGGGATGCGAAGGAATGAACTCACAGAGACAAGGCTATGTAGGCTGGTGGCAAGGCGGGCACGGTGGTGGTTGGCCGGGTGGACACGGTGGTTGGCAAGGTGGACACGGCGGTTGGCCGGGCGGACACGGTGGTTGGCAAGGTGGACACGGTGGCTGGCAAGGTGGGCATAGTGGTTGGCAAGGCGGACACGGTGGCTGGCAAGGTGGACATAGTGGTTGGCAAGGCGGACACGGTGGTTGGCAAGGTGGACATAGTGGCTGGCAAGGCGGACACGGTGGTTGGCAAAGTGGGCATGGATATTAAAAAGAGGCTATAAAATCATTTTTTTATGCAAAGTTTGTATATTTAGTATCATTGTATATTTTCATTTGTATAGTAAGTATATAGTGAAAATAGAAAAAATTCTGTGAAGTGAGAATTCTATCCGTAAAATTAAAGCAGTGAAATGTCAAAAGAACGAAAGACACTGCTTTTTATTATTCAAAGAGAAAGAGACTATCAAGTTCAATCAAAAATCGAAATCTCTCCATGGAAAGAACAATTAAAAGAACGAGATAACATTGATTATCGACTATATCCAAAGTTAAATCCCTTATTTACAGAAGGTTATGGAGAAATAAGTAAACCGGATGAATATTATAATCCTGCTAATATCCCTGAGTATGTTATAAATGGTATTGCTGCTTGGATGCAAGGAAGATTGCAATTAAATTAGCAACCATATGTTTTAATAAGGACTTTCTTTCTGTAATCAAAGTAGAAACATTTTTATTAGGCTATATATTTTTTAAAAGCACTCTTTGAAAAGGAGTGTTTTTTTATTTTTCTTTTGATTTAATTAACGAAAAACGTATCTTGTACTCCTTTTTTAACTTTTTCTAAATAGACTTTTTCTATAAAATAAGGGGATTGCCTTCCAAACAAATCATTATTTGTAACACTGCTATCAAAGCAAAGTGCTCGTGACATTTCTTTGATATTCAAAAACATTAATAACTTATTGTATAAAGTTTTTTGAAAATTTAGGTTTAACATCTTTAAAATAGGTGTATTACATATTACATAACAACTAAATAAAAAAATAAAAAATCTAAAGGAGGAAAAATACAATGCATGAGAATGAAAGAAAACCGGTGGTTCATGAATATGATAATGAACATGAAGTAGTTATGAAAGTAAAAGAGCTAGAATTGCAAGGGATTCACCAAGATGACATTTACGTCTTAACACATGAAAAACATCTAACAAAAAAGATTGCGGATGATACAAATACAAATACGATTGGAGTAAAAGAACAAGGATTGGGAACAAGTATTATTAACTTTTTCTCCAAAAAAGGGGACGAGCTCCGAAATCAAATGGAGGAAATGGGGTTGTCGAAGGAGGAAGCTAACTTATATGAAGAAAAACTAGATCAAGGGAGAATTTTACTCCTAGTAACAGATGAAACACTAACGGCGAGTGATAGGCAGCCGCAAAACTATCATTCTCTCTAATAGATTGCAACATTTGATAAATAGATAAGTTAATTATTTTAGGTTGTAGCATGGAAGAAAACAAAAGTAGAGAAGGGTGAGAAAAATGAAACATACAATATTTAAATATGCTGTGATTGGGATTACGACGGGAGTCATGGTCTCTCTGTTAAAAAAAGAAAATCGGAAAGCTATACAAACAAAAGGAAAAAGCGTAAAAGACAAACTACAAGAAGGAAACATAAAGGAAACATTAGAGAAGGTAACCGAGACAAGTAAACAATTCTCTGTAACTGCAGCTAATGTTGCAAAACAAACATTACCACAACTACTTACAGCCACACCAGTTGTCATTTCTACTATTAAAGATTTAACAGAAAACGAAAGTAACAAAAAGAAAAAAGATGAAAAGGATAATGAAATAAATCAAAATAGTAAGGACATAGACGGAGAAAAAACGGAAAATGAAAAGAAATATATGAAAGAAGGGAAAGAAGAGAGTGCTTAGATTGAATTCTAAAAAAGAGAAAGTGAGGAAAAAAGTATGAAATCTCTGTATGCAATTGATGTAGGAATTGGTTTTACTAAGCGGGCATATCGACAGGATGTAGATTCTGAGGTGACGATTAAGAGTGAAGCTGCCACACTAGCTCCTGTACCTAATCATGCTGAAAGTGAAGATTTAACAAAGGTAAGTTTTATAGACTTAGACTTTGCATACTACATGGGAAATGAAGCACATCAATCTGATGCTTCATTTCTTCCTCCATTTGACGAAGAAATAGAAAATTATTATGAAAGCGAAGAGTTTAAACAACAAATATTTGGTTGCATTGCAAAGGATTATAAAGAAAATGTCGTGTTATCTTTAGTTGTTACCGGGCTTCCCGTTACTTGTTTTGGTAGTCAGCATGAGCAATTACAACGTGCACTAAAAAAAGAAACTTCCGTACAAATTGATGGGAAATTTATTAATATTACGGTGGAAAATGTTTTGATTCTTCAGCAACCGGTCGCTTTACATGCCTATTTCTTAAAAGAGGGAATCATTCAGGAACAAGATCGTATCTTAATTATTGATGGTGGATTTCGTACATTAGAAATGACAGATATGAAACAGAATGTCATTTTAAATCATTATGAGACGGAACTAGGATGTAGCAAGCCTTTGAAAAATATTAAGAATATCCTGCAGAATCATGCCGGTGAAAGTGATCACTTGCACATTAACGACATGCCAAAAGTCTTAGAAAAAGGATATGGAGGTCGAGAAGAAAATACTCAGACAAGTCAGGTCGATACTTTGATTCAAAAAGAGTTGGATACACACTTCCAAGACGTTATGTGTGTATTACAAGAACAATTTAAGTTAGACCAGTATGACACTATTATTTGGACAGGAGGAATAGTAGACATCCACAAAAAACGAATTGAAAAAATGCAAGGTGAAATTTCTTCTTTCCGTATGGTAGACGCTTCAAAAGAGGCTGCACTTCATGGATACTTTATTATTGGAAGTCAAGTATTCGACGACATCACTAATCAATCTGCATATGAATCTAAATTATAATAACGAACGAAATGGAGTTCGTTAAATAGACGTGCCAAATTATGTGGCTTCTTTGCCACATATAAATAAGAAAAGATAAAAAGTGCTTGTATAGAGGAAATGTTTAAAATTTAGAATACAAATAACTAATATATAGGGGGTCTTCCTTGTAACAGAAGAAGACCTCCTATGCCATTTAGTTTGTAATGTAGAGGATCTAAAAACTTTTCCTCCAAGACATGAATACCTACATATAAATTTCATATTAAGGATATTATTCGAAGAAACATAAAACTATTCAGAAAGGAAGGATAATATGGAATGTATAAAAATGCCGAAATGGGATTGGTATCATGTGAAAACTAGTGAACTTGAAAAACTTTCTTCTATAATACCTCGTGATGTAACATCTTATTTCTCTCAATTTGTAAAAAAAATAAGTTCTCCTTGTGAAAATGGATTATATGTTTATACGTTATCACCAAGTCAAACTTGTGTATATGGTTCGTTTTTATATGATCAAGATAAAAAGGACGCCAAAATCCAAAAATTTCTTCATTATTTTGTAGCTCATGGAATACTGATAACGGTCCAAGAAAAAGAGGAAGAGGATTTTCAAAAATTAATACATAATTTCTCTATGGGTATAAAAAATTGTAATAGTTCTGCTGAAGGAATGTGTGCTATCTTATCAATATTTATATCTCACTATTTACGAAAGGTTGACTATTTTGAAAACAATTTCAGAAATGTGTTATGGGATTTTTATCATCATAATAACATAGCAGTTTTAGAAAGAATTTATCATATTCGTCATGAATTATTTATGAACACACATGTGTTTCGCTTAATACAAGAAGTGTTACAAGGTTTGGAGGAAGCTTGGTTAGAAAACCTAACAAACACCCTTTGTTATAAACAAACACACGTAAAATTAGAGCGTGGATTACAACTCGTTAAAGAGTACCAAGAAGAATTAGACACGATGATTCATTTACAAGAAGTTGTTTCTTCTCATCGTGGGAATGAAATTATGAAAGCTCTTACGGTATTAACTGCTGTAAGTACGCCTTTGACAGCTTTAGGAGCATTGTGGGGGATGAATTTTAAATACATGCCTGAACTAGAATGGAAATATAGCTATTTAATCGCTCTCTTATTTATTATTTTCACAACAGGGGGTATGTATTTGTATATGCGATTCAAAGGATGGACAGGTGATTTATTACGAGTAAAGAAAAAGAAATCTTTTTTTAAATCTAATTAATCTTATTTTTTTAAATATGATAGATATTAACCTAGAAATATGGTTAGTAATATTTATTAATAGGGGCAGTGCCACATGCCCATCAAACTAACAAAACAAAAAAATTCGTTTGGGGGATGTTCTTTTTTTATAATTAATAGATATAAAACATAAAATTTTAAGAAAAGTATTAACGATTTGCAAATTGAGTTGCTATATCTGTTGCATCTTCTTTATTTAGGTGGTAAATGGAATCATCTCCTATACGTTGAACATACGCTTCATCAAAGTATGGTTTCACACTAAAAAATAATACTTTGAATTTGATTTTTTTACCATCATCTAATACAAAGTCAATGTTACGTTGAGAAGATTCCTCAAAAAATTTCTTCTTCAAAAAATCTTTTTTTGTTACAACATCTTTCTGACAACTTAGTTTTTCAAACACTGATTTTGCTTCTTCGCCATAATCTCTAAATGTACCTCCAGCAACAGAATCAGTTTCTAAATATTTTATTTTTGAAATCAGATTAGGAGTTAAAGAACCCTTATTCTCATCTCCTACTAAAGACATGTACATAAATAGAAATAGAAATATAACTAATAAACCTAATTTGATTTTTTCTATTTATTGTCTCCTGTTCTAAAAAATAGTTCCTGTCTATCATACCAAAAATAGGGAATGTACTTTTAGAATTTATAAAAAATATAATTAGGATTAAATTAAAACCTTCGAAAAACCCTGTTTTAAAAATGGAAAAAGCGTTAACCTTTCTTTAGAATCAAAAGAAAGGATGTTTTTATAATGTGCTTTTCAATTCATGATGAGCTGCCATTGTATTCCTAAGAGTTACAACGATATATGTTATCTGATGCTTTAGAGCAATTAGTTAAAAATATAGGATTTGTTAAACGAACTAGTAAGTATCAAGCAAAAGCTAACTGCTCGGTTCTCCAAGGGGGAACAAGGAGAAAATCTAATGTCATATATAGTGTTGACGGAATATTTAGTTTTATTCACAAGGAATGACGTTTAACTCAATGCATAGCCAATGATCAAAGTTAGTGTTAAAAACACTGATAATAAAAGTGTTAGTAGAACTGTCGCTATGCTTCTAAGCATAGCAACCCAATTATCTATTTTAGAAAATCCTATCATACCAGCAAAAAAAGTTCCTATTGTTAAAACTAGTAAAAAAAATAAAGGATGGATAGGTAGCGAATTCATAATAAACAATTTCTTTTCAGACGAGGCTATCGAACCAATTTCAAGATATAAGAGGAATAAACCAATGCAAATAAAAGAAAAAATAAAGGACCACAGATTAATGTTAAGTTTCATTGCTTTCTCCTATGTAATTAAAATATTTACATTTGATTTTACTGGAAAATTAAAGAAAAAGATAGCGATTATAAATTGAAATAAATTTTTTAACAAAATAATCCTTTTACGAAGAAAGGACCTGTTGTCTCCAACAGGCCCTTTCCTAAAATGGTAAAGAGTAACTCTTACCTTACTCTTCTGCTATATAATATACAAAACAAGTATAGATGTATAGAACAAGAAATTCCAGTATGATTATTTAAATATACAAAATTAACGTGTTATAACAGGATTAAACATCAGGAATTAAATTACAAATGTTAGTTTATTAATGAATTTCAATGATAGGATCGAAAGTGATAAATAATAAATCAATATTATAATAATGAAATATGAAATATTGCATATTTTATTGAAGTAGAAATTTACAAGTAGGAAGAGAGGAATAACAATGGGACTAGGAAACCATGGGATGGCATTTGAAATGCTTATCAATTTAGCAAACAAAATGTATCAAAGAGGGGGCGTGTCGCTTATCGACAAGTGTCCCACTCCTGTGAAGGTGTTATTTTCGAATTCCCACAGAAAAGTACGCTATTTTATGCAAATGACGTCCTACGTGAAAACACCGCATATCATTTTAAGAAAAGGTATTTAGAAAACGAAAAATCAACTCATCCGGCTGACACGCTATTTCCCCTGTACAAGGATTCTCCCACCACAATACTATAAAATTATCGAAGAGAATTATGAGCCTTACTTGACGAAACCAATGATAGGAAATTCATGTTGAGATATACATATTCATTATTGAAATTAGTAATAATAAAATGTATTATTGAAAAGCACTATTTATAATTCAAGTAATCAAGGTTATGTATTCACAAAAATTAGAACATTCAGAAATTATAATATTATCTAAAAATGAGGTGAGATTAATAGAAACAGTACATATTAAATGGTATGGATTGTATAGTTTAAATGATTTTTATAATAGAGAAGAAGCTTTTAAGAAGGGAATATTTGCAATCTCTAGAGTATATGCTAAGAATGAAACATTGATCTATATAGGAAAAACCAAAAGAAGCTTTATACAAAAGATAAGGGAACTTAATAAGGATTGGACTTTTGATGAAAGCGAATTAAAGATTACATTAGGAATAATAGAGTTTCCTAGTGGTAAAAGTTACTCTGAAAAAAAGGTAAAAGAGATAAAATCCCTTCTGATTTTACGACATACCCCAGTAGAAAACAACACATCTTTATTGTACTATAGAGGGCAGTTTAATTTGAAAATTATAAATAAGGGAAGAAGGGGCTTAATTGTGAAAAGGATTTCTACAGGAAATCTAATGTGGACGTAATTGGAATCATCTTTGAATAAAATTGAAGGTTTCTTACGAACGTGTGTTTGTCAATTTTTAATGTATTAAAATATTTTTGAATAACATATGTCAGATGCTTGAAACAACACAAATTTTATTATGATATGAAATCTTGTATGGGAATTTTGATTTATTTCCATCGTTTAATAAAAATATTAAGAATTATAAGAATAATGCATAATTATTAGAAAAGAAAATAAACTCGGGGGTTTAAAAAATGGGACAAGTAAGCAGGTTTCAAGAAAAACAACAAAATCGTCGTAAAAAGGTGGTTTTTAATATTGCATTTACTTTGGTATTAGTGACAGTTGGTATAGTGACATACCAGTTGTTTTCCCCTTCTGATACATCAAAGAAAGCAATTGCTCAAGAAAAGAAAGCAACAAAGATAGAAGAGAAGAAACGTAAAGAGAAAGAAGCAGTGCAGTTAGAAGAGAAGGAACATGAGGAGAAAGAAGCAGCGCAGTTAGAAGAGAAGGAACGTGAGAAGAAAGAAGCAGTACTGCTAGAAAAGAAGAAACGTGAGGAGAAAGAAGCAGCACTGTTAGAAGAGAAACAAAAAGCAGAAAAATCGGTAAAAATAAACGGAAATGAAAATAAAGAGGGAGAAAAAACGGCATCTCAAGAAAAGGGTTCTCAAACTAATCCTTCTTGGAAGCCAATTGGTACAGTGCAAGGAGCAAAACCTGAAATGAAATTTAAAGAAGGAACAGTAGATTGGAGTGAGATGAAACAAGCAATTTCTTATGCTGTTGATGTTCCAGAGAGCCAATTGATTTTCGATTTTATTGGGAATAATGGTGATAATAAAGCCTACGGTAATGTACGAGATAAGCAAAGTAATAAAAAATATAAGGTTGATATTGAATGGGTAGAGAATCAGGGGTGGAAACCAGCATCTGTTCAAGTGTTGAAATAAATAATGGAAATGTAATTATGTGTTTAAAAGTTTACTTTTGTAAAAACTCACAAAAGAGTCCGTATCAATCAGGACTCTTTTTGTTATGTTGACAGCATTAATTACTTGGACTCATTTGTTAAATCATGATGCGGACCAACTTTGATAACCAATAAAGTCTCATCTCGTGTGAGCGTTCACCTATTAACCAAAGAACAACAAAAAACGATTACAGGATTAAGTTGTACAAGAAAATAGAAAGGAAAGAAATATTCTCCTCGTAGTAAACGACTTAATAGTATCAATCTTTATATGACCAACACTTCTGCACTTAGAGAAAATAATGAAAAGCTCAAGGAAAGAAAGCAACAAAGATAGAAGGGAAACACAAAGCAGAAAAATCGGTAGTTACATGTGAATGATTTGAAAAATCTTCATTATAAATTTAGGCTAACTTCACATAGAGCACATATTGATATTTTATTATTTATATGTAATGAAAGAATAAATAAAGTGAATTGTATTTCGTTCTGTTTTTAAAAATTTAAAATTCCCTTATTTTTATATAAAGGTTTTGCATCGGAGTTTTAAATATTTTGAAAATAGATCAAACTAAAAGGAGTTCATATAAAAGGGGAATGTCCTATGACAACATATACAAGTGAAATGAGAAAAAGTTTAGTTTCAGAAGAAGATGTAGATATTTTAAAAATTATGGCGCATCCAATCCGCTTACAAATTGTAAATGAATTAAGTACGAGAAAAACGTGTAATGTAACACAATTAACAGAATTACTGAATATTCCACAATCGACAGTTTCACAACATTTATCAAAAATGAAGGGTAAAGTGTTACGAGCTGAGCGAAAAGGTTTAGAAATTTATTATCATATTCATAATTTAAAAGCGAGTAAGATTGTAAGTGTTTTAGGATATATAAACTAATGAAGTATTTTCATATAAAATAGCCGCTGCTGGTGAGAAGGGGCTATTTTGTGTTGCTTTGTGTATTTACATTTGAAATTGTATAGTTTTTATGATTTACAATGGTTCGATCAAATTCAAAAGTACCACCGCTTCCTACAATCATATCCCATAATAATAGTTCCTCCTTTTTAGATAAGGGGGGATTAGAGCTCATTTCATGGACTATAACAGGTTCACTTTACCTTGTGTTTTTAAGGATGAATTGAGCGGGTATCTGTAAAAATAGAAAAAACATCTTAATGCGCTTTTATTTAAAATTTTTTTGTGTCATTAGCCCATTTTACTACATAGCTTATTATAAATTGTTTTAGGAAGGGGTATAAGTAATGGCATATACTTTAAATGATATTTGTATCGATGTGTGTCTTATAGTTACGTTTACTCCGAGTGGTGGCGTAGAATCAATTGTAAGTGGTGGAGAAGAGTGTGGATCTAGTCCTAGTATAGTGATTAATTCTGATGGCTCAATTACTATTACATTACCATTAGTAGCTTGTTTAGCCCTCGTATTAAATGATGACTTAAGTGTTGGGACATCATTAACAAGCTTGTCTTTTAAAACTTCTTAAGTGAGGTACTAATTTTATCCCGCGTTAACGGACAGTAAAACTCCCACCTCAAAATTCAGTTGGAGCAAAGAAGTTAGGTGGGAGTCGGGCTGTCCGTAAACGTTCGATTGGTGAGGGCTGATAATCAGTGGGGGGGAACAAAACCCCCACTGATTAAAGTTTCACTTTATATGAAAGATTAGAGCTCTCCTTTTTGTAGGAGGGCTCTAATTTTTGTTTAAAAACTATATCATATACATAGGCAGACTCATCATCTGAAATTTGCCCGGATTCAATTTAGAATATGGCAAAAGAGAACTTGTGTTAGAAAACAAGCCCTCTTTAAAAAAATAACGTAATTGAGATACTTATATAGTAACAATTGTTTTCTTCTAATTCCATATGTCTTATGTTGAGAAATAAATTATAAGTGGCTTGATAAAGCTAAAATGAATGATTGACATAATATTTTGACGATAATATAATAAATCTCGAATTCAAGATAACTTGTAAAGGATTGGTAATTACGAGCGTGATTAACGATGAGAGCCTATCTTTAACGTTATTTGTTATATTATGAAGGCAATTACAGTCAATCACTAAATGTATTGCAAAGGATATAAAAAATTATGGACTTAATCCAACTGAATTTACAGTGCGTGAGCTATTATACAGTAAAAGTGATCAGTCTATACAAAAACTTGGAGACAAAATATTACTTGCAAGTAGTAGTATCACGTATGCGTCAAATATTTCAGAAGGTATTGAATTAATGGACACTATTTTTCCTCAGCATACAGAGGGGATTCGGCAAATATTTGATAGTTTGGACTATATGGAGAAAAAATGATAATTAAACAGTTGAAAAAGTTAGGATGTTACACACAGAAATTGTAAGTTTTTAGAGGTTATTTCTGCTTAGTAATATCCTAATTAAATATAAATTAAATAAATAGGAGGAAAAATTAATAAATAGTAGTAAATTTATTGTAATGCAAAAGAAAGAAATTATGTAATTGCAATTGATATAGTAAGAAAGGTAGTTGTTATGTTAACGATATACATATCGTCCTTTTCATTATAAATCTTTCATAAAGCGGAGAGTGGGTATCAAGAATGGAATTACGTCATTTAGAGTATTTTATTCAAGTTTGTAATAATAATAGTTTTACTAAAGCTGCGGAAGTTCTAGGTATTTCACAGCCGACTTTAAGCCAACAAATCCGTGTGTTAGAAGGTGAACTTGATACACCCTTGTTTCATCGAGTTGGAAGAGGTATCAAAATGACAGAAGCGGGTAAGCTGCTATTTGATAAAGGAAAATTTATCATGCAACAATTTGATGACGTTTATAATGAAATTTTTGAATTAAAGGGTGTAAAAAGAGGTGTAATTACTATAGGAGGTTTATTAGAGGATCTCACCTATTTAACACCTTATATTATGAAGTTTCAACAACATTATCCGAACATCGTAGTAAAAATTATAGAATCCGAAGTTGCTGTAAATCAAATCGTTGATAAAAATATTGATATAGGCATCACACGTAGTAATCAAATTCCAGACACATTAACAAGCACTCTTTTGTATAGCGAAGAGCTCGTCCTTGTCATTCCAAAAAAGCATCCTTTGAATGAAACATCATCGGTTTCTTTTCGAGAATTAGTAGGGCTCAGTAGAATAATGGTTTCATGTAGTTGTCGTGAAACTATTAAAATATATTGTGAGAGTTTAGGCCTATCTTTATCTGAAGCAAATATAGAAACAAAATCTTCCATTTCTCTATTGAGCCTTGTATGCAATGGACATGGGGTTGCTATAATACCTCTTTCACTAGTTGAATTTGTTAATAATGATAATTTGAGCATAGTTCGTATTAATGATCCGACCCCAAGTCAAGATATTAATCTTATTCACTTTGATGATAAATTTTTAAGTTTTGCAGCACGCATCTTTATGCAGAAGTTACATGATCCTGAAAAAGTATTAGTATAATAGAAATAATAATGATTATAGTGTGAGAATTAAAAATGATACATAAATCTTGGGATAAGACCTAGATTACAGTCAAAGGGCAAGTAGATTTATATGTGTGGTATAGTTGCTTCAAATGGGAATACCATTGACTTTTACTAAAAGGAAAAAGGGCAGATTTTACAAGGAGAGAAGGCTGTGAAAAAGAAGTCAAGTTAATCCATCAACTCTTCGGTCTTATCGAATAGTAATAGATTCCAATAGGGATATACAATGCTATTTCGAATTTACATATCCTTATCGCATAAAGAAAACCACCGGCATTATACCGGTGGTTTTGACTTAGAAAGCAAAGCAAGTACAACCAATACCCCATTTAGTCCCATCTTTTCCTATTACGGTATGAGTGTGTTGATGGAGAGGGTTACTACAACTATGTAATTTGTGATCATGGGCATCTTGGGCAAGTATAGTGTGGGCTAAGTTAGCACCACCATAACCATAAACTCCCGTCGGTGCCCAATCAGGTGATGCTGGCGGCAATTCAGGTGATAAATTTTTAAATTCATCATTTCCATAAACAACCTGCCCACCCATAATGGTGAGTAATGATTCAAGGTTCTTGATTTCTTCTTCTGGCACAGTAAAGTAGTCAGCAGACAATACAGCAAGATCAGCAAACTGACCTACTGCAAGGGTTCCTTTTTTACCTTCATCACCAGAGAACCACGCACTTCCTTTTGAATATAATTCCAGTGCTACTTTTCTATCAAGTTTATTTTTTTCATCGTATATCGAAAGTCCACCGATGGTTTTTCCGGCAACCATCCAGTAAAGAGCGACCCAAGGGTTATAGCTAGAAACCCTAGTTGCATCACTACCGGCGCCAACAGGTATACCTAGGTCTAACATACGATAAATTGGCGGAGTACGCTTTGCAGCTTCCTTTCCGTATAAATCAACAAAGTATTCACCTTGAAAAGCCATGCGGTCTTGGATGGCAATACCGCCATTTAAAGCCTTAACACGTTCCATACTACGATCTGAGATTGTTTCTGCATGATCAAACCACCATCGTAGACCATTAAAAGGAATTTCTTTATTGACTTCCTCAAATACATTTAAGAAACGTGTGATTGACTCGTCATAAGTTGCATGTAAACGGAATGGCCAACGGTTTTCCACCAATAGAGAAATTACTTTCTTTAAGTCAGCTTCCATCATCGTAGCTAGTTCAGGCCGTGGCATTTGAAATTTTTCAAAATCGGCTGCCGAGAATACTAACATCTCTCCAGCACCATTCATTTTATACTTATCAGTTCCTTGACCTGGAGAAACAATTTTTGCCCATGAAGCAAAATCTTCATATTCATGATTAGGATTTTGCGTAAATAGATTATAAGCAATACGCAAAGTTAATTGTTCCTTCTCGGCTAAATGTTCAACAACTTTGTAATCATCAGGATAATTTTGGAATCCGCCACCTGCGTCAATAGCACTTGTAATACCCAATCTATTTAATTCGCGCATAAAATGGCGAGTTGAATTAATCTGGTCGTCAAAATTAAGTATGGGAGCTTTACCCAAACTTGAATAAAGAATAGAAGCGTTAGGATTCGCAATTAAAAGGCCCGTTGGATTACCTCGTTTATCCCGCTCGATTAAGCAGCCTGGAGGGTCTGGGGTATCTTTTGTGTATCCCAGTGCACGCAGCCCCGCACGATTTACAAGTGCTCTATCGTAAAGATGTAGTACAAAGACAGGTGTGTCTTCAGAAACAGCATTAATCTCTTCTAGAGTTGGCAACCGTCTCTCTTTAAATTGAAATTCAGACCAACCTCCAACTACTCTTACCCACTGAGGAGCAGGTGTACGCCTTGCCTGTTCTTTGAGCATTTCGAGAGCTATGGCAAGTGAAGGCACGCCTTCCCATCGTAATTCCATATTATAATGAAGACCGCCACGAATAACGTGTATATGAGAGTCATTCAGGCCTGGGATAGCTCTCTTTCTTTTAAGGTCTATTTTTTTTGTTTTTTCTGTGGCACTATTAAGAATCTCATCTCCGCCTACTGCAGTTATTAAACCATCAGTTATGGCGATAGCAGATACCTCAGGTTGAGAGGGATCAAGGGTAGTAATTTTTCCGTTATATAAGATCATATCCGGTAAATTCATATTCACACCTCGTCTACTTCCTATTATTTTGTAACCATGGATGAAATAATTTACCGAAAATCGGCATAACTACCCATGATAGCAAGGACACTATACATACAGAAACGAAAAAAGCGGACATAATAGGATTCATATGTTTTATAATAGGTCCTATCACTTTAGGAACTAACATGCTAAGAGGCCATACACCCAGAAGGGTAACGATAGACATTTTCCATTTTGGCGGTGGAACTGGCGTTTTGGGAGTAACAAACCAATAGGCCAAACTGCTTTCAGTTTTGTAACTCGGATTAGTAGCTTGAAATTGTTCTGCCGTTTTTAACAAATCTCGGCGAATGTCTGATTCTTGCCAAACACGTAGATGCTCATATGTATCAAAGCGAAAAATAACGGTATACTCTCTCGATTGGTTATTTGGGACTATTAGATTTACACCTAAATGCCCTGGGAATTTAGTAGCGGCAGCTTCGATTTCATGTCTCCATGTTTCAAACTGTTTTTCTTTACCTTGTTGAATCTCCCATGTAACAAGCGTTGTTACTGGATTAGCAGCATCCATTGTGTTCTCTGTATGAGTCTCTTCGACAGCTACTCCTTCTAGTTTCATATTTTCCTGCTTGGAAGCGCGCCATGCACCATAGTATATGCGTATTCTACACCTTGACCATAAGCACCAGTGTGTTCCTTTACAATCTCCATTACAGCATCATAAGTGTCTTTGTGTGCCCAGTCACGTTGGTATTCAAGTAAAACTTGAATTGCTGTCACTGGAATTGCACCAGCTTGTTCTACACGACGCATAGCAGCGTTATGTGCTGTCAAACTAGTACCACCTGAAGCATCATCAACTGCATACACCTCATAGCCAGCTTTAATTGCTTCAAGCACAGGGAATGCAAGGCAAACTTCAGTCCAAAGTGCTGCAAATATTAATTTCTTTCTACCTGTTGCTTTAACTGCTTCAACAAATTTTGGATCTTCCCAAGAGTTCATTGAACTGCGTTCTATAATTTCATGGTTTGGGAATATGTCAAGAATTTGCGGCCAAAAATAACCAGAAAAGCTGCGTGTCTCAACTGTAGTAAGGATAGTAGGTACGTTAAAAGTTTTTGCTGATTTAGCAAGCAACATAACGTTATTAATCAATGTTTGTCTATCAATACTTGCAACTCCAAAAGTCATTTGAGGTTGAAAATCAATTAAAATTAAGGCACTGTTCTCCGGATTTAACAGTTCTAAATTACTCATAATAAAACGCTCCTTTTTTAATTGTTTAAAATCAAGTTTTTGAAAGTAATATATTTTCTATTGACTAAAGCTGTAATCATAAAAATAAAAGCTTTGTTGTACTGTTTAATTTAAAATTTAGTGCCGATTTAATCGGCACTAAATTTATACTAGAAATTTTTTGAAAAGTGATAATACATTTATGCATTTTGTTTACTAAGATCGCGCTGAGCTCCTATATAACTTCCAATTATATTTTGATAACCTGGAAGATTACTAGCAAGCAAATTGCCAAAACCTTCAACATCGTTGCGCCAATCGCGTTGTAATTCGCAAGCTACGCTAAACCAGTTCATAAGTTGTACGCCATTATGTGCCATACGCGTATTGGCAGCATCTGCAACTTGTTTGCTGAAAGTTCCTGAAGCATCAGTAACAGCAAATACTTCATATCCAGCTTTTATAGCGGAAAGTGCCGGGAAAGCAACACAAACGTCTGTAACTACGCCCGCGATGATAAGTTGCTTCTTTCCAGTTTCTTCGATTGTTTTTACAAAATCATCATTATCCCATGCGTTAATTTGTCCAGGCCGAGCTATTTTGGGTGCGTGAGGAAAGAGATCAACTAATTCTTGCATTAAAGGTCCATTAGGTCCGTTTTCAAAGCTAGTTGTTAAAATAACTGGTAAATCAAAAAACTTAGCAGTGTGAGCAAGAGCTAAAACATTGTTCTTAAATTCATCAACACCATAGTCACGTACTAGTCCGGACATAAGACCAGTTTGATGATCTACTAAAAGTACGACAGCATCATCTTTGTTAATACGAGAATAGAGATCAGTCATTATGTATTCCTCCTAAAAATTAAGTAATCGAAGAAATTTTAAACAGTGGGATATTATCCTAAATTTCTTCGTTTGTTACGATTAGTTTGTAACGAAACTGACAGTTACTATGTCTTATAGCAGCATTCACGGAACATGAAGCGCTATACAAATTTATAGTATTTGAAAACTAATTGGTTAATCAATTCTAAATTATCTATAATTTGTATAGGTGGTAACTATAGTTATTTTTCACTATAAAATGGATTGATTTTACCTATACATTCTATAGATAGAACCATATTGATAGACACCTATTTTTGTTATTAGAATTGAATAGGAGGAATTTTCAGCAAATACTTCATGATGAAAAAAGTATGAGATGGGGAATTGTTCCATAAACAGAAAATGAAATCATTGGAACAATAGAGTTTCATGCACAGAGTTCACAATATAAATGGGCATAAATAGGTTATGAGATTCATCGGGAGTATGAAAGAAAAGGATATATATTAAAGGAGGTAGGAGAATGGCAAAAATTACTGTAGGAACCGAAAATCAAGCACCAATTGAGATATATTATGAGGATCATGGTATAGGGAAACCAGTTGTACTCATTCATGGTTGGCCGTTAAGTGGTCGATCTTGGGAATACCAAGTTCCCGCTCTTGTTGAGGCTGGATACAGAGTTATAACATATGATCGTCGAGGTTTTGGAAAATCATCTCAGCCATGGGAAGGGTATGAATATGATACCTTCACTTCTGATTTAAACCAACTATTAGAACAGTTAGAGCTTCAAAATGTCACACTTGTTGGTTTTTCTATGGGTGGAGGCGAGGTAGCCCGGTATATTGGGAAATATGGAACCCATAGAATAGAGAAGGCTGTATTTGCAGGAGCTGTACCACCATTCCTTTATAAATCAGCAGATCATCCTGAAGGTGCATTAGATGATGTAGCAATTCAAGGATTTGAAAATGGAGTGAAAAGTGATCGCCTAGCATTCCTTGATGAGTTTACGAAAGGATTTTTTGCTGCTGGAGATCGAACTGACTTAGTTAGTGAACCATTTCGACTTTACAATAGGGATATCGCTGCAGGTGCATCACCTAAAGGAACACTAGATTGTATCGCTGCTTTCAGCAAAACAGACTTCAGAGGCGATTTAGCTAAGGTTAATATACCTACCCTTATTATTCATGGTGATTCAGATGCGACTGTACCATTTGAATATAGTGGGAAATTAACACATGAAGCAATTCCTAATTCTAAAGTAACGTTAATAAAGGGTGGTCCACATGGGCTAAATGCAACGCATGCCAAAGAATTTAATGAAGCACTCCTATCATTTTTAAAGGACTGATTACAACTATATAATTGTTAATTGATACATTATAAATAAGTTGCAATTCTATCATATTTTTTCTAATAAATGGAAATACCTAAAATGAATAATTTTGAGGAGGTTTTCAATTATGGCAGAAAACCAAGATATGAATTCTCTAGATGAACAAGACGTGAATCGTGAGACATTAACAACACGACAGGGGCACCCTGTGAAGGATAATCAAAACATCCGAACAATTGGAAATCGTGGTCCAGCAACACTTGAAAATTATCATTTCATCGAAAAAATTTCTCATTTTGATCGAGAAGAGGTTCCGGAACGTGTAGTACATGCACGAGGAGCTGGAGCATTTGGGTATTTTGAAACCTATGGAAAAGTTGGAGATGAGCCGGTAGAAAAATATACTCGTGCGAAAGTATTTTCAGGGGCTGGCAAAAAAACACCGTTAATGGTTCGTTTTTCTACAGTAGCTGGAGCCAAGGACTCACCAGAAACAGCAAGGGATCCACGAGGTTTTGCAGTGAAAATGTATACGGAAGATGGCAACTGGGATTTAGTAGGGAATAATTTGAAGATTTTCTTTATTCGTGATGCGATGAAGTTCCCAGATATGATTCACGCATTTAAGGTTGATCCAGTTTCAAATGTGCCGAATCCACAGCGGATGTTTGACTTTGTTTCTCGTACTCCAGAGGCAACACATATGATTACATTTTTATTTTCTCCATGGGGTATTCCAGCAACATATCGCCATATGCAAGGATCTGGTGTAAACACTTATAAATGGGTAAATGAAAAAGGCGAAGCTGTATTGGTGAAATATCACTGGGAGCCGAAGCAGGGAATTCGAAATTTAACACAAGAAGATGCAAACAGTATTCAAGCAATGAATGTTAGTCATGCAACACAAGATTTATATGAAGCAATTGAGCGCAAAGATTATCCAGAGTGGGAGCTATTTGTACAAATTATGGAGGATGATTATCATCCAGAACTTGATTTTGATCCTCTTGATGATACGAAGCTTTGGCCAGAAGAGCAGTTCCCATGGTTACCGGTAGGACGTATGGTTCTTGATCGTAATCCAGTTGATTACCATTCAGAGATTGAACAAGCCGCTTTTGGTACAGGAGTACTTGTTGATGGCATGGACTTCTCAGATGATAAAATGTTACAAGGTCGTACTTTCTCTTATTCAGATACGCAACGCTATCGCGTTGGTGCAAACTATTTGCAATTACCTGTAAATGCGCCTAAAGCGCCTGTTCGTACAAATCAACATCGTGGTCAAATGGATATGCGTAATCCGAAAGAGTCTGGAGAAAATCCGCATATTAACTATGAACCATCTATGCTGGGTGGTTATAAAGATGCAAAACAAGAAAAGCACCATCCACACCAACCTACTTACAATGCAGCTGCTATGAGTGCACCAATCGATCGTCCTAATAATTATGGTCAAGCAGGTCACACGTATCGTAGTTTTGAGGAGTGGGAACGAGATGAGTTGGTTAAAAATCTATCTGAAGCACTTGCAGTATGTGACAAAAGAATTCAGAATGCAATGATTGAACACTTCACACAAGCTGATGAAGATTATGGCCGTCGTGTAAAAGAAGGTATTGAAAAGAAAATGAAAGAAGCTAAAACGGAAAACAAACTTCCAGGCCGTGAAGTAAGTAAGTCAAAATATGGACAAGGTTCATTAGCTGCAAACGAAGCAACAAAAGATGCGGTGAAGAAAAGCCATGAATCAGATCCTTATTAATTAGACGTAAGCACAATAGGATATATTTAGAGGTGCCGTAAAATGGTTAGGCAGCCTTTCATACGATTACTAAGTAGTTATGTTTAAAAATATGAGAGGTACTAAATATCATAAGATAGTTGATAAACAAGTAAAAATAAAGCTTTATAAAAGATGCTTTTGGGTAAATCCAGGAGCATCTTTTTAAATAGTGATATTGAGATGTTAGGTTGATAAACCTCCATTAGTTTCGAATTGAATATTCTTCTTAACAGCTAACCTGTATGGATTAGCTTTTTTTAGGTCTTATATATGCATTTGTATATTGTTATATTAATATACAAATAACACTTTAAATAACCCTCAAAATAAAGTTTTTTTGTCAGAAAACAATAAAATCTTATTAATTTTTATAATTAGTTGAATTTTTATAGAAATAATTCTCTTAATATATTAAAATAACATCGTATTATGTCAGATTTTAATTAGGGGAGAGAAATTTTATGTTGAAAAAAATCATTCCAGTTGCTTTAGCAATAAGTACAGTTACTTTTACTAGTGTATTTGCTGCGCCTTCAGTACAAGCGAGTACAGAACCAAACCGCTACATAGATGTGCAAATGCTCGGTATTAACGATTTTCATGGGCAACTAGACACTGTAAAAAAAATTAACAATAAAGATGCAGGGGGAATTGAGTACTTAGGGGCTTATTTACGTGATCGTGAAAAACAAAATCCGAATACATTAAAGGTACATGCTGGCGATGTTGTTGGAGCAAGTACTCCTGTTTCAGCATTATTACAAGACGAACCTACGATTGAATTTCTAAATGATTTGAAATTCGATGTTGGAACGATAGGAAATCATGAATTTGATGAAGGTGTTGCGGAAATGAACCGCCTTATTTATGGTGGATACCATGAGAAAACAGGGAGTTTTAAAGGAGCAAAATTCCCATATGTTGCTGCAAATTTCTATAATAAATCCACCGGTCGTTTATTTTTACCACCATTCACTATAAAAAAGGTGCAAGGAGTTCCAGTTGGATTTATCGGAGTCGTAACAACGGATGTTCCTAATCTTGTTATGCCTACTATGCTAAAGAATGTAGAAATTACAGATGAAGTTGAAGCTATTAACAAATCCGTAAAGCAATTACAAAAGCTAGGCGTTAAATCTATCGTTGTTCTTGCACATAACGGAGGTACAACAGATGGGAACGGCGTAACAAATGGTGATATTGTCCGATTAGCAAATGAGACTGATCCAGAAGTCGATGTTATTTTTGGTGGGCATAGCCACACTTATGTAAATGGGACTGTTAATAATAAACTTGTCGTACAAGCAAATTCTTATGGTATGGCTTTTGCTGATGTTGATGTAAAGATTGATCGTAAGACACGAGATATTGTTGAGAAAAAAGCAGAAATTGTTACAACTTACCATGAAGGCATGGAGCCTGATAAAAAAATAAAGAAGAAGATGGAGAAATATCAAGCAAAAATCGCACCTCTTGTTAATGAAGTTGTAGGTAAGTCTATTGCTCCACTAGATCGCAAACTAAATACGGCGGGTGAATCTACTCTTGGAAATTTAGTTGCTGATGCCCAACGTACAACAATGCAATCTCAAATTGCACTTATGAATCCTGGTGGTATTCGTAATGACTTAGATGCTGGTGATATTACATGGGGCGAGATCTATGGTATTCAACCATTCGGAAATCAATTAATAAAAGTAAATTTAACAGGCCAGGACATTCGTGATATTTTAAATCAACAATGGCAAAAAGACATAACAAGAATGCTTCAAATTTCAGGGATCCAATACACTTGGGATGCGAACAAGCCTAATGGAGAAAAAGTCACAAGTATTCGCCTAACAAATGGAGAAGAAATGATTCCTTCTCAAACTTACAGCGTCGTTGCGAACGCCTTTCTAGCTTCAGGTGGAGATGGATTTGTATCCTTTAAAAACGGGAAAGATGCTGAAACAGGACCAACTGATTTTGAAGCATTAGTAGATTATATAAAAAAATCAAAAGAACCCATTCAGTCTATTATTGATGGAAGAATTCAAAAAATAAATTAGGTTTTTATTAATCTCAAAAACAAATAGATTACTTGTGCGCTAAACTTTTTCGTGTGCAGGTAATCTATTTTTTATGGGTTTGAAATAAAGTCTTACTGTGGACAATGGGTATACCGTCTAGATGCAGAATGCCGAAAAAAATGAAGTAAGCAGAAAAGAACCCTTAAATGTAACCTAAATGATCGGAATTTTAAACATTCCACAATTAACAGTTTCCTAATACTTATCTAAAATGAGAGGGATGGTTCTAAGAAGAAATCTTCAGGGATAAGAAATTTACTATAGTATGGAAAACTGAAAAACTGAAGAAATTATGGGATGATTAGGATCAATATAATAAAATATTAGGCCTACCATTTAAAGAGTCATTTTGTTGTAGGAATGGGGATTAACCATCAAGGAAGGGTTATTCTAGCAGACGTAATTATCATTGTTTTGTTTGATAGCAATGGAGTCCGGACACATCCATCAACTTAAGGGTTTGGACTATTCTGGATATTAAAAGCACGTTACCATTTTCTTAATTAATGAGAAAGGGTGATGTGCTTTTTATGAATATGCATAAAAAACAAGGGTTGTCATTATTTGCCGAAGATTTATCTCGATAAAAGTCTCCCAATACACTTAAACCATTCATTAAATAAATCTTACTTTTTAATTTTCGATCTTAATGTTGATTGTTATGTGTTAATAAAAAGTTAAATATTTCTGCACAACTTCTGCACATATATAGGTAGTTTCTATGTCATGATATATCAGTCAAGTGAAATGTTTCACATAAAGGGTAGGATACATCTTCACTATAGTTCCTGCGTAACTTACGCATACCCGAAACGATTTACTCTCTTGTTATACTTTTACATCAAAGCCCACATTACACTACAAAGCATAACAAGAAGGGGACATGAACATGAATAACCGAATGATTAAACACCTAAAAAACTTAAAAATGAACAAAAAAAGTCTTGGAGCGGTTGCATTAGCAGCTGGAATTATTGGCACGACACTTATTCCTCAAAATGCATACGCGCACGGTTTTGTTGAAAAACCTGGTAGCCGTTCCGCTTTATGTAGCCCAACTTACGGCGCACTAAATGTAAACTGCGGAAGCATTATGTACGAACCACAAAGTTTAGAAGCTCCAAAAGGATTTCCGCAAGCCGGCCCAGTTGATGGACAAATTGCTTCTGCAGGCGGCAAATTTGGTGGCATTTTAGATCAACAAACGGTAGATCGTTGGTTTAAAAATACAATTACTGGCGGAGAAAATACGTTTACTTGGAAGTTTACAGCGCCACACTTAACAAGTAAGTGGCATTATTACATTACAAAAAAAGGATGGGATCCAAATAAAGCGTTAACAAGAGCAGACTTTGAGCCAATTGGTACTGTACAACATGATGGCTCTGCGGCCTCAAATAATGTAGCGCACAAAATCAATGTACCTACTGATCGTAGTGGATACCATGTGATTTTAGCTGTATGGGATGTAGCGGATACTGTGAATGCTTTCTATAATGTTATTGATGTGAATTTGATTAATGATGTGAAACCAGACATAGAGGCACCAAGTATTCCAAATGGTCTTCAAGCTCAAAAAGTAACAGCGAATAGTATTGAACTAAAATGGAACGCTTCTACGGATAATGTAGGGGTAAAAGGATATCAAGTCTTCCGTAATGGAGAGATGATTGATACCGTACCAGGCACTCATTTTATTAATAAACAATTACAACCAAGTATGGAATACACTTATACTGTGAAAGCGATTGATGCAGCTGGAAATGTATCAAAAGAAAGTGAAGCGCTTACAGTGAAGACGACTGTTGAGGCTCCTGATACAGAAGCACCAACACAACCAAAAGGATTGCATAGTATGGGAACAACAGCGTCAAGTGTAGATTTAATGTGGAGTCCATCTGACGATAATATTGGTGTAGACCATTATGATATTTATAGAGAAATAGAAGGATCAATGAAAAAGATTGCAACATCTACAACGACTTCTTATATGGATAAAAATTTAGCTGCTAATACTACTTATAAATATGTAGTGAAAGCTGTTGATGTAGCTGGAAATGAATCTGTACAGAGTGATATATTCACAATTACTACAAAAACTGAAAACGCTCCATATGAAGCATGGGATGCAAAGAAAGCATATAAAAAGGGAGATAGAGTTCTACACGAAGGAAAAGTGTATGAAGCAGTCCAGAATCATCAAGGGCATGGGGATCCAAACTGGATTTATGCTTTATCATTATGGAAAACGGTGTAAACATTACTTAAATATAAATTAAGAGATAATTGGCTTTGATGTAATAAGAAAAACTTGAGAAATCACTTTACTCTTTATCAAAAAGACGACGTATTCAGCGTCGTCTTTTTTTATCTATTATATGTTCTAATGTTACTAGGTAAAATATAGCATAAATCATTTCCTATCTACATTGCTATACTATTGAACTCTTTACAGCCCCGTAGTCCTGGCGGCTAGAAGCCTTATCGCTTCATTTTTTAGATTGATACTTGCGTTAATATCCTTATCATGATGTGCACGTCAAGAAGGGCTGTCCCATTTACGTAGATTATCCAAGCTATATGATTACAAATGTGGGGGGGGATTTCTTTGCAAGCAATTATATTTCATTTTGAATAGAGAATGACGTTTTTTGTTTTGGGAAAGAATATGATTCTTAACTTGATAGAGATGTGGTGGTATCCTATTGTCATTAACTTATTATTCTATGGTTTTCTTTTCTATTTACTTATATTTTTATTGTTATTGAACTCTACTTCATTAAAAGTTTGTTTATATCCCAGGTTGCCTCGTGTGAAAATAAGAATAAACAAAGCAACAAATCCCAATCCTATCACTACAAATATATCCGTATTCTTTAAAACAGGGTTGGTGGAATGAATTTGTGCCAAGCTAAACGTATTTATACTCGCATGAATTAGCATGACAATAAATAAGTTACCGTGATTGCAGTTATAAACCCAAGTGAGAATGATTGAAATCGGTAAACACAGTAAAATAAAAATTGGTAAATGAATATATAGGAGAGAAAGATCAGAACCCGGGCCACCCCTTTGTGCAGCCGTTAAGAAATGTGGAAGATGCCAAAAGGTCCACAAAACACTAAGTAGTAATGTAGCTTTTAACGGTCCAAACTTCAATTGTAGTCGAGGCAGGGCAAAACCTCGCCATCCGATTTCCTCAGGTAAAGGTCCACCGAGAAAGAAAATTGCTACAAAAGAGATGAGATAGGTTATAAAAAACTCATAATTAAAGTCAAGGAAAGTAGGTATCGCTCCATTTAATATCACCATACCTAGAAACATTGCAGCGGGGATAACGATGAGAGTAAACACATACCACTTCAAACCGACTTTAGTAGATAAGATGCTTTTTCTAAATTTTTCCATGATTCCTTGCCTTCCAGAGTTCGAAACATGATATATGCTGCTAACATAGGACCTACAAATGCATTGGCGAAAAAGAAAATATCAAATACCTTTATTTTAGGGAAAATACCCCATTGAGATAAGATAAATGGAATTAATACAATCCACGAGAATAAATATGCCATTACAAAAAATGAAGTTAACGGATAGGATTCCAAATACCCTCTCAGACCTGTTGATGAGTTTTTTGATTTTGTTAAATACTTCAACACAATCACCTCTTCATTTATAAAATACCGCATATGTGCTAATTCTACATATTTTCATAAAGAACCTTTTTAATGTAATAGAGTTGGTTTTTTTGTAAGAAGGGAGCGATATGTTCCGAAAGAAATGTAGAAATTTCTATAATAGTTTCCTTCAGTTCCTTATCTAACTTGAGTGCATCTGGGGGGAGTACCTTCTATCAAATTAAGAGCATAGACAAGATGAACTTTCGTCTATTAGAACTAAATTATTCATATTATAGAGGCATACTAGATTATGATGTTTTTCCGTAACAAATATAGTTGAAAACTTCAGGTTTAGAGAGAATTATAAAGGGTATACATACACTATAAAGAGTTGATTGGAGATGAATTTTATGGTTTCAAATTACAGCAAATTTTATGGTGAATGAGTCTATAAAATTTGTATTCTTACTTTAAATAAAAAGGGGGCTAGTATACATGAATAAAGGATTAATAAATAAGAGGATTCTATTTATTTTGTAAACAAGGGGCGTGTGAAAAATGAAAAATATGAAACGTAAGCTAGGAACCTTTGCACTCACAATGACTGGGATTGGCTCGATTTTAGGGTCTGGCTGGTTATTTGGTGCATGGAAGGCTGCTAAAATATCAGGGGGGGCCGCTATCTTTTCTTGGCTCTTAGGAATGATTGTAATATTATTTATTGCCTTACCATATAGCGAATTAGGAGCCATGATTCCGGAGGCTGGCGGAATGGTAAAATATACCCAATACTCACATGGAGATTTCGTAGGATTTATTGCTGCATGGGCTAATTGGATAGCCATCGTCTCAGTGATTCCAGTTGAAGCTATAGCCTCAATACAATATATGAGTTCCTGGCCTTGGGAGTGGGCGAGTTGGGCAAAGGATTTAGTAGACAATGGGATGTTGACTTCAAAAGGCCTTGCAGCTGCTTCTTTACTTATTATCATATATTTCTTTTTAAATTATTGGACTGTTAGTCTATTTGCGAAAGTGAACTCGTTAATTACTATATTTAAAATTCTAATTCCTGGCCTTACAATTGGTGCATTGCTATTTGTTGGATTTCATGGAGAAAACTTTACTAGTCATCAGGACTTTCATGTATCTAATTGGTCAAATGTATTAACTGCTATGGCAACATCTGGTGTTATTTTTGCATTCAATGGTTTTCAAAGTCCAATTAATATGGCTGGTGAAGCAAAGAACCCAGGGAAATCCATTCCTCGGGCAGTTGTAGGATCCATTTTAATTTCAACTATAATATATGTATTATTACAAATTGCTTTTATCGGCGCTGTAAATCCCAATATAATAATTAACGGATGGTCGAATTTAAATTTCAATTCACCATTTGCTGATTTAGCAATAGCACTAAATATTAATTGGTTAGTTATTGTATTATATTTAGATGCTTTTGTATCCCCTTCTGGTACAGGTACTACTTATATGGCAACCACATCACGCATGCTGTACGGAATGGAGAAGAATGGATATTTCCCTAAAGTTTTTGGGAAATTACATCCTATATATGGTGTGCCTAGATTTGCCATGATGTTTAATTTAGTGATTTGTTTTGTTTTTTTATTTTTATTTAAAGGATGGGGTGTTTTAGCTGAAGTTATTTCAGTAGCTACATTAATTTCATATGTTACTGGACCTATAACAGTAATGACTCTGAGAAAAACTGCACCTAATTTTAATCGTCCTTTCTATATAAAAGGATTAAACATTATTGCGCCTTTAGGGTTCATTTTTGCATCATTAACATTATATTGGGCAAGATGGCCATTAACAGGAGAAGTAATGTTTATTATACTTATGGGCTTACCTATATATTTTTATTATCAATTAAAAACAAAATGGGTTGGATTTAAGAAGAATTTTTTAGCGGGATTATGGATTGTGGGGTATTTATTATTTATGATTTGTATATCGTACATTGGAAGTGAAAAATTTGGTGGGTTAAATATTATAACTTATGGATGGGATATGGTACTTATTTCAATTGTTTCATTTCTATTTTATAGATGGGCTATAAATAGCGGATTTAAAACAAACGATCTAAAGGTAGCACAGAAGATTAATGGTAGAATTAGTTGAATAATATACATAAATCATTTGTATTTATTTAGAAAGTATAGTTAAATGATTTCTTTAAGTAACAGGAGCAGCTAGCAAAGGCTAACTGCTCAACTCTCGACCAAGGGAACTAGAGTTGGGCAAATATTCAAAGCTGACTTTTTAAAGTCTTATATAGTATCGAGAAAATGTGGGGCGTATTTGTATGAAACATAAAAGAGTAGCTAATAAAAGTTAATTGCTAAGCCTTCGAGTAAGAAGGGAAAACAAAAACTGTATTTGCATTGCTAACGGAGTGTTACGTTTTATTCATAGAGAAAATGCATGGAATTCTATATTGCATGGGATAAGCGATGTAGCTCTGTTGGAAGACAGAGTGAATAAATCCCAAAAAAATCTAGACAACTTTTGAACAAAAGTTTATTAGCGCTTCAAGTGCTTTAACGGAAATTGAAATGAAAATTATGGGTTAATGGTATGAATGTATACTAAAAACTATTACGTGAAAAGTATGTATTAAATGGTGAAGGTAAATTAAATGATTTAAGTGAAAATGTATCTTGAACAGAAGACACTATATAGTAATACTTATACAAAAACAGTTAATTTAACTAAAAAGGACAGTTAAATGACATATAACCGTTCCTAATTATAGGAACGGTTATAAATTTATCATGTGCTGGAGGTCAATCCGAATGGCATGGACTACCGTTGCTAAATAGTATGGACATGGAATTTAACGAGTATACGTAATAATAGCAAACAATAATAGTAGAAGCCGTAACAAATTATTAGTTCGTGATGCTGAAAGTGTAATCGATCAAATGAAATATAAAATCGCACAAGATTTCGATATACTACTTGGCGGTCGATTCACTCGCTAATTATATAGTGTATGGATTAGAAGGAGGGATTATAATCTCTCCTTTTTTAATGGGAACAATCTATGCTCAAATGGTTTTCAAGGAATTTTAAGTAAAAGTATAAACTATTCTTCTGGATAGAAAGAACTAAGCTAATAGTTAGGAATTCATCATTTTGATGAGAACATATTTAATAATAAAAAGTAGTTAGCAAAAGCTAACTACTCGGTAACCAATTTGTTCTAAAACAGGTTAGTTATATTTTGGACAAGTCTTAAAAAATATACAACATAACTGAAAACAGTAATCTATGTTAATTGCTCTAACAAACAAAGCAACAAGGGTCTAATATTAATTATTAAGTATTCACGATGTTAAAAACATAACAAAAGACATGTTTTATACCAATTTCGCTTCCTAATTGTTTATTACATTTAATAATGTAAATAATCTTATTAAAATAAATGGTGCAACGCAAATTAATTTAACTGTTGTAGATGTTGAAGAGTTAACTTGAAGGGGTAAAGAAGCTGTTTACTACTGCTTAGAAGAAATATCAGAATAGGTTTTTATAAGGGGAAAGCTTCATTTCGTTTATATCAAAATTTTTTGGGGGAAAGAGATAAATGGTAGAAAGAATGAATAGATAAACAAATTCTCAAAAATCATTATTACGTAGGGGGAAATCTATGGATAAGATAATAACGTTAATTTAAAAATTTCTTTTTTTATTTTTAACGTATTATTCTCAGAATAACATAATTCCTCCAAATAAAAGGGGAAATCAAATGTGAAATCATCGATAGATAGTATTCAAAAAAGTAAAAAATTAAAAAATCAAGAAAAGGAAGAGAGAGCAACATGGAAATCAATGTCTATGTTTCTAGTTCCCTTGCTCTTAAGTAACATATTACAATCAGTTGGACAATTATTTGGTATGGTGGTAGTTGGACGATGGCTTGGTGTGAATGAATTAGCTGCCATTTCAGCATTTTTTCCATTATTCTTTTTACTTGTTTCGTTTGTAATTGGGATTGGATCAGGCAGTTCGATTTTAATTGGTCAGGCATTTGGAGCCCGTAATGAAGATCGTTTAAAAGCCATTGTTGGTACGACGTTGACATTTACCTTTATAATAGGAGTTATTTTGGCAATAGCGGGAAATATATTTGCTCTGAACATTATGCGTTTTATGGGTACGCCAGAGAATATAATTGATATGAGTGTACATTATGCGCGTATTTTATTTATTTCTATGCCAGTTTTATTTCTATATTTCTCCTATACAACGTTTATAAGAGGGACAGGAGATTCTAAGACACCGTTTTATTTCTTAATTGTTAGTACAGTCTTAAATATAATTCTATTACCTATTCTAATTTTTGGTTGGCTAGGAATACCCAAACTTGGTGTGTATGGAGCTGCCTATGCTTCTGTTATCTCGACCGTTGTAACATTTATTGTTATGCTTATGTATTTAAAGAAGAAGAATCATCCACTGCAATTAGATGAGACCGTACGGAAATATCTTCGTATGGATTGGGATTTATTAAAACTATTATTACGCCTTGGAATTCCAGCGAGTATTAATATGATTCTTGTTTCGTTATCTGAGATTGCGGTAATCGCATTTGTGAATCGTTTCGGTTCTGATGCGACTGCTGCATATGGGGTTGTAAACCAGGTTGCAAGTTATGTTCAGATGCCTGCGGTTAGCCTTGGAATTACGGTATCTATTTTCGCTGCGCAATCTATTGGTGGGAAACAATTTAATCGATTACAGGAAGTTATTCGTGCTGGAATTATTATGAATTATATAATTGGTGGTATATTAATCGCTTTTATTTACTTGTTTTCAAGAGAAATCTTATCGTTATTCTTAACGAACACGAATACAGTTGAAATTGCGCATAGTTTGGTGATGATTACACTTTGGAGTTACTTAATTTTCGGTCATGCTCAAATTATTGGTGCGACAATGCGAGCAAGTGGAACTGTATTATGGCCCACTATTATCGGTGTCATATCAATATGGCTTGTAGAAGTCCCTGTTGCTTATTACCTTTCTTATCATACAAATCTTGGTATAAAAGGAATATGGATTGGGTATCCAGCAGCATTTATTGTAAGTTTACTTTTGCAATATGGATATTATCAACTTTCATGGAAGAAGAAACGAATTTCACGACTTGTTAGTTAGAATAGAAGGTGAAAAATGATATTCTCCTATAAGTTGTCAGTTTTAGGAGTATGACTATAACATCATCAAACGAATAAAACCGAGTTATCCTTAAACGGGAGTATATTGGTTTTAATTGTAAATTCAATTTCACCCTTTCATAGTTATCTTTAGAAGTTCAACTCAATTTTTCATGTTAGGGAAGAATATATTCCTTAAATTGATAGGAATAGAACAGATTATATTTCGATTTGAGATTACGGACAATAAGGAGTTAAAACAGCCAAAACAGCCAAAACAGCCAAAACAGCTACATACTATATAGCTGTTTTGGCTTACATAAATTTAATTAGTAACCAGAGTCTTCTGAAGTAAGGGTATCTATCATTTTATAATCGTATTTTTATAATGGTTTCTCAGCAGGTCCTTCAAGTACTCCTCCTGTATATGAGAATCGCGAACCGTGGCACGGACAATCCCAAGAGCGTTCTCCATTGTTCCATTCAACCTCACATCCAATATGGGTACAAGTTGTATCTACAATATGAAGCTTACCTTCAATATGAAGCTCTTTATAAGCTTCTACTTCTTTTTCTAACTTATATGCATATTCTTCTGTTGTGGCATACAGATAAGCATCTTGTTGAGTGAAATCGCAATCAATTTGATGTTTATTAATTGTGGTTTGAATGAATTTTAAAGCATCGATGTTTGCTTCGTAATACAATCTTGCGGTAGTTCTTCCGGTATATCTGATAAGCTCGTCATAAATCATATCATGTTGAGCAGTAATTTTAGCTGTCGTATGTCCAGTCGTTCCATTTAATAATTTGTCTGCCTCTATAACAGCGACTTTTAGACCTTCATTTACTAAAAGATAGGCAGAAGTAATGCCAGTAATTCCTCCTCCTACAATAATAACATCGACCTGCATGTCATTTTCTAAGGAAGGGTATTCAGGTAAATGAATACTGCTCGTCCAGTAAGATTCAGCATTATGTGGTAATTTCCCACTGTAATTATCGTTATTCTTCAATATAAATCCTCTATCCAAAGTTTTAAAGTTCTATTATTTCCACTTATTGAAGTGAAGGAAGAGGTAGAATAAAATGAGGATGATTACAATTTTAATAGCTGATGATGACTTGGAGATTGCTGAATTAATTGAAATCCATTAAAAAAAGAAGAATACCAGATTTTAAAAGCAACTAATGGAGAAGAGGCGTTTGGAATAAATCAATCGCAGTCAATTGATTTATTAGTTTTTGACATCATGATGCCAAAAATGGATGGTTATGAGGTGAAGCGTCAAATCTGTACTAAATCCCAATCATTGCCCCTCATTATTCGCGATAGGATAGCTACTTAAGGACAAAAAAGAATGGGCTAACTTTTGTGCAAAATGTAATGGAGGCTCTACCGACTGGATATGAATATACATAATTAAGGGATTCATGTACAGCCAGTGATTATGTAAAGCACTTACAATAATTCCTTGTTGTACAATTGATTTCATAAATGCAGGAATTTCTTCTTGTAGAACAGCAATTTCGCCTAAATTTAATGCATTACCATTTGGATCCAACGACTCAAAACTTACTCCGACGGGCACTACAGAAGTACTCGCTTTTCCTTGAACAAGCACCCTAAAATCGCGGTGAAAAGACACTGAACAACCACCTTGATTTCTTTTACCTTTCCCTTTAAGTATTGTAGCAAATTGTTCACAAAGGAAATTAAAATTTTGCATAAATTCAATTCCTTTCTTGTACAAAATTATGTTATTAGAGCTTCGATTGAGGAGATACAGATAAATTATGCAATGATACACTTCTAGTTTATGTAGGTTAGATAAATATGTGTCTAAATTTAAATGATAAAACTAGAAAACAACGTTGAGGAAATAACTAATAATATTTTATTTTCTATAAACAGGCACTGCTAAATAGTAATCTTTTTCGAAATGAGTGTAAAAAGACAATAAAACTATTAAATTTTAAAGCCTAAAACAAGCATAATCCCGTTCTAAATTTAGGACGGGATTAAAATATAGTTGTTTAATTTTCGATATAAGATACTTCACTGTACTCAAAAATATAAACAATAAAGTAGTTTGAAAATCTAAGGTTTCTTCAACAATAGCTCCTCTAATGGAAGATTGATCTACAATATCAGAGTGAAATAATCACCTGATTCATAGAAAAAACGCGGTTTATACTGTAATCCGTGCCATAACAAAGCATTAGCCAGTTCCCATGTGTTCAATTAATTGAAATGCTGTCGGAGTTGGACCATTTTCGAGCCTCAAGCGAATTAAATTAGCACAATCTTCAGGGGTTAGTACTGAAGTATCGATTTCTAAGTCATAAATACCGAGCTCATGGACGGACTCTTGCCATAGTTTTACTGGTAATGGGATTGAACCATCTTCTGAGTAACCAACTTTCCATGTCTCTATCCGTCGTTGCATAATAATTTCAATTGGACAATGTACCCCCACAAACATAACTGGCAGTCCCTTTAGTATCCGTGCACATTCGGGCAAAATTCTCCGTGGGACGGAATAATTGTCATGGTGACCAACATCAACTACGATGTTTATCCCTAAACGACTGTGTGCAGCAATAGACTCATACATGGCTTTATACATAAGTATAACCAAGGGCTCAATATCGGGTCGCTCGCCACCAGGACGTAACCCAATACCTGGGTGATAGCATTCTGGGGTCATTTGCATGAACCCATCTACTCCTAAGTTCATCCACACACCTTTAAACGTGCTCTGGATTATAGTGGCGATGCTAGATTTCCCAGATCTAGGAGTACCGTTCATAATAATAATTTGTCCAGGTTTATCCATTGGTAACATACAGGAATACCCCTTTCATGATTCTACCTTGTAATCGTAACTCCGATTTTCCCTTTAAAAGAATAACTTACAACTTCAAGAATGATCCTCAAGAGTCCTTTCTCATTTCACAATCTGGCCCAATTGTTGAATAACATAATAAAGTCGTTTAAAACAACTTTATTATGTTTTAAACGACTTTATTGTAAATCGAACAATTTTATTATCTCTGTACAATGAGTCTTTCTTATATAAGTATATTACTACTATGAATTTAATACAGGATTTCGTTTGAATACTAAAGAACGGGTTCTAAAATACCGTATCTATTCACGAAGAATCTAGTTGTTTCTTCTTGTATCTATTTACATTTTTCAAGAAAAAATATAGAGATGAATTCTTTAATTTTTTCTTGGAAAATGTTCATGTACGGTTATTTTAACCAAAATTTTCATGAAAACACCTTCAAAAAGAACGTAGGTTCGTGTATAATGAGAACAAACGTTCTGTTGTTAGGGGTGATAACCTTGTATGATTATTCTCTTTTACCGAATCGTATTATTCTTTGTGTAGATCTTCGTAGCTTTTATCAATTTAGCCAAGAAGACCTCTTCCTCAAGGAGCGTGAAGGACGTAGCCCAGCGAGTAGGTGGGAGATGAATTGGCTTCGAACAAGAGATGACAGGAAGACATCTTAATTGTTCGACATATGTAAAGTGTTACCGGACAATTTTTCATAATCACTTCACTATCAATCGAATATACGTTCGGTTTATAATAGATATATATCGAAATGGAGGTGAAACGAAGGATGATCAATAAAGCGTATAAATTTCGTATCTATCCAAATAAAGCACAAGCGATCCTAATCAATAAAACGATTGGTTGTTCTCGTTTTGTATTCAATCACTTCCTATCTCTATGGGATAATGCATATAAAGAAACAGGAAAAGGTTTGACATATGGTACATGCTCTGCCAAAATTCCTGCCATGAAGAAAGAGTTTGTTTGGCTAAAAGAAGTGGATAGTATTGCTATTCAATCGTCTGTTCGCAACCTTGCGGATGCTTATACACGCTTTTTTAAAAAACAAAACAGTGCCCCACGTTTCAAATCTAAAAAGAACAACGTACAATCTTATACCACAAAACAAACAAATGAAAACATTGCTGTTGTGGGAAACAAAATGAAATTGCCGAAACTAGGTCTTGTTCGATTTGCCAAAAGTCGCGAAGTAAAGGGACGTATTTTAAATGCTACGGTTAGACGGAACCCTTCTGGCAGATACTTTGTGTCATTGTTAGTTGAAACAGAAGTGCAAGAACTTCCGAAAACACATTCTTATATTGGAATGGATGTAGGATTAAAAGATTTCGCCATTTTGTCAGATGGAACAACCTATAAAAACCCTAAATTTTTTCGCTCATTGGAAGAGAAGTTGGCAAAAGCACAGCGTGTTCTTTCTAGAAGAATGAAAGGATCTTCTCGCTGGAATAAACAACGAGTAAGGGTAGCTAGAATTCATGAGTACATAGCTAATGCTAGAAAAGATTACTTGGACAAAATCTCAACTGAAATCATCAAAAACCACGATGTTATCGGTATAGAAGATTTGCAAGTATCGAATATGTTAAAAAATCATAAGTTAGCAAAAGCGATTAGTGAAGTATCTTGGTCACAATTTAGAACGTTGCTAGAATACAAGGCAAAATGGTATGGAAAACAAGTCATTCCGGTATCCAAAACATTTGCTTCAAGCCAAGTATGTTCTTGTTGTGGGTATCAAAATAAAGACGTTAAGAATCTAAATCTTCGTGAATGGGATTGTCCTGAGTGCAATAGTCATCACGACAGAGATATTAACGCAAGTATCAATCTTAAAAATGAAGCTTTAAGGCTTCTAACCGTAGGAACTACGGGGATAGCCTAATGAATTAGAAGCCACTAGGCTTCTGTACTTAGGAATCTCCCACTTCAAACAGTCCGTAAGGACGTTAAGTGGTGAGTAGTTCAAGCAAGTGTATCATGTATTAAAAAAGGACTTGATCCATGATATACGAAATTGGCTGTTGTAGGAGATGTAAACCGGAGTGGATCAATTGTATTAGCAGCAACACCGCCATTAAAAGCGTTAGGAATTAAGAAAATGGCTAGGTTGTACGAAATACCGAAGCGGCCAGATATTATTATTGTGAATCCGATTATGCATACGTATATGAAATGTTCAACTTACATAACAGGTTTAGCTTTACAGTATGTTGCGCCGGAAGATTTTCATCAATATAGTATCGATGAGTTTTTTATGGACATGACCGCAAGTATTCATTTGTTTGCGAGTAATCCGTGCGAGTTTGCGTTAAAGTTCAAGCGAGAAATATATGAACGTACACGGATCGAAAGTACGATTGGTATTGGGCCGAATTTACTATTAAGTAAAGTAGCGATGGATGTAGAAGCAAAAAAGAATAAAGATGGAATAGCGCAGTGGACGTATGACGATATACCCGAGAAGTTATGGAGTATTAGACCACTCAGTAAATTTTGGGGTATATCGTATAAAACGGAAATGAAATTAAATCGAAAAGGTATACATACGATTGGGGATTTAGCGCAATACCCATTGAAGTATTTAAAGCAATCATTTGGTGTAATAGGGGAAGAATTACACTTGCATAGTAACGGGATTGATTTCAGCAGAATAGCAGAGAAATATGTTCCAGCGACAACATCTATAGCAAAAAGCCAAATATTATTTCGTGATTATTCAATAGAAGAGTTCACCGTTATTTTATTAGAGCATACAGAAGAAGTTTGTTACAGATTGAGAAGAGAAAAGAAATACGCACAAACGATTCATTTTTCAGTTGGATATAGTAAGGAATACGGAGGAGGAATAAAAAAAGCACATACGTTAAATAGAGCAACAAATTTAACGATGGACATTTACAACGTTTGTACCTATTTTTTATACGAGAGGCATACAGGAGAACCGATTCGATCGGTAAGCCTTTCCTTAACAAATCTAATAAATGAAGGAGAAGAGCAAATTTCGCTTTTCGATAACATCATACAAAGAGAAAAAGAAATGAGATTAACGAAGGTTATGGACGAAATTCGAACACGATTTGGTAAGAACAGTATTTTACGTGGGATTTCTTACACAAGCGTCGCAACAGCAAGATATAGAAACACATTATTAGGAGGACACAAATCGTGAAGAATGCTAATATGCCAAAAGGAAGAGGAATGGTAAAGTGGCAACCGTTTGCTAGTATGCCAGAGCAGTTCGTCTGTATTAAAGACATGATACAGGAGCAAACAAAAATCCCGCGTCCAATTTTAACGCAAGATGCAAAAGAAAGGATTGAAAATAAGCTGTTAATTTCATATTTAGGTGAAGAAGAGGTTTTACTTACATATTATAAAAATGGCTATCTATATAAAAATTACATAACAGTAGCTGATATAAATCCATTAAATAAGACGATTACTTGTACTGATGCTTTTCGTAATCAAAGAATGTTTAAGTTCGGTGATGTAATGGAAGTGGACTAAAGTGTAACTGGCATCCATATAAAGGTTTATGGCCAACCATGAATAAATAGTTGGCCATAATGATCTTAAAGATCCATATCTTTTAATCCGGGACTATGCTCATTTGGCATTTCAGGAAGTTCTGGTACAGGAAAACCTTTTGGCGGTTCCGTTACTGTTAATGTTCCTTTGTTTCTACTTGGAGATTCACCTTGGAATATTTCTCCCATTCTTGTTGGATCTAAGCTGAAATTAAATTGTGCATTATGGAATCCCATGTCTACATATTTTCTACACTCTGGATATTTATTAATATCATAGTTCGGCACAGGGAAGAGTTTTCCCCATTCAACTCCTAATGTCTCTAAAGCTTTTGCAAAAGCATTTTGATGTGCATTATCACGTACAATTAAAAATGCAAGAGTTTCTCTAAATGTTTGATTAGAACTCATTTCATAAATTCTAGTCTTTTGAAGTACGCCTGTAGATTCAAGTACGACATTATCTAGTAAATCGCTAATTAAGTTTCCGTGACTATATACCCAAGATCCATTCCACGGATTTCCAGCTGCATCAACAGGCAGTGAACTTTGAGCACCTACAATAAAGTGGTGAGGATTTGCATGTTTAACCGCTTCATCAAGCGGTGCTTTGTCAATACCAGCATTTCCTGGCGTAGGTTCACCAGATCCAGTTAATAGCTGATTAATTGTATGTTGTACAAGTTCTACGTGGCTTATTTCCTCTAAAAAAACACCTCGAAGTAAATCACGATATTGCTTCTCTTTACCTCTAAAATTTGAGCTTTGGAAGAAATATTGCATCATTGTACGCATTTCACCATAATGACCGCCTAATATTTCTTGTAAAACTTTTGCAGCAGCTGGATCTGGTTTATCTGGCTTAATCATATTAATTATTTCTTCTTTATAATAAAACATGAAGTACACCTCTTTTTAAGTTAGTTAACATTGTTATCGTGTCCGCTAGTTGGTTGCTTAATACTTAAATTCATTTTTTTACCAATAAACAGTTACCTTAAAATACAAAGCCTTTTGGAAATAACTATTTTCGATGTGAGATAAAAGTGGGGGCTAGCTACTTAGCGTGTAATAAAAAAGATAAGATTACGGAGTGTAATCTTATCTTTTCATGAAGAATAATAAATTGTATCTTCAAGGTTTCAAAATGACTTTTATACAATCATCTTCACGATTATTAAAAATTTGATAACCGTAGCTCGCTTCTTCAAGAGGGATTTTGTGTGTAATAATCTCTTTTGGATCGAATTCTTTGTTTATTATTTTTTCAAATAGTTCCGGCATAAAATGAATAACAGGTGCTTGTCCCATTTTTAAGTTAATATTTCTAACCCAAAATGCTCCGAGTGGGAATGCATTATAATTGCCACCATAAACACCAGTCATTTGAACCGTTCCGTATTTTCTTACAGCTTTCGTAGCAATTTGAATAGGACCGAGAGTTCCCCCTTGTAATTTCAATTTTTGTTCTAGAAACTCTAGTGGTGATTTTTTTCCATCCATGCCGACACAATCAATGACTACATCGGCACCGCCATGTGTGATTTCCTTTAAATGTTCTCCCATATCAGGAAATTTTGTAAACTCAAATACCTCAACATTGTTAATCTTTTTTGCATAATTCATTCGGTAATCTAAGTAATCGACTGCGATTACGCGCTTAGCACCTTGCATCCAGGCGAATTTTTGGGTCATTAATCCAACAGGTCCACAACCTAGGACGATAACAGTATCACCTGGCTTAACACCTGCGTTTATTACACTCCAATAGGCTGTTGGCAAAACATCGGATAAAAACAGTAGAGATTCATCTTCAAGTTCGCATGATTCTGGTATAACAAATGGAGTGAAATTTCCAAAAGGAACTTTTAAATATTCTGCTTGTCCGCCTGGATGGTTACCAAATTTCTCTGTATAACCAAAGTATCCACCAGAATCATAATGAGGATTGGAGTTATCACATTGACTTTCCATTTCATGTTGGCAATAAAAACAATGCCCACAAGCAACGTTAAAGGGAATAACAACACGATCTCCTTTTTTTACTTTCGTAACATCTGGACCAACTTCTTCAACAATGCCCATTGGCTCATGACCAATAATATACCCTTGCGGTAAAGGCATGTTGCCTTGATATAAATGTAAATCAGAACCGCAAATAGCAGTTGAAGTAATTTTTACAATAATATCATCTTTTTTCTCTAACTTTGCATCATCCACCTGTGTAACTTGTACTTGGTTTGGTCCTTGATAGGTTACAGCTTTCATCACATATCTCCTTAGGAATCATTTTTCATAATTTATATGTATCTCTTGGCAAAATAGAAATCGATACATAATGTTGTTATGAAAGTACGTTATGGCAACTCTTCTTCCTTATATCTTTTTCCCTATTTTAAGAAGAAACTCGATATTTATTCAAAATCTAATTCCCATAAAAAGGATAACTATTATTTCATGATTCGTAGCATATTAAAAGCATTGGAGGTGAAACGATATGACAAACAATAATAGTGGAAGTCGTAATGAATTGTTAGTTCGAGGCGCTGAACAGGCTCTTGATCAAATGAAATATGAAATTGCACAAGAGTTTGGTGTGCAACTTGGTGCAGATACAACAGCTCGTTCAAACGGATCTGTTGGTGGTGAAATTACAAAACGTTTAGTAGCAATGGCTGAACAACAACTTGGTGGTAGAGCTAACCGCTAAGTAAACTGGTATAAAATATAGCAGGTATGTAAATCAATTTCTTTTGTATATGTATAAAAATAAAAACCCTTATAGTAAATGGATTCTCACTCAAAGATTATTGATAATCTTCTTTCATAATCTTTGAGTATTTTATTTGTAAACTACTTTCCTAAACAATAAACACGCAGTGTTGGAAAGGTGTTTTCCATGCATAGTAGAAAATTTTTTGCAGGAAAAAACATACTTAAAAATTTGCTTTCAATATTGAAAGCAATATTTATTATGATATTTTCGAAAGGGAGGAATTTAAAAATGGGTATTTTAAGTGGAAATCCTCAAAATGAACCGTTACATTACGGAGAAGTATTTGATATCTGGAGTTATCTTTTAGCTGCACAAGGTGCAATCGCAAGCCATCAAGTATTTATGAATCACACAGGTGACGAAGATTTGAAGAAGTTTTTAGAAAGCTTAATTGAAAATGATATGAACTCGGAAGTAGAAGAGTTAAAAACTCTTTTAAAGGTTAATGGCGTAGCTTTACCGCCAGCTCCTCCAGAACGACCAGTTGCATCTATCGAAGACATTCCCCCAGGAGCACGTATTAACGATGCTGAAATAGCAGCAGCTGTTTCTACAGGACTAGCAGCTGGACTTGTGACATGTAGTCAAGTAATGGGAAAATGTCTTCGAGAAGATGTAGGGATGCTATTTGGACAATTTCATATGAAAAAAGCACAAGCAGGTGTAACGTTGCTGCGTTTAAGTAAGAAAAAAGGGTGGGTAGTTCCACCTCCGTTACATGTAAGAAACTCTGATCAAGCTTAATAAACAAAAATAAAAAAGTGGCATTGGCCACTTTTTTATTTTTTAGATGTATCCTCAAGCTTGGATTTATTTATTGTAGAAGAATCCATATATTCATCTGACATTTCCATAGCATATTTTTCATGATGAATATGGTTGTGCTTTCTTAATTCATCATCGTTACGCAGTACCAGTCTCTTCATATAAATGTGGAAGAAAACCTCTATTCCGCCAATAATTAATGTGGCCATAAATGAAGAAAGTCCAATATTACGAGTAGCATCTAAATTAGTAAATAAGGATGTTAAAAGCCAAATTCCGAAGAAGGTTAAGCCGAAATCTGCTATTGTAGCAATCATATTTCCGTATTTAGGCAAAATGAAGAGATCGCCAATTAAATAGGCAGCTCCTGTTAAGAAAAGAGAAATGAGTAATACTCTAGGAATGGAAATGCCTTGAAAGATACCAAGTACGATAAGTAATACTGCAGTTACCGCTGTGTATTTAATTAATAAAGCAACAATATGTTTCATCATTTTCCTCCATTGTTTAAACGTATATGGAATAAAAGATTTCATGAAAAACGGGTTATGCTATATAGCGTAACCCATTTTAATCAACCTTTAATGGTAAGAAGTACAACCTGGGTAAGAAGCAGGTTTATACTACAGATAGTATTTTCGGAATATCGAGTTTTATTCACAAGGTGTAGTTCCATTTTTATAGTAGTGATATTGCCTCAGTACCAGTGTTTTTTTATTTCTTAACTATAAGAATAAAAAGTATTTTCATGCTTAATGTATCTTTTTGTCTACATATTTTCCGTAATCGGGTACAGCGATTTTATCAAATTCTTGAACGAGTGTTTTGAGGCTTGTTGATAGCAATTCACCTGACATTGGTATCCCATGTCCCGTAATAGCGACCAAAGGCTTTAGTTCTTCTAATTTAATGACTGATTCTTTAGCGGCTTTCCAGTCTGTTGTTAAATAACGAGGGGGGCCGCTTATTTCCAGTTCCTGAGTAAATACTTTATATAGATATTCCTGTTTCACTGTAACAAAAGCATCCCCAGTAATTAAAGTTCGGTCTTTTTCTCGGAATAATGAAATATGCCCAGGAGTATGCCCTGGTGTATGAATCCATCTAAACTCTGGCATATGAGGAACAGTTCCATCGGCAGGTAGTGCTTTTACGCTACTTCCTAAATCAATCGGTTCATTAGGAAACAGGGGAGACATTTTCGCTACTATACCACCTTCAACTGTTGGATCTGGTTCAGGATAGCTTTGTTGTCCAGTCAAGAACGGTATCTCCATTTCATGGGCATAGACTGGAACATCCCAATACTTAATGAGTTCAATTATTCCTCCAACATGATCAAAATGCCCATGAGTTAAAATAATTGCTTTTGGACGACTATTTGTACCAAATCGCTTCTCAGTAACAGAGATAATTTCATTTGCACATTTAGGCATTCCGGCATCAACTAAAACAAAATCATCGGTATGCGGATTTCCAACAAAACATATGTTGACGATTTGAATCGTGTAGCAAAATAAATCAGGCAATACTTCGAGGCCATGACCACTTTCAATTGAAGTTGCTGGAATAAACTTGTAATCACTTCCATAATTCATTTCCTTGTCCACTTGTTATCCTCCTTAATATGTTTCAATACGACATTATAGTTCCCCAATTTCTCGAATCCATTTTGAGACATTTGAAAAAGAATTAGTGGGGGATTACAAAAAAATTAAGTCCTAGAATTAAGGTGGAGACATATGAATTTATATAATAGTTGCTACAATTTTTTGAGGAGGGTGATGGGTTAATAAAATATTAATCTTAATATTAAAATATATTCTTATTAAGAACTACACAACAGTAGCTAATAGAACGCCATTAAATAAGACGATTTATTGTACAGAGGTTTTTCGTAATCAAAAAATGTGTAAGTTTGGAGATGGAATTGAAGGGAATGAGAGGGGGAGAAATAAAAATAATTATCTCTTCCTAAGTTAATTATACCATGTAAATCAAGTTCGAAATAGACTGTTTATTCGTATTTACTCCTGCTACAATCAAGAACACATGCATAGTAAGGAGAGATGTTACATGAGTTCTTTCGTTCTCGATTTTCAGGAAATAGAAAACACGCAGCTTTCACTCGTTGGTGGAAAAGGTTTGAATTTAGGGGAGTTATCAAGCGTTCAAGGGATACAAGTGCCAGAAGGATTTTGTGTTACAACGGTAGGATATGAAAAGGCTATCGAGCAAAATGAGGATCTTCAAACTTTGTTGCAGCAGCTAACAAAGTTGAAAAAGGAAGAGCGAGCTCAAATTGGTAAAATGAGTAAGAAGATTAGAGAAGTCATTATGGCAGTACAAATCCCTACTGATGTAGTGGAAGCGGTAGCTCATTATCTCTCACGTTTTGGAAAGGAACATGCGTATGCCGTGCGTTCTAGTGCGACGGCTGAAGATTTACCGTATGCTTCATTTGCAGGTCAACAAGATACGTATTTAAATATTATCGGAGAAGAAGCGATTTTACAGCATGTAAGAAAGTGCTGGGCGTCTTTATTTACAGAGCGAGCAGTTATGTACCGCATGCAAAATGGTTTTGAACATAATCAAGTTTCTATATGTGTTGTCGTTCAAAAAATGGTTTTCCCTGAGGCTTCGGGCATTTTATTTACGGCTGATCCGGTTACTTCTAACCGAAAGGTGTTATCCATTGATGCCAGTTTTGGACTTGGTGAGGCATTAGTATCAGGATTGGTCTCTGCCGATAATTATAAAGTAAAAGAAGGCGAAATTACAGAAACGATGATAGCGACTAAAAAAAAAGCTATTTATGCTGTAAAAGAGGGCGGAACAGAGACGAAACAGATTGATCCAGCTCAGCAACAACTTCAAACATTGTCTGAACAACAAATTTTACAACTAGCAAGTATCGGAAGACAGATTGAAGCTTATTTTGGTTGTCCGCAAGATATTGAATGGTGTTTAGCCCATAATACATTTTATATTGTCCAAAGTCGCCCCATTACGACTTTATATCCAATTCCTGAAGAAAATGATGGGGGAAATCATGTATATATATCAGTTGGCCATCAACAAATGATGACTGATGCGATGAAACCACTTGGGTTATCTTTTTTCCTGTTAACGACTAATGCTCCTATGCGTAAAGCCGGAGGAAGGCTGTTTGTGGATGCTACGCAACAACTAGCTTCACCTGCTAGCAGAAATTACTTAATAAACACTTTAGGAAAATCAGATCCACTCGTAAGAGATGCATTAACGACTATAATCGAGCGAGATAATTTTATTACATTGTTGCCGGATGATGAAAAAGAAAAGATTGTTAGTAAAAATAAGCAACCTGCAAATTCGCAACCAGAAATCGAAAATGATCCGGCAATCGTTACGAATTTAATACAGAATAGTGAAGCATCAATCAAAGAGTTAAAACGAAACATGCAAATGAAATCAGGGGTGGATGTACTTGATTTTATTTTGGGAGACATCCAGCAATTAAAAAAAGTATTATTTAACCCGCAAAGTATCGCTGTTATTATGGCAGGAATGAATGCTTCAACATGGATGAATGAAAAAATGGAGCAATGGCTAGGCGAAAAAAATGCAGCAGACACGCTTTCTCAATCGGTACAAAATAATATTACATCTGAAATGGGTTTAGCATTAATGGATGTCGCTGATGTGATTCGGCCGTATCAAGAAGTTATTACGTATTTACAACATGTAGAAGATGATAGCTTTTTAAATGAACTAGTTCAGTTTAAAGGTGGAGAAGAAGCCCGAGATGCGATTCTAACTTTTCTAAATAAATACGGAATGAGATGTAGCGGAGAAATAGATATTACGAAAACGCGCTGGAGTGAAAAGCCAACTACAATTATCCCGATGATTATAAATAATATAAGAGATTTTGAATATGGCGCGAGTAAGCGGAAATTTGAAGCAGGACTGCAAGAAGCATTGAAAAAAGAAGAAGAGTTAATAGAGCGATTACAGCACTTGCCGGATAGTAAACAAAAAGTAGAAGAGACGAAGCAAATGATTCGTAATATACGTAATTTTATCGGTTATCGTGAATATCCAAAATACGGCATGATTAATCGTTATTTCATATATAAGCAGGCATTATTGAAAGAAGCTGAGCAACTTGTGCAGAGCGGTGTCATTCGTGAGGTCGATGATATATACTATTTAACTTTTGAAGAACTTCACGAAGTTGTTCGCACGAATAAACTAGATTACGAGCTGATACAAAAACAAAAAAATGATTACAAATTATATGAAAAACTAACGCCTCCTCGTATCATGACGTCTGACGGAGAAATCATTACAGGTAAATATAAACGAGAAAACCTCCCAGCTGATGCGATTGTAGGTTTGCCTGTTTCCTCAGGAGTGATTGAGGGAAGAGCTCGCGTTATTTTAAACATGGAAGAAGCGAATTTAGAAGAAGGAGATATATTAGTTACTGCGTTTACTGACCCTGGCTGGACACCATTATTTGTGTCTATAAAAGGGTTAGTCACTGAAGTTGGCGGACTTATGACGCACGGCGCAGTAATTGCACGTGAATACGGATTACCAGCAGTTGTCGGTGTGGAAAATGCTACGAAATTAATAAAAGACGGACAACGAATTCGGGTACATGGAACTGAAGGGTATATTGAAGTGGTGTAATGAAATAAAAGATCATCCGCTATTATAGTGGATGATCTTTTCATATATACTTGGCTTATTTCTTTAAACCAGCCGCATAAAAAGGCCCATGAACTGCGATTGTTGATAAAATGCGAGCAATTTCCTCAGGTGTTTCTTTTTGCCCGGTATTTAGCCATTGCTGAATCACACCAATATGAGCAGATGCCATATAAGAAGCTAAATATTGGCTTGGGACAAGTAAATTCTCTTTATGAATGAGAGCGCCATTCGTATCTTCAAATATTGTTTTCCACATAAAGTCTTTCAGTTTTGTTTGGAAAGATAAATCTCCTTTTGGACTTAATACAGCTTTCATAAAATCACTATTTTCATTTAGAAATTCAAGAATAGAAGTGATAAGTATAAACGGCATTGTTGGGGAAGGATTTGAACCAAGATCAGCAATCACTTCAGGTAATCTCTGTTTGGCAATGCTAGAAATTTTATACATAATTTCTTCTTGGCATTTCGTCATTAAATCAAATTTATCTTGATAATGCGCATAGAAAGTACCGCGATTAATGTTTGCTTTCGTTGTAATATCTTTTACTGTAATGGCGTCAAAACCTTTTTCTTCAATTAATTCTACCAATGCATTTCGTATGGCAGTTTTCGTACGAACAACACGTAAATCTACATTACTATCACGCAAAGCATGTCCCTCCTTCATTTTAGCCAACACATTTCAAAGATGTGTCTTATAACCGACACATTTATGATTTTTGATTATTGTATAAGGTGCAACTCGAACATATAATTCAAAATATAAATAAACAACACGTTGTTGGTTATTATAAATCAAATGTAAGGGGGAGAAAAGAAAATGTTTAAAAATAAACTTTTATTGTTATCACCAGTTATTGCACTACTTGTTGTTTTTATTTTTTCATTAACGTTATTTCCAACCGTTCAACCTCAGCCGAAAAACTTGCCAATCGCAATTGTAAATGAGGATCAAGGAGTAGAAATTCCGAACCAACCAAAGATGGATATGGGGCAAACGATTGTTGATAATATGAAAAAGACATCAAAATCAGAGGAAGAACCTGCGGTGAAGTGGGTAGAAGTGAAAAATAAAGAAGCAGTTCAAAAAGGCTTAAATAATCAAGAATATTACGCAGCATTAGTTATTCCGAAAGATTTTAGCACAAAGCAAGCATCATTACGAACACCACAGCCATCTTCGCCAGAGGTAGAAATATTCGTCAATCAAGGAATGAATACAGCAGCATCAACTATGGCTGGGCAAATGTTAAATGGGATAGTTGATAATATGAACAATACTGTTCGCGCGCAACTATTAGAAGGATTGAAAGCAAAAGGAGCAACATTAACAGCAGAGCAAGTTTCAAATGTAGTAACACCAATTGCAAAGAAAGTGACAAATGTGAACGAAATCGGCAAAAATAGTGCGAACGGTAACTCGCCAATGTCTTTATTTCAGCCGTTATGGATTGCCAGTTTAGCGAGCGCAGCAATTATCTTTATTGCGATAAGTAAAATGCCAGTAGGTACAAGAAAAGAAAGTTTCGTATTAAAACTAAAACAAATCGTAACAGGGGCTGTTGCGACACTTGTCATTGGGTTCGGTCTTACATGGATCGCGGATGGTATGGTAGGGTTAAATATTTCGAATTTCACAGATACGGCACTGTTTCTATCTATTACATCCTTTAGTTTCTTCTTAATGATATCGGCGGTACTTTCATTAGTTGGACTAAAGGGAATCGGTGTATTCGCTCTCTTACTATTCTTCGGGGCACCGTTATTATCGTTAGCACCGGAAATGTTATCACCATTTTATCAAGACTGGGTGTACGCATGGTTGCCAATGCGATTTATGATTGAAGGACTTAGAGAAATATTCTTCTTCGGAAAAGGGTTAAGCTGGAGTACACCTCTTACTGTACTCGTTTGGATTGGTGTAGTAAGTATGATTATTATTTTAGCGACTGTATTCAAACGTAGTGCAGTAAAGGAACATAAAACGGAAGTAAATGTATAAAAGATAAAAGCGTTTCACTAGGAGTGAAGCGTTTTTATCTTTTATTAACTTATAGGTTAAAGGGAATAAAAAAGTTCGGATTTGCAGTTCCTTTTTGTATACATGCTCCTGCTATTTAAAATTGCATAAAATGTTATGCGGAATAATGGAGGGGATACGATGTATAATTCGAATTATTATGATTCGTATAGGCAAAATGATAAGTTGATTCGTGATATTGAGAAAGCAATTAACGGAGAGTTTAGTGCTATAAATTGTTATGCGAAATTAGCTAATATGGCTCCAAATACGGCGGAACGAAATCAAATTCTTGAGATTCGTAACGATGAAATAAAGCATTTCCATCATTTTGTACAAATCTATACAAATTTAACGGGTCAGCAGCCGAAACCACAAATTACGGAAGAATGTCCAAATACGTACTTACAAGGATTAGAATTCGCAATACAAGATGAACAGAAGACAGTAGATTTTTATTTGGAAATTTCAGACGAAACATCGGATGCACAATTAAAAGAGTTGTTGCGCAGAATAGCTGCGGATGAACAAAATCATGCGGTGTGGTTTTTATATTACTTTGTGAAGACGAAGTGAAGTTAATTGGAAAATAGAAGGGAAAGTACCTTAGTCATATGTCACAACTGAGGTGCTTTTTCTTGTTTTTTATTGAATAATATGCTTGATTAGATAAATAATCATCTATTTTTGTATTCGGGAAAGAAATAGGAGTATTATGGCCTATAAGGGAGGTACAAACAAATGAAACGAGGGGTTATTGTAGATATTCCAAATGAATATGATAATTTACTTTGGAAAGTGTTAAAGCCAATTGATATTAATTCATTTGATTGGCGAGTGGAAAATGAGGAATCTTATTTCAGATTACCTGATGGATTAGGAACAGAATTATTTTCAGAAGATAACAAGGTAATGAGTGGATTAGAATTGAAAAAATTAATAAAAGACAACATATATTATCTCATTTTTGCAGATTTAAAAGCGTATCCAAAAGGAGAGGAAGTAGTAGATATTGAGACATATGAAGAATTTAAAGAGAGTAAGTGTGAATTAGTTTTACTAGTTTCGGATTGTACATACGTCACAATTTACGCTAAAGATCAAAAACAGATTGAATTGATGTATGAAAACGCAAGGAATCAAGGTTATTATGTTGAATACGTTACAGACGAAAATGACGGTAGAACGCGTTTATCAGTATGATAGCGATAGGAAAGGGGAACAGCGATATGGAGAGAAATACAGTTAAAGAATATACAATTCGAACTGCTACTGAAGAGGAAAGTGATAGTATAATCACTCTATTAAAAGAAGTAGCAGAATGGCTACAACATAAAGAAGTGGATCAGTGGCAGTATTTGTTAAGCGGAGAGGCTACAGCTGAAATACTAGAAGGTATAAGAGAGAAATATACATATGTGGTTACGAAAGGAGATGAAATTGTCGGTACGGTTACAGCATCTCCTAAACAAAATGAGTGGGATGAACATATTTTTGGTAAAGAGGAAGTTTCTAATTCATTATATATTCATAGATTTGCGGTGAAAAGGGAGTATAAGGGGAATGGAATAGGAGAATACATTTTACAGTGGGTAGATGAGAATATGCAAAGTGATAAACAGTATTTGAAGTTAGATTGTGTTGGACATAATCGTACGTTGAACGATTTTTATAAGAAAAACGGTTTTGAATATATCGGTAGTACGGATGGGCATAGTAAGTTTCAAAAGAGAAGGGGCAAGTAAATGAATCAAATTCATACAGATTTAGTTAAAAGGTTGATAGAGGAACAGTTTCCTAAATGGGCACATTTAGAAGTGAAACCTGTAAAGTTTAGTGGACATGATAATAGAACGTTTCATCTAGGGGATGAGATGAGTGTCAGATTGCCAAGTGATGCAGCATATGCACCGCAAGTAAAGAAAGAAAATAAGTGGCTACCTCTATTAAGTAAGGAACTTTCTTTACCGATTTCTACACCAGTTGCGAAAGGAAATCCATCGGAAGGGTATCCATTGTCTTGGTCTATTAATAAGTGGATAGAAGGGGATACTGTTACGAAACAAAATGTTCGTGACCTAAATGAATTTGCGGCGGATTTAGGATCATTCTTAGTGGAATTGCAATCCATTGATGCGAGTAACGGACCGATAGCCGGAGCGCATAATTTTTACAGAGGCGGGCTTATATCTGTATATGATGAAGAGGCGAGAGGCGCTATCGAAAATAATAAGGACGTTTTTGATGAAACTGTATTAAAGCATCTTTGGGATTTAGCCCTTCAGTCAACGTGGGAGCGTAAACCAGTTTGGGTTCATGGAGATGTTGCACCTGGAAACTTACTTGTTAAGGACGGAAAGCTTTGTGCCGTAATTGATTTTGGTATTTTAGGAGTAGGCGATCCAGCTTGTGATGCAGCGATGGCATGGACATTTTTTGATAAGAATAGCAGAAATGTATTTCAAGAAGTATTGCAAATAGATGAAGAAACGTGGAATAGAGCAAGAGGGTGGGCACTTTGGAAAGCGTTAATTACATATGATGCGAATAAGACTAGTGATAAGGCAGTTGCAGAAGAATCGTATCGTGTTATTCAAGTGATTGTGGATGATTATGAGAGGTAGTAGAAAAAGCCTATTTTAAAATAGGCTTTTTCATATGATGAAATATTAGAAACTGAAAGAAGGAATCTAATGTAATTATACAGAATATTTAGATAATAGGGGGTGTCGAATTTTGAGTGAAATTGAATTAAAAAGGAATGTAATTAAGACAGGGAGTGAGAAGAGGATCATTCTTCGCTTTATACTCGCTAGTCTAGTTGGGGTGTTTATGTTTTTCGTACCAGTTACGATAAACGGTGCTTCGTCCATTATGATTGATCATATCGTATCATGGATCAGGACTTCGGTTCCGAGCGTCGTACCTTATTATGCACTACTCGTTATGATAATGGGTGCGATTTATCCGTTTTATACGAAAAAATGGAATGCATCTCTCGTAGACATTTGTTTTTCAATTTTAAAAGTAGTTGGCGTCGTTTTTGGTGTATTATATTGCGTGAAAGTAGGGCCGGCATGGTTCTTTGCACAAGATGTAGGGACGTTTTTGTATGAAAAACTAGTCATATCGGTAAGTTTACTCGTTCCAATTGGCTCGGCTTTTTTAGCGTTATTAGTCGGGTACGGATTACTTGAATTTATCGGTACGTTTTGCCGTCCCATTATGAGGCCGTTATGGAAAACACCAGGACGATCAGCAATCGATGCGGTTGCTTCTTTTGTGGGGAGTTATTCGTTGGCTTTATTAATTACAAATCGCGTGTATAAAGAAGGTAAGTATACGACAAAAGAAGCAGCTATTATTGCTACAGGTTTTTCTACAGTATCCGCAACATTTATGATTATCATCGCAAAAACATTAGACATTATGCATGTATGGAATGTTTATTTTTGGACTACTCTCGTTGTAACATTCATCGTAACTGCTATCACCGTAAGACTCCCGCCTCTTAGTAGAAAACCAGATACATATGTAACAGAAGAAGGATTCCCAGAGCCCGTTTATAAAGAGAAAATGTTAGAACGCGCTTGGGAAGATGCGCTAGAAGTATCGAAATCTGCACCGAGTATTATGAAAAACATCGCAGTAAATTTAAAAGATGGATTTATTATGACGATGGGGATTTTGCCATCTATTATGTCAGTAGGATTAATTGGTATCGTCTTAGCGAAATTCACGCCAATATTTGATTGGATCAGTTATATTTTCTATCCATTTACGTGGGCTTTACAGCTTCCAGAAGCTGAACTAGCTGCTAAAGCCGCATCCGTTGGTATCGCAGAAATGTTTTTACCTTCTCTTTTAGTTGTAAGTGCACCACTTGTGACAAAGTTTGTCATTGGGGTTGTTTCGGTATCATCTATATTGTTTTTCTCAGCTTCCATTCCTTGTATTTTATCGACGGACATCCCGTTAAAAGTATCGGAACTTATAATTCTCTACGTACAAAGAACGATATTAACGTTACTTATTATTACGCCGGTTGCTTATTTGTTGCTTTAAAGTTTTAATAAGATAAATTTATAACAAAAGAAGCCTTCTGTAAAAGGAAGGCTTCTTTTGATTAAAAGCTTGGTATTTTTATTTGTTTTTCGTATATGACGTAATGCTTCTTAAGAAGATTCCTAATCCTGCAAAAAAGAATCCTAAGCATAATAAGCTGCCTGGCGTTCCCCAAGTAATTTGATCTAGCATTTTTATCCCCTCCCGTTTATCATTATATAGTATTTATTGGAAATTATCAAAATTTTCCTTTTTAAAGGTTATTGATGAGCCTTCCCGACGTATACGAGAAGAATATATTGGAAAAGGAATTTTAAAAAAATATTCTATTATCCTTATAAAACGTTTTATTTTCATATGATATAGTAACAACAAAGGGGGCTTTCAAATGGAAATCATTCACGAAAGAGCAAAGTTACGGTTAATAGAGAGTGAGGATGTCGAAACTTTGTTTTCGATTGTAGAAGGAAATCGGGGTATTTGGGCGTATTTAATCTCTAAAATGGATAGTGTTCAAGATATGCAGCAATATGTTCAAAAAGCGATACGGGGTTATGGGAAGGGGTCTCAAATACCTTTCGTTGTAGTAGATCAACAGACGAATATGATTGTAGGAAGTACACGTTTATATAATATTTCAGTAGAAGATAAAACAGTAGAGTTAGGGCAGACTTGGTATCATCCAAGTGTACAACGTACGAGTATTAATACAGAGTGTAAGTATATGCTTCTTCAGTATGCTTTTGAAAAATTGCATATGTTGAGAGTACAAATTAAGACGGATGCAAGAAATGAAAAAGCACAACGAGCAATTGAACGTTTAGGAGCAGTTAAAGAGGGCGTGCTTAGAAATGAAAGAAAATTGCCAAACGGTCATGTGAGAGATGCGGTTGTGTATAGTATGATTGCAAGCGAATGGCCAGTAGTGAAAGCTCATTTGTTGGAAAAATTAGAATTGTATAAAGAAAAGTTATAATTCGTGTTTTGAAAGGTATATTGTTCGTAATACATGAAAAATATACCTTTTTTCTTACAAAATGCTACTTTATTTTAATTACTTTTGTTTCATCGTTCCCTTCTGAGAAAAAATTCGTTACAATGTAGTTGTATGGTAATAAACTTATGAATTTAAAACATGTAATGAAAACCGCAAATGAAAATGAATTGATAATCCTCAATTTTAAATGAAAACCCTTTTATACATAAATAACAAGTAAAGTTCCTTCTTTTAAATAAACTCAAACAAAACGATTTGATATAAATGTTTTTTATAGAAGTATGGATGATGTACGGAGGCAATTACAAATGAAAGAAAATAAGAAAAGTAAGAAAAGACGAATCTTTCAAGTATTTTTACTAATGATTTGTTCTGCTATTTTATATGTAAGTTATGCAGCTTACGATATTTGGAGCTATCGTTTTAAAACAGACGATAGTGTGAAAACGGATGCTGGTATCGTACTAGGGGCGGCTTCTTGGAACGGAAAACCATCCCCTGTATTTAAAGAAAGAATTAATCATGCGATTTCTTTATATAAGAACGGAAACATTAAAAAGATTATTTTTACGGGTGGTACAAAGTTTGAGGCAGAACTTGAGGAAGCGCGTACTGCAAGAGTATATGCAATGAAACAAGGTGTAAAAGACGAAGATATTTTAATTGAAACAAAATCCCTTTTCACGGAAGAAAACTTAAAGAATGCGAAGGAAGTTGGACTAGAGAACGGAATACGCACATACACGATTGTAAGTGATCCACTTCATATGAAACGCGCAATGAGAATCGCAAAACATATTAATATTGAAGCGTATGCTTCACCAACGCCGACATCAGCATATAAAACGTTAGACACAGAAATTCCATTCTTCTTTAAAGAATTATTCTCGTATATTGGATATGTAACCTCTTTGCCATTAAAGGCATTAAAGGGAGACTAACATAAGAAAAGAACCTATCTTTAAATAGGAACTTTTCTTATTAGTCAAAAACATTGTATTTTTATCGGAATAGTGAAACAATAGAGAGGTAGCTTCATATAATCATAATGAAAAAGTGAGCGGTTGATGAATCGAACATAAAGGAGATTATAGTATGGCACTCTCATTTGTTGAAACAGAAGAACAATCTTTCATTATTACACAAATAAATAAATTGATTCCGAAGTTCATGGAAAGGGAGCATCAACTAAGTGAATTAGGATCATTTCCGTATGAAAATATAAGTGATTTGAAAGATATCGGATATACGAAATTAACGTTACCGAAGGAATTTGGTGGTAGTGCGATTTCTTTATATGACTTCGTTTTATTTCAAGAGAAAATCGCGGAAGGCTGCGGAGCTACTGCATTATCGATTGGCTGGCATCTTGGCATTGTGAAAGAGCTAGCGGAAAATCGCTCTTGGAATGATGAGATGTTCAAATGGTTTTGCGAAGAAGTGCGTAACGGTGCACTCTTTAACAGGGCAGCAACAGAACCAAAGACAGGGAGTCCGACGCGCGGCGGCAAACCAGAAACAATAGCGGTTCAACAAGGCGAGAAGTGGGTTATAAACGGAAGGAAAACCTTTACAACGATGGCGCCAATACTTGATTATTTTATTATTTCAGCGAGTATGGAAGGCCGAGATGAAGTTGGTGAGTTTGTTATTCCAAGAAATACACTCGGTGTATCCATTGAAGAAACGTGGGATAGCGTTGCGATGCGAGGAACCGCTAGTCACGACCTTGTCTTACAAAATGCGGAGATAGAAAACCGCTTTTTTACAGATATAAAGGGCGGAAAAGTGAAACAAAAGGGTATTGGCTGGTTGCTACATATACCAGCATGTTATTTAGGAATTGCACAAGCAGCAAGAAATTATGCAGTTCAATTTGCGGGATCATACAAGCCAAATAGTTTAAATCATTCTATTAGTTTATTGCCGAATGTTAGAAGATTAGTTGGAGAATTAGAACTTGAGCTTATGCAAGCTCGCGTCTTTTTATATCAAATTGCGAAAAAGTACGATGAGGCAGAAGATAAACTATCACTGCAAGCAGAATTAGCAGCAGTGAAATATGCCGTAACGAATGCGGCGATATCAATTGTAGATAAAGCAATGCGCATCGTGGGGGCAAAAAGTTTATCAGAAAAAAATCCACTTCATCGTTACTACTTAAACGTCAGAGCAGGATTACATAATCCGCCGATGGATGATGTAACACTGTCTATGTTAGCGGATGCGGCGTTTCGGTCGTAGTTTTTAAAGCTTACATTTTATTGTTTATGGATATTATAGTTGTTTCGAAAGCACGGATTTGATTACTAATCAAACCCGTGCTTTTTATGTGTACGACGTATCAAATTGAGATGAGATTGTTAATAGAAATTGTTATCATGATTTTGGATTGTTATTGGCTGAAAGAATATTTATTGTAATGTTCGTTTGGCAACTTTTAATCCCAAATTAAAGGTCTTTCCAAGTTTACCATTCGTAAATATTGTAAAAATTGACCTGCATGGACCGCATCATGATAGGCAATTCGTAATAGCATGTCGCCTAAATATCTTTGATAGCCAACATCGCTTCGATCAATAAGGGTTGAATCTAGCTCAGCTATGCTTATGGATTGAACATATTCTATGAAGTCAGTAAAGTATACTTGTGCCAATTCAATTTCTTTTTTTACACAAGTAATTGGCTCGTCATCATACGGGAAATGTATATCATGTATTGAGCCGTTGTTTTTTAAAATCATATGATAGTAAAAAGTTGAGGCCCAAACATGACGAATCATCTCACCGAAGGTCATGGCCTCATGATCAGGCTTCCAATTAAGAAAATTATCGGGAAGAGAATTCCATAATTTTTCTGAGCGCCTTCTCGTTTCTTTCAAATTTAATATACTAAGATCAATTGCATTCATAATACGTTCTCCTTTACTATTAAACTTAAAATAATTGTATCAGTTTAATAGTTAGGGTATCATCGAAATATGAATGTATATCCGAATATCTCATATATAGCCAAACTAATTGCTGAACCTACAAGAGCAATTATCTTAGATTGTTTAATGAACAATCAGGCACTACCTGCTAGCGAATTAGCTTATATGGCAAAGGTGTCACATCCAACGATTAGTTCTCATCTTTCTAAATTAGTAGAGGGGAATCTACTTACAGTTGAGCAACATGGTAGACATCGTTACTATCGACTTGCTAATCAAGAGGTAGCAGAGGTTCTTGAAAAGTTAGGAACAATCGCACCAACAGTCCAAGTTCGTTCTTTAAAACAATCGAATCAACTAAAACAAGTTCGTTATGCTCGAACTTGCTATGATCATCTTGCAGGCAAACTCGGTGTAGAGATAACCGAAAAATTATTAGATAAGGAATTTATCATTTTAGAGAAAGGAGAATACATTGTAACGGAACAAGGTAAGCACTGGTTTCTGAATTTTGGAATAAATATTGAAGCGGCAGATATAAAGAGAAGAATATTTGCAAAACCTTGTCTTGATTGGAGTGAACGACGCTACCATATTTCTGGTTGGTTAGGATCTGCAATAGCAAAAGTATTTTTTGAACAGGAATGGATTACAAAAACAGATAAGAATCGGGCTGTTCATCTTACAACAAAAGGTATGAAGTTCTTGAAAGACCAATTAGACATTGACATGGAAAATAAAAAAGTCCATCAAAATGCAATGCCTCCTGTCGAGTAAACGGCATGAAATAACCTGAGTTCTATATTTATATAGACTCAGGTTATTTCATTTCTTTTAAAATTTTTGAGGCAATTCTATTAAATTAGTAATCATATTACTTAAAAATTATGCGTAAGAATATAGTAGATGAAGGGAGATATAAAATGAATAAAGTGAAACTGAAAGTATTGAATGTAAGATATGTAGTGGTATGTATTTTATTCACGATTATATGTATCCTCACTTCATTCGTCATTTCTAGTAATTCTAGCGTATTTAAATCATATTATATGAATCAGTTATTAGGAACGAATTCTACTAAAGGTCTTATGTATATGATAGGAAGTGAAAATCGTTATTTTGCAGAAGAATTTCATAAAGAAAAAGGACGAGCGTCTTTAGAATCTTTTTTACTATCACTTTCTACAAACATTAATGTAAATGATCTCCGAAGTTTATTAACCCGGGAAATTCCTAATATGAATCAATTTTATTCGGAAATATTAATTGCTGGGGAAGGAACAGATTATACGAACATTCCTGAAGAATCTAGTATTCCTTTAGATAAAATTAAAGATAAAGGCACTGCTATTGAGCACCCAAAGAGTGAGAAAGAAAACAATTCTACCGGTGAAAATTCAAATACAAAAAATAACAGTGAAAATAAAGTTTTTATTTATCATACACATAGTTGGGAATCGTTTATTCCTCTTATTCCAGGTGCTACTGTACCCGATGATGCTTCCAGTACAAATAATGAAGTGAATATTACGTTTGTTGGAAACTATTTAAAACAAAAATTAGAAGAAAAAGGAATAGGTGTTTCACATGATACGACAAATATGAGGGATTTTCTGCGGAATAAAAATTTAAATTGGGCCCAATCTTACAAAGGATCCCGTCAAATATTACAAGATAAATTAACGCAAGATAAAAATATTATGTTCCCAATGGACCTCCATAGAGATGATGCACGAAAAAATACTACAACAAAAAATATTAACGGAAAAAATTATGCTCGGCTCTATTTCATTTTAGGGCGAGAGAATCCTAACTTTGAAAAAAATAAAAAAATAGTAACGGCAATCAATTCATATTTAGATGAAAAGTATTACGGTTTAAGCCGAGGCATTTTTATTAAGGATCGTAAAAGCGGGAACGGAGTATATAATCAAGACCTTTCTCCCAATGCATTATTGATTGAAATGGGAGGGGTAGATAATACACCAGAAGAATTATATGCTTCCGTTGATGCATTAGTAGAAGCATTTAGCCATTATTATAATGAAGTAACTAAGAAGAATAACTAAAATAAAAAGGAGTGACACCTAGTTGGAAATTCTAGAGGTTACTCTTTTTTAGAATATAAAATCACCAATAGGTGTTAGTAGTTAAAAAATCTTTCTTTTCATTCTTCTTTTTATAGTTTTATAGGAGAATGCTATGCTTCTTATTTCACCTACTGTATAATAAGAAAAAAGCACGAAAAGAGGTTATCTCATGCTAGAGGTTATTGCAACATGTTTAGAAGATGTGAAACGAATTGAACGAGCTGGCGGGAAGCGAATTGAATTAATTTCATCTTATACAGAAGGCGGTTTAACGCCGAGTTATGCATTTATTAAAAAAGCGGTAGAAGCAGTACATATACCGATTCACGTTATGATTCGCCCGCATGCGAAGTCTTTTACATATACGGAAGAAGAAATTGAAATGATGAAGGAAGATATTATCATTGCACAGAGGTTAGGTGCAGCTGGTGTTGTATTAGGTGTATTAAATGAACAAAATGAAGTGGATGAAAAGAAATTAGCAGATTTACTATCTGTTGTAGATGGAATAAATGTAACGTACCACCGTGCGATAGATGATATAGAAAATCCGGTAGAAGCGATGAGAACTTTAAAGAAGTTTCATAAAGTGACTCACGTTTTAACTTCAGGTGGACAAGGAAATATAGTAGAGAATATTCCGGTACTTACAGAAATGCAAAAGGTAAGCGATGGTCAAATTCAACTTGTAGTTGGAGCTGGAGTAACGAAAGAAAATATAAAGCAATTACTAGATGAAACTGGAATCACGCAAGCGCATGTCGGTACAGCGGTAAGAGAAGGGAAATCATGTTTTTCTGACATTGATCTTAATTTAGTACAAAAATTAGTTCAAATCATACAATAAATAATAAAGAAAGAGGAGAAACGATGAAGGAAAATACGAAGAAAGAATTATTCTCATGGGCTAAAACGATAGGGTTTACCCTTGTATTAATCGTTATTATTCGAGGTGTTTTATTTACACCTTCATTAGTACAAGGTGAATCGATGATGCCTACTTTAGAAAATAACGAACGAGTTCTCGTGAATAAGATTGGTTATAGTATAAGTGGATTAGATCGCTTTGATATTATCGTCTTCCACGGAAAAGAAGGATATGATTTAGTAAAACGAGTAATTGGTTTACCAGGCGATACAGTTGAGTATAAAAATGATGTGTTATATGTAAACGGAAAAGCGATGGAAGAACCATATTTAAAAGAGTTTAAAGAAAAAGCAGCAGGCCGTGTATTAACTCCAGACTTTACGTTAGAACAAATCACAGGAAAAACGAAAGTGCCAGAAGGCCAAGTGTTTGTTTTAGGAGATAACCGTGAAGTTTCGAAAGACGGTCGTATGTTCGGATTTATTTCAGAAGATGAGATTGTCGGAAAAGGACAAGCTGTTTTCTGGCCGTTGAAACAAGTAAGAGCGTTATAAACAGAAAGTATGGAAGAAAATATTCTTCCATACTTTTTTTGTGCGCTATTTATATATATCGAGTCATAGGCTTGAAAAAAATATTGATAGAATTGAAAGAATATTTTATAATTTTAAATTATATATTTGTTTCGGAAAATGGAATTTAAGTTCCGAAATTCGGAACGAGAGGGAGATAGAATGAGTATAAATAAAACGGCAGTTAAGACAATGGATATTTTAGAGTTGTTTTATGAGCATGAAGAGCTAAGTTTAACAGAGATGGTTCAGCTAACGAGTATGCCGAAAACATCTGTTTATCGTTTAATTGGCTCGTTAGAAGAAATGGAGTTTTTACAAAAAAATGAGAAGGGGAAATATCGACTCGGAGTCGTTTTTTTACGATTTGGTCAACTTGTTTCGCAAAGATTATCAGTAAGAAATATTGCGATTCCGTATATGAAAGAGCTTAGAGATAGTTTAGGGCAGGCAGTTAATTTAATTATTCAAGATGGTAATGATGCGATTTATGTGGAAAAGATGGAAGGTGTTCAGCCTGTACGCGTGTATACGGCGGTTGGAAGAAGAGCGCCGCTTTATGCGGGTGCATGTCCGAGAATATTGCTATCGTATTTTTCAGAGCAAGAGAAACAGAATTACATAGAGGAAACGGATTTAAAACAGTTTGCAGATGGAACAATCGTGGATAAGGAGCAATTGCTAGAAGTGTTACAAATGGCGAAAAAGGAAGGACATACAATTAGCTATTCTGAGTTAGAAAACCATACAGCCGCTATAGCAGCGCCCATTTTTGCAAGTGATGGAACGGTTGTAGCAGGCATTAGTATTTCGGGATTAGCAATTGAGTATAACGAAAGTAATATTGCATATTTTATTGTGAAAGTGAAAGAAACAGCACGTCGCATTTCGAAAGAACTCGGCTTTTTGGCATAGAAAGAGGGAGTGGGATGAAATTTTCTGCGTTAGGGGATCAAGCAATTATTGTTACATTTGGTGAAGAAATTGGTATGGATACATACGAAAAAGTGCAGCGATTGTTTCAAGCGTTAGGGCGGCATCCGTTTACAGGAATGGTTGAGTGTGTACCATCTTTCACCTCGTTAGCGGTCTACTACAATGTATACGAAGTATGGAAGCGAAATGCGAGAAGTGAAGGATCATATCATTACGTTTGCCGGTATATACAGGAGCTTTGTAATTCGTATCAAGAAGAATTACATCAAGGTGTGAAACATCTTTCTATACCTGTTTGCTACGGAGGAGAATATGGACCTGATTTGGAAGAGGTCGCGCATGATAGAGGATTACGAGTGGAGGATGTCATTCGCATACATAGTGAAACGACATATTTTGTGTATATGTTAGGTTTTACACCAGGGTTCCCGTATTTAGGAGGACTATCAAAAGAACTAGAAACACCTAGAAAAGAAACACCACGGTTACAAATACCTGCTGGTTCGGTAGGGATTGGCGGAAATCAAACAGGTATATATCCGCTTGAAACACCGGGTGGATGGAATATTATTGGCCGAACACCAATCTCCTTATTTAATCCGGAAGAAGAAACACCAACATATATTCAAAGCGGTATGTACTTAAGATTTATCCCAATAACGAAGGAAGAGTACGTATCACTTGAGGGGGCCAAAGAATGGATGTAGAAGTTTTGCATGCAGGGATGTTTACAACAGTCCAAGATTTAGGGCGAACTCATTATCAACAATACGGTGTACCAGTTGGCGGGGCCATGGATCAAAGTGCACTTCGGATAATTAATATGTTAGTCGGTAATGAAGAGAATGAAGCGGGACTCGAAATGACAATTATGGGACCTAAATTGTTAATAAAGAAAACGACTTTACTTGCGATTGGCGGAGCTGATATGGAACCGTTACTGAATGGGAAACGTATTCCATTGTGGCGTCCCATTTTAGCAGAAGAAGGTAGCATGCTTTGCTTCGGAAAAGTGAAAAGTGGTTGCAGAGCATATGTAACTTTTGCAGGTGGTATACAGATTGATCGCATAATGGGCAGCAAAAGTACTTACATACGTGCAGCGATTGGTGGTATGGAAGGGAGAATGCTGAAAAAAGGAGATTATTTTCAAATTGGTACGCAGACAGAAATGGCGAGTCGTTTTATTCAAGACTTACAAAAGAGAGAGCAAATCAAAATAAACTGGGCAATTAGCAGCAGCATAAGGCCAAAGTATAAGAAATATCCTAAGCTTCGCGTCATAACTAATTTTGAATATGATCAATTTACAGAAGAAAGTAAAAAGGCATTTTTTACGAAAGAGTATAAAGTATCTAATTACGCTGATCGTATGGGCTATAGAGTTGAAGGAGAAGTTTTAAATAGAGTGGAAGAAAAAGAGATTTTATCGAGTCCTGTTACATTTGGGACCATTCAAGTGCCGAATGGCGGACAGCCAATTATATTAATGGCAGATAGGCAAACGACGGGCGGATATCCGAGAATGGGAAATATCATTTCAGTAGATTTACCTCTTCTTGCTCAGTTAAAACCAGGGGACTATGTTTCATTTGAGAAAATTACGTTGGAAGAAGCGGAACAATTGTATATAGAACAAGAAGTAAATATAAATCTATTAAAGAAATTCATCGCTTTACGAAGCTGACATTAGGAGGGTAACATCGTGACGACAATCGATTTAAACTGTGATTTAGGAGAAAGTTTTGGAGCTTATAAAATGGGGAATGATGATGAAATTCTTCCGTTCGTTTCCTCTATAAACATTGCTTGTGGTTTTCATGCGGGAGATCCGACTGTAATGAGGAAAACGGTCGAAAAGGCACTGCAGCACAACGTAGCAATTGGCGCGCATCCTGGTTTTCCTGATTTAATTGGATTTGGAAGAAGAAATATGAACGTTTCAGCAAGTGAAGTTTACGACTATGTATTGTATCAAACCGGTGCATTAGATGCTTTTGTGAAAGCAGCTGGCGGGAAGATGCATCATGTGAAACCGCACGGTGCTCTATATAATATGGCGGCGACTAATCCGGAAATTGCAGATGCAATTACGAAGGCAATTTATCATAGCAATCCAAATCTAATACTTTACGGATTAGCAAATAGCGAGGCATTTATACAGGCTGCGGAAAAATATAATATAACTCTCGTACAAGAAGCTTTTGCAGATCGTACGTATAAGCAAGATGGGACATTAACGAGCCGTACGGAAGAGAATGCACTTATAAAAAATGAAGACGAAGCGATAAAGCAAGTGCTTCAAATGGTGAAAGAAGGCTACGTAAACGCAGTGAACGGAGAGAAAGTAGCAGTTCACGCGAAAACAATCTGTTTACATGGTGATGGAGAGAAAGCAGTGCAATTTGCGAAGAGAATATACAGAACATTCGAACTTAATGGCATTTCTATTTGTGCACCGAAGTAAAAATATGAGGGGAAGTGTTGGAATTGGTGAAATTAATCGGGATATTACTTGTTGCGGTGGGCTTTTTATTTAGATTAAATACACTTTTAGTAGTTATGGTTGCAGGTATTGTTACTGGTATGGTTTCAGGATTAAGCTTTTATGATGTCATTAGCATGTTCGGTAAATTTTTCATAGAAAATAGATATATGTCTATGCCAATTATATTAACTTTACCGGTCATCGGAATTTTAGAGCGTTACGGTTTAAAAGAAAGAGCAGAAGCACTTATAACGAAATCAAAAGGCGCAACAACTGGAAGAGTATTAATGTCATATTTTACGATAAGAGAATCATCAGCAGCACTTGGACTGAATATTGGTGGTCATGCACAAACAGTAAGACCACTCGTTGCACCAATGGCAGAAGGGGCCGCGCAAGGTAAATATGGTAAGTTACCTGAAAAGTTAAGAGAAAAAATTAAAGCAAATGCAGCAGCGGCGGAAAATACAGCATGGTTTTTCGGAGAGGATATATTTATCGCGACTGGTGCGATTTTATTAATGAAAGGATTCTTCGATTCGGTAGGTATGCATGTCGGTGTGTGGGATATGGCGCTTTGGGGTATTCCAACTGCAATATCAGCGCTTATCGTAAGCTGGATCAGATTTAGAAGATTTGATAAATATATAGCAAAAACGATGACATCAAAAGAAAAAGAAAAGAAGGAGGCAATATAAAATGAATATCATCACAATGGATACAATTTATTACGTATTAGGTATAATTGTTGCCTTTATCGCCGTTCGTATTGCATTTGATCGTGAACATCCAAATCGATTTGGTTCTAGCTTATTTTGGGCGTTATTTTCAGTTACATTTTTATTCGGAAATGTAATCCCTTCGTTTTATGTTGGCTGTATCGTGCTCGCTATGGTCGTGTTAGCTTCATTAAATAAAGTAACAAAATCAGAGGAGAAAGAAGTACCAGTACAAGAGCGTGTGAAACATGCGGAGAAATTAAAAAATAAAATTTTTATGCCTGCACTATTAATCCCTATTTTTACAATTATTGGTACGTTAACGTTAGGGAAAATCAAATGGGGAAATGTTTCTCTTGTTGATCCAGATAAAGTAACATTAGTTGCATTAGCGCTTGGGGCATTACTTGCATTCGTTGCGGCGATGCGTATTACAAAATCGAAAATAACAACGCCTGTTCAAGAGGGAAGCAGACTATTACAAGCTGTCGGCTGGGCTGTTATTTTACCACAAATGTTAGCAGCACTTGGCGGTATTTTCGCGAAGTCTGGCGTTGGACAAGTCGTTTCTGATTTAGTTGGACAAGTATTACCGACAGAGTATCCGTTTGTTGCTGTAATGGCATATTGTTTAGGCATGATGCTTTTCACAGTTGTAATGGGAAATGCATTCGCAGCGTTTGCCGTTATTACTGGCGGAATTGGTTTACCTTTAATTGTACAAATGCATGGAGGAAATCCGGCAATTATGGCGGCACTTGGCATGTTTGCTGGATACTGCGGAACATTGCTTACTCCAATGGCAGCAAACTTTAATATCGTTCCGGCGATGCTATTAGAACTAAAAGATAAAAATGCAGTTATTAAAGCGCAAGTACCAATTGCTCTTTCAATCTTTATCATAAATATGTTTATTATGTACGGCCTCGTATATCGTTTTTAATTAGGAGGGAAAAACTATGAAAACAGTATTATTAACAGGATTCGATCCGTTTGGCGGAGAAAGCATCAATCCAGCTTGGGAAGTCGCAAAAAGTTTGCATGAAAAAACAATCGGAGAATATAAGATTATTAGTAAACAAGTACCAACTGTATTCCAAAAATCAATCAGCGTATTAAAAGAGTATATAGAAGAACTAAACCCTGAAATGATTATATGTATCGGACAAGCGGGGGGCAGACCAGATATTACGATAGAGCGTGTCGCGATTAACGTTGATGACGCGAGAATTGCTGACAATGAAGGGAATCAGCCCGTAGATGTAGCAGTTGTAGAAGAAGGACCAACTGCCTATTGGTCTACACTTCCGATGAAAGCAATTGTAAAAAAGCTACAAGAAGAAGGGATACCAGCTTCTGTGTCACAATCAGCAGGTACATTCGTTTGTAATCATTTATTCTACGGTCTCATGCATGAACTAGAGAAACAGGATAAGAAAATGAAAGGCGGATTTATTCATATTCCGTTTTTACCAGAGCAAGCGAGTAACTATCCAGGTAAAGCGAGTATGTCACTTCCTACGATTAGTAAAGGGATAGAATTGGCAGTAGAGGTAACGACGACAGTTGAGGTCGATATTGTGGAAATTGGGGGTACGACACATTAAGTAAGATTCTGAGATAGTACCGAAGTGCGTATGTAGTTGTTATTTTTGTTTGGAAGAAGGGTATATCGTTAACTTGATAATGATTGGGTACATTGCATATTTTAAATTCGCCCATTTTCAGGTATAATTATTGTGAAAATTGGAAGTTTGGAAATTAGGGGTGGATATCTTGAAAAGTTTTGGTATGTTAGTATTCTCTACTGTGCTTGCAGCGGGGCTATGATATTATAATGCTCAATCCTTTTATAATAGGTTTACTTCTGGAAATACATATTACTGGGTAAACGGTATCCTAGCGGTTATCTTCCTTGTATTCCTGTATAATAATGCAAAAGATATCATCAAGAAAAACTATATAAAATAAGGAAGTTTAAAGAGTTCTTTATACAAAGACAACACCTCCTATAAACAACTGGTATAATAAGTATAGGAAAATACATAGAGGTGATTTTTGTGCAATTTGAAGAAGTACGTTCAATTTTAGAAAAAGCGAAGAAAATTACAGTGTTAACAGGCGCAGGAGCAAGTACGGAAAGTGGTATTCCAGATTTCCGTTCAGCAAATGGATTGTATGCTGATGCGAATGTGGAGATGTATTTATCAAGAGGATATTATAATAGAAGTCCGAAAGAATTTTGGAAGCATTATAAAGAAATCTTTCAAATTAATACGTTCCATCAATATAAACCAAATCGTGGGCATCGCTTTTTAGCTGAATTAGAAGAACAAGGGAAAGATATTACGATTTTAACGCAAAATATTGACGGTTTACATCAACTAGGTGGTAGTAAGCATGTCATTGATTTACATGGAACACTTCAAACAGCACATTGTCCGAAGTGTAAAGCGGGATATGATTTGCAGTATATGATTGATCATGAAGTGCCTCGTTGTCAGAAGTGTAATTTTATTTTAAATCCAGATGTTGTTTTATACGGTGATACATTGCCGCAATATCAAAATGCGATAACACGTTTATATGAAACAGATGTACTTATCGTTATGGGAACATCATTAAAAGTACAACCCGTCGCTTCATTCCCACAAATCGCAAAGAGGGAAATCGGGGCAACAACAATTTTAGTAAATGAAGAGTTAACAGGACAAGAATATAACTTTGACTTTGTTTTTCAAAATAAGATTGGTGAGTTTGTTGAAGGGTTATCTTCAATGAAATAAGTTATCGGAAAAACTGAGGTGTCCACCTCAGTTTTTTATTTGAGTAATCACTGTTTAAAACATTTCAATAATGTCGCAACCACATCTCTATAACCTATAAAAAAGGCTTTGGTTGGCAAAATAGCAGAATAGGAAGAAATGTTTTCTTTAGCGAATACGCAATCGTCATAAAGTAAGCTAATGTGTAGTTGTTGTAAAGGTTCTATTTCGTTTTGTTTTAAGTATAAAACTAAGTCATTATAAAGTTGTGTACTATATTCACTTACAGACCATTCTAATGAATGCTGGCCTACTATGCTAGTCCACCATACTTTAAAACTATATAGTATCTCTTTAAAGGATTCCTCATTACATAACTGATTGTCAAAAAGCTTCTCGTAAAAGATATTATTTTCCTCATAAAAAATTTGTAAATCATATCGGTCGTTAGGAATTTGTTTACGAAGTGTATGCCATAAATCTTTGAAATGATCTTCAAAATCAGTAGAGAAATTTAATTGTCTTGCTATGTAAGGAAACCGCAAATTTTCTCTATTCTCTTGTTGGTTGAGATAAATGTTTTGAATATAAATCATAAAGTTTAAACAATATGACGTATTAGTATGAATTGTGAATGAATCTGTCATTTCATTTTCTCCTTAGTAATGTCTTTTATTGTTAGTATACAGAGAAATGTAAATGAATGATATGAAAAAACAATTGTATACACTCATTCTTTCAGAAAAAAATTCATGCTATGAAGAATTAAGGGAATGGTAATAAATAGGATGTAAAATTAAAAAACTGAAAATTAAATCTTTTATTTCTTTTGTAATTAATATAAAATTCTATATATATCATATAAATAAATTTGATACATAATGGTTCTATGTAGAAATGTTAATAGAATGAAGCGAGGGAGCGAAATGAGACAGAAAAAGGAGCAGAAGAAACAATCGAAAAAGAAAAAGACTCATATTCCTTTTCGATTAAATGTACTATTTTTTATCGTCTTTCTTTTATTTTCAGCTATTATAATTCAATTAGGTAAAGTACAAATCATTGATGGAGAAACGTATAGAAATGAAGTGAACAAAAAGGAAGATGTAACGGTAAGCACTCCTGTTCCTAGAGGGAAAATGTTTGATCGGCAAGGTCAAGTGATTGTAAATAACAAACCGCTACGAACCGTTACATATACGAAAATGAAAGGAGTAGATTCGAAAGAAGTTTTACAAGTAGCAAGACAGTTAGCTCAGTTAATAGAAATGTCACAAGAAGATATAGATAAGTTGACAGAAACAGATAAAAAAGATTTTTGGATGCAGTTAAATGAAAAGCGAGCAGCTGCAAAAGTGACAAAAGAAGATGAGAATACATTTAGGAAGCAAGAGATAGAAGGGAAAGAATTAGATAAAAGAGTAGAAGAGTTACGCAGGGAAAGGATTACGCAAGAAGAATTAAGCGAACTTTCAAAAGAGGATCTAGAAGTACTAGCAATTAAAAGTAAGATGAATGCGGGATATAAAATGACGCCGCAAATCGTTAAAAAAGATGTAAGTCAAAATGAATATGCAGTCGTAAGTGAAAGATTGGCGAATTTGCCAGGAGTGGATACGACAGTGGACTGGGAACGTGAATACCCAAATGATAAAATACTTCGTTCTATCCTTGGTAGCGTTTCTACTGAAAATGAGGGCTTGCCAAGAGAACAGTTAGATTATTATTTAGTGCGTGATTATAACCGAAATGACCGTATTGGTAAGAGCTACATCGAGAAACAGTACGAAGATGCATTACATGGAACGAAAGAACAGTCTAGAAATATTACGGATAAAGCAGGGAATATTATTCGAACAGAAAAAGTAACTGAAGGAAAAAGTGGAAATAATTTAATGTTAACAGTGGATATGGAGTTACAGAAAAAAGTAGAGCAAAGTCTTGAAAAGAATTTACGAGCATTTCATTCTGCAGAGCCGATGATGGATCGTGCGTTCGTCGTAATGATGAACCCGAAAAACGGGCAAATTTTATCAATGGCTGGGAAGAAGATTGTAAATAAAGATGGTGGCATGCAAATAGAAGACTTTGCGTTAGGAACGATGACAAGTTCTTATGAGTTAGGATCAACAGTGAAAGGGGCTACGTTATTAGCTGGATATCAAACTGAAACAATTAAGCCGTATACGCATTTCTTCGATGCCCCAATGTACTTTAAAGGAAGTACTAAGCCAAAGAAATCGTGGAAAGACTTTGGAGATATTGATGATTTAAGAGCTTTACAAGTTTCATCAAACGTCTATATGTTTAATACAGCATTAAAAATGGCAGGTATAAACTATGTACCAAATAATCCGCTAGATATCAAGAAAGAGACATTTAATAAAATGCGCTACTACTTTAGACAGTTTGGCTTAGGTGTACCGACTGGAATTGACTTGCCGAATGAATCGATTGGTCAAATGGGTAGAACAGATAACATACCTGGTTTTTTACTTGATTATGCGATTGGACAGTACGATACATATACGCCGCTTCAACTTGCTCAATATATGTCAACAATTGCAAACGGCGGTTACCGAATGAAACCGCAAATTGTACAAGAAGTGAGAGAACAACCACATAGACCAGAGGATGTTGGAAAAGTTATACGCTCTATTGAACCAGTTATTTTAAATCGAGTGGATATGGACACTTCTTACATTAATCATGTAAAAGAAGGATTTAGAAGAGTTTTTCAGGAGAATGACGGGACAGGTACTGGAACGTTTAAAGGATTACCGTATAAACCAGCTGGAAAAACAGGAACAGCTGAAACCGTATATGGGGGAGAAAGTGATATTGGAAGAGATGAAAACAATAACCGAAAAAAATGTTATAATTTAACTCTTGCCGGTTATGCACCATATGATGCTGATCCGGAAGTTGCTTTTTCAGTTGTTGTACCTTGGGTAAATGATGACAAATCAGGAATTAATTCCGCGATTGGTAAAGAGATTTTGGATTCATATTTTGAATTGAAAGCGAAAAGAGCGGGTGGAAATCCAGTCCCAGTAGAACAGCCGAACAAGGCCCAGTAAAAATAGTATCACTGCACAGAAACTTATTGTGCAGTGATATATTTTTTGAGTTGAAAAGCGTTTAAATAAGGTGGGAATGGATATGAAACAGGAGATTAAAAGAGGCTGGGGGAAATACATACTCTTCGTGTTTGTTTTGGTAATAGCCTATCATTCTTTTACTTTATGTAAAGTGGAAGGGAAATCGATGCAACCAACTTTATATGAAGAAGACTACGTATTTGTAAATAAAGCAGCAGTACATTTTTCTAATTTAGAGCACGGAGAAATTGTCATTATAAAAGAAGAGGATGAGTCGAAATATTATGTAAAACGAGTAATAGGACTTCCTGGTGACGTAATTAACATAACGAATGGATCTGTATATGTAAATGATAAAAAACAAGAAGAACCGTATACAAATAAAGATTTATTCAATAATACGCAAGTGTTTTATAACTTTCAGAAGACAAAAATCCCGCCAAATAAGTTATTTGTCATGGGAGATAACCGTGAAGTGAGTAGGGATAGTCGCAATGGCTTAGGATATATTGAAGAAGATAATATAATCGGCAAGGTGGAATTTGTGTATTATCCTTTTTCAAAAATGAAAATCATAGAATAAGTGGGGGATGAACAAAACCCCCACTTATTAAAGTTTCACTTTATTTTCTTTAAAAAACCTTTTGGATTGAATGATATGAAAAATTTATGTTTAGACTCGTCGATTATGAAGTTATTGTTTTTAGTTAAAAACTCATCCACAGCTTCCATCGGGCCAGGTCCCCAACCGGGAAGAAGCGGATTTCCATTAATAGAGGTATCTTCTACAATCATATAACTTCCAGTAGTGACGATAGATTTATAAAGTAAAAGCTCTTTTGAGACATGCTCTTTACTATGATCAGAATCTAAAATAACTAAAATCACATCATCAGGTTTGCGCATACTTAAAATGGTTTGGACGGCCTGTACAGAAACAGAAGAAGCTGTTAAATACGTAATCCGATTATGTGATGGCCGATTTGGCTGCGGAGTTATATCAATAGTAAGTACATGACCTTTTCCAATTAAATCTAACATAGAAGCTAAATACAGTGCACTACCACCATGAAATGTCCCGCATTCAATAATTAAATCGGGCTTTAATTCGTGAATGATTTCTTGGTACAAAAAAAGGTCAGAGGGAAGTTTACAGATTGGAACCCCGAGCCAGTGTGTATCTTTTAACCACACAAGGCTATCGTAATATTGGTTTAGAAATTCATTGCTTATATTATCGATTTTAAATTCTCCTTTCTATAAAAGATTCTTTCGTTTGACGTAAAGTGTTTACGCATGAAAGTTGTACTATATACTATGTGGTAAGGAATTGTAAGGCGAGTGTTTTTACTTGAAAATAAGCCAAATAACTTATATGAAAATGAAAGGAAATGATCGTATGTACAAGTACACCATTTGTTTTATTAGAAAACGCGATAAAATACTGTTATTAAATAGAAATAAAAAGCCAAACATGGGAATGTGGAATGGTGTCGGAGGAAAAATAGAAGAGAATGAAACGCCGTACGAAGGAGTTATTCGAGAAACGCTTGAGGAAACAGGAATAGAGCTTCCAAGTGTAACATATAAAGGGAATGTTATTTTTAAAGATAAAGACGAGTCTTGGGATGGTGAGGGAATGTATGTATTCCTTGCTGATTTACCACATGGAGTGCATATGGACACACCATTAAGTACGGCGGAAGGATTATTACAATGGAAAGAAATTGATTGGATATTAAATTGTGAAAATAGAGGTGTGGTTAGCAATTTACAAAAATACTTACCAGTAATATTAAATGAAGAAAATAAGTTAGAACATATATTCACATATGATAACCGGAATATTATTTATTACACAACTGCATGTTTGACGGAAGATGACGTGAACAAAAGGTATGAAAAGCAATTTGTTTCTCAATAGAAAAGTATAAAAATAATCACTCTTATAATCTAGTAGAGATTATTTTAATAGAGCAATCAGCATTTTTATGTTATATATGCGAGGTGATGATATGTTTCGGAAGTATATTTCATTAGGCATCATCGTTATATGTATGATGTTCCTTTTTGTAGCTTGTTCTAAAAGTGATAAAGAACTGAAAGACATTCAAAAAGCAGAGTTTGCCTCTTATTTCATGGAGAATTTACCCAACAATATATATACGTAGTACGTTATATGCTACAATTTACTATAAGTGAGGAAGGAAGGTGTCATATGAAAATATCTGTTTATGTTGCAAGTGCATTTAGCAAGGATCATAAAGGCGGAAATAAAGCTGGAGTGGTATTTATGGAGGATACATTGACCACTACTCAAAAAATGGAAATAGCCAAACAACTGGGCTATGCGGAAACCGCATTTATATCAGAATCTGAAATTGCTGATTATAAATTTGAGTATTTTACACCAAAAGAAGAAGTTGATTTATGTGGACATGCCACAATTGGCTCGTTCGCGATACTGATGCATGTAAATAAACTTTTCAAGAATCGCTATACGATTGAAACAAACAGCGGTGTTCTGACTATTACCATAAAAGATGACACCATATTCATGGAACAAAACGAACCAATATTTTATGATGTTATACCTCCAAATGAGTTTATCGACTGCTTTGACATTAAAGATATAGATAATACATACCCAATTCAAATTGTCTCTACGGGTTTAAAAGATATTTTAATTCCTATAAAAAGCGAAACACAATTACATACACTGCAACCTAATTTTGAAAAAATGAAAGAAATCAGCAAGGATTATAATGTTGTCGGGATGCATCTATATACTTTTAATGACAATCGAATAATATGCAGAAACTTTGCTCCACTATACGATATTAATGAAGAAGCAGCGACAGGAACTTCAAACGGTGCATTAGCTTGCTATCTTTATGAACAGCACTACTTACAAAAAGAAGTCTATGTATTTGAACAAGGTTATTCTTTACACTCGCCTTCTGAAATATTAGTTAAATTAGCAACCGATAGCAAGAATAAAATAGAAAAGGTTTATGTTGGCGGCAAAGGCTATTACTGTGAAACGAAGTATTTAACTGTAGAAAATATTGAGTGAAAATAAAAAAGAGATGGTAGATCCATCTCTTTTTTATATGCTCCATGATTAACTGCGAATCGCCTTAATCAGAAAACGATGTTGCTTCACATCAAAATAACCTTTTTGTAAGATGACTTCATGTATACGATATAATTCCTCATAATACCTTTCGACAGTAAAATTAGGAATTTGCCACGGAATCGCTTTTAAATAATAGACAATCGCACCAATGTCGTAAAAGCGTTGAAAAGGGAACTCTTCTTTTTCTTCTAAAATAGTAAATCCATTTTCTTTTAACTCACTACATGCCGCTTCGAGCGACCAACTTGCAAATTCGTTATTCAGTGGTGCGTTAAATTGCTCATTAAGTTCCGCACAATCGAGACCACCAACTTGTTGGGTAAGGAAAATCCCATTTGGAGAAAGGATTCTGTTTACCTCAGAGGCAGCGTATGATTCATGTTGATTTATGATTAAATCAAACTGACCATCTTGAAATGGTAAAGCAGTATCATCTGTTACCTCTACAACTGTAACCCCTAAAGGTTCTAATTTCTTCCGAGCAATTGGCACGTTTGGCGTGTACCCCTCAGTAGCATAAATAGTTGATGGGAACGGTTGTAACATAGATAAAAACTCTCCGCCGCCAGTACCCATATCGAGCATTGATTCTGCATGCTGCATAAGCTGGAAAGCGGTGCTGCCGTACGACCACGATAAAGGTTCGCTCTTCATTCGATCCGTTTCTGAAATGAAAGAAAAATCCCAACCGCTAAAATTTGTATTAGCACTTTCTAATAAAGTTAAAAATAATGGATCACGTTTCATAATTGTATCCTCCTATTTTGTAAGTAAATGATATGATGAGAAAAGAAAAAAGGAGGACCTCTTATTAAAGTGGAACGGTTTTACGTTTCGTGTTCGAATAGATTCATATACATTCGCTCCTTGTGAGAATGGTTATTTATATATTCGGGATAAGTAAGTGAAAGTCCTTTGAATTTGTGAGGGAAGGTTATGCTCTGCAATAATTGGGCCATTAAATGAAATAGTGCAATACGTATTGATTACATGCATTTTAACATTTTTGAATTTTCTTGAATTATCCTCTTGAACCTCTAGTTACTTTAGGTTTTATAATGAATTTATACTTTTAATAGGGGGATTTACATGAATACGGATAAAAAGTTTTCTATTGGAGAATTCTCGAAAAAAACGGGCATACCAATTCCTACTTTGCATTACTATGATGAAATTGGATTGTTACAACCAGAAAAGAATCCTTCTTCAGGGCACCGCATTTACAAGTATCAAGATATTATAACCTTACAAAAAATTATAAGTTTAAAATTTCTAGGCTATAGTCTAGATAAAGTCGCTAATTTGTTACATGAATCAAGCTTTAGCGTTGATCTGAATGAAAGCTTGTCTCTCCATTTGCAAGTGTTAGAAAGAGAACAAGAACAAATTGAGCAATCAATGCAAGCAATTAAAAGAGTAATGAAGTTAGTCGAAGAGGAAGAAGAGGTAGATAGTACTGTATTATTTAGTCTTATTTACAGTATGAATACTGAACATACACACAAAGAATGGACGGAACGCCATAAGTTAACGGATATCGTGGAAAAAATATCAAAGAAATCAGAAGAAGATAAAATTGCCTTGGATAAAACGTTTATTCAATTGTCTAAAAAGGTTAAACAATTATATGGTAAACCAGTCGAGGATTCGAAAGTACAAGAGATGATTAAGGAATATATAGAAGAGTCTTTTTCATTTCTTAGTGAAGATTTGATACAAAAATTAGCTAATACTAGTGTGGAAGAACTGGATATGCAAGAACTTGAAAATATGATACCTTCGCCTTTCACAGAAGATGAACAAAAATGGCTTAATGAAGCGATGGAATATTATATGAAGCAAGTAGAAATGGAATAGGGATAGATTTTATGAGCAATGGTAGGTGGTTTAGCTTTATCGAAATAATGCTATAGACCTTTCATTGAAGAAGGGGAATGTTGGAAAAAACGTTTGTTATTGCTGTATTTAAAAGAAATGCGTATGCTTTATTTTTGAAGCATACGCGTTTTTATTTAAAATACTCAAAAAGAAAAATCTTTTGGCAAATTACCATTTTTAATAACCGTTCGTAACCCATGTTTTATAATCCAAGGATTAACTGGATGCTGTTTATCACGTAACTGCTGCAACCATTGAAAAACGAGTTCTTGATCTTCTTTCGTAATATCGTTCATATGATTGGCTACTGATTTTTGGACATATTTAGAAGGATCATTCATTAATGGTTCAAGAAGCTGTAAATTGTTCTTAAAGTCACCTTTTAGAGCTCCCATTTTTTTAGCCCAAGGAAGTCTTGGCCTTGTGCCTTCGGAAACTAATCTCCTAATGTGGCTATTTTCGTCATGAATCCACTGTTGTAATATGTGTAGTGTGTCTTCATGGTATGTTTCAAGAAAAGGCCGAATGGCATATTCAGCAGTATTCCTTTTTGTTATTTCATACATGGCGTTAAATGAGGATTCAAAATCGTTAAGCCCATATTTTTCAACGTATCTTGCAATAGGCATGTACATATATCCGTTTGTAAATGTCCCTACTTCTGTTGTGTTTTCTGGTCCCAATGTTTTCAGTAAAATATGTATTGCTGCATTAAAATCTTTTTGTAATGTATGATGTAATTCATCTGCTATTACTTCAATCCGCTGCTTTAACTCTAAATTTTCAACTTTACATGTTACGGAAGAAACAAAGTTTCTTTTAGGGAAATTAGGATCGTGTTTACAAATAGAATCAGCCATTTTTTCTGCTAATTCTTCATTAAATAAAAATTTTAACGGAACATATTTAGCCATTTTTTCACCTCAGTGGTCAGTTGAAAACAATTTTTATTTTTTTATCGACAACCCATAAACCAAAGTCTCACTCGGAGTCGTAATACTAAAACCAGTCGTCTTATAATCAAGTTTCACCGTATCACCAGTGTAGTCTTTCGTAAATGAATCCATTTGTACGGTAAAATTAGCATCTTCATATACAACATCATCTGCAACATATGTATCCCAAATTAAATCAACATCAACGAAAATACTACAAGAGTTTGTCATTGTCCCTCTAATGCGAATAATCTTTTTGTCTTCACGTTCTAATCTATGTATAGCTGCTTTTGCTTCATCAGTAATGCGAATGTTCATCGTATCCCAACCTTTATTTATATTTCCTTTATTATTGCAAAAACAGGAGCAATAGGGAAGGGAGAAGCATTGGAATAAAAACGAGCAAACAATTTGTTTGCTCGTTTCACTTTATTTTAGTTCACATTTATCAAGTGGAATCACTTTCGTTTTCTTCGTAAATTTATATCCTAACCATAGTACTAAGAAGAGTGGTAAACCGATGTAAGAAACGAGTACGCCGTTCCAGTCGATTGATTCACCCATAAATGCGCCGTAGTTTTGTCCTAAAATTACGATGATACAAAGTGTAAATGCGAAGATTGGACCGAATGGGAACCATTTTGCTCTATATGGTAAGTCTTTTAAATCTTTGCCTTGTGCGATATATGCTTTACGGAAACGGTAATGACTAATTGCGATTCCAACCCATGCGATAAAGCCAGACATTCCAGATGCGTTTAATAACCAAATGTATACAACACCGTCACCGAATAAAGAAGCAATGAAAGCGATACTACCGACAATTGACGTTACGATTAATGCGTTAACAGGTACACCGCGGCTATCTAATTTGCCTAAGAATTTTGGTGCTTTACCTTGGCGAGCTAAATCCCAAAGCATACGAGTTGATGCATACATACCAGAGTTACCAGCAGATAGTACTGCCGTTAAAATAACAGCGTTCATAACAGAAGCAGCAAAGGCAACGCCCGCTTTTTCAAAAATAAGTGTAAATGGACTTACTGTTACATCGCTTGCAGCAAGGCTTTCAGTTGTATAAGGAATTAATAAACCGATAACGAGAATCGCAAGAATATAGAATAAAAGAATACGCCAAAAGATGGAACGAATCGCTTTCGGAATATTACGCTCTGGATCAGAAGTTTCACCAGCAGCAACTCCTAACAATTCAGTACCTTGGAAGGAGAAACCAGCTGCCATAAACACACCGATAATTGCCATGATGCCGCCGTTAAATGGAGCATCTGCAACAGTGAAGTTTTTGAAGCCAACAGTTTCACCGCCCATAATTCCAAAAATCATCATGAAGCCGACAATTAAAAAGATAATAATAGTAACGACTTTAATAAGTGCGAACCAATATTCAGATTCACCAAACCCTTTAACAGATAAGTAGTTTAAAAGGAAAATAATAGCTAAACATAATCCGCTCCAAATAAGAGAAGGGGTATCAGGGAACCAAAATTTCATAATTAATGTTACAGCCGCTAGTTCAGCAGCAATTGTAATGGCCCAGTTATACCAATAGTTCCATCCGAGTGCAAAGCCAAGTGATGGATCAACAAATTTTGTTGCGTACGTGCTAAAAGAACCGGTAACAGGCATGTAAGCTGCGAGTTCAGCTAAGCTTGTCATTAAAAAGTAAACCATAATCCCAATTGCGGCGTATGCAATTAATGCGCCACCAGGTCCAGCTGAATGGATGACACCACCGCTGGCAAGAAATAATCCGGTACCAATTGTACCGCCGAGAGAAATCATTGTAAGGTGCCTAGATTTTAGACCGCGTCTTAATTCACCTGTTTCTTTTGTAGCTTGCGTTTTAGAGGTAGCTTGATTCGTTGCGCTATTCATGTTCAACACTCCTTTTCTTGTAAGATAGGAAGGAGCGGGGGAGAAAAATACAAAAAACCGCCAAAGGAATTTGGCGGAACGTTTCACAAATAACCACCCCATCATACCCTTCCGTTAAGATAGCACCCCACGTTTACACGGTAATTTTGTAAACGTGACAGTTCTGTTCCTTTCGGAGACAGCCCCAGCTCATATTTCCAGAGAAGAAATATAAACTTCGGCGACTTTTCCTTTCAAACGGAGTTGGTGACATTCCCTGTGTCTCGTCCGTCTTACTCTTAAAAGTCGCAACCTCTACCTCATCGGATTGATGAGGATTTATATATTGCTAAGATTTTTAATATATGGCAATTGTAATGAGTTTCTGAATATATTGCAAGATATTTTGTTAGGAAAAGTCAAAAAATATCGGTTATTGTATAGGAAACGCTTGCAAAACTCCACCCGAACCTACTGTTATGTAACAAAAAATAAAGAAAGAAATTGTTATACAAATGTTTCGCAAAAAATATCGAAAAACCCTTCAAAAATAAAAGAAAATTCAGAAAATATAATTCGACATTTATAATAAGGTTATATTTTTTGATATAATTAGAGAAACGTTGAATCAAAAAAGGGGAAATCAATATGAAATTAGAAACAGAAAGGCTCTATATAGTACCGTGTACAGAAGAGAGTATTCGCGTTGCTAACGAGCAAGGATATAATAGTGGTCCACATATTGTAGGGCATGTAGAAAATGTAAAACAAAATAAGGCTTTATTACCGTGGGGGGCGTGGCATGTCATTCGTAAAGAAGATGACATCGTTCTAGGTGATATAGGATTTAAAGGAAAACCAAATGAGGAACATACAGTAGAAATTGGTTACGGATTTATTGAGAAATATTGGAATAAAGGGTATGCGACAGAAGCCGTAAGAGAATTAATAAATTGGGCTTTTCAAACAGGAGAGGTAGAAATAATTATTGCGGAGACACTTCTTGAAAATGAAAGCTCGATTCGTGTATTAGAGAAATTACATATGAAGAGAACTGGCACTACAGAAACGATGATTCATTGGAAAATAGAAAAATAAAAAATACCGCTCGACGTATATCGAGCGGTATTTTTATCGTTATGGTAGCATTTGTTTTTGATCATTCGGATATCCGGCTGTCGGCGCGTTAGAACGATTGGAATGATTGCGAACAGCAATGAAAATAGAAATAATAACGACAAGACCAACTGCCACGTAAGAAAGTGAAATAATAGTTGGATCCACTTTAAATGTAGTAAGCAGTGTACGAATGTTTGTAAAGATTATAAGGCCACCAACTAATACGCCAAGTAAATGAGAAGGAACGATGCGCACTAGCCATGCAGCGATTGGTGCCGCTACGATACCACCGAGCATAAGAGAAAATACCCAAACCCAACTTACTTGTTCCCAGCCAAGTGAAATGAAAAAGCCGATTGTTGCAGCGAGTGAAACAGGAAACTCACTCGTATCTACAGATCCGATAACCTTTCTAGCTTCATTTCCTCTTGCTAAAAGTACAGGTGTCGTAATCGGACCCCAGCCACCACCACCAGTTGAATCAACGAATCCAGCGAATAAGCCAAGCGGAACAAGCTGTTTAGCAGACATACGTTTATTTGAAGTAACAATTTGTTTTTGAATGATGAATCGTAATAAAATATAAACCCCTAAAGTAAATAAAAATACGGAAATGTACGGTTTAATTATATCACCAGGTAAATTGCTTAAAAAACATGCCCCAACAAATGCGCCAATTGCTCCTGGCAATGTAAGTCTGGAAACGGTATATTTATCAACATTTCCAAATTTGAGATGAGATGCACCAGAAGCGGCTGTTGTAACGACTTCAGCTAAATGAACAGATGCGGAAGCTACGGCCGGTGCGATACCAAACATTAATAATAGTGAGGTAGATGTTACCCCGTATGCCATTCCAAGTGCTCCATCAATCAATTGAGCGAAAAATCCAATAATAGCAAAGACAATTAATTTCTGCATAAATAATCCCCCTGTAATAATAAATGAAAAAGACACTTTTCCCGTGTGAGAAAAGTGCCTTTGGTTTTTCCAATCAGCAATAATGAAATTTGTTTTATTATAATACACATTAATCGTATAAATCAACTAGGTTTTAAAGTTTTTTGAATTGAATGAAAGAAAAATAAAATATACAATAAAAGGATGGAGAGAAAGGGGAGAAAGACATGTTACGATTTGATCATCTCGTACACGCAGTACATGGTACACCGGAGGAAGCAGCAAAACAAATGCAGGCGCATGGATTCCATACTGCAATAGGTGGAGAGCATACTACTTGGGGCACTTGGAATAGTTTATGTTATTTTGATTTATCCTATATAGAATTTTTAGCAGTACAGCATGAAGAAAAAGCGAAGAAAGCAGACAATCCATTAGTACAAGAAACAGTAGTGAAATTACAAGCTGGAGAAGGCATGCTGCAAATCGCAATTCGAACAGATACCATTGAAGAACTAGCAGTTAAGTTTAGTAAGCACGGTTTACATACGATAGGACCATTTGAAGGAAAACGTATGAGGGAAGATGGTCGCCTTTTAGAATGGAAAATGTTATTTGTAAAGCAAGAAGAGAATGGACCGAAATTACCTTTCTTCATACAGTGGAATGAAACGGACGAAGAAAGAAGAAACGATTTACGTAACATTGGGACGATCACTGAACATAAAAACAAAGTACAACAAATTGAAACGATTCATTACGCAGTAAAAAATGTTCAAGAAACAGTACGGAAATGGAAAGCAGTCATGGAGCTAACTGCAAGTCCAGTCATGAAAAATGAAGAATGGAATGCCGAGTGTCAAAGTGTATCATTTGGTGACATTCAAGTCCAGTTTTGTGAACCGGTTGGAGAAGGTCTAGTGCAAGAATACATAAAGAATCATGGCGAATATCCATTTGCAGTGGAGTTTAAAGGAGAAGATAAACGAGAGCATGAAGTGTTAGGTAGTTTGTACATATATTGATAGAGGTGAACGTTGTGAAGGAAATGCTTAGAGAGATAGAGAAAAAGCTTGAATGGCCTCGTATTGTAAAGTGTACATCTATTTCAAAAGGTTTTTCACATGAAGAGAAATATAAAATAGAATTAGAAAGCAGAGAAACATATTTTATAAAAGTATGTGATGCTGTTCATTTTAAACGAAAACAAGAAGAATATACGTATATGAAACAATTAGAGTTATTACATATTCCAACCCCGAAATTAATTCATTTTATAAAACTTGAGGAATTAAATAAATGTATTCAGGTATTTGAATGGATCCAAGGTGTAAATGGTGAAGAAGGTTTAGGGAAGCTATCGGTGAAAGAACAGTATTATGCGGGAAGAAAAGCAGGGGAAGTATTAAAGAGGATTCATTCAATTAAAAAAGAAAGTGCAAGTAATAAATGGGAAACGGTTCGATGGAATAAATACGAAAGATACGTAGAAGCGTTAGCAAACTATAAAATAGACTTCCTTGATTTGAAGCCAGTTTTAAGATTTGTAGAGGAGCATAAACAATTATTGAAAAATCGTCCAATCACCTTTTTACACGATGATTTCCATCCAGCAAATAGTATGATTCATAATAAGGAATTTATCGTTATCGATTTTAGTGGATATGATTTTGGCGATTCAGTACATGATTTTTATAACGTAGCGATTTTTACTACAAGAATAAGCAAACCATTTGCAGTTGGACAAGTTCATGGTTATTGCGGGGGAGAACCGTCACTTCATTTTTGGCAACTGTACTCCTTATATGCAGCAATGACATTCCCAGCGGATATTGTATGGACAAACCGAAGCACGCCCCATTTAGTAGAGGATATGAAAGAAAGATTGAACGGAATTTTAGAAGATCATAATCATTTTTCATCTTATATTCCAAAATGGTATCAATCACAACATAAGGATATAATAAACTGTAAGTAATGGAGGGATTCATATGGATAAAATAGCAGTAATTTCGGATATTCACGGTAATATTCCGGCATTAGATTCTGTACTGAAAGACATTAAAGTAAGAGGAATTAAACGCATTATTTGTCTTGGAGATTTAGTTGGAAAAGGCCCTCATTCTAGCGAAGTAATTGAAATCATTCGTAAAGAATGTGAAGTAGTTGTAATGGGGAACTGGGATGATTTTATTACAAAACCGACTGAATTTGAGGCGTTAAAATGGCATCAAAAACAACTATCGGAAGAACAAAATGACTATTTAAGAAGCTTACCATTCTCAATCGAATTTTATATGAGTGGCAAACTGATTCGTATGTTCCACGCTTCACCAAGGAGTTTATATGAAAGAATTCAACCGCACGCTTCAAGAGAAGAGCGTGTTAGTATGTTCGAAAATAGTGATTTGACGGAAAATATAGAAGGGGAAAGAAAACCAGATGTCGTTTGCTACGGTGACGTTCACCAAGCATTCGTTCAAAACTTCAGAGGGAAAACGTTATGTAATGCTGGTAGCGTAGGCAATCCACTTGAAATTACACAAGCTTCCTATTTAATATTTGAAGGAACGTACAATGAAAAAGAAGCAGCGAGCTTTTCCATTCAACTCGTACGTGTACCGTATGATATTGAATTAGCTATCAGACTAGCAGAAGAACTCGATATGCCAGAAATTGAAGAATACAAACAAGAATTACGGACTGCTTTATATCGAGGGTTTAAGGGAAAGTAAGCCAATCATAACATATCAACGATTTTTCAAATATATCTATCGTAACTTAAAATATATCAACGATTTTTTCGATATATCGACGATTCGACAAGGGATATCGACTTACCGACAAATAGTGATATAAAATATTACTCATAATAATGTTATGTAAACTAATTGTGAGGAGGAATACCATGAACCGAAAACAACGAATCAAAGAAATTGCAGATCACATTTTAAAATTAAACTTAACTCATCCAAAAAGAGTTGGAGTAAGTGGTATTATAGCTTCGGGAAAAACAACATTTGCAAATGAACTAGCGGAAGAAATAAAAAAACGAGGATTACGAGTAACACGTGCCAGTATTGATGATTTTCATCATCCGAGAGCGATTCGCTATGCACAGGGCAAAGAATCAGCAAGAGGGTATTACGAAGATGCACACGATTATACAGCTTTCAAAGAAAGGTTATTAAAGCCTTTAGCACCTAACGGGAATTTACAATATGAAACGATTTCTCATAACTTAATAACGGATATGCCTGTACATAATGAGCTGTTATTGGCTCAACCTAATATGGTGCTAATAGTAGATGGAACGTTTCTATTGAAAAAAGACATTGAGTATTTATTTGATTACAAGATCTTTGTAGATACAGATTTTGAGATTGCGAGAAAACGTGGTGCAAAGCGCGAGACTGAGGCTTTTGGAAGTTATGAAGAAGCTGCGAAAATGTTTTTAAACAGATATCATGCGGCTTGTAAGATGTATATAGAAGAGCATAATCCGAAAGAGTGTGCGGATGTTGTATTTCGGAATAGTGATTTAGCAAATCCAGAAGTTATATTTCAAGAGCGAAAGTAATACATAATCAAAATTATATGTATAGCCTTTTATTTATAGTTATAATTCTCGTATAATTAAATTAACTTTAGAAAGTAAAAACGGGGGATAAGGCAATAAAAAAACGTAAAAAGGGGACAGGAATAGAATGAATGAAGTACTAGAGCTAAAAGAAGAACTACTACAAATTAAAAATAATAATTATGCTGTACCAGAAGACGTAGATGCATATCCATATGCGCAGTGGATGCTAGATTATATCGGATCACCTGATGCTGAATTACGTGATGATTTAATTTATAGTACGCTTTATAAATGGATTACAAATGATGTGTTTAGACAAAAAGAATTACGAGGATTAATGCTACAAGCAATTAGCCCTGATTATTTATTTTATAAAATTGGTGAAAAGGGAACAGATTCTGTATTTAAACGTGCGTTCTCTGTATTAATCCCGCCACTTATTTTATCTGTTCATGAAAGAGAGCCGTTGTTATCGGAAGAACAGCTGTACAGTGTGGCAGAACAAGTACTGGAATATGTATATTTAGAAGAAGATGTAAGGGGTTACGTAGAAGGGAAAGGCTGGGCACACTCTACTGCACATGCAGCAGATGCGCTCGATGCTTTAGCACGTACAATACAAAATCGTGAGTTTTCATATGCAATATTAGCTGCTGTTCGTCAGAAGGTTCGATTAAGTGATTACGTGTATGTGCACTTTGAAGATGAGAGATTAGTAAAGCCGATTATGTCTTTACGTAACCAAAATCTTTTAACTGAAGAAGAGTGGAGCAACTGGTTACATAGTATAGCAACTGTTGAAGACATCCGACATCCGCAGCATGCTATTTTAGTACAAAATATTAGAACTTTCTTAAGAAGTTTTTATTTCAGAGTTTTAGAGACAGAAGGTAGTACAGCCTTTACAGATGATATATTGGAGACTTTGAAGGGTTTGCGTAGGTATTAAAAAATCACTAGATGCCATTATGAATAAGTATGTAAGAAAAGAATAAGATTAAAAAACCGATTATACCTGTAGGCTCTCTACAAAAATAATCGGTTTTTTAGTTGTTTTGGGCAATTGATAAGAAATCTTTAGGGATTCTAGTAACATAAAATCTAGATTGCTGAAACTCTAAACAAATATCAGTTAAACGATTAATATTTATATTCACCTGAATCATTCTCCCTTTTATATTTCGTCTCGATATAATAAATTATAAAGTTTTCAGGGAAATATTAACACTTAAATTTAGCTTAAATTAAGAAGTAAAGTCTTGTTAAGTTAATAAAAAATTACATAAAACCTACATCTCCCAACCATACTAAAAAATGTGTTGGAGGTGAATGTTATGGACAATAAAGACTTTGAAAAAGTTTATAATGATTACTTACATCAAGGAGAAGAGCAAGCTCAATTTGAAGTAGACAATGAAGTCTATTCAGGAGCAGAACAAATTGTTGCTGTTCGTAAAAATGATGATGGTGATTTAATTGCGTTTAAAACAAGTAGCGGGAGAGAGTTAGATTATATGACTGCTCTTAGTGAAGCGAAATCTGGGAAGTTAGCTCATGTAGACGTATTTCATAAGTATGGTAGAGATATTATACGTAGTGAACCTGATGGAATAAAAGAAAATAACTTAGATAATTTACCTTCATTTTAAAAGGGTAAACCTCAAGAAGAGAATGTTCATTTGGATATTCTCTTCTTTGTGTTGTGAAGTTTTCCTTGCGAAAAAAAGGTTCATCTTTAATGAGCGATCATACTTTTAAAGAGCGCTCTAAATTTCTCTTTATCTTCTGCTGTAAATGGTTTCGGTCCCTTTGTACGTTTACCACTTTTTCGAACCATTGCACTTAAATATCGTGTTTGTAACAATTGTTCAATGTTATCATTCGTATACTTATAGCCTTTATGATGTAGAACGATACAGCCTTTTGCTAATGCAAGCGAAGCAAGACCGTAATCTTGCGTTACGATTAAATCTTCTTTTTTTGCTAACTGCATAATGCGGTAATCTGCGGCATCTGCTCCGGAATCAACATAAATTGTTTCCACACCTTTAGGCTGCTCTGCATTAGAATAATGAGAAAAGCTAGTAACGAGGGTTACAGGGATTTCTGCATTCGTAGCCTCAAAAATAATTACATCTTTTACAGGACAAGCATCTGCATCAACGTAAATTTTCATTTTTATCACTCCTATAAAGTGAAACTTTAATCAGTGGAGGGGTTCATCCTCCACTGATTATTAGTTGAACCAATCGGGCATTTACGGGCAGTTAATCTCCTACCTAACTTCTTTGTTACAGCTGAATTTTGAGGTGGGAGTTTTATTGCCCGTTAATGCGGGATAACTAGGTTCGTGTTGATAATAATGGTAGATTTTTCTTTTGTCAAACGATAGAGCTTTATGTAAAGTTATTTTTCACAAACTAAAATAGCCTCACGCAAACGAGAAATACCTTCCTCAATTTGATCAATATTTACTTTTCCATAAGATAAACGAATATAACCATCTTTGGCACCGAAAATACTACCCGGCATAAATGCGATTTCTTGTTTTAAACTTTGCATAATAAGTTGTTTTTCGTTTATCGGTTCTTTTAATTTTCCCCATATGTATATACCACCAGTAGGATTAGAAAAAGAGATTTTATCGTGAAGTTGCTCGTTTAGGGCGCGAACGATAACGTCTCTTTTTTCTGCTAGTTGTTTTCGTAACGGTACGATATGAGATTGAAATGGTACAGTTTCGAAAAATTGCTGCATAAGCCACTGCGGGAAAATGCTCATACCTAATTCCATTTGGTGCCTTGCGTCGGATAACCGTTCTACTACAGACTGCGGGGCGACAAGCCAGCCGACTCGTAAGCCTGGTGCAATCATTTTTGATAAGGAATGTACATAAATGACAGTTCCATTTTCATCAATTGATTTTAAAGTAGGACAAGGTTGTTTCTTTTCTAGCGTAAGTAAACTAGACGGATCATCTTCCACAATTGCAATTCGTAAGTCTGCGCAAAGTGATAACAGTTTTTTTCTCCGGTTTGGATGCAGCATTGTTCCCGTAGGATTTTGGAAGTTTGGATTTAAAAAGATCATTTTAATCCGATGCTTTCTATATAATTCTTGCACATCATCTGGATTAATACCATTTTCATCGACAGGTAACGGGAAAATACGAATACCTGCTGATTGGAATAGCGGTAAGGAATAACAGTGTGAAGGACTTTCGAAAGCGACTGCATCACCTGGATTTAATAAACATTGCACGATAAGGTGAAGTGCTTGCTGTGCGCCAGAAGTAATCATAATAGACTGCTCAGTCGCTTCCACTTTTAAATATTCCTTCATATATTTTACGACCGCTTGTCTTAGCGGGAGATAGCCTTGTGGATGATCGTAACTTAATGAGTGTGTTAACGGTTGTTCTCGTAAAATCGTTTGTAGTTGATCGTGAGGATAGAGGTTACAACCGAGTTCTCCATTTGCGAAATCAATAATATTTTCATTTTGTTGTACTTCCGCACGAATATGGCGAAGTAACGGTAAGTTTGGTAAGAAAGTTCCACCTTCTACGAAATTTCTCCAGTTCGGCGTTAATGTTGGAGAAACACCCCACATATGTGTACTTACACGTGTCCCTTTACCAGTCGTACTTTCTACAATTCCCATAGCACGTAACTCATTATAAGCAGTCGTTACTGTACTACGGTTTACATTTAACTGCGTAGCTAATTTCCGTTCGGAAGGTAGGAAGCTTCCTGGAGGTAGTTCTCCGTATGTAATACGTTTCTCAATAAAGTCAACAACTTGCTGATAAATGGGGATTTTACTGTCGTTATCTAGCTTCCATTCCATACAAACGCCTCCGCATCTCTTATATACATTCAGTATAACAAATTGGCTGGGTAAAAAAACAGCCAATTGGACGGTGTTATATCCAGCCAATTTTACTATGCTAAATATGGAAGGGGAGATTCGGATGAAAAGATGGCAAATGGAATGGCTCCTAGTATCAGTAGCATTAGTATGGGGAGCAAATTATACAATAGGAAAGTATGGTGTGGCATATATGTCATCCATTCAATTTAATAGTTTACGATTTTTAGTAGCATCTCCGGTATTATTACTTATTACATTTTTAATGGAACGCTCATTACGTATTGAAAGAAAAGATTGGTTACGATTAGTAGCAGTCGGTATCGTTGGTACGGCAATGTATCAAACGATGTTTATGCTATCTGTGAAATATACTTCAGCAACGAACGCCTCATTATTAATTGCGATGTCACCTATTTTTACAGGGATATTAGCAGTATTGCACAAACAAGAACGTTTTTCGATGAAAGTACAAATTGGTTCAATAGTAGCGTTTATTGGTGCAGCATTCGTTTTATTGACAGGGCATACAGGAGGAGCTACTTACGAATATGCTTGGCTCGGAAATGTAATTGGATTAGTCGCAGCAATTGCGTGGGGATGGTATCCAATATTAGCGCAACCTCTTATTACAAAATACTCCGCAATGAGAGTCACATCATGGTCTACTTTAATTGGAATTGTACCTCTCGTAATATACTGTTTATTCAACGTAAATTCTTTAACGTGGCCAGTAGATACGCCAAGCTGGGGATCATTAGCATATTCAATCATTTTTGCGACCATCTTCGGACTAGCAATGTGGTATGTCGGTATTAGTAGAATAGGCTCAACGAAAGTAATGGTTTATATGTATCTCGTACCATTATTCGCAGTTATCTTTGCGGCAGTAACAATTGGGGAGCAAATTAATATGATGCAGCTCGTTGGCGGGCTTATAATCTTTATCGGCTTATATGTTGTAAAAAAAGGTGGAATCAAAAAGCCAGCTCTCAATTTGAAAAAAGTAAGTTAAGGGTAAAAATGATCTCTTTCATATAGAAGGAGATCATTTTTGTTTTCGTAATAAAAGGGCTTGTTCAACAGCCCATTTTTGATGATCGTGAATGAAAAGTTCTATAGCAAGTAGGGGAGGCATCCATCGTAAAACATGATCCTCCTCACAGTTTGTAGTTTGTTTCTGCACCATGTTTGCAATATAAAAGAACCCATCGTTTAAATAATATGTATCTTCCTTCTCCGCATAAAAATATCGTGCCGCATTACCGATATACTGACCAATTTCAATTTCCCATCCTAATTCCTCTAGTAGTTCACGGTGCAAACATTCTTCTTTTGTTTCATTACCTTCCATACCGCCACCAGGTAAAAAATAACGGTCTCCTTTTTGGATAACAGCAATCTTTGAAGAAGAGGAATGAAAAATAATCGCATAACAACTAGGTCTTAATACATAATGAACGGTACGTTTTTTCGAGCCAAACGTGAGTTTTGAAATCATAAAACACGACCTTTCTCTATAAAATACATAAAAGGGGTATTAAGGTAAAAATAGAATTATATAAATATAATCTTAATAGATTGGAGTGGTAACAACATGATAAATCGAAAATGTTCAAGATGTAAAGAAATAACAGGTACGATGCACGGTGGTAAAAAAATTAAGGAAGAATTTCTATGTGAAGATTGTTTACAAAAAGGAATTGAGAACGGAGAAATCGAATTATCACAAGTGGAGCAAGAACAAACTTCGTATCTTTCTATAAAAATATTAAAAATAATGAGTGTGATTTATTTAATAGGATCAATTTTAATGGCTTTTTCAACCGGTCCATTTATACATAATATGGGGTTTGATGAAATATCAAATTCAGGATCAGAATTAGGTTTAATAAGTATAGTTATGCTAGGTTCTATATTCCAGTCTGTACTTGTATTTTGCGGGATATGGGTATTCATTCTATTAGTAGAAACCGTCATTAAAATTTATGAAAAAATGAAGTGAGTGAGAGGGAGAAACATATGCGAGTAAGAAACATCCAAGGGGAAGATTATGTAAAGATTCATTCAGTTTTAAATGATTGGTGGGGCGGGAGAGACATGGCTGACATGTTACCAAAACTGTTTTTCGTTCATTTTCAACAAACAAGTTTTATCATTGAAGAAGATGGAGAAACGTTAGGTTTCTTATGTGGATTTTTTCACAAACATATAAAGATGAAGCATACGTTCACTTTATCGGTGTAAATCCGAAGTATAGAAGAAGAGGAATCGCATCGACATTGTATTCTTACTTCTTTGATGTTGCGCGTGCAAATAATCGTAAGATTGTAAAAGCAATTACTTCACCAATTAACAAAAAGTCGATACAGTTTCATCAAGAAATTGGTTTTCGAATTGAGGCTGGGGATGATGAGGTAGAGGGTGTATCGGTACATACAAATTATGATGGGAACGGCGGTAGTAGAGTATTATTTTTGAAAAATGTGTAAAATTAGGCTAGCTTAACGTTAGCCTTTTTATTGTGAGGAGATAAAAATATGGAGAGTAAACAAAGTAGAAATGAATACTTACGCCGCATTTATAAAGTGCAAGATTATATAGAATTACACATAGATGATCCACTTTCAATTGAAAAGCTAGCGGATGTAGCAGGATTTTCAAAGTTTCATTTTCATCGTATTTTTAAAGGTATAGTAGACGAGCCATTATCACGGTATGTAAACCGATTAAAATTAGAAAGAGCAACAAATTTACTTACATACCGTTTGGATATGACAATTACAGATATTGCGTACCACTTCGGATTCACAGATTCAGCAGTTTTCTCCCGTACATTTAAAAATTATTACGGTGTAAGTCCGTCGCAATATCGAAACGATAATAGCAAGAATTGCAAAGACGTAGGTGAACCTTCTCAATACAATGAATGTAAGAAGGTTCGAGGAAATGTTGAAATTGTAACAGCGGATAATATAAACGTCGCATACATAAGACATATCGGTACATATGAAGAATTAACGATAGCTTTTCCAAAAATGATAGAGAAATTATTTCATTACGCAGCGGAGGAAAACTATTATGTATTTGAGGATACGAAAGTATTAACCATTTACCACGATCATCATGAATTTACTGAGGACAATCATTTAAGAACTAGTTTGTGCATAACAATTCCGAATGAGTCCGCAGTAGAAACGAACGACATTGGAATAATGGTAATACCTTCTGGAAAGTATGCGGTAGGTCATTTTGAATTATTCCAAGATGAATATAAAGGAGCATGGGATTTCTTATACGGTGAATGGCTTCCAAATAGCGGATATAAGCCGAGAGATTCATATCCTTTTGAAATGTATAAAAATGACCCAAAGCAGCACCCGGAAAATAAACATATAGTTGATATATATGTACCTATCGAACCTTTTTAATCATGGATTAAAGGGGAATGAATAATGAAAATCGCTGAAAAGTTAGATCAGATTATAAAAGAAGAATACAAAAATATTAATGGTATGTTAGTAGTGCAGAGAGGTAATGTTATTTTTGAAAAATATTATAACGGTCACGGTCCAGATGATGCATTTCATATAGCATCAGTCACAAAAACGATTATTTCTGCCTTAATTGGACTATGTGTAGATAAAGGGTATATAAAAAGTGTTGATCAAAAAGTAATAGAATTTTTCCCGGAATATAACGTTCATTCACCTGAAATAACAGTAGGGCATCTTCTTACGATGACAGCTCCACATCCTTTCGTAGACTGGCAGGAACCGTTAGAAGAATTATGTACGCAAGAGGACTGGGTACAGTATACACTTAATAGAATGGGGAATGGTGGAGAAATCGGATCTTTTAAATACTCATCTGCAGGAGCTCATGTACTACCAGCAATCATAACGAGCGCAACAGGAAAAAGCGTGCGTGAATTTGCGAATGAATACTTATTTCAGCCACTTAGCATGAGAGAAATTCCAAACTACAATATGAAAGCATTTGGATTTGATGACTTATTTGGAAAAGATGTAAAGGGATGGGTTCATGATCCAAATGGTATTTCGACGGGCGGCTGGGGACTAACGTTAACCGTTAAAGATATGGCTAAGTTTGGACAGCTGTATTTGAATGAAGGTATTTATAAGGGAAAACAAATATTAGCAAAATCATGGATAAAAGAATCGACAACAATGAACCAAAATCAATATGGTTACTTATGGTGGTTACGAGAAGAGGATGGAATCTTTTCATACTGTGCAATGGGCGATGGTGGGAATGTGATTTGCTGCATACCAGAGAAGGAACTGGTGGTGGCGATTGCTTCTGAAGTCATACCGAATGCAGGGGATAGATGGAAGTTAATTAAAGAATCCATATTTCCTTATTTAAACGATTAATATGGTTATTTTTATAAAAATAAGAATAAAAGGTTTAGTTAAACTTGTTTTATTCTCTATGATAGAAAAAAGTGTTGTATTAACCAAGTTGTGCAACTAAAATTATAAAACTTCAACCCCTATACGATTATCGAATAGGGGTTGAAGTACTTAATGAGCTAATTATTAAGATACATAAAAATGAAATGTTTTTTATTGTTAACTATTTTTTAACTTTTTGCTGTATAAGATACATCATGCCAAACACAATTACCAGCAAGATAAATTTAATTAATTCCATTAGGCTAATATCCCATCTTGTTTCTACTCCATCTGTTAAATAAAATACATTAAACATGCCATGTAAAATTGCAGGTGTTATCACAGAATGGCTATACTCTCTCGTATACGTCAAAATTATAGATAATATAAATAATAACGAGAGATAGCTTAATATACCTACAAACCATAATTCATAGTTTTTATAAAAGATTGATACTGGTAAATGCCATAAAGACCAAAGCGATGCAGTAATGATTGCTGTTTGTTTTAATGAATATTTTTTTCGTAAATGGTAATGAAAATTTCCACGCCATATGATTTCTTCTAAAAATGCAGACAAAGCAGCAATTGTAAGACCAATGAGTAGGAGAAATCCTAATTCATTACAATGATTAAATAAGAATTTTATATTATAAATATAAAAAAAGAAATGCAGACATAGCCCTAGAAGTATTGGGAATAAAATGGAGAAAATCAAAGTTCTTATTTTTGGACGTGAAATTCCAAATGTATGAACTATTTTTTGTTTCTTATATAATTTCTGATATAAAATAACAGCAAAAAGCGGAACAACCATCGTAAACCCTAAATAATTGCGACCATTTTCTATGTTCAGTAAGATGATATATACAAGCGATGTGAGGCAATACATACATAATGTTGAATGATAAACTATGTTTCTATTCATATTGTTCACCTACTTACATGTATAAGTGATTAATCAAATATCCGATATTTTAATTATATATGAAATGGAAATTACATATGTTGAACTTGTAGAAAAAGTTAGACTAACCCCGTAACTTTTCACAACAAAAAATCGTTTAACAAAAGAAAGGATTTTCAATCACGAATGGGGGAGAACCATGAAAATTTTAATTCTAGGTGGTACGCGATTTTTAGGAAGAGCTTTTGTAGAAGAGGCTTTAAAAAGAGGGAATGAAGTTACATTATTTAATCGTGGAACAAATAAAGAAATTTTTCCTGAAGTAGAGCAGTTAATCGGTGACAGAAATGATGATGTTTCAAGTTTAGTAAATCGCAAATGGGATGCGGTAGTCGACACGTGTGGATTTTCTCCGCATCACATTAGAAATGTTGGAGAAGTGTTACGGGATAATATAAAGCATTATATATTCATTTCAAGTCTTTCCGTATACAAAGATTGGATTCCGCATCATATAAAAGAAAATTATATATTACAACCCGAACCAACGGGTGATCAAATAAAGGATGTGGAGAATGGTGAAGTTTCTCCTTATGAGTATTATGGTGCGTTGAAAGTATTGTGTGAAAAAGAAGTAGAGAAGTATTGGCCGGGGCGTGCTCTACACGTAAGAGCAGGACTTCTTTCAGGTATGTATGATTATACAGACCGGCTTCCATACTGGATTGGGCGTGTAGCAAAGGGAGGAGAAGTGTTAGTTCCAGGAAGAAAAGACCGCCCAGTGCAGGTAGTGGATATAAAAGACGTCGCCAACTGGGGACTAAACATGGCAGAAAACAATAAAGCAGGTATATTCAATGTAACAGGTCCAAGTTATGAATTGACGATGGAAGAGCTATTAAATACGTGTAAAAAGGTTACAAATAGTGATGCCGCATTCGTTTGGGTAGATGAATCATTTATGAATGAACATAAAGTACAGCCTTGGACAGAGATGCCACTATGGCTTCCAGAAACTTTTTCATTAGAAGGTGAGACGAAGCCGTGGAAAGGTGGTTTTTCTATTAGTATAGATAGTGCTGTGAAAGAAGGGCTTACTTTTAGAAGGTTGGAACATACAGTTACAGATGTGTATGAGTGGGTAAAGAGTGTGGACGAATGGGAATTAAAAGCAGGTATTTCAGGCGAGAGAGAGAAAGATTTGTTAGAAAAGTGGTATCAATAAATTTATATGAGCCCTTTGAATATACTTGATTGCACATAAGATGGAATCATGAAAATGATAGTAGAACTTGGGTTGCTCCTTCGTTAGAAACTTTCATGAAGTGGTGGGAAAGTGGGAAGATAACAATTTAAACATAGTATCATGAAAAACGCCTTGTTACGAAAGAAACAAGGCGTTTTTGGCAATTAACAAATCTATCACACTATCGATTCTTCCCCATACATGTCCCATAACTTAGGAAACATCTTTTTTATCCTTCTTCGTCATCTTCATTCCAGTCTAACTTGATATCAACTTCCTCAGATTGTTCTTCTGTTTCAAACTCTTTTTCTTTCACATTACCAGCTGTGCCAATTTCTCCGTAAAACACAACGTAGTCTTTATAGCGTATTAGATAGCAGTAAGACCTCCACCTCAAAATCGAGCAAATACGAGGAAGCCCCGTATAAATAAGTTGTATGAATTACATTTATTATTAGATTATGTTTGTGACTATATTTTGGAAATTTTCTGTTGATTTACAATGTGCGATAGTATATATTGTATATAAAGTATATATACAATATTTTTAAAAAGAGGTATTTGCATGCAAATCGTTATTACGAACACTTCAAAGGAACCTATTTATGAACAAATTGGCGTCCAAATAAAAAAACTTATTTTACTAGGTGATTTAAAGCAAGGAGATGCTCTTCCTTCAATGCGTCAGTTAGCAAAAGATTTAAGAGTAAGTATTATTACAACGAAAAGAGCATATGAAGAACTGGAAAAAGACGGTTTTATTTATTCAATTGTCGGAAGGGGGTCCTTTGTAGCAGAACAAAATATTGAAACTATGAAAGAAAAAAAATTAAAGACAGTTGAAGAAAAGTTGTGTGAAGCGATTCAAAATGCTAAACAAATGGATGTTTCTTTAAATGATCTAAAAGAAATGCTTACAATTTTATACGAGGAGGAAAACTCTTGGAAAACGTAATAGAACTTCAAAATGTCAGTAAATCTTTTAAAGGATTTCAAATTAAAAATTTTTCGATGGAAGTAAAAAAAGGATTTGTTACGGGTTTTATTGGGGGAAATGGATCAGGTAAATCTACAACGATTAAAATGATTATGAATTTAATGAACCCGGATAGTGGAAATGTCTCCTTATTTGGCATGAACTATTCAACTGATGCGAAGCGAATTAAAGAAAGAATTGGTTTCGTTTATGACGATAATGTGTTTTATGATGAACTCACATTAAAGGAAATTACTAAAATTATTGCGCCTGCTTATAAAAAATGGGATTTTAACCAATTTACATATTATAAAGATCTGTTCGAATTACCATTAAATAAAAAAATGAAAACATTCTCCAAAGGAATGAAAATGAAAGCCTCTCTTGCAATTGCCCTTTCACATCATGCTGAACTAATTATTATGGATGAGCCTACTTCCGGACTCGATCCGGTATTTAGAAGAGAATTATTGGATGTTTTACAAAATATTATGCAGGATGGTGAGAAAACTATCTTTTTCTCATCTCATATTACAACGGATTTAGACCGCATTGCCGATTATATTACATTTATTCAAAATGGGAAGCATATTTTTACAAAAGATATTTATGCCATTGCAGAAGATTATATTTTGGTCAAAGGACCGCTAGATATGTTAGATTTTGAAACTGAGCGTGAATTTATATCTGTATGTAAGGCAAATACAGGTTTCGAGGGATTGATTGAAAATGTAAATTCTATCGAAACTTTATTTAATAAAGAAGTGGTGATTGAAAAACCAAGTTTAGAGGATATTATGTATTTCATGAAAAAGGGGGAGTCAAGATGCTTAATTTAATTAAAAAGGATTTGATTTTACAAAAAAACTTTTTACCTGCTTATCTCTTATTTTTAGTTACCTATTTGTGGGCCGGCATGGATGTAGCATATGTCATAATCATTTGTAGTGCCGTTTTTGTAATTAACACATATCAATCTGATGATAAAGATAATGCTAATATTTTAGTAAACTCATTACCATATACTAGGAAGGAAATTATTAGTTCAAAATACGTTGGAACCTTATTTTTTACAATAGTAATCATTCCATTTTGTTTGATTGGAAAATATTTCATTTTAGACAGCATGGAATTTCAGCTTTCCTTAGAAAGTTACATCCTAGGCTTCTTGGCAGTCATGTTGATTACTGCATTTTACATCCCATTTTTTGTTGCATTTAAAGTGAAAACACTTGTACCAGTTTTTATATTTTTATCTATTGGAGTTATATATTTAATGCGAAATACTCCATATTTGTTAAATAAATATGCTAATGGCGTACTGACCTTTTTAAAAGAGATTTCAGATTTGAAATTATTTCTTATATTTGCTGTCATTGCAGTAGGGTGCTATGGGGTTTCTTGGATATTATCTATTCGTATCTATCAGAACAAGGCTCTTTAATAGCAAGTTCTAAAAGGAGGATCATTTAAATGACATCAAAAAAATGGCGTCCTATTCGAATACGAAATTGGCTGAAAACTCTTGGAGCATTTTTCGTTATGCAACTAATTTTTATCATCCTTGATATGAATTCGTGGATACCGAATTTCAAGGAAGGAGGAGTTGGGGAGCGTCTCGTTAATTCAGAGTTCTTTACGGAATGGTTCGCTCCTTATAAAACAAAGCAATTTAACGTATTAACGGTAGTTATGGCTATTTTACTATTCCTAAATATATTAACAAGTGTAATAAAAGACGCTTTTTCTAGAAAAAAAATTAATTAGCACATAAGTTGACCTTGCATCTTTTTTAATAATGTCTTAACGATATTTAAAAACAACAGGGGAAAGAGAAAAACACCACTTATTGGAGTTTTACTCTATCTTTCACAACGATTTTCCAACACTTATTTGATTTCTCAGTTTGCTGGATTAATAACGTTTCCATTCGTACCCCCATAATGTTTTTCTAGTGTGCCCTGTGATTGTATCATATGTATATACCTGTAATGATAAAGGGTAAGTCTAATTATCGGAAAGTTCGAAACTTATTGAATAGAATAGGAAAATTTAGTAATCTTATTTGTACAGCACATACATAATAGTTTTATAGCGATTTTTAAATGAAATATAGGGGGAAATGGTGTGGATCTAACGTTTAAAGTAGAGAAAACATGTTTTAACTACCGCGTCGGAGCAATTTGTAAACATAATAATAACATACTCATTCTGCAAGGTGACGGTGAAGATTTTTGGTATGTACCAGGCGGAAGAGTAAAAATGTTAGAAAATAGTGAAGATGCGTTAAAACGAGAGCTTGCTGAAGAGTTAGCCGTTCCTATTGAGGTGAAGAGATTAATATGGTCGGTAGAAAATTTCTTTACACTTTCTGAACGAAAGTTTCATGAAATTAGTTTTTATTATGAAGTAGAACTAAAGGAATTACCCGCGAATGGAGCGGATCAATATATTTTGAATGAAGAGGATAGAACATACAAGTTTAAGTGGGTGTCTGTAGATGAGTTACATGCATATAACTTACAACCAGTATTTATAAAAGAGAAAGTAAAGGATGTATTCGTTCATACAGAGCATATCGTTTTACAAAAGTAAATGTACGCGGAGGGGAAAACGGTGAAGGGAACAAAAAAAGAGATTCATATAGACGGAAAAGTAATTCCATATACACATATTGAAAAAGGTTCCAGTATGGTTTGCTTTATGTTCTCAGGCTCAGGATACAATTACGATAAGCCGTTATTTTATTACGCGACGATGCTTATGCTCGAAAATAAAATAGATGTAGTACACATTCATTATTCTTATGACGAACAAGTAATGAATAAACCAATGAAGGAATTAACAAAAATAATGATGGATGATATTAATCCTATAATGAAAGAAGTATTAAAAGGTAAGCAATATAACGATACTATGTTTTTAGGGAAATCACTCGGAACCATTCCGATTGCAAATGATTTAATGAAGAGAGAAGATTTTTTACAGTCAAAAATGATACTACTTACACCTTTACTAACTTTTGATTCCATTTTTGAGTGGATTTTACATAGTCGTCATGAAGGGTTATTAGTAATTGGAGATAAAGATCACCATTATAATGCAGATCAAATCAATCAGTTATATAAAACGAATTTACAAATTGAAGTTGTCAAAAATGCAAATCATTCTGTAAATGTTGGAGAATTTGAAACAGAGAATTCAATTGGGGCGATAGCAAATATAATAGAAAAACTTAAAGAAGTTATTAGGACAAACTAACCTATCAATACATACAAAAAAGAGGTGCAATTTGCACCTCTTTTACTTTAATAAGCCCTAAGCACATGAAGTAAATAATCCTTACGATTCAGCGGATTATAATCGACACGTTTTCGAGTAGGGAAGGGAGCCTTTAGTTTTTTGTAACCAGAAGGCTTCGTTGTAAAAATGCCTTCTCCTTCAGTGAATGCATGGAGCATTCGCTTAAAGTTCTCCGTTTTCGCAACAGGTAGCGATCCTGTTAAATGGTAGGAGTCATTATTGAATATAGGCTCGCTAAAATTTGCTGGAATAGCAGCTAGTTTATACATTGCAGTACTAATTGCATGTTCCGGTACAGTCAATTCAAACTCGTTTACTGGTTCATATACACATGTTTCAGCCTGCTTTAAAGCATTCATTAAAACGAGTGGTGTTAAGTTTCTAAAGTCACTCGCTGTTGTAACAGGACTAGCATAACCAGTATGGGTTAACGTGACGATAATGTCCGTAACTTCCCATCCGTACAAACCTTGTTTTAATGTTTGAAATACTGTATCTTCAATTGCTTTATGAAATGCTAATGGAAGTGATCCAAGTTCAACACCTAGCTTATATGTTATTCCAGAATTAAGTTCACCACGTTCGGTTTTAAAGCCAATTGTTGCGTAAAATGGATTCGCTTTTTCGCCCATTACTTCAACGCTATTACCTATGCCAATTGGTTTCTCGATACATACAACCCGCGTATTTGAGAAAGTAACTTGCAAATTATATTTCTCAAAAAGTGTTACTTCAATTACTTCTTTTTGTACTTCACCGAAAAGGCGAATATATAGTTCATTATGAACATTATCTTTCCACACTGTAATGAGTGGATCTTCTTCGCATAGTTCCATAAGTGCAGCGTATAAATCATGAATTCGTTCTTTTGGTAATGCTTCAATAGCAGCTTCCATTTGTGGTTCGGCAAAGTGAATGTCTTTTATATAATCAGTCCGTTCACCGATAATATCACCAATTTTAACATCATTCAGTCCCCATATTTTGCAAAATTCTCCGCTAGGAACGATAGAAGATTGAACAACATTTCCGTTATCAAATAGGCATATTTTCTTAATCTTTTCTTTATGTGCTAGAGTTTCCCCACGCTGTATATCAACATATTTTCTAACGTGTAAACAGCCAGAAAAAACTCTCACATATGCAATCTTTTCCCCAGAAGATTCCCGTTCAATTTTAAACACAACACCGGATAATGTTTCATCTTGTGTTGATTTATGAGCAGGAATTAGGGCCGGAAGTTTTTCAAGTAGTTCAGTTACTCCTATACCTGTCATAGCTGAACCGAAAAAGATTGGGTACACACTTGCTTGCTGTATTTGTTTTTCAAGTTCTTCTCTTAATAATACGTTCGGTACGATTTCATCATTTACATATGACGCAAGTAACGATTCATTATATGGTGCTAACAGTTCCATACAATCGTCATATGATTTGTATGCAATAATATGGGCATCTTTCGTTCCTTCGTTTAGAGCAGAGTGGAAGGGGAACGTTTCATTTGAAAGAATCTTTTTTATTTGCTTTACAACTTTTTCAGTATTTGCACCACTACGATCAATTTTATTTACGAATATTATTGTTGGTATGTTTAATTTCTGTAATGTGCGCATTAAAATTTTTGTTTGTGCTTGCACACCTTCAACAGCAGAAATAACTAAAATTGCACCGTCTAAAACGCGGAATGAACGCTCCACTTCAGCGATAAAATCAGCGTGTCCAGGTGTGTCAATAACATTTACTTTTAAGTCATTGATACAAAAAGAAACGACAGATGCTTTAATCGTAATTCCGCGCTTCCTTTCTAATTCCATTGAGTCAGTTTGCGTACTTCCGCTATCAACTCGGCCAACTTCTTGAATCACATTCGTTTCATAAAGAATACGCTCAGTCAAACTCGTCTTGCCAGCGTCTACGTGCGCGACAATCCCTATATTTATTGTTGTCATTTATGAATATCCTCATTTCATTTTTCATTTTTATTTCCTCATTTCTATTTGTGTATTGCCGCATTACAATCACTCTCCAGTTCTTTAAATTAGTATTATTATAGTGCAATTAACATTATTTGTAACGCGACAAAGCGCCTTAATTTGGAAAAAATAAATTAAAAACAAAATGCTTGCATTCTAAATCGATATAGATTATATTAATTGACATATCAAATATTGATACATCAAACGTTTTTTGTTTTGTATGTAAAGGAGGGATAGTTTGACAAGTTCATGCTCAAAAGAAGCGATTATTTTATATAAATTACACTTTCTAAATAAAGAAGTAAGTTCGAAGTTTGAAGGGTGTACGGGTATGAGCCAGTCTCGATTAGAGCTTATACTTCAGTTATATGAAGTAGGTGAAATTAGTCAAAAAGCACTTCAACAAGAAGTGAATATTGATAATGCCGCAATTACAAGGCATTTAAAACAGCTAGAAGCAAATGAAATGATAGTAAGACGTAAAAATCCAGACGATAACAGAATTACGTTAGTTTCTCTTACTGAAGAGGGACGAAATAAAATTCAGGCGTTTCAAGAGGAAAAAGAACGTTTTGCAGCTTCAGCATTTAAAGGATTAAATGAAGAAGAACGCGATAATCTTTTAAATATGTTAAATCACATTCAAGAAAATATAAAAGAATTATAAAAAAGGGAGAATACAACTATGACTAACTCAGTAAAAACAAATGATTTTAACGAAATTTTAACAGGACGTCGTTCAATTCGTAAATACGACACATCAGTGAAAATTAGCAAAGAAGAAATGACAGAAATTCTTACAGAAGCAACACTTGCACCATCATCTGTAAACATGCAACCATGGAGATTTTTAGTGATTGAAAGTGACGAAGCGAAAGCAACACTAGCGCCACTTGCAAAATTCAATCAATCTCAAGTAGAAACATCTTCAGCAATGATCGCTTTATTCGGTGATTTAAACAACTTTGATAACGCAGAAGAAATTTACGGTACAGCAGTAGAGCGCGGTTTAATGCCAGCAGAAGTAAAAGAAGATCAAATGAAACAACTTTCAGCTTACTTCTCAATGGTTACACCAGAAGTCATGAAAGATACAGTATTAATTGACGGTGGCCTTGTAGCAATGCAATTTATGCTAGCAGCTCGTGCTCACGGTTATGACACTTGCCCAATTGGCGGATTTGAAAAAGACCAAATCGCAGAAGCTTTCGGATTAGATAAAGAACGTCACGTACCAGTTATGTTAATCTCAATCGGAAAAGCTGCTGACAGTGGTTACCAATCAGTTCGTCTTCCAATTGAAAAAGTTGCAGAGTGGAAGTAATTTCAAAGAAAAAAGTGGAATATGAGAGGGGAAACACCATGATTATTATTCACGCAATATTTCAAGTAGACCCAGCAAAACAACAATCATTTTTAGAAGAAATTCGTCCGCTCATTCATAGTTCAAGAGGAGAAAGTGGAAATATTTCGTATGACCTTTATAAAGATACAGAAAATGAAAATGTATATACGATGGTAGAAGTATGGAAAGATGAAGCAGCAGTTGCGAGTCATAATACGAGTGAACACTTCACATCTTTCGTTAGCAAAGCAAAACAATTTTTAACTGCTCCACTTGATATAAAAGTTTATAATGGAGAGTTAGTAAAATAATATGGTAAAAAGATATCCTTAGCTTGTTGCTAGGGGTATTTTTTTATTTTGATAGGAATATATTTACTTTTACTGTGATGTGTTATAATTTGGAAAAAATCTTAATTTTCTGAACAAACAAAAACAGGAGGTAAATATATGAGCACACTAAAGAAGATTACTAACAATATTTCGAAAGTTATTATAGGAAAAGATGAATCAATTGAACTGGCAGTTATAGCTCTTATAGCAAGAGGGCATATTTTATTAGAAGATGTACCTGGGACGGGGAAAACAACATTAGCGAAAAGTTTGGCTAAAAGTGTAGACGTTAAATTTCAAAGAATTCAATTCACAGCGGATACTTTGCCTGGAGATGTTATTGGTCTCGAATATTTTGATGTGAAGGAATCGGAATTTAAAACGAGGTTAGGTCCTATTTTTGCAAATATAGTATTAGTGGATGAAATTAATCGAGCTGTACCGAGAACACAATCCTCGCTACTGGAAGTGATGGAAGAACGTACGGTTACGATTGCGAAACAAACACATTCATTACCAGAACCTTTTTTAGTAATTGCAACGCAAAATCCACTCGAATCAGCGGGAACATTTCCGTTACCAGATGCTCAATTAGACCGATTTTTACTTACAATTCGTCAAGGTTATCCTACGAGAGAAGCAGAAAAGGAAATGATGAATCGTTTTCAAACGAATGATCCATTAGAAACGTTACATTCTATTATTTCAAGTGAAGAAATTATTATGATGCGAAAGCGCGCAAGAGAAGTGTTAGTAGGAAATGATGTACAAGATTATCTTCTTGAAATCATTGAAGCAACGCGAAAGCATGAGCTAATTGAAATTGGTGTAAGCCCGCGGGGGACGTTGGCGTTTATGAGAGCAATGCAAGCTCGGGCAATATTAAATGAAAGAGATTACTGTACGCCAGATGATATTAAGACGCTTGCTGCATCCGTTTGTGCTCATCGTTTAACGTTAACGATTGAAGGGGAGATGAAAACGACGAAAGAACAAATCATGAAAGAAATTCTTCATACGATTAATGTGCCGGTGGAGAATGTACGATGAATCAACAACTTGTGTATACACCTTTAGCGGAGCCTCTCGTAATGGGAGTTATGTCAGTTGTAGCCGTTATTTTATGTGTATTTTCAAGTAATTTACTTATATTATCACTCGTATTTTTGTATGTAATTTTAATAGGTGCGATGCATGTGTACATACGTAAAGTATCTCGTGTTGAATGGGAATACAGTCAAGGGAATTCAAACGTTTTTATAGGTGAAACGAATGAGTGCAAAATGAAAATTTCAAACAAGTCGATATTTCCTATTTTCAATATCGTATTTCGATTTAAATGTGAAAATAAGCTAACTTGGAATCATCGTGAAATAAACAAAAATACGAATACAGGTTCAAATTATTATATGAATTTACATTTAAAAGGAAGAGAGTCAGTTTCATTTGATTTGCAAGCTGTAGCTGTAAAAAGAGGAATTGCGAAATGGGAAGAAGTTGAAATTGTCATTACTGATTCCTTTGGATTCATAACGAACCATATAACATATTATAAACAAGTTGAAACGCCATCCTATTTAGTTTTACCAGCTGTTCCGGAAATGCAAGTTCCTGAATTACAAGAATGGTCACGAGGATTTCGAAAAGCGATGTCATCACCCTTATATGATGAAACGAAAGTAATGGGAGTGAAGTCGTATGAAAATGAAGATTTTCGTTCTATCCACTGGAGTGCAACAGCGAAAACAGGGACGATAACCGCGAAAAAGTACGAGCGAACACAATCAGATAAATATGCGATATATCTCAACTTGCAAAATAAAAGCGGTATTTCTTTGCGAAAAGATACAGAGGAACTCATTGAATTAACGGCAGGCATATGTAAACAATTGCTCATACAAAACTGTTCATTTGAAGTATGGATCAATAGCGTAAAAGACAATGGATTATTGCATATTAAGAACGGTCATAACCGGAAACATTTGCAAAATGTATTAAAAGTACTTGCCTCAATATCGGATCAAGATACCCCTGTATCTTCTACTTATTTTTACACAGCAGGCTTTCGTCGAAAAGAATTGGATGCAGTTCCTTTAATTCTTGGTACTTCCCCAAGGAAATACAGCAGAACAAATAAATGGGTTGTAATTAAAGAATAAGAAGGGGTTTATGTCATGGCTAATAAAGAGAGACATATGAAAGTGAAATTGTGGGGTGTAAGAGCTTTAATCCTACTTTTTTTTACAATTAGTGCAATAACTTTATCACAAGGTGTGGTGTATGTACAAGACATAGTAAAAGGGCTTTTTTCTAGTAAGACGGAGACAATATCGGAAAGAAATTATGATTTTACTACTGTAGACGCACAGTTTGATGAACCTGAAAGAATTATAGATGAAGAAACAGGAGTTGTAGATACAAGAACAAAAATAGATAGGGAAATTCCACTTTTTGTACGAAAAAATTCATGGACTGATGTGTTTTCTGTTCTTTCAAATTCATGGATTAGTGTCGTTTTTTATGTAGTTATTGCAGTGGTCATTTTATATGCTTTTTATAAATTAAGGAGGAAAAAGGCAAAGAAATCAGAAATAAAACAGGATAAACAATCGATAACAAAAGAAAATACGGATAGAACCGAAAAGAACAAGAAAGTGAAGCAGCAGTTTGAACAGCCGTTACCTAAAGACACGATAAGGAAAACGTTAGTTGAATGGGAAAGAACTTTACCATTTCACGAACAGCGAAGATCCTATGAAACGATGCAGCAATGGTTAAGCAGAATTTGTAGAACGCGAGATATTATTCCGATATATGAATCTGTCCGTTATGGAGAGAAGACGTATACGGAGTTAGACGTAGAGAAGGCTGTACGATGGATAGAGCAGGACGGGAAAGGATGACATTAATATAAGTAAACAAAATTAACTGTAAATTAATTTTGTTTACTTATATTTAATTATATGGTAATGTATACTTGCTTTTTTATATTGATACCAATGGAAAAAGGTTGCCTTAGTAGAATATTGCTCGTTGAATTTTTTGTGGGGTTATCTTCACTACATCAATATAGAATGAAAAAGAGATAAAACAATTACGAGTAGCATGTAAATAAAAAATTATTATTTATCCCGCTTTAATGGGCAGTAAGACCCCACCTCAAAATTCAGCGAAAGCAAAGAAGTTAGGTGGGGTCGGGCTGCCCATTAAAGTCCGATTGGTGAAGGCTAATAATCAGTGGGGGATGAAAAACCCCCACACTGATTAAAGTTTCACTTTATGTTTAAATTTTTGTAAGGGTGTGAAAATAGAATGAAACCGGTATTGAAAAACATACTCCTTTCCTTTATTTTTTCTGCAGCAGGGATGTGTTGGTTTCTGTTTATGATAGTTAGAGAAGGCGGAGACTGGTTATTGTCTTGGGTAGGTGTATTAATGGCATTTTTATCTTTATACGCGTTAATAGATTTATATTGTAAGTATGCATACGATAAAAAATTAAGTATATTGTTTATCAAAGCAACAGTTACTACCTTTAGTTTTGCAGTATTGGGAATCACCTTTGGTATTGTACACGAGCTATTACAGCCATGGAGTCTCAGTTTAATGGTTTGGTATTGGTTGTTAGTGTTACTTTTGTTTGTAACGACCATAATATTGTTAGTTTTTGTATTATTTGTTAATCGTAAAAATTATAATATTCCTGGGAGATATAGAATACTTATACTGCTAAATTTATTTCTTACGTTAGCACCAGTGCTGTGGCCATTACTACTTACTATTATTGGAAATGGAATGAACGCTAGTGCAGGATGGTAAAAGTGAATGAACTAAAAAGTTGATATAGGGTTTTAAATATGTAAAAGAACGAGTTTTCATAAATAGAGAACACGTTCTTTTTTTATTCTCATACATTTCTTTTTCCCATCTAGTCGTCTAATTTTGAAAGTAAGTATTTCGTAAGGAATGGATAAGAAAAAAGAGAGTTTTATCATTTAGGATGAAAGTATAGCTTGAATCAATACGATATGGATAGGGGAGAGAACCTTATGAAAAAATGTACTTCAATAAAGTTAGGAAGTTTGGCAGTTTTAATAGCGAGTACTACTTTATTCACACCAGGTTTTACTGTGAAAGCAGAATCTACTCAAAATATTTCTAATTCGTCACAAGCACATGATCAAAAGAATCGGAATGGGTGGAAACGAGTCATGCAGGAAACCATCCAAATTGGAGCACCCGGGGTACTAGCTAAGACGTATAATAACGGAAAAATTAGTAGTTATAATGCTGGCTTCGCGGATTTAAGTACAAAGAAATCGATGAAATCGGACTATCGCTTTCGGATTGCTAGTGTGACGAAGACTTTTACTGCTACGACTGTTCTTCAATTAGTAGGAGAAAATCGCCTGCAACTTGATGATCCAATTGAAAAATGGTTACCGGGTCTCGTACAAGGGAATGGGTATGATGGCAATCAAATTACGATACGTCAACTTTTGAACCATACAAGTGGTATAGCTGAATATTTAAAGTCAAAAGATGCGGACTTTACGAATACAAGAAAATCGTATACAGCTGAAGAATTAGTGAAAATTGGACTTTCTTATCCGCAAGATTTTTCACCAGGTAAGGGATGGTCATATTCAAACACAGGATACGTAATACTAGGAATGCTTATTGAAAAAATAACCGGAAATAGTTATGCGGAAGAAATAGAAAAGAGAATTATTGAACCTCTAGACTTGGCAAATACATTTTTACCAGGGAATTCAACCGTAATTCCAGGAAATAATCATGCTAGAGGGTATTTGAAAATTGACGGAACGAGTGAACTGAAAGACGTAACGTATTATAATCCGAGTATAGGTAGTTCAGCTGGGGATATGATTTCTAATGCGGACGATTTAAATAAGTTCTTTTCATCTTTACTCGGTGGTAAGTTACTGAAAGAACGTGAGCTAAAAGAAATGCTCACTACAGTTCCTACAGAAGGAGAAGGTGTTGGTGATGCATATGGGCTTGGAATATATGAGACGAAACTTCCAAACGGTGTTTCAGTTTGGGGTCACGGAGGAGCAATTCCTGGGTATATGACTTTTGCAGGCGGAGTAATGGGAGGCAAGCATACATTTGCTGTCAATGTAAACTCTTTAGGTCCGGTTGATATTCTTACACAGTTTAATAAAATGATGCAAATTGAATTTAAGAAATAGATGAATAGAATGCGAATAGGCTCCTGCTTTAAAGGACAGTATTAGCATTCTAGTATGACATCAAGTGTAATTCAATTGTATAGTTTAGTATAAAAAGGATGTCAGTTACACGACATCCTTTTTATTGTTAATCAAAGAGGTGTGTTTTAAATTCTGAAAATTGTTATTTTTATAATCATTCCATATAATGAAGGGGATAGGGGGTATACAGGGGAGTTATGAATGGATAATACTTTAGTTTGTTAATTATTTTTATTTTAATAAATAATAGTAACTAGATGTGGAGTGAAATTCAATGGGAGAAAATCAGTTTAGATGGGATGACAAGCAATTAAGAGAACATGTTGAAGTAATAGATGGCAAAAGAAGTCCCCACATTTTATTGAGGAATACAACATATTTAAATTCCTATATGCGCGAGTGGATGCAAGCAAATATTTGGATTTATGATGATCGTATTATATATGTAGGAGAAAAACTGCCAGCGCAACTACAAGAGTGTGAAGTTATTGATTGTGATGGGAAGTATGTAGTTCCTGGCTACATAGAACCGCATGCACATCCGTATCAATTATATAATCCAGAAACGTTAGCGGATTATGCGATGAAATTTGGGACGACGACGTTTATTAATGATAATTTAACTTTATTTTTCACATTACAACGTGAAGAAGCATTTCGTTTATTAGATGAATTTGAAAAGATTCCAGCAAGTATGTATTGGTGGTGTCGTTTTGATGGACAAACTGAATTGCAAAACGGGGAATCTTTATTTAATCGTGAAGAAATAATAGAATGGCTAAAGCATAAAGCAGTTCTTCAAGGTGGTGAGCTAACAGCGTGGCCAAAGTTATTACATGGTGATGATGAAATGTTACACTGGGTGCAGGAAACGAAACGATTACATAAAAAAGTAGAAGGACATTTTCCAGGTGCATCTGAAACGACTTTAGCAAAATTAAAACTGCTAGGTACAGATTGTGATCATGAGGCAATGACAGGGCAAGAAGCTTTCGCTCGTCTTATGCAAGGTTATACAGTTTCCCTAAGAAATTCTTCAATCCGCCCAGATTTAGAAGTTTTACTGAAAGAATTGCTGGAACTAGGAGTAAATCAGTTTGATAGATTTATTCTTACGACAGACGGCTCACATCCTTCGTTCTATGAAAATGGAATGACAAACGTAATGATAGCTACCGCGATAAAACAAGGAGTGCCAATAATAGATGCTTATCATATGGCAAGCTATAATATTGCTCGCTATTATAATATCGAACATGTACATGGTTCAATTGCGACAGGTAGAATTGCTAATATAAATATTTTGGAAAGTAAAGAAAATCCGGTTCCAATAAGCGTAATTGCAAAAGGGACATGGGTGAAGCGTGACGGAATAAATAAAAATGAATCAGTACAAATAGACTGGAATCAATTCAAAGTAACGCCATTACTATTAGACTGGTCGATAGAAAAAGAGGATATGATTTTTTCTCATAAAATGGGTATACAATTATTAAATAACGTTATAACAAAACCATACACAACTGAAATTGATTTAAACCGTGTTGAACTTTCTCAAAATCATGATGAGTGTTTCCTAATGATGATTGCTCGTGACGGTGCGTGGCGAGTGAATACAGTTGTGAAAGGCTTTGCAAATAAATTAGGAGGTCTTGCTAGCTCTTATTCTGGTACCGGTGACATCATTCTTATTGGGAAGAATAAAGAAGATATGCTTACAGCTTTTCATAGAGTAAAAGAGCTTGGCGGGGGAATAGTAATAGCTGAAAAGAATGAAATATTACACGAAATCGCATTACCATTACTCGGGATTATGTCTAATTTAAAAATGAGTGATTTAATACAGGAAGAGAAACAGGTGGTGAAACTACTCCAAGAGCGTGGTTACGCGTATGACGATCCGGCATTTACCATTTTATTCTTTTCTGCGACGCACTTGCCTTTTATAAGGGTAACGCCTATAGGACTATATGATGTGAAAAGTAGTAAGGTACTGGCTTCACCAGTGAATTTGATAAAGCAGTTTTAATATGAAAGGCTCTATAAAAGTCCAATCTATAGGGCCTTTTACATTGTTAGCATAAGAATATTGTGAGCCTCAAATAATATAGTATCTAAATTACTTGAGGTGAAACGTAAGTATGAAAAAAATATTGTATATTTTAAGTGTATTTATATTATGTGTATCTATTCAACAAGTGGTACATTCTCAAACAGATGCACCAGAGCTATCTTCTGATTGTCTTGAAAAAAGGAAAATTCGAGATGACAAGCATGTGAAGAATATAATAAGTGATATTAAATCCACATTTAATTTAAATATTGATGAACATAGTTTTTTGGAAGTTAGTAAAAGAAATTTGGAGGCTGCTCATTTGATGTATGGTGGAAGGGAAAATGATTCTTATTATAATTCGCTAACTAAAATTTATGATAGTGGTGGATTTAGTGAGCAGCCTAGCTTATTTGTGAGTGCGCAAGAAGCATTTTTACTTTATAAAGAAAAAGATAATATCAATGTAATGAAACGCCTAAAACTAGACAGTGAAAAAGGGGAATGGATCGTTATAGAAACAAAAAAGAAGAAAGGGAAAAAAGTGAAATTCAAGCCGTTGCAATGTGAAAAAGATTATTTGAAAAAGAGAAATGAGTACCATAATGTAAAATGAAATAAAGAAAATCTTACAGGAGAATCTATCTTTAATAATTTATAAACGAGACAATAGATTTTATTAGTAATTTTTCTATAAAAAACGTCATTTTAAACATTAAAATGACGTTTTTTATATGCTTAAATCTTTTGCAACGCACTCTCAATCTTTGCAGCTAAATCAGCAGACACTTTATGAAAATACCCTAAAACGACCTTTCTAATATCATCGGAGATAACTTTCATATCACTAGCTAAGTTTTTAGCAAGATGCTCTTTTTCTATCGGTTTTAACTTCGCATAAAATTCACTAGGCTGCGTAAAGTCATCCTGTTTCGTTATAGAGGTTCTTTCGAGTTTACCTTCAACATATCTTCCATCACCACTTGTTATTTGCTTAGCAGGTGTCCAATTTTGCTGTTGGTTAATCGTTAATTTGCGGAACTCAGGTCCAATTCTTCTTCTTTGAGAATCACTATAAATGTTAGCCCGCCCTTGCAACATTTTATCATCTGATAGTTCTGCGCCGTCTAGTAAATTAGAAGGGGAGAAGGCGACTTTTTCTACTTGCTCCATATAATTTTCAGGATTTTTGTTTAATACCATTTTGCCGACTGGTATAAGAGGATACACCTTTTCATCCCATACTTTTGTATCATCTAAAGGGTCATAAGAAAGATGTTCTTCATCTTTTGGGTCCATGAGCTGGACGTATAATCCGTATTCCACTGGTTTACCATTTGCGATTGCATCATATAAATCTTTCCCGCTATAATCAGGGTTTTCAGCACCCAGTTTAATTGCTTCCTCACTAGTAATGAATTGTACACCTTCAAATGGGTACCAATGATACTTTACATATTTTCGGTTACCTTCTGCATTTCTCCAAACATATGTATTAACACTATGTCCCGGAATGTGGCGAAGACTTTTGGCCGTACCAGTATCAGAATATAAATGAATAACGAAATGAATGGATTCAGGTGCTTTAGCGACAAAGCTCCAAAAACTATTAGGGTCTATTAAGTTATTTTTAGGTGAAGGTAATAACGCGTGAATCGTTTCTGGGAAGCGCATCGGATCACGAACGGAAAAGACAGGAATGTGGTTACATAAAAGGTCGAAAATGCCTTCCTTTGTATAAAACTTTGTAGAAAAACCGCGTACATTTCTAGAAGTATCAGGTGTGCCTTTCGTACTAACAGCTAATGAAAATCGTACCATAACGGGAACTTTCTCATTAGACTGTTGTAAAAAATTTAGTTTCGTATGTTCAGACATTGGATAAATCGTTTGAAAATAACCGAACGCACCAAATCCTTTTACATGAACAGGTCTTTCTAAAATTTTTTCGTGAATAAATTCTTGTAAAGTCTCGTGAAGTACACTATCTTGCTCTAGAACAGGTCCACGTGAACCAACTGTTTGTGAGTGAAGTGTAGCTTGTTCATTACGTTCTCTATCTTCATTAAAGTCATTCCCTAGTAAAGATTGCCCTTGTTTATCATAGTTTTCATTCATCGATATAGCCTCCAAATCTTTTTTATCCATTGTTACTAAATATGATTTTATAATCTTGATTATGTATGACATGCAAAGTAGTAACAGACCGCTAGATGAAAAAAATGCACATGTAGTGGACCTGTTGAAATAGAAGAAATTATGGAAAAATGAATATCGTGAAGAAAATTACTATTAAAATTTTAATCTGAAAAATGAATTTATAGAGAATAAACATAAATAAACAGGGAAAATAACTAGGAGGAATTTAACATGTCGGATTGGTTTCAATTAGATAAGGAATATATGATGTCTACGTATTGTCGTACGAAGGTTGCGATAGAAAGAGGAGAAGGGTGCAAGCTTTATGATGTGGATGGTAAAGAGTATGTAGACTTATTTTCTGGTGTCGGAGTGAACGTATTAGGGTATAATCATCCGAAAATTGTACAAACGACAATGGAACAAGTTACAAAATCGTTGCATCTGCCGTTTCATTTTTTAAATCCAGTTGCGATTGAATATGCAAAGAAATTAGTGGATTGCTCATTAAAAAATGGAAAGGTCTTTTTTACAAACTCTGGTACGGAAGCGACAGAAACAACGTTGAAATTAATTGATAAATATAGAGCTAATACGAATGAAGAACGTGAAGGAATCGTAGTGATGAAGAATAGTTTTCATGGGCGTACATTAGGAGCACTTCATTTTACGAGACAAGAAAGTGTATATCAAAATTTCCCTAAAACATCGATTCCTGTATATGAAGTAGAGCGCGAGAATATAGAGCAATTAGAAGAAACAATTGTTAAAGAAAATCCAATTGCGATTATGTTAGAACCTGTATTAGGCAGCGGGGGTATCTATCCTTTATCGCGTGAATATTTACATGGTGTTCAACACTTATGTGAGAAATACAATGTACTACTTATTGTTGATGAAGTACAAAGTGGTATGGGGAGAACGGGGAAACTATTTGCTTATCAAAATTTCAATATTACACCAGATATTATTCAAATTGGTAAAGGAGCAGGAGGCGGAATCCCGCTTGGAGGAATTATTGTAGGTGAAAAGTTATGTGATGTATTTGCACCAGGAGATCACGGCACAACGTTTGCTCATTCATCTATGGGAACAGCTTTAGGGTTAACGGTATTAAACACATTGATTGAAGATGGTTTAATGCAAGAAGCGTATGAAACGTCACTATATTTAAATGATAAGTTGCAAGAAATCCAGAAAGAAAATTCTTATTATATTCAGGAAATACGTCATGCTGGTATGATGTTTGGAATTAGTTTGAATGATACGAATGAAAATGTGAAGAAATTACAGGTAGAGCTAATGGAGAAAGGAATGTTAGTTGACGTTACACAAGGGAACATCATTCGTTTACTCCCTCCGTATATAATTACGAAAGAAGAAATTGATGCATTTATTATTCAATTTATTTCTTGTATGGATAAAGTTGCTGCTGTAGTAAGTGCTTAAAAGTTAAAAGCCATATTCTATATAAAGTGCACTCTAATTGTTAGAAATAGTTTTACAATTGGGGTGTATTTTTTATAATTGAATTTTGTAAAATACAGTCGTTGGTAAATGATAACGGAAAAAATAGAAGGAATTTTACTATATTTGATACATTATTGAATGATATTTGAGTGGTGAAGAGAAGGGAAAGTAAGTATAAAGATAGTAGATAAAGCGGGTGGTATAAGTAACTAATGATAGAACGTTTTGAAAATAATAGCATACGAATATATAAATAATAAGAATGAGGTGATATATTGGAAAATAATGATATTCAATTTACTTCTTTACAAATGAGAACGGATAAATATGGTTGGGCTGGAATTCAATATACAAATAAAAAGCAAGCCATCTTATATACTCGAAACGGAGGAGTAGAATGGGATGTTGTCAATCCTCTTAATTCAATTGTATTATTTGCATATCCAATAAACGGTCAAAGCTCTTGGGCATATGGTTTAACGAAAACGAATGACGATTTATTGCCAGCTATATTTTATACAGTTAATAGAGGCGAAAGATGGAGTGAGTTTATTTTACCTGTTGAAGAAGAGTGGGAGAAATCGACTGATGTTCAAGTGCAATTGCATGCTACGAATATGGATAGTATATGGATTGTATTATCTAGAAAGCTTGCATCAAATAAATTTGAACATAATTTATACTATTTGAAAACAAAAGGGAAAGCTTGGAAAGTAATAAAAAATATAAGTATTCGTGATAGTATTTCAGGGATAACATTTATAAACGATTTAGTCGGATTTATTTCATTACAAAAACATTATGAAACATCGACGGTATTTAAAACAATAAATGGTGGGGAAAGTTGGCAAGCTATAAAAGCTATTCCAAGTCTTGAAGGAATTAATAATGGGACTGCTATGGCTTATAAAGCAATCTATAAAAATAACCTATTAGTAATACCAACTAAAATGAATGATGATGTATTTTTAATGAATTACTCATTTGATAAAGGGAATTCATGGCATATTTCAAATAAAACAATAAATACGAGTAAAGTGGCTGTTTCGTTTTTTAGTTCCGATTATGGCTGGGTTATAAATAGTGAAAATGGAAGTGTATACCAAATAATAAAAAAAGGATCAAAATGGATTAAAGTATCAAGTAATCCATTATTAAAAAATGTATTTTGTTTACATTTTTTTAATCGGCGTAAAGGTTGGGCGTGTAATAAAAAAGAAATATTTACTACAAAAGATCGCGGTATAACATGGAAAAAGGTAGTATATAAAATTAATAATATTGATAAATTTATTTAAAAGAGTCCTAAAGAAATTAGGGCTTTTTTTGTTTTAAAATGGGGATTGTTGTAACACACAATGATAAGAGGAAGGAAGCGAGTGTAGAACTTATATTTTCAAAAATAGACGGTTGTTTTTACACAGTATAATTCACTTTTGAATATGTTAATAAAGTAGCAAATTCATAGGAAATGGTAATACTTAATATTTTATGTCACATGATGTGTAAAGGGGGCGTGTAATGAAATCGTTAACGGTTATTATTTTGTATAGTGAAAGAGAGCAAATATTAGAAGAGTCAATTCAATCTATATGGAAGTTAAATCCTCTTGAAATTATAATTTTCGTTCCTAACGATAGAAGTAATTTGTATGAAATAGCAAAGAAACATAAATGCCATATTGTTTTGATGGATAAATATAGTACGTATTATGATGGGTATGAAGCTTCTGTAAAGGCAGCAAAAGGAGATGTATTGTTATTTGTAGATAGTAATTTTTTATTATCTTTAAATGAAATGAAGAATTTTATTGAGCCAGTCGTTACAAATCAGACTGATGTAGTATTAAACAAAATAGATAAATTTATAGAAGTTGGTAAATGTCCAAATATGGATATTGTTTTGAGAAAAATGTTAAATGAAATTTTAAGTCGACCAGATTTAAAAAGCAATTCAATACTTTCATTACCATATGCACTTACGAAAGAAGTAGTGGTAAATATCGGCTTTGATTATATGAAAAATATCGTTCTAGCTCATATGAACATAGTGAATCAAGGCTGGCGTATTAACGATCAATATGCAATAAAAACATTATCTGAAGATGAAATGTTAGAAGAAGAAGGGTATTTATTTAAAAAAGAATTATCAGAAAATGAAAAAGAGAAAGTGAAAAAATATTTAATTGGTATATCCAAATGGATAGAGAAAAAGGGAAGAAGAGTAGGGTTTACTGATGCAGGAAAAAGAAGGGATATTATTCAAAGATTAGGTGAAAGCAAGCAGTATCCTTCGTATCATCGAGGCTGGGGAATGCATTCTTCAATTTATAACGGGAAACAACTTTCTGTCATTATACCAGTGCAAAATGAAGAAGAGACTATAGAACAAGTAATACTTGAGACAAGAAAAATAGAACCGCTAGAAATAATTGTCGTTGTAAATGGTTCGACAGATCAAACGGCCAGTATCGCTAAAAGACTTGGTGCTACTATTATTGAATATAACGAACGACTTGGTCATAATGTTGGACGTGCTATTGGAGCGCTTGAAGCTACAGGAGATATTCTTTTATTTATTGATGGTGATTTTAGCGTTTCAGGAAGTAATTTACATCACTTTACAAAAGCAGTTTCAGCTGGTGTAGACATAGCATTAAATGATTTGAATCCGATGTTACATCCTCCGTTTTATGTTGTAGACGTCGTAAAATATATGCTTAATTTAGCATATAATCGACCAGAATTAAGTAATGGCTCATTAGTAGCCATTCCACATGCTATGAGTAGATCATGCTTAGATGCAATAGGGTGGGAAAGTTTACTATGCCCTAGTCTTGCACAAGTAAAAGCTATATTACAAGGGTATAGAGTAGAATGTGTACATTACGTTGATGTTGTAAAACCGAATAGAATTCGTTTAATGGAGAATGTAAGTCATAATGGACATCCTCCAGCAGTATTAAGAATAATTGGAGATCACGTTGAAGCTCTCTCTTACTTAATAGAACATCTCAAAATAGATGGAAAGGGTGATTAAACTGTTAGACCAGTACAAAAAAATTAACATTTCATATGAAGAATTATGGCAAATGGATTTTCAAACTACAGAACCGTTTATACTCAAGGTTGATTGGGATAAAGTAACGTATGAATTTTTAATTCGTATTAAGCCTAATGCTTCTAACACTATTGTTTTTGGATCCGGAGCAGGTGGATTTCAAGAACAGCCAATTGGCCCACCTATTTTTCATCGACATTCATGGATGGATGAATTTGAAGATACTGTTATATATTATAATGATCCTACATTATATCTTGGAAAATTATCTTTAGGTTGGGGACAAGGGGAGTTAGATAGATTTTATCTACAAGATATAGCAAATATTTTAGAAATATTATTTACAAAGTTAAAAATTGATTCGAAAAATGTGTTGTTTTATGGTAGTTCCGGGGGAGGGTTTATGTCTTTAATTTTAGCTGGATTCGTTAAGGGCTCCACAGCTTTAATTAATAATCCTCAAACAAATTTATTAAAATGGATACCTGTACCAATAAATCTAGTTTTCGATTTGTCTTATCCAGGTTTATCAAGAGAAGAAGTTGAGGAGAAATTTGGGGAAAGAATTAATGTTGTGAAATTTTTTAATCACATTAAATATGTACCGAATATTTATTTCTTACAAAATTTTGCATGTGAATTTGATGTGCAAAATCATTTACTACCATTCATTTCTGAATTAGAACAACTGGATAAAGATACGGAAATAAATCAAATTGTAATAGACTTATATTTCGATAAAAAAGCAGGGCATGCAGCTGTAGGTAAGAGCGAAACAATTGAATATATAAAAAAAGTAAAACCTAACCAAATTATAAAAGAAGAACAAAAAGAAGTGGGGCTGTCAGTCGTTATAGTTTTAGGAAAAGAAAAATCGAAATTGAATCAAATTTTAAACAAAGTGCAGCATATAAAACCACTAGAAATTATTATTGTGACTGATGATAGAATGAGTGCAATACAAGCTATACCTACATTTGTTGAAAGTAACGTTATTGTTATAGAAGAGAAAAATAAACGGAAAGCACCTGTTCATGGAGCGAAAATCGCCAATGGAGATGTAGTCTTATTTTTAGATGGGGAAGATGTTATTTTTTCGGTAGAATTAGAGCGATTTATAGAACCGATACTGAAAAAGGAACAGGATGTAATCTTAAATAACATAGACTCCGTATGTTTTGAAAAGATGAGAGTAGAATGGCCAAGTATTGCTATGGTGTATAGAAAAATAGTAAACGATGTATTGGGGCGTATGGATTTAAAATATGAGTCGATGTTATCTATGCCATATGCTATTGCTAAAAAAACAATTGAAGACATTGGATATGACACTTTGCAAAATCCCGTTCTATCTCAAATAACTCTTATTGAGAAAGGGTGGCGACTACATTCCTCGTCAGCCATCACTAACACCTCTTTAAATAATATAGCCCCAAACAACACCTCTTTCTATAAAAATGAATTAACTAAATTAGAAGTATGTGAGATTAAAGAGAATGTAAAAGCTTTAGAAAGTTGGTTACAACGAAAAGATGCTAGAGGGAACTATACAGATGGAGGAAGAAAAAGAGACATTATAGAGCAACTAAAAAAACAAAAGAGTTATTCACGTTTCCATAAAGGATGGGGTATGAATTCATCAATTTATAATGGAAAACAGTTATCAATTGTTATACCAGCACAAAATGAAGAAGCGACAATTAAAGAAGTTATCCTTGAGGCAAGAAAAATTGAACCGAAAGAAATAATTGTTGTCATTAATGGGTCAACAGATCAGACAGAAGTAATCGCTAAGCAATCAGGGGCAACGGTAATTGTTTATGAAGAAAGATTAGGGCATGATGTAGGACGGGCAATTGGTGCACAAGAAGCCACCGGGGATATACTTCTCTTTATTGATGCTGATTTTGCTATTCCAGCAAAAGATCTTCATCCGTTAACGCAGGCTGTTGCGGATGGTGTTGATATGGTTTTAAATGATTTAAATTTAAATCTTAGATTTCCTCTATATATTGTAAGTTTATATAAATATATGTTGAATATTGCTTGTAACCGTAAAGATTTAGGGGTAGGATCTACAATTGCTGTTCCCCATGCTATTAGTAGAAAATGTTTAGAGGGGATCGGCTGGGACACTCTTCACACAGCGTGTGTTGCACAAGTAAAGGCAATATTAGAAGGGTATAAAGTCGAATGTGTCCATTTTGTAGATGTAATGAAACCAAATCGTATTCGTCCAAATGAACACTTTGCAAAAGTAGGACATCCACCAGCTGTATTGAGAATTACCGGTGATCATATAGAAGGGCTTTCTTATTTACTAAAGAATAGGGATTTTAAAGATTTATTTTAATTTGGAATTTCCTTTACTAATAAGCGTGAAATAGCAACGGATAAAGTGTAAGTTGAGCGTTGTTATGAAAACAAAATTTTAAAAAAGTTACTCTTTTGGTTCAGGTGTAAGTGAAAAGTAAAAACTTCTTCAAATATATGAAGAGGTTTTTTACTTTTTTATTTCAATTTATCGCATTTATTTCTATTTCAGTAAAAGATGATATGAGTTTTTTTGATTTAGATAGTTTAAGCAAACGTTAATTACCTATAAAACGAATAGTAAAATAGCATCTATTTTATAAAATTTAGTAGGAGAGTCGTGTCCGAATTCAATAAATTGCATATATTGTTAAAAGAAAGGAGGGAGAGTTATGGCATGTATTACGAATAATGTTTGTTTAGATGTGTGTCTTAAAATTACAATTACCCCTGGTAGTGGAATTTATGCAGTAGTAGATTGTGGGGGCGAATGTGGGACAAGTCCTACAATTGTAATTACTCCTAGTGGATCAATTGTAATTACTTTACCATTAGTTGCATGTTTCTCAATTGCACTAAAAGATGATTTAAGTGTTGACTCTTCATTAACAAGCCTCTCTTTTCAAACTTCTTAAGAAAGATACAGAAATGAAAAGCCTGCCTGCTACTTTTCTTTTGATCTAATGTAAAAATAAAAAAGATGGTTACAACCCATCTTTTTTATTCTGTCATATATTAAAAATGAGATAATATATTATTTAGTAGACAGGATGTATAATTAAAAGCACTCTTTACCTCTTTTTTGTTCGATGAGGTAAGAAATTGCTTCTATATGATCGCCAATGATTTGTTGTGTTGCTAATGAAAGGGAACCTTCCTCAGAGAAGTGTTTTTCAGGTCGAACACGATTCAATTTATCAACATCGACAGAATGGACATTTTGTACATGAAAGCCTGCTAAAATTGTTTTCACTTGACTTAAGGTTGGTGAAAGAAGTGAATCAAACCCAATTGTATGAATGCATTTTCGACTAAAAGCATGAGGGACAGCAATTGTGGATCCCATACCTAAATCTTTCCGATTACACGCTAAGTTGATAGCATATTTACATGCAGTGACGATAGAATACGGTAGACGATACATATAGTAGTGCTCTAGTTTATTTAAAGCTAAGTCCGTGCCGTTTTGGATAGATTGTACAAACGGTAATAAATCATAACTAGAAATTAAGAAATCACCATCTATAAATAATAGTATGTCACCTTTTGCAAAAAAGGCACCAACAGCACGTCCTGTATCATTTCCAAGCGCTTCTTCGTAACTTATAACTGTTGCACCGCACCCCTTCGCCAATTCTTCTGTTTTATCTGTTGATCCATTAACAATAACGATAATTTCAAAAGGTTTTAATTTCTGTACCTCAAAAATGACAGATTCTATCGTTTTTTCTTCATTTTGAACAGGGATGATAACTGATAATTGTTTATCTCCATAAGTATTCGAATAAAACTCTTTACCTGTACTTATTTTTGGGATGTATTTTTGTTCCCCGTTTTGAAGTCCTAAAATAATATCACGCTTTCGATTATTATCGGTATAGTTTCCTCTTAGATTTTGCATTTTACTTATCCAATTTGCAATGGCTTCAAGATGATAATAAATGAGTTGAGTTGAAGGAAAAGAGGGGAATTGAGGGATAGAAATGTTGAATTGATCGCAAATACGAAATTTATGTTCAATAATTTTCATTTGTGCCAATATTGGATTTGATAAACTATCTGGAGTAATTACCCCAAGCAATTCTTTTGTCATTGCATAGGGAGGAAATAATAAGGAGTTAACATGTAAATCTGGACGATGAAAAAAATGATTTGTAACTTGTTGCCAAATCATTGCTATATTTGGCTGTTGTTTTTGATAAAAAAATTCATCTAAATTATTTAATACGACGTCAGCCGATCCATTTCGTAATGGTTGAAGAAATAGTATAAGTGAGGAGGATTCAATAATGTAATTTTCATCTAAAAATAAGAGGTACTGCCCCTTTGCTTTTTTTGCGCCAATTACATAAAGATTAGTAGATTCTATCGGTTCTTCTAGTGTAATAATTTCACAATTGTAGGAATCTGCACTCTCAATTGAATCCTGAGTATATCCGTTAATAGTAAGGATAATTTCTAAAGGCTGTAGTTGTTTACATGCTTCCAAAATTCTAGGTAAATTTTTTATTTTATGTTGTATGGGGATAATAATAGAAATTGAATTTTTACACATAAGCAGTCTCCTTTTTAATCAGAGGTAGTTGTTAATAAGATTAGATAAAATAGGAGATATATTTTCTTTTTGGCATAAGCATAACAATCATTTGTTTTTATCAAACTCACAATTTTCATTACTTGAATTAGAGTTTTTATTTATTCCAGAAGCGAGTAAATTATTGAGAACACTAAGGTCTAATTGCAAAGGGATGGAGTTTTCGGGGGAAGTTTTCTCATTTTCTTTTTTTGTAGTTAATATAGTCTTTATATTTTTAATTTCTTTATATTGTTTTAAGATAATGAAAAATCCAGAAATAATTAAGAGAAAAGAAACAGTAGCAACTACAAGTATTATTTCCAACATAAAATAGCCTCCTTTAAAACTATAATAATATTATGGTTGAATGTAATAAAACAGAAGTCGAGCCAGTGAGTTCACTTTTTAAATATATGCAAATCTTAAGTAAAAGTTACTGATTTCTAAGTTAGAGGAAACAATTATAGGAACGTTATACATATAAATAAATGAAAGGTTCATTTGTAGTGTAAAGGTATATATTATATAGCCTAAACTTCATTTTATGAAAAGTTAAATAGGGTGTAAATTTATACAAAAAGAGCATTTAATTGGACAAATAATTAATTATGTGAAATAATAATAACAGAAAAGGAGACGTTGCTTTTCCTTAAGTGCTTCGAATTAATTTTATTCAATAAGAGAAGGTGTGCTTAAAGAAGTTAAATTAAAAAAGGAGCTGTTTTATTATATGCAACAAAATAATGATTTAAATTTTGAACCTCAAGACGTTAATATTGTCAATCCTAAACAAGCCAGGAAAGCAGTAGTTGCTACTGGTATAGGGAATGCAATGGAGTGGTTTGACTTCGGATTATACGCGTATTTAGCGGTTATCTTAAGTCAATTATTCTTCTCAGGTGTTGATAATAGTGGATTGCAACTTGTACTTACATTCGGTACATTTGCAGCAGCCTTTCTCGTTCGACCAATCGGAGGTGTATTCTTTGGTAGAATAGGAGATAAGTACGGCCGAAAAATCGTGTTAAGTACTACTATTATTTTAATGGCACTTTCTACATTATTCATCGCATTACTACCAACCTATGAACAAATTGGTGTATGGGCACCAATACTACTTTTAGTTGCCCGAATGATTCAAGGCTTCTCTACAGGCGGCGAATATTCAGGTGCAATGGTTTATATCGCAGAATCTTCTCCAGATAAAAAGCGTGGTATACTCGGTAGTGGTCTTGAAATTGGAACACTCTCAGGTTACATTGCTGCATCGGTAATTGTTACCATTTTGACGTTATTGTTAACAGATGAACAAATGCTCAGCTGGGGCTGGCGTATTCCTTTCTTAATAGCTGCACCAATTGGCTTGGTCGGTTTATATTTACGCCGTCATTTAGATGAATCTCCTATCTTTGAAGAGATGGAAAAAGCACAAGAGGAATCTGAAGACAATGAACAATTTTCATTTATGGATATTATGAAATATCACAAAAAAGACTTCTTATTAAGCACAGTAATTGTCGCCTTCTTTAATATTACAAATTATATGATTCTTTCGTATATTCCTTCTTATCTAACTCAAGTACTTAAAGTCAAAGAAACAACTGGCTTATTAATTATTTCTATTACGATGGCACTTATGATTCCACTAGCACTATATTTCGGTAAATTAAGTGATAAAATTGGTAATAAACGCGTCGTGCAAATCGGCTTACTCGGTTTAACTGTATTTGCAATTCCAGCATTTTTACTAATAGGTAACGGGCATATTGCAGCTATATTTGCAGGTATTTTCGTATTAGGTTTCTTCTTAAGTGTATATGAAGGAACATTACCTTCCTTATTACCATCACTCTTTTTCACCGATGTACGTTATCGAGCACTTTCGATCTCATTTAATATTTCTGTATCGATATTCGGTGGAACAACACCGCTCGTATGTTCATACTTAGTTCATGCAACCGGTAACCCGCTGGCACCAGCATTTTATTTAGCAGGTGTAAGTGTTATTGGATTAGTCGTATTTAGCGTTTTATTCGTTACAACTTCAGGACGTGCACTAAAAGGTTCATATCCTACAGTAGAAACGAAAAAAGAAGCACATCAAATTGCTAAAGAAGATCCTGAAGAAACACTTTGGTGGCATGAAGAGTCATTAGAAATTGAAGCAGGGAAAAACGCTTCAATTTAAAAAGTAACGTAGAAGTACAAAAAGACTCCTATGAAAATAGGAGTCTTTTTGTTGTGTTATTTCTTTTTTTTCTTCAAACTCTTTTGATACACATAAAGCTTATGAATCTCTTCCTTAAATTCCTGAAGTAGCATCATATTCTCATCATTTGAATAACGCACTATATTATAAGCATCTATAACAATATGACTCACAATATTTATATCTTCTTCACTATTGATTCGTCCTAACCATGCTTCAACAGTTTCTCCTCTTTTTCTATTTAAAGGGGGAGTTAACTTACTTTCAAGTTTGAAAATTTCTTTTCGAATTTCATTATGTGGTGGTTTGTTTTGTTTCAAACGTTTTTGGCTCATACCTTCTTTATCAGTAATGATAGTAGATTTAAAGGTGGATATATTTGGTAAACTGAATTGTTTTCGTTTTTTTATTATTTTCCAAACGACGTAAATAGCAATGGTTGTACAGACTATTATTGTAATGCTATTTATAAGTGTTGGATCAAAAGCACGCTGCCCAAATTCATCTTTAATTTGAGGATCCTTTAAATTCCCTTTATTCGACCAAAAGTCGTCAGTTTCTTTTAATTCAGCTGCTGAAAATAACGGATTAATGGCGTATCCAAATCCTAAAGCAACTACTTGTACGACATAAGAAAAAAGAAGCCGAATGTATGGGGAAATAGGAATAAGGAAAGCGCTAATTATTCCAATCGTAATAAGAGAAGCGAAACGTAATAACTGTTGATTACGATTTGCCCCGGTTAACCAAAAGGTAATCATAATGTGTAAAACTAATAGTAACAGTTTCCACAAAGGTGGAAAGGGCGCATAAAGTATAGCTGAAATACTAAACCAAACTATGCCGCCTAACGATTTTTGAACTGGATATCCAGGCCCGACTACATGTACGATAAAGAAGAAAAGCGGTAACATAATTGTGCCAAATAGCGAGAAAGGGAGAAAGATAGAACAACCGATTATTTGAGTCATTAACAGTATGACAAAACCTGTTGTTTTTTTCTTCATTAGTTTATAGATAAGCAATACTCCCATATAGCCTGTTGCTAAAAATATAGTAATAGCAACAAATTCATCCCTTTCTGTTACTAACGAAAGGAGGAGCAGCAGAATAAAGTCATTAACGTGATAGAGCCAAGTTTTCAACCTTTTCCACCATCCCTTCGTTAGTAATGAGAAACGTAGGCTGAGAGGGAAGAGGGAGTTCATTTCTCTGTAAACCAATGTATATCATTGTGGATGATCGTTCCCTTTTTCTCTCTACATAATGAAGGAACCCTGGTTTCGGAAGTAACGTACTATCATCTGAAATACGCGCTAATTCCTCTAAAGATATTCCGTAATGTGTTTGTCCTTCGTTTAATGGTAAGTGCAGAGGACCACCTTCAGCTAATACACTTATAAATAATTCAAAAGGTATTTGATGCTTCGTTGCATATTGGCAAATGTATGTTGCAAATGAAATAAGGTCTTCTATATTATCTTTCCAACCAAATCCACGATTAGCCGCTAAAGAAAGACAAATTGTCCAACTATAATTTTTTACAGGTTCATATTGCTTTGCCTGTAATTCCTGCATTTTAGCGGATGCTTTCCAATGAATAGAACGGAAAGATTCACGTTCATATCGTTTAACACCGATAATAGATGTTTCATCATTGTAAAAAGAAAAATTCGTTCGATAAGATCCTGTTAAAAGTTGCTGAAGTTCTTGCAGTCCTGCTACTTCTTTAGGAGAAGGGTACACAATAATTTCAGTCCGTAATTTATCAAGAATGGGCAAATGTACAGTTAAAAGATGAAAAGGATCCTTTAAGACACATTCGAACTGTTCAATTTGAAACACACCACGCTTTGTTGCGGTTAATGTTAAATCCCATTTTTGCGCTGAATGTGCAGGCTGGGAAAACGGGAAAGAAAATAGCGTTTTGGATATTTGTTCAATACCTTGATCTCTTTGTGGTAGTAGGGACGGATTTAAATGAAAATAACAAACACCGTTAACGAGTGGTATATTTGCTCCATTTTTTAAATGAATGAAAAACTGTCCAGATTCATTAGGGAATAACCGAGTTGTTTGTTTCTCGTTTATCACTTGAAATTTTTTCTCTATATAAGCGACATATTTATAAATGAAAATCGCAAATAAATAGTAGAAGAAAAAGAAAAACATAATAATTCGTTGTGGCATGAAAAATGTAAATAGTATAGCGCATGGAACAGAAAGTTGAATAATATGAAGTTGAAAAAATAAAGGTACAGTTACAACGCGCTGTCCATTCATGTTTGTTCAATCTCCACTGGTACGTCAACTTCTTTTAAAATCCTTTGCATCATTTCATTCTTTGTCGTACGTAATGCACCTTCCATTGATAAGACGATGCGGTGATTCCAAATAGAGGGAACTAACAATTGTATATCTTCTGGCGTGCAATATTCTCTCTCTCGTAAAAATGCTAATGCCTGTACTGCGCGCACTAAAGCAAGTGTGGCACGTGGACTTACACCGTTAGCAATGTAATCATGATTTCTTGTAGCATGAGCAAGTTTAATAATGTAATGTTCTAACGGTTCAGATACAAAAATTTCTTTTACACGCTTCTGTGCTTCTAAAATGTCTCCTAAAGAAATAACAGATTTAACGCTTTCTAATGGCGTATCGTTGCGGAAACGACGCATCATTTTTAACTCATCTTCGGGATCAGGATAACCAATTGAAATGGTCATTAAAAAACGATCAAGCTGTGCATCTGGAAGAGGAAACGTTCCTTGTGATTCAATTGGATTTTGCGTCGCAATAACAAAGAAAGGTTTCGGAAGAGGTGTAGATTGCTTTTCAAGTGTTACTTGTCGTTCTTCCATCGATTCTAATAAACTAGATTGTGTTCTAGGCATAGCGCGGTTAATTTCATCCGCAAGCAAAATATTCGTCATAACTGGTCCAAGTCTTAACTCAAATTCACTCGTTTTCGGATTGAAATATTCAATACCTGTTACATCACTCGGAAGTACATCCGGTGTAAATTGGACGCGAGAAAAATTACCACCAATACTTTTTGAAAGTGCTTTCGCTAGTAACGTTTTCCCCGTACCAGGCACATCCTCAAGCAGTACATGTCCATCTGCAAGTAAAGAAACAAGTAATAAATCAATTACATTTTCTTTACCGACAAAAACTGATCCTATATTTTCTTTCAATTTATTTATCATATGTACCATTCCTTTCAAAAAATAAACGGATATTTCTATATTTTAACAAATAATTCAGAAAATTTATATAATTTTCAGTTCAAAGAAGTGGCTATCAGATTATTAAATTATACTTGCATATCTTGGAATGTGAATATATAATATCGATATACGATATATCGCTAGTCGATATATCACCAAACGATGTATCGGAGGTAGTTATAATGAATGTGAAAGCGCAAAAATACATTCCGTTAACAGAAGCGACATATTACATACTGTTGTCATTAGTGAAACCAATGCACGGATATGGAATTATGCAAATGGTAGAAGAGATGACAAATGGGGAAGTAAAACTCGGTCCTGGTACTTTATACGGGAATACAACGAAGTTATTAAAAGAAAAATTAATTGTTGAAGTTACCTCTACAGATAGAAAGAAATGCTATGAGTTAACGTCACTTGGTAGAGAAGTATTAGAACTAGAGTATAACAGGTTACAGAGATCTGTAAGAAATGGAAATAGTATATTAGGGGAGTGAATAGAAGATGAAGACAAAGAAGGTATTGAAATTTTTCGCGGCATGGAGTTTAGAAAAAGAAGAAGTTTTTTTACGGAAAATGCATCAAAAAGGATGGGCACTACAAAATTATAATATGATGTATACGTTTAAGAAAACTGAGCCGAAAGATATAATCTATAAAGCTGATTTTAGAATGGATTATAGAGATTCAAAGGAAAAACAAAAAGAATATATTGAATTATATGAAATGTGTGGTTGGAAACATGTAACTAGTTTCACCAAATGGCACTACTTTTGCAAGGACGTAGCTGATGATGATGAGTTGCCAGATATATATTCAGAAAAAGAGACTAAAATTGAAAAGTTTAAAGACTTATTTAAATTTCTTGTATTTGTTTTTTCATTTGCAATGCTATGCATGACTCCTAGTTTCCTAAGTTCTTCGGAAGTTAGGATTCCAATTTTGATAAAAGGTGTAATTGGATTTTTAGGTTGTATGTATGTGTATATATTTGTAAGGTTATTTTGGAAGATAAAAAAGTTAAAAAAAGAAATCCTGTAAAAATATAGAAAGGGGAATTAACATGATTATTTTGACTATGTTATTTATATATTTGACGTTAGGTGAAGGGGTTCTTGGCAAATGGTTGTACAATAAGTTGAAAGAAGATATACAAACAAATAAAAATGCAAGAGTTTCTTTTTATATAAGAACAATGAGTTTACTGTGGGCGTTAACCATCATTATGTTAATAACATCATACTCAATCAATATCCCATTTGAGGAGTATGGACTTAAACTACCATCTGCTAATTATATGGTGAGTAAGTATTTTGAAGATATGAACATATCATGGTGGATAGGTGTATGTATTGGGTTAATAGTGCCGTTGATTATTTTAAAGAAAAATAAACTTTTTCAAAGGTATACAGAAAGACAAATGAGTGATGCTTCAGAAATGCTCCCTAATAATTATCGAGAAACAATACTATGGATTTTTATTTGCATTACAGCAGGTGTAACAGAAGAGCTATTATTTCGTTCTTTCATGATGAATTACTTATCACAGATTTTCCCAGTGCTATCAATAATATGGGTACTAGTTATCTCGTCAATCATTTTTGGTTTAGCGCATTTTTATCAAGGTTGGAAAGGTATAGTGGGGACAACGATTTTAGGTTTCATGTTAGGAAGAGTATATGTTGCAACTGGATCAATTTATCCGTCTATAATTATACATATGCTTATAGATTTACTTGTACTTGTCCGCTTATTTATATTGAAAGGAAAAGTAATATTACAGAGAGTCTAAAGTAAATGTAAAATGAGATTAAAAAAGTTGCTTGAAACACAAGCAACTTTTTTTATTAGAAAGATTGATTTTGCGCAGGTTTAATAAATTGCTCTGGGTTTTCAACGAGTCCGCATACAGCGCATTGGACTCTGTATGTTGGTCCTTGATAGGCCATATGAAAAGCATTCATATTTTCATTTGTGTATTCTTCTTCTACTTGACCAGTTTGTGGATTTAACTTGACTGGTTTTACTTGTTGTTCAAGAATATTAAAGCGAGTACGGTTTGTTTTACAGCTTGGACATAGCATTGGTTCCATATGTATACACCTCCATTTGTAGCATTTCTTAAATTCTTTAATTTTATGCAACAAAAAAAACTTTCTCAATATAAATAGGTGTTTAATGCATTTAAAATTCAGAAAAAATAAAATATAATAAAGGTACGAACTGGTTATGTCCAAACCAAATCTCCTGTTTTATGCCAATAAGCTGGGGGCCGAGAAATCGGCCCCATTTTTTTGTGCTCGTTACTATAAGGAACAAGGTTTTTAAGAGACTTTTGTCGAATTTTTAGGGATGGATATAAAGGGGGATGTAAAATGGATTTACAAATGAAGTACATTATTTTATATGTAGAAAAGTTTGAAGAATGTGTAAGGTTTTATAAAGATATTTTACAGTTACCTATAAAAGCAGAGCATGGTACATATATTGAATTTAATACTGGTTCTACTATTTTAGCGATGAACACGAGGCAAGATGTGAAAGAATTAACAGGACTACCACTTACAGAAGGCGAGTTACAATCTTCTCATTTTGAATTGGGATTCGTTGTTGAAAATGTACAAGAAACGATTGAGCAATTTAGAGAGCAAGGAATTAAGATTTTAGTTGAACCAATTGTAAAACCGTGGGGGCAAACAATTGCATACATTGCCGATCCAGATGGGAATTATATTGAAATTTGCAGTTCATTAGAATAGAAGGAGAAAAAGAGATGGGGTTTCCGAAACTAGAAACAGAACGTTTAGTATTAAGAGAACTAACACTGTTAGATGCAGAAACGATGTTCCGTTATTTTTCAAAAGAATCTGTTATACGTTATTTCGGAATGGATTCTTTCAAAAATATTGAGCAAGCGAAAACAGCGATTCAAACGTTTAAAAATCGTTATGAAGAGGGAAGTGTATTTCGCTGGGGAATTGAGAAAAAGGGCACGGGCCAATTAATTGGAACTTGTGGATTTCATTTAATAAACAAGCATCATAAGCGAGCTGAAATTGGTTATGAATTAGACGATACATATTGGGGACAAGGATACGCAACAGAAGCATTACAGGCGATTTTAGCTTACGGGTTTGAAACATTGCAACTTACGAGAATTGCCGCTGTTGTATACGTGGAGAATAAAGCTTCTCAAAAATTATTAAGTAAAGCAGGTTTTCAAGAAGAAGGATTACTTCGAAAACATATGATTCAAAATGGAGTTGCCCATGATACGATTTTATACTCGTTATTAAAAGAAGAGTGGAAGAAATAATGAGTACAAATGAGCTTATAAATATAATAAAGAAACATAAAGAAAATCGATTTATTTTAGGTATTGATGGCTTAAGTCGATCAGGAAAAACAACGTTTGTAACAAACTTAAAGGAAAATATGAAACAAGAAAGTATTCCGTTTCATATTTTTCATATTGATGATCATATAGTAGAGCGTAATAAACGATATGATACTGGATATGAAGAATGGTATGAGTATTATTATTTACAATGGGATATTGAGTGGCTTCAGCAGAAGTTTTTTCAGAAATTACAAAATGAAACAAAACTGAATTTACCGTTCTATCATGATGTGACAGATTCATGCGAAATGAAAAAAGTACAGATTCCCATAGTAGGTGTAATTGTAATTGAAGGTGTTTTTTTACAACGAAAAGAATGGAGAGATTTCTTTCATTATATGGTGTATTTAGATTGTCCAAGAGAGACACGGTTTCTGCGGGAAAGCGAAGAGACACAAAAGAAACTTTCGAAGTTTCAAAATAGGTATTGGAAAGCAGAGGATTATTACTTAGAAATGGAATTACCGAAGGAGCGGACGGATTTAATTATAGAATGATTTTAAGAAAACCTCAACTTTGTGTTTGAATAGTTGAGGTTTCTCTATGTAATAGCAAATTAATTATTTTAATTCTTAGGAAGGAGATTAGTATAACAATTTGAATTATATAGATATAGATAAATTTATAGATAAAAAGATTTCAATAAAGCGAGTGATCACATGAGTATTTTCATTTTAGAAGATGATGTCATACAGGCGCAGCAAATGAAGCGGTTAGTTGAAGAGATTTGTGAGAAATATATGTTGCCTTTTGACTTTATTGAGGTAACTAGTAAAAGTGAAAACATTATTACTAACATTCCAAAGGCGAAGTATGTCCCAATCTATTTTTTAGATATAGAGATAAAAAGAGAAGAGCGTAAAGGGTTACAAGTGGCGCAAGAAATACGAAAGTATGATACGCAAGGAATTATTGTGTTTGTAACGACGCATTCTGAATTTGCACCTATTTCATATCAATACATGGTATCAGCTTTAACTTTTATTGATAAAGGGTTGCCATATGAGGAGAGGTGTAACATTTTTGAACAATGTTTACTTCAATATGAAGCGCGTAATAAGCATTTCATTCCATCTGATGATTTTATCGTTGAAAATAGTAATGCGACTGTACGGGTTCCGTTTCATGAAGTTGAATACGTTATGACCGATGAACCACACCGTGTAGCATTAGTGACATTAGATCGAATCGTTTATTTTTATGGAACTTTAAAGGAAATTGAAATAATCGATGAACGTTTATTTCGATGTCATCAATCATATATCGTGAATACGAAGCAAATGTCTTCTTATGATGCGAAGCAGAAAATGATAGTTTTAAAAAGCGGGAAACGCATTCCAGTATCACGTCGTTTAGTGAGTAAAGTACGTAACATATTAAAGGGTGAGATGTAATGTATATTTATGATTTATTTGCAATACTGCTTACTAGTATGAGCCATACGTTTTTGTACATTCAATTAATCCGGTATAATAGATTGTCATATAGAATGTTAATAGCTTTAAGTGCGGTATTCATTATTTTACTTGCGATTGTCGTAACAGTAACGAGATATCCAGAATTGAATAGTACGATTGTGTTATTTTTAATAAGTTTAGGACTAATGCAAAATGAACTAAAACTTAAGCATAATGTATATTTTGCACTAGTGAGCATGGTGATTATAACGTTAGTAAAAATGTTACTTTTGGATTTAGGAATGAAAATCTTTATGTTAACGCCATTCAATTTATATTTATGGACAGGAAGCGTGATTCATCTTACCGTATCGACACTTACTTTTATCGGTATTTTTGTAGCTCGCAAAAGAGTCCGAAAAATTGCTCAATATATAGTCGGTAGTCCGCTATACTATGTAACTTATATATTATTAATTGCCGGATTTATTATTGAACTAATTTTAACTCAGCCATCAACTGAGTTTTTAGCACAATTAAATCAACAATACAGTGAAGTAAGTTATATTTCAGCGATTATTATATTTTTATTATTACTAATCATTGTGCTAATAAGCTCACACTTATCAAAAGAAAAGTTACGAGAAGAGCATGAAAAACGTTTAGATAAAGAGTTATTAGATTATGTAGAGAAATTAGAAGATATGCACGATGAGCTCGCTAGTTTCCGTCATGATTATATGAACGTATTACTATCGTTAGAAGAGGGCATACGTACAAAAAATGTGAAAAAAATTGAGCAAGTGTACTATGACGTTATAGCTCCTACATTAAAAACAATAAATGATCATGAACTTGATATTGCGAAATTATCTCGCATACATATTCCTGAAGTGAGAAGTGTATTAAGGGCGAAAGTAGGCACTGCCCAGCAGCAACAAATAAAAGTAATGCTCGATATACCAGAGAACATTGAAAGTGTTTCAATGAAAATCATTTCATTTATTCGCATCATTTCAGTTTTAGTAGATAATGCAATTGAAGAAGCGGTACATAGTGAGGAAAAGATATTGCAAATTGCATTTTTTGAAATGGATTCACGACAATATTTTATCGTGCGCAATAGTTCAAAGGGTGAAGCAATTGATTTGCAAAAAATTTATGAGAGAAACTATTCAAGTAAAAAAGCAGCTAGAGGATACGGGTTATTCTCGTTAAAACGGATCATGAATAAAACAAATAATGCGACGTTAGAAACAACTTATGTAAGTCCGTATTTCACGCAAACATTTATATTAAAAGAGATAAAATGACCATCTATGATGAAAATGTAACCGAATAGGAAAGAACTACATACTTTTTTCACTCGTTTTTATACACTTCAAGTAAGAGGTGAAGCGAGATGAATGGTCTTATTTTTACAACAATGATTAGCTTTGGTTTACCACTTGTAGCGCTTTTATATGCTGTCTGGAAGAAACGCTATATTCCATATATGTTAGGTGGATTGGCTTTTGTTGTATCACAAATATTGATTCGCATACCAATACTAAATTATATAAATGGAACTAGCACAGATTTTCAAATGTTTTCTGTTATGCAGCCTGTCCTATTTGCACTTTTGCTTAGTTTATCAGCTGGAATTTTTGAAGAGATAGCGCGTTTTATCGCAATGCGTTATTTTATGAAACAACGAGATTGGAAGTCTGGTTTTTTATTTGGGGCAGGGCATGGTGGTATTGAAGCAGTGTTGATAGTTGGCATTCCGGTAATATCTCTATTATTGTCACAAACAGCCATTCAAAATGGTGACAGTTACTATTTCGCCGGTATTGAGCGCATCTTCGCGATGGTATTGCATATTGGGCTTTCCTTCATTATATTGCAAGCTGTCGTCCAAAAGAAATTTCGTTATGTTGTATATGCAATTCTCATCCATGGGACTACAAATGCATTAGCTGTCATTATATCGCTATATGTACAAGGAAAAAGCGGGATCGTTATATCAGAAGTTTCAATAGCAATTTGTGCTTTACTTGTTTTTAGTTATAGTTTCATTTTAAAAAGAAGGGGTGTATGAAAATGAGAAGAATGTTACTTATTATTATAAGTGTCATTGCGGCGTTCGCGCTCGCAGCATGTACTGGTAATAAAGTAGATGAAAGTACGTCAAAAAAGTTTATTCCAAAGGCGGAAGAAATTGTATCATTATTAAATGAAGCGAAGTATAAAGAAGTGCATGAAAAATTTGATAGTAAAATGAAAGCTGGATTACCAGAAGAAAAAATGAAAGATCTTACACCTGTAATAGAGAAAGCCGGTACGTTCGAAAAAATTGAGAAAAAATCGATTGAAGAAAAAGATGGTTTATATACTGTTATTCTTGTAGCGAAATATAGTAAGGAACAACGGACGTATATTATAACTTATAATGACAAAGAAGAAATAGCAGGTTTATTTATTAAATAAAAACAGGTGCAGTGGTAATTTCCGCTGCATCTATTTTTGTATAACCAAATTATGGTTATTCGTGCTAATATGAACTCATAGCTATAGAGAAGGGGTGGGTTAGCATGAAAACTGAAATAGTTCTTAAAAAGAGGTACAGTATGATAAGTTATATATCTTTACTCATCGGCGTTTTATGTTTTCTATTCGTTTTTATTACACCGACAAGGATAGCGAATGCAGGTAATATAGTGGGAGATTATATTACAGTTGCCCTCACAGTTGCAGGAATCATACTTTCTATCATTACGATGATGAAAAAAAACGAGAAGAAGGGAATTGCAATTCTTTCATTCATACTGTCCTTATCATTTTTTGTATTTTGGATAATCGCAATTATCCTATTGTTTACTGGTCAAATTAGTTTTGCGCCGTAATATGCAATAAAAAGAGCCCTTCTCGTATGAAGGACTCTTTTCATTCTGTATCTTCCGGTTGATATTCTAGAATATCCCCAGGTTGGCATTCTAATGCTTTACAAATGGCTTCTAAAGTTGAAAAGCGAACTGCTTTTGCTTTTCCGTTTTTCAAAATAGAAAGGTTAGCCATTGTAATTCCAACCTTCTCCGAAAGCTCTGTTACGCTCATTTTTCTTTTCGCTAACATTACATCAATATTAATAATAATTGCCATATTATTCACCTCAGACCGTTAAATCATTTTCTGATTTTATATCTATCGCATCTTTTAATAGTCTTTGGAGAACGGCAGCAAAGACCGCGATTACCATTGAAGCAAAAATCATAATCATTCCAATAATAATAATGCCAGGGGCGTCATCTCTCTCTGCCACAAGATAGAAAAGTGGCATACCTAATACATATAATACACTAATTGCTAGTGCACTGTACTTAATATTTTTTAAAGCTTTAACAGATAACTCTGAGAATGCGTTGTTCTTATCAATATAGTTTAACAGCTTGAATGTTTGATACAACGCAAAATAATAAGGTATTGCTGTTGCGTATAAGTTGATAAATACAAGATATTTAATATATGCAATATCAGGATATAGTTCTGCAGCGAAATTCCCTATTTTAGGGACTAAAAAGATGCACATAGCAAGAACGGGGATACCCATTAGAATCACAGCTGTCTTTAAGAAGAGTGTTGACCCTTGTTTCATAAAAAGCACCTCATTTATTTAATATCTTATTAATTTACCATGAAATTTATTGTTTAACAATAAATTTTTATTTATTTCAATTGGGGATTTATTGTTAAACAAGTTAATAATGAAAAATCTTCTTTATTAAGATAGATAAACTATACCGACATGTAATGAATGAGAAAGTTACGATTGTTAGCTTTATAAGAATTGGGAACTAATAAAACATGTGTAGGTTGTGAAAAGTAAAGGGAAATCAGACCTTTGTATGTAAATGAGTGTGAAACAAATGGAGGCGTAATAATGTCAGAATTAGCTTTAAAGATGAAGAGATTGTTGTTATTAGGAACAATCACAATAAGTATGTTATGTACTGGAAGTTTGATGAATGATCACAGAGTGGAAGCTAAAGTGAAAAAGGTAGAACGTCAACCGAAAAATGTAATCATAATGGTTATGGACGGAACGAGTTCTTCAGCAACTACATTAGCTCGCTTGTATAAAGGGAAACCACTTGCATTAGACGAAATGGTCACAGGAGGTGTTCGTACATATTCGGCTGAATCAGCTATAACAGACTCAGCCCCAGCAGCTACATCTTTAGCAACGGGGAATAAATCGAATTCTGGATATGTAGGTATATTACCTTCTATTGTAAGTTCACCTGGCTTAAAACCAATAAAAGAAGAGGACAAGTTACGGCCAGTTGCCAATGTTTTAGAAGGCGCCAAACGTACTGGCCGCGCAACTGGAATTGTTGCTACAGCTGAAATTCAGCATGCTACTCCGGCTGGATTTTCCGCTCACCATGTAAATCGCAAGCATTTTGATGTAATTGCGGAGCAACAAGTATATCAACATATAGATGTCGTATTAGGCGGTGGGAAAGCGGCACTGCTACCTTTAAAAAGAAAAGATGGTGAAGATTTAGTAAAGGTGATTCAAGAAAAAGGATATGACTTTGTTGAAACGAAAGATGCATTATTGAACGCTAAATCTAAGAAAATTTGGGGCTCTTTTTCACATCATGCTTTAGCGTTTGATATGGATCGTGAAGCAACAAATCCAGAGCAACCGACACTTTCTCAAATGACGGAAAAAGCAATTCAAACACTATCAAAAGATAAAGATGGATTCTTTTTATTTGTGGAAGGAAGTAAACCAGACTGGGCAGCTCATGCGAATGATCCAATAGGGATGATTAGCGATGTATTAGCATTTGATGAAGCGGTAGCAAAAGCATTACAATTTGCAAAAAATGATAGGAACACACTGCTCATCGCTTTAACTGACCATGGTAACAGCGGTATTTCTATCGGGAATAGGAATACGACAAAAGGTTATAATACTACGCCGGTCTCTGCATACATTGATCCATTGAAAAAAGCGAAAATGACACTTGAAGGGGCTACAAATAAACTGAAATCGGATTTATCAAATGTAGAAGATATAGCTAAATTATACGGTTTGGACAATTTAACTTATGATGAAAAAGAAAGAGTAAAAGTAGCAAAAAAGAAATCGGATGTAGGTCTAATACTTACTACATTATTGGCGGACCGTGCGAACATAGGCTTCACAACAGGAGGGCATACAGGTGAGGATGTGTTTTTATATTCTTACGGTCCACAAAAGCCATACGGTTTGATTCAAAACACAGACATTGCGAAGACGATGGCGAAAGCAATGGGTTTTAACTTAGAAGAAGTAACAAACAAGTTATTTGTAGAGAGTGAATCAGCTTTTAAACAAAACGGAGCAACAGTCACTATAGATAATACTAATGCAGCAAACCCGGTGCTCATAGTAAAACGTAATAATGTAACAGCTCAATTATTTGTTAACAAAAATATAATGCGTGTTCAGAATAAAGATTATGAATTAGGAAGTGTTTTTGTAGAAAGCAATGGAAAGGTTTATGTATCAGAAGAAGCAATCCGTTTATTCATAAAGTATACTCGTTAAAAAACGCCAATTCCTTAGCTAGTACTTAGGAATTGGTTTTTTTGTGGATGAGAATTCACTCGAAAAAAAGAGGGAAGGGAGTCACAATTTCTAGAGTGGACTTCCTGTAAATGTATCTATTTTATATTTTTCACACTCCGAAAAATATTTCTCAACATTTTATTCTTTTAAAAATATTGAATATTCGTATTATAACGAATATTATGTTGCTATCGGCAAAAAACGATAATTTGCAGACACTGGGGAGGAAATACATTGAAAAAGAAATTAAAGCCTTTAACGGTATTAACAACAGCGGCAGTGCTAAGTAGTACGTTTGCTTTTGGAAGTCATGCAGCGTATGCTGATACGTCACCATCTCTACCAATTGATGAGCATTTAATACCTGAGGAGCGTTTGGCAGAAGCACTGAAACAACGGGGAATAATTGATCAATCTGCATCACAAGCTGAAACGTCAAAAGCTGTCGAAAAATATGTTGAGAAAAAGAAAGGGGAAAACCCTGGAAAAGAAATCTTGACAGGAGATAACCTTACGCAAGAAGCTTCAGATTTTATGAAAAAAGTAAAAGATGCAAAAATGAAGGAGATTGAAAAGGCACAGCAACCCGAAGTAGGACCAGTTGCTGGACAAGATGTAGGATGGAATGCTAGAAAATTAACTGGAAAAGTACCTACTACACCAGCGAAGCAAGCTGAGTACAATGGAGCTGTCCGAAAAGATAAAGTACTTGTTTTACTCGTAGAATTTAGCGATTTTAAGCATAATAATATTGATCAAGAGCCGGGTTACATGTATTCTAAGGACTTTAATCGTGAACATTATCAAAACATGTTATTTGGTGATGAGCCATTTACGTTATTTGATGGTTCGAAGATTAATACATTTAAACAGTATTATGAAGAACAATCTGGTGGAAGCTACACAGTTGATGGAACTGTGACAGAATGGCTTACTGTTCCAGGAAAAGCATCAGATTATGGTGCGGATGCGGGAACTGGTCATGATAATAAAGGTCCTTTAGGGCCAAAGGATTTTGTGAAAGAAGCATTGAAAGCAGCAGTAGCAAAAGGTATTAATTTAGCAGATTATGACCAATTTGATCAATATGATCAAGATGGTGATGGAAATAAAAATGAACCAGATGGAATTATTGACCACTTAATGGTAGTACATGCTGGCGTAGGGCAAGAAGCTGGCGGCGGTAAATTAAAAGATGATGCGATTTGGTCTCATCGTTCAAAATTAGGATCGAAGCCATATGCGATTGATGGTACAAAATCTAATGTATCAAACTGGGGCGGAAAGATGGCTGCATATGATTATACAATCGAGCCTGAAGACGGAGCAGTTGGTGTGTTTGCGCATGAGTATGGCCATGATTTAGGTTTACCAGATGAATATGACACAAAGTACTCTGGACAAGGTGAACCTGTTGAATCATGGTCTCTTATGAGTGGCGGTAGCTGGGCTGGAAAAATTGCAGGAACAGAGCCAACAAGTTTTTCACCGCAAAATAAAGAGTTTTTCCAAAAGAATATGAAGGGGAACTGGGCGAATATCCTTGAAGTAGATTATGAGAAACTTCGTACGGGAATTGGTGCTGCAACGTATTTAGATCAAAGTGTGACAAAATCAAATCGACCAGGAATCGTTCGTGTGAACTTGCCAGACAAAGATATAAAAAATATTGAATCAGCATTTGGTAAGAAGTTTTATTACAGCACAAAAGGAAATGACATGCATACAACACTTGAGACACCAGTATTTGACTTGACGAAAGCAACGGATGCTAAGTTTGATTATAAGGCTTTTTATGAACTGGAAGCGAAGTATGATTTCCTTGACGTAAATGCGATTACAGAAGATGGAACGAAGACACGTATTGATCGAATGGGCGAAAAAGATGTAAAAGGCGGCGTAGATACAACGGATAGTAAGTGGGTTGATAAATCATACGATTTAAGCCAATTTAAAGGAAAGAAAGTAAAACTGCAATTTGAGTATGTAACAGATATTGCAGTAGCATATAAAGGATTTGCGCTAGACAATGCAGCATTAACTGTAGATGGAAAAGTTGTTTTCTCTGATGATGCAGAAGGTCAGCCAGCAATGACGCTAAAAGGATTTACAGTGTCTAACGGATTTGAACAGAAAAAACATAACTACTATATCGAATGGCGAAATTACGCTGGTTCTGACACAGCGCTACAACATGCACGTGGTCCAGTATTTAATACAGGAATGGTTGTGTGGTATGCGGATCAAAGCCTTACAGATAACTGGGTAGGTGTCCATCCAGGTGAAGGATTCCTTGGAGTAGTAGATTCTCATCCAGAGGCAATCGTAGGGACATTAAACGGACAACCAACTGTGAAGAGCAGTACGCGTTATCAAATTGCCGATGCGGCATTTTCATTCGATCAAACGCCAGCATGGAAAGTAAATTCACCGACTCGCGGTATCTTTGACTACAAAGGATTACCAGGCGTTGCAAAATTTGATGATTCTAAGCAGTACATCAATAACGTAATTCCGGATGCCGGACGTAAGTTGCCGAAACTAGGATTGAAGTTTGAAGTAGTAGGTCAAGCAGAAGACAAATCTGCAGGTGCAGTTTGGATCCATCGATAAAATGAAATGAAGAGGAGCTGCCATAAGCTGGTGAAACTAACTTATGGCAGCTCTTTTCTGCTTGTAAAAAAGTTCTCTGTTTTAATTGTAAATACTGGGAATTCGTTCGATAAATAAAATGCTCAATCTGTCCAATTATAGCGCTATTTTGGGCGTAAGTAATTTGTAAGTATTGAGTAAGAAAAAAGAAATTTTTATAGTATATAATATTTATTACATCTACTTTTAACACCTGATACTAATAGTATGCTATAATGTGAATTAGCAACAAAAAGGAAAGGAATTAGAACAATGACATTAGAAAATACTAAAAATTTAAAAAAACAAGTTGCTCCATATGAAAAATCAACGATTAAAAAAAGTGTGTGGCAACTTATTAACACAGTCGTGCCATTTATTCTTTTATGGTACCTTGCTTATAAAAGTTTGTCTGTTTCTTATTTGTTAGCATTAGTTCCATCTCTGTTAGCTGCTGGTTTTATGACGCGAATTTTCATAATTTTTCATGATTGTACCCATTATTCATTCTTTAAAAGTCGACGTGCCAATAGAATAGTAGGGACATGTATGGGTGTGTTAACATTATTCCCATTTGATCAATGGGGACATGAGCATGCGATTCATCACGCTACAAGTGGTAATTTGGATAAGCGAGGTACAGGAGATATTTGGACGCTTACAGTGGATGAATATGTAGCTGCGCCATTTAGACTTCGTTTAGCATATCGTTTATATCGCAATCCATTCGTTATGTTTGGATTAGGTCCGATTTATGTTTTCTTGCTTAAAAATAGATTTAACCGAAAAGGTGCTAGACAGAAAGAACGTATGAATACTTATTTGACGAATATTATTATCGTTGCTGTAGTAGCTATACTTTGCTGGGCAATAGGATGGCAATCGTTCCTATTAGTACATGGTACGATATTCTTAATTGCAGGTTCAGTAGGGATTTGGCTGTTTTACGTACAGCACACATTCGAGGATTCTTATTTTGAAGAAGATAAAGATTGGGAATATGTGAAAGCGGCTGTGGAAGGAAGTTCATTTTATAAACTTCCAAAAATCTTGCAATTCTTAACTGGTAATATTGGATTTCATCATGTTCACCATTTAAGTCCAAGAGTACCTAACTATAAACTAGAAGAGGCACACAATAATACGCTTCCATTAAAAAATGTACCAACGATTACACTTGCTACAAGCTTGCGTTCACTTCGTTTCCGTCTTTGGGATGAGAAAAGTAACAATTTTGTTAGCTTTAAAGAAGTCAAAAATATAATTAAAAACAATGTTTCTGTCCGGGTGAAATCGGAACTATAATTTCATCGGCTATAAAACTCCCCTTAATCATTAACGATGTAAGGGGAGTTTTTGTTATACATAACGGATATCGAGGACGTGGAAAACTACATGTGTAGGTATAAACATAAAGAGACGGTAATTATATTATGTAAATAAGAATAATCATCATAATTTTTTATTACTGTGAAGGATATCGTGCATATATAATGGAAAGCAGAAGGTGGATGAGAATAATGATAAGAACAGAAACAACGTAATAAAATAATTCTTTCAAAAGGAAGGGGAAATGAAAGATGTTGAAATTACAAGGAAAATACAATGAAGCGAAAGTTTTTACAAATAACGTTGATGAGACTGCGACTGGGCAGATTATTGATCTTTGTAACCAAGAATTCGTAAAGGATAGTCAAATTCGTATTATGCCAGATACACATGCAGGAGCAGGTTGTACGATTGGAACAACAATGACAATACAAGATAAAATTGTTCCTAATCTTGTAGGAGTAGACATTGGGTGTGGGATGGAAGTTGTTGTAATTGATAAGAAAAAAGAAGAAATTAATTTCGATTGTTTAGACGAAACAATTCGTAAATTCGTTCCAAGTGGTTTTCGTATACGAGATAAAGAACATCGATTTTCAAAAATGATTGATTTTGATGGTGTGAGAGCTCCATTTACATTACAACGCGCTCAAAAAAGTATAGGTACTCTTGGGGGAGGAAATCATTTTGTCGAATTAAATGAAGATGAAAAAGGAAATGTATATATTGTTATTCATAGTGGTTCTCGTAATCTAGGTAAACAAATTGCAGAGTATTACCAAAACTTTGCATATGAACAACTCACTGATGTTACATCAACGAAAGCTGAAATTATTAAGAGATTAACTGAAGAGGGGAGAGCAAAAGAAATACAAGAAACTTTACGAGGAATTCAGCAGCCTAATATTCGTAAAGAACTAGCTTATTTAGAAGGACAAGGATTCAAAGATTATATGAATGACATGAATATTGCCCAAAAGTACGCTGCGTTAAATCGTAAAGCAATGATTGATGAAATTGTTACGAGAATGGACTGGAAAATTACGGATCAATTTACTACAATACATAACTATATTGACATGGGAAATATGATTCTACGAAAAGGGGCTATTTCAGCTCAGAAAGATGAACGAGTCATTATTCCAATTAACATGAGAGATGGTTCAATTATTGCATTTGGTAAAGGTAATCCAGACTGGAATTTTTCTGGTCCGCATGGGGCAGGACGTATCATGAGTCGTAAGAAGGCTAAAGAATCATTGAGTCTAGAGGAATTTCAAAATACGATGACAGAGGTTTGGACTACATCAGTAGTAGAAAGCACAATTGATGAGGCACCAATGGTATATAAGCCAATGGATGAAATTATCGAAAATACGAAAGAAACATTAGATATAAAGCACATTATTAAGCCATTATATAATTTTAAAGCGAATTAAAAGGGTTAAATAAGCAGCTAGTAAAAACTATTTTTCGCATCGTATGTTCGCAAACAATCTAATCAAGGGAAGTAGTTTCATTTTATGGCGATGGGATACGAAAAAAAGTCGATTTCCTGTGGAGTTAAGAAATCGACTTTTTATTTTGTGAAACGAAAGCAATCATTAGTTAAATAGCAAATGATTATAACCGTCTATTTTTCCCAAAGCTCAATTAGGCGACCATCAGGATCTTTAATCCAAATGAACTTTCCGAATTCACTAATTTCTTCTTTCTTTTCAAGCGGTACGCCAATATGTTTAAGATGCTGAATAGTCTCATTCATATTATGTACTTGGAAATTTAACATTACTTGCTGTTCTGTTGGAAAATAATGATCATCTTCGGTAAAGAAAGAAAAAATAGTTTCATTTCCTAATTGCGGTTTAATCACAGTCCCATTCCAATGATCTATTTCAATTTTCAACACTTCACTGTACCATTTCTTTAGAACATCAATATTTTTAGTTCTCCAAAATATTCCCCCAAAACCTTTTATCATCGTTGAAAACTCCCGTCTATTTTAAAGTTTTTTTGCATTATATACTCAATATATCAAAACAGTAATAGTAAGGAAAATCATTAATTTATAAACAGCAAGGAATAAAAATTACTAGTATTGTAGCATTGACTGTTAAAACGATACAGACATCATTCTTTGCATAACTTGAAATCAAAGAAATAGAGTATAGAAATACTGACTTGTCTTCCAAAAGTAAAGGGAAATGAAGGAACGAAAGAAAAAGTGAAAAGGATAAAAGACCGCACATGAAGTGAAAGTCATGTGCGGTCTTTTATATATAAGTATAGTATTACATAGTTTCGCTAATTTTACTTTCACTACGAGTGTTAGTAGCAATTCTTTTCTTAACTTTAAAGTGATAGTACGTGTAACAAAAGATAATAAATGGCACAGTGCAATAGATGCCAAGTCGTTGTTCAGGGATAAAGATAAGACTGATTAATATAATGCCATACAATCCAAAACCAAGAATTGGTACAAGTGGGTAAAGTGGAGTTTTAAATTTTAAGTCTTCTAATCTTCCACCGTCTGCTAAATAATGTTTACGGAAAAAGAATTGAGAGACACAAATTGACATCCAAACAATGATTGTAATAACTCCAGAAATAGAAATTAACCATAAGTAAACTGTTTCAGCAGCTACAACGCTTGTTAAAAGAGAAAAAGCAGAAATAGCAATCGTCATAATTAAAGCGTTTAAAGGTATTCCGCGTGATGACAATTTCTTCAAAAAGGCTGGAGCCATTTCATTTTTTGATAATGACCAAAGCATGCGAGTTGCGGCGTATAGTCCAGAGTTTGCGACAGAAAGAACAGCAGTAAGGATAACAAAGTTCATAATATCCGCTGCATATGGAATACCGATATTATCAAATACAGCAACGAACGGGCTTTTTGTTAATCCTGCTTCTTCCCAAGGAATTAAAGCAACGAGAACAAAGATTGCTAAGACGAAGAAAAACATTGTGCGCCATATAATATTTCTAATAGAACGAGGTAAAGTTTTTGCTGGATCTTCACTTTCACCTGCTGCGATTCCGACAAGTTCTGTACCTTGGAAGGAATAATTGACTGTAACCATTGTTAATAGAATAGCTGCAAGTCCATTTGGGAATAAACCGCCATGATTTACGAAATTTGATAATAATGGGGCTGGTTCATCGCCTTTTAAATCAATAAAACCGAACATAGCGGCGCCGCCAAGAATAATAAAAGCTATAATGGCAGATACTTTTATACTTGAAAACCAAAATTCTGTTTCTGCATAACTACGAGCAGATAATGCGTTAATCGTGAAGATTGTAACGCCAAATATTAAACACCAAACCCAAACAGGAATATCAGGAAACCAGCGCTGCATTGTAATGCCGGCAGTTGTAAATTCAAGACCAGTCGTATTCGCCCAGCTTAACCAATATAACCATCCGATTGTAAATCCAGTTGCAGGATTGATGAACTTAGTGGCATATTCCTGGAACGAACCGGAAACAGGCATGGCTACAGCAAGCTCACCAAGACATAGCATAACGAAATACATTAATAACCCACCAGCAATAAAGGCAAGTACGGATCCACCAGGCCCAGCTTGACTTATAATAAAGCCAGATCCGTTAAATAACCCCGTTCCAATCACACCACCGAGTGCAATCATGAATAAGTGTCTACTTTTCATCGTACGTTTTAATTCATTGTTTGTATTGTTTACTTGCGTCATTGTTTTCCTCACTTTCGTAGTTGATAGAATAAAGTTTGATGTTTTTCCGTATTGTGGAATGTATTCCGTGATGTGAAATCTTGTTATAATTTTCAGATAATTAAAAAGAAAAGTCAATATTTTTTTGTTTGCGCTTTCAAAATATTATCGCGGTATGTTTTTTATTTTTAGAAAATTAAATAAACTGATTGATTTCATTTTGAATATTTGTTAAATTGATAGGTAATTGAGCGTACTAACATATTAAAAGTCAAGTTGAGGTGAGTTATGGTACAGTCCATTGATCGAGCGATAAGTATTATAAAGTTATTAAATTCTACTAATGAAAAAGAGTATTGGGCTATTTCTGATATAGCGGACAGAACACATCTCCCAGTTAGTACAGTACATAGATTACTTAATTCTCTAATCGAGCATGGGTTAGTTACGCAAATTTCAGAAACGAAACAATACAAAATTGGGCCCATGTGGATGGAAATAGGATTACGTCAATTGGAGAAAGTAGACTACAGATCTGTGGCAAGAGAAGTGATGAAGCGATTAGCCTCTGAAGTGGAAGAGAGTGTGTATTTGAACATTCCAAATGGAACACATTCTATTATCATTGAAAGAATTGATAGCCCTTTGAAAATTCGAGTAATCGATAACTTAGGGGAGCAAATTCCACTTTCAATTGGTGCTGCAAATAAAACAATGCTAGCCAATATGAAAACGAATGAAATGGAACATATTGTAGAACATTTACTTTCTTCTTTACCAGAACAAAAGCACAATCTCTTAGAGCAAATAAAGCATATAAGAAATGAAGGATATGCTGTCAGTTATGGTGAAAAAACAGAAGGTACAGCCTCAGTAGCTGCACCAATTATCGGATTTAATCATAAAGTAGTAGGAGCATTAAGTGTTGGGTTAATTAGTCATCGCATTAATGAAGATCGACTATCTTTTCTTATTAGTAAGGTAAAACAAGCAGCTCATGAAATATCAATAAAAATCGGCAGTACATCAGAACTATAATTTTGATAACTGTCGTCATTTTTTATTCATATACTGGAACTCATTTTCATAATGCGGAAAAATAGGAGGATTTATATGTCAAAGTGGCAATCAAAAGAACAATTAATTCAATTATTAAGCAGTCTTGTTGAAATTCCTAGTATTACAGGTACAGAAGCTGAAGTAATATTGCCAGACTTTGTTGTGGAACAATTATCTAATTTACAGTACTTCAAAGACAACCCGCATCATTTGCAAAAAAATCCGACGGGGGACGGACGATATTTTGTTACAGCGCTCGTAAAGAAAAGCGATTGTACAAAAAATACCGTAATTTTAGTTAGTCACTTTGATGTTGTAGATGTACAAGATTACGGAGTATGGAAAGAAGATGCATTCAACCCTAAAAAGTTAACGTCTATGTTTTATTCTCATAAAGATAAACTACCAGGCCATGTACGTGAAGATATAGAACAAGGAGATTGGCTATTTGGTAGAGGAACAATGGACATGAAATGCGGCCTCACGTTACAAATGGCAATGATTGAGCAGGCCTGTGAAGGAAGATTTGATGGGAATGTTCTTTTATTAGCCGTTCCAGATGAAGAAGTAAATTCGGTGGGAATGAGGGCTGCTGTTCCAAGATTACTTGAGTTAGCAAGAGAACATGATTTAAATTATAAAACAGTCCTAAATGCAGAGCCTATGTTTGCAAGACATCCTGGTGACAAAAATAAGTATATTTACACTGGTTCTATTGGTAAAGTGTTACCTGGTTTTCTTTGCTATGGTAAAGAAACACATGTAGGTGAACCTTTTGCAGGCTTAAATGGGAGTTATATGGCGTCATTAATCACAGCAGAATTAGAGTTGAATACAGACCTTTGTGATATTGTAGAAGGGGAAGCGAGTCCTCCGCCAACTAACTTACTTCAACGGGACTTAAAGGAGGATTATTCTGTCCAAATTCCGCATCGTGCCGTTACATTATTTAATTTGTTTTTACTAGAAAAATCAATGACAGATGTCGTTTCATTGTTACGTCAAAAGGTAACGAAAGTAGCAGAGAAAATAGAAGAGAAATATGAAAAGCAAGCATATCGCTTTTCTAAATATAATCCGTTTATACCGCCTAATATGAAAGTAAATGTATTAACGTATGAAGAGCTTATCGCTTATGCAATTGAACAACATGGGCAAGAGAAAATAAATGATATTCAATCTAGTATAATAAAAAATAGAGAAGAGAAAGATGATCGTGCGGTAACAATTGATTTAGTAGATAAACTAGCTATTTTATGTAAAGAAAAGGCGCCGATGATTGTACTTTTCTTTGCTCCACCATATTATCCAGCTGTAAGTTCACGCAACAATCCATTAATTAAAGAAGTAGTTGCAGAAATGGAAAAGTATGCACATTACAATCATAACATTACATTTGAAAACCAAAACTATTTTGGAGGAATTTCAGATTTGAGCTATGTGGGCTTACAGAATCCACTAGATTCAATGAGTTCACTTGTAGACAATATGCCATTATGGGATAAAGGTTACTCGATCCCGCTTCAGGAACTAGAAGAGTTTGACGTTCCAGTATTAAATATGGGACCGGTAGGAAAAGATGCCCATCAATGGACAGAACGTTTAGATGTAAATTACGCATTTGAAACGTTATTAGATATGTTGCCGAAATGCATTGAAAAATTATTAGTTTCTAATAAAATTACACAAGCGCAGTAGGGAATAAAGAAGAGTTAAAACTAGAATTCCAAAAGAAGATATAAATAAAATTATCTCAGTATAACCAAAAGAACGGACAAACTCAAGTGTTTATGAGTTTGTCCGTTTATTATTTTGTGAAAGCGAGAGAGTATGTAATCCACTATTTTTCAATTAAATTCATAGCTAACGTGATTTTTTTTAGTTTTCTTTTTTCGTTTGACCAGACAGTTCAATAGACTTTTGTGTACAGCGCTGCATAGCTGAAATGATGGCTGTGCGTAAGCCTTTTTCCTCTAATGTTGTTACAGCCTCTATCGTTGTTCCACCAGGAGAACAAACCATATCTTTCAATTCACCTGGATGTATTCCTGTTTCTAGTACCATTTTGGCAGAGCCTAACACAGCTTGAGCAGCGAATTTATATGCTTGATTTCTTGGCATGCCATCTAGTACAGCAGCATCTGCCATCGCCTCTATAATCATATATACGTACGCTGGTGAAGAACCGCTTACAGATGTTACAACGTCCATTAATTTTTCACTTACTACCTCTGCTTGACCAAAGCTATTGAAAATGTTAAGCACATCTTCTAAATCTTTTTCTGTCACCATTTCATTAGGGCATAATGCAGACATTCCTTCTCCAACAAGAGCAGGAGTATTAGGCATTACTCGTACAACTTTTAATTTTTTATCAAAAGTTTCTTCAGTACTTTTAATGCTTTTGCCGGCAGCGATTGTTATGACGATAACATCGTTTTTGATGACCTCTTTTATTTCGTTAATAATCGCTGCGTATAGGTCTGGTTTAATTGATAAAATTAAAATATCAGCATTTTTAGCTACCTCATTGTTGTCGGTAGTTGTAGTTATTCCATATTTTTCATTTGCCTGTTTTAAATTCGTAGTGTTTAAATCTGAACAAATAATATGATTTGCAGACACTACCTTTTCGTTTAGCATTCCGCCAATGATAGCCATTCCCATATTTCCGCATCCGATGAATCCAATTTGTTTATCCATAATAACTCAATCTTACTCCTTTTATAATAAATTATATTATCTCGAAATTATTATTTTAAAATAATAATAACATCTCCATGCAATATAAAGAAACATTCTAAGAGAATATATCCCTTTTTGCAACAGTAAAAGATAAAAATGAATTATATTCGACATTTTGTAAATATATACACTATCATATAAGGTTTTATATTTATGTATATGCGTTAAGGTTATATCGATTTGAATTTTCATTCAGTAGGGTAATATTTTCATACAAGTGCCATGCCACTCTATTTATTTTTAAAAATACCTCTTGACACCAAATCAAACTATATCGCATAATATAAAAAATTAAACCGAAAATCGTTGAAGGGAAATAGTACATATGTCTTCTTGCGAAAGAGAGTGGAATTCACCGGCTGAAAGATTCCTCGTATAGAATATATCGAACCTATCCCTGAGTCTTAAATGAAAGTTTAGGCGTTCGCCTGCGTTATAGGCACCAAGTGGATATCTATGTATATCAATTAAGGTGGTACCGCGGAACAATGACCGTTTCGTCCTTTTTATTTTATTAAGGGCGAAGCGGTCATTTTTATTTTGCTCTTTAATAGGCTAGGTGAAGCGTTGGTGAGAATAGTAGTCGCTGCAAGCCGAATGAATAAAAGTGTAATGTATAAAAAACTTTGATTTTAGATTTGGGGGATACAAAAGTGAAAAAACAACGAATTGTTGTAAAGATTGGGAGCAGCTCTTTGGCAGATAGTCACGGAGGCATTTCTAAAGAACAACTGTCAGATCACGTTGCCGCATTGGCTCGATTGAAAGAGGAAGGGCATGAAGTGTTGTTAATTACATCTGGGGCCGTCGCTGCAGGTTTTTCAGCACTAGGGTATCCTAGTAGACCTGTGACAATTAAAGGAAAACAGGCTGCTGCGGCTGTCGGACAAAGCTTGTTAATGCAGGCGTACACGGAGGAATTCCGTAAATATGGTATTGTAACTGCGCAATTATTGCTGACGAGAAGTGACTTTTCTAGAAAAGAACAATATAGTAACGCTTACGCTACTTTAGGAGAGTTATTAAACCGTTCTGCTCTTCCAATCATTAATGAAAATGATTCCATCTCTTTAGAGGAGCTAACGTTCGGTGATAATGATATGCTGTCAGCTTTAGTAAGCGGACTTGTTTCAGCGGATATGCTTATGATTTTTACAGATGTGAACGGTCTATATGACAAAAATCCTCAGAAAAATGCGGATGCGAAAAAATATTATTTCCTTCCTGAAGTTACGGAAGAAATCGCTTCTCTTGCAGGAGATGCTGGTTCAAAACTTGGGACTGGCGGTATGAAATCAAAAATTGATGCTGCGAAGACAGCACTTTCTCTTGGCGTGAGTGTATTTATTGGAACAGGATGTGGACAAGAGAAGTTTGTAGATGTTTTGAAGGGCAAAGGTGATGGTACGTATGTCGGAAATGCCCCTCAAAAAGAAATGAAGATGAACAAGCAATGGATCGCGTTGCATTCGCTTGTTAGCGGAAAAATTGTAGTAGACGCCGGAGCAGCTACAGCTATTATTCAGCATGGTAAGAGTCTTCTTCCTGCTGGCGTTACAAATGTGTCAGGATTTTTCAAAGTTGGCGATGTCGTAGAAGTAATGACGCAACAAGGGCGCGTAATCGGAAAAGGACAATGCACATATAGCGCAGAGGAATTAAAAGAAATAAAAGGTATGCAAAGCCAACAGATTCAAGCAAGAGGCGAAAGACATAATTATGAAGTCATTCATAGAGATTATTGGGTTTCACTTTAAGAATAGTGATGTTAAAAAGGAGGAAATAAAAATGAATGAAGTGTTGGCAAAGGGGAAAAGAGCGAAAGAAGTTGCTATGGATCTTGTGCTTAAATCTACAGGTCAAAAAAACGAAGCACTTGCTGTAATTGCTGAAAGGCTAATAGTAGAAACAGCTTATATTTTAGAGGAAAACAAACGTGATATCGAAGAAGGTAAGGCAAAAGGATTTTCTGATTCACTCCTTGATCGACTTATGCTAACTGAACAACGCATTGTTGATATGACAGAGGGGATTAAGCAGTTAATCGAATTACGTGATCCTGCCCAAGAATGTGTAAGTGAATGGGAACGGCCAAATGGACTATCTATTCAGGAGATGCGTGTACCACTTGGTGTTGTTGGGATGATTTATGAGGCAAGGCCGAATGTAACGGTAGATGCTGCTACAATTTGTTTGAAAACAGGAAACGCAGTTATATTACGTGGTAGTTCTTCTGCTATCCATTCTAACAAAGCTATTGTTGACGTTATTCACCGAGCGCTTAAACAAACAAGCTTGCCAGAAGAAAGTGTACAGCTTATAGAAGATACAACGCGAGATAGTGCAAAGCAATTGTTTACAATGAATGAGTACTTAGACGTTCTTATTCCAAGAGGTGGAAAACAATTAATTGATACTGTAGTGAGAGAAGCGTCTGTTCCAGTACTTGAAACAGGTGCAGGAAATTGTCATATTTTCATTGATGAAACAGCGGATAAGCAAATGGCAATTGATATTATTATAAATGCAAAAACGCAGCGTCCATCTGTATGTAATGCAATTGAAACGATTGTACTTCATGAGAAGTGGGCGCAGCAATTTGGTAGCGAGCTGTTTTCAACTTTGAAGGAAAAAGGCGTGGAGCTACGCGGTGATCAGAGAGCATTGGCAATAGATTCTTCCATTGTACTTGCTTCAGAAGAAGACTGGGGTACAGAATTTTTATCACTCACGTTGGTAGTGAAAGTAGTTTCTTCTATAGAAGAAGCGATTCATCACATAAATAAGTATGGTTCTATGCATTCCGAAGCGATTATTTCAGAAAACGAGGAAAACGTCAGCAAATTCTTCACAGCTGTAGATGCGGCTGCACTGTACCACAATGCCTCCACTCGTTTTACTGATGGATCTGAATTCGGATTCGGCGCAGAAATCGGCATCAGTACACAAAAGCTACACGTAAGGGGGCCAATGGGACTACCTGCATTAACTTCTACAAAATATGTGATTCGTGGAAATGGACAGATTCGAAAATAAAAATAAAAGACACTCAATTCGATTGGGTGTCTTTTATTTTAAAGATTATTTACCATACAAATAGCCCAACAAGCATAGCGCTTAATAAGGAAACTGCCATTCCACTAACGAGAAGCTTCCACACATTTTTACCGATTATAGCTGATTTTTCTCCGCCAAATAATGAATTGTACGTTCCGTAAATCATACCTACTGTACTAAAGTTAGCAAATGACGCTAGAAATGTTGTTGCAACCGCAATCGTATGTGGTTGTAACGACTTTAAATTCGATTTTAAATCCATCATTGCAACAAATTCATTCGTTGTTATTTTAATCCCCATTAATTCAGCTACATACATCGCATCCCTGCCCGATAAACCGAGTAAAAAAGCAAAGGGGCTAAAGATTATGGAGAAGATTTTTTGAATTGTTAAACCTGTTACGAAAAAGCTTAAAATCCCGTTTAAACATGCAGTTAATGCTACATAACCAATTACCATAGCTAAAATAACAATAACCATATTCATACCGACTAACATACTGTTTGAAATAGTAGAAAAGAAATCCTTTTTCTCATGTTTTGAAGGTGTATATACGACATCTTCTTCTTTCGTAACTTCCACAGGATTTAATACATTGGCTAAAATTAAGGCGTTAATACAGTTTAAGGGGATTGCGCTAAAAATATATGTAGCTGGAACCATTGATAAATAAGCGCCAAGAATGGATCCGCTAACGCTACTCATACTCATAATTCCAAAAGTTAATAAACGATTTTCTTTTAAAACAGATAATTGATCACGAACAACCGCCAGCGCTTCGGTGTTCCCTAAAAACATCATTTGAATGGAAAAGAAACTTTCTAACTTTGGTAAACGAGAAATCTTTGAAATCACTGCACCTACTTTGTCAATAATCCAAGTTAAGATTCCAAAGTAAGAAAGAATATCAAAGAAGGTAATAACGAAAATGATTGGAAGTAATGCGCTAAAGAAGAAATCAATTGTTTGATTTTCCATAGCAGAAGGAAACGCAAACCGAATCCCTTCATTCGCACATGAAAGTAGCCAACTGAAAAATGACGCAATTTTATTAATGATAATACTACCGAGTTTCGTGCCTAACATAAACCACGTAATAAAGAGTTCTAATATGATTAGAATAACGATTGGTCTCCATTTTATTTGTTTTTTATTAGGCGAACAGAGGAAAACGATTAATATGACAACGAAAATTCCTAACATATTTAATATAAAATACATGTCAACAACTCCTTGAAAGTTATTATTTGTATATAAAAAAGCTCCTATTCTTCTTAATTTAGAATGAATGTATTTCAACTCATATTTTATAAATTCTAAAAATATAGAAGGATAAATTCGATAAAGATAGAATTCAATATATAGCAAACAAGGAGGGGATAAAAATGGAGGTCTATCACATAACGAGTAGAAAGAGGGAAACTTATCATGTTCAAGTGAAATATTCGATACTTTTCGAATGCGCACTTGGCATTGCGGCAATTACTCATAAAAGGTTAATCGATACTCTTGAAAAGAGTCGAAATGAATGGGAAGAAATGAAAGAATCATTAACAGAAGAAATGAGAGAGCACTTACAGTTTGTAGAAGAACATAATACGTGGAAAGCGTTACTTCAGTTGTTGTATAAAGAGGATTTTCAGGACTTACCACAGTTTCATGCTAAAATCGAAACACTTTCAGAAGTAGATTTGAAATATAAATGCTTACCATTTTTAGGAGAGAAATATGAAAAGAAAAGACATTTAGCAGCAAGTGGTGACGTAACTGCAATATATGAACTAGAGGAGCTGACACAGGATCATCAGTTTTTCTCCGCGTATATTCGTTTTATATGTAATATCGATGTGCAAAAACTAAAGGATCATTTAGTAGCCGTTATGACAGGTTGGTATGAGAGTGTTATTCAGAAAGAGGAAGAGAAAATACTTTCTATATTACAAAGAGACTATGAAGCGAAAAATGAGATGAATAAAAAGATGAAACCGGAAGAGTTCGTCGAGTGGGCGACTGGCGGTGTGAACTATATGCCAGAACCAAGTGTTCATAATGTACTTCTTATCCCGCAAATAACGTACAGACCGTGGAATATTGAGGCGGATATTGAAGATACGAAAGTATTTCATTACCCAGTGGCAAACGAAAGTATTCATCCTGAAGATTTATATGAACCGAATTATTTTTTAGTTCAAAAACATAAGGCACTTGGGGATGAAGCGAGGTTACGCATTGTAAAAATGTTGTTCGAACAAGAACGAACGTTGCAGGAAATTACAGAAAGACTGCAACTCGGTAAATCGACAGTACACCACCATTTGAAATTGTTACGTGCAGCGAAGTTAGTAGATATATGTGACGGGAAATATGTATTAAGAAAGAAAGCATTACAGTCGTTAGCAAAAGAATTAGATATGTTTTTGAATAGATAATTAACAACGAGAATGTACATAGAGGGAGGAATATAAAAGAAAAGTTGGTGTATGAAATTGAAAAATGTATTGAAAAATCGTTCGTTCTTTTTCATGTGGATAGGTAGCGCGATTTCAGAATTGGGCGGGAGCTTCGGAACGTTATGTAATTCTATTCTTGTTTATGAATTAACAGGGTCAAAAACAGCTTTAAGTAGTATGTGGCTATTATATTTCATTCCATCACTCATACTGCAACTAATAAGTGGCCCATTTATTGATAAATGGAGCAGGAAGTGGATTATGATTTTTTCACAATGGGTACGAGCTTCCGTTTTCTTATTGCCGTTCGTCATGATACTTACAAGTAATATAGAAGTTTGGCATGTGTATGTCGTACAAATAATAATCGGACTTATTACGCCGCTATATACACCTGCAAGTCAAGCAATTACACCGAGCATTGTAAGTAAAGAACAACTTCAAGATGCAAATGCGTATATTGATGGGATGGCTCGACTTATGATGTTTCTTGGGCCAATATTAGGCGGAGTAGTCATTCATTTGATTGGGGTAGAACTTACACTATCTTTCGTATGTATTTGTCTATTTGTTAGTGGTGCATTATTACTTTATATAAAAGAAAAGAGAACAACACAATCCATTCGGAAAACGTGGCTAGAACAGTTTCTTCATGGTTTTACATATTTTTTCACAAAACCAGTTATCGTGTGGCTCGGTGTCTTTCTTACTTTCGTACAATTTGGGGTCGGGGTAACGCTGGTTACAAATCTTCCTTATATAAAAGATGAACTGTCAGCAGGTTATGCGGAGTTTGGTTATTTTATGGCTGGTTTCCCGTTTGGCTATGTAATTGGATCTATACTAGTCGGAAAAGTAACATATAAAAGCCGGCGTATACTCATGCTTGGTGGATTGTTTATAGGAGGACTCACATACATTTCTCTAGCGTTCAATCATAGTATAGTAATTGCGGTGTTTATTGAAGTAGTTGCAGGCATTTGTATTTCATTTTTCAATGTTCATAACACAACAATTTGCCAACAAACAGTACCAAACAATATGATAGGACAAGTATTTTCAGTGCGTTTATTTTTCATACGATCCGCTATGCCGTTAGGTGTGTTATTAGGAGGCATACTAAGTGGAATATGGGGAGTAAGATCACTTTACTTTATCATCGGTGTGATTATATGTATTACTTCTTTAATAGGACTATTACTTCCGTATTTCAAATTTTTAGATGAGGCTATAGAAGAAAAATCAGCATAATTCAAAACTTTTTAATTGAAAATAATTATCATAATCAATTATAATGGAAGAATAGTAGTATTCGTATTATAAAGAGGGAGTGGGATATATGTTTATTGAAACGAAAACATTTACAGTAAAAGAAGGTACATCAAATATAGTTGTAGAACGTTTCACTGGCGAAGGTATTATTGAAAAATTTGAAGGCTTCATCGATTTAAATGTTCTTGTGAAAAAAGTAAGACGTGGCGACGAAGAAGTTGTCGTTATGATTCGCTGGGAATCTGAAGAAGCATGGAAAAACTGGGAAACAAGCGAAGAACATTTAGCTGGTCATAGAGCGAGTCGTGGTAAGCCAAAACCAGATCATATCATTAACGTGGATCACGCAGTTTATTATGTGAAATCATCGAAATCAGCTTATCAACAATCGTAATATATATGTAAGGTAGAGGATATTTGTTTAGTAATAAACGAGTATCCTCTTTTTTGGTTTATGGTAAAATGTGGATGATATATATTGTATTGTTTCGTTATAAATGGGGGAAATGAAGTGGAAAAAATGTTTGGAGGTACAAATGTTAGAAGTACAAACATCTATTAAACATGAGCAACATAAAAAATTAGTGCAAACAATAGTAGCTGAAATCTTATCAATAGATAAGGTAACTGGATGTATGCTTATCGGTTCCGTCGCAAGAGGTGATGCATATCCTGATTCGGATTTAGACTTATATATTTTGTTAGAGGACGGACAAAAGAAGAAATTTCATTCTGAAACGAGAGAAGATATTTTAGTTGAATATAAGTATGCAGACGTTAATCAAATACTAGTAAACTATAAAAATAATCCAATGGAACTATACTCATTTTTAGAAGGGGAAATTTTGTTTGATAAAAGCGATGAGTTAAAAAAATTAAAGGAAATAGCTGCATATGAATTTGAAAACTATCGTGTTTCTAGCGACAAAGTGAAAGGTATTTCTCATTGGTTACATAGTTCGCTCATTAAAATTCAGTCAGCATTGAAAGCAAATGATGAGTTAAAAGCTTCATACATCGTTCAAACTTCAACTTGGACATTGATAGAAGGCATATGGGCTATTCATAACAAGCCTACACCGCCAGCGGGATCTGTTTTGAAGTATATTGAAACATTATCTATAGTACCAACTCATTTTGAAGACTTTATAAATAAACTATTTTTAAGTGATACGACAGAGCGTATAACTTCAGCAATTTTCTTGATTGAGTGGGTTTTACACAATTTGAAAAGTAAATAATGTGTCTATTTTATATAGGTACATTAATATTTCATGTCGAATGGTTCATATAATTGCATTCATTAAAAAAAGCGTTCTAGGCTATAGAAAAAAGTATTAGACTATAGAGCATAGTCTTAGATGGAACGCTTGAATATCTAGCCCTACATATTTAGGTGTATCAATATGAGTCTATATAACTTCTATTTAATAGGAGATGAGTGAATGAAGTTAAATCATTTGAATCTATGTGTTGATGATTTATCAGAAGCGAGACATTTCTTTGAAACATTTTTTGATTTTCAATTTTTGGAGCAAAAGGGAAAGGCACTAGTAGTAATGAGTGATGAAAGTGGATTTATACTTGTGCTAAGCGATCCAAAAGCATTTAAGGGGAATATGGAAGTTATGTATCCTGAAGCTTTTCATATTGGTTTTTTAGTGGATACTTCAAGTGAAGTTGATCAAGCATATAATCGTTTAGTAGCTGGCGGCATTGAAATAGAAAAGGCACCGTATTCTATGAGAGGGAGTAGTTATGGTTTTTATTTTTCAATGTTTAATGGATTGTTAATCGAAGTGTCCTGCCTTGACTATAAAGATGGTAAGAAAAATCAATAGCAATCAACGAGAGAAATTGTTTGAAGATGTAAATATAGCTCCTTATCCAGTTTGGAAAGGGATTTGATTATTTTATTTGTATGATAAGCGAACAATAAATTGTTAATAAACTAGAGGATGTTCACTTTAAATGAAATATTATAGATTTAAAATGAAGTTTGATAACAAGGTCTATTTTGTAAAAGAATCGCTTATGTACAAAATAACATTAATATATATAATGATGAAAAAATTAGAGAATGAAGCAGGTTTCGCATATGGTAAAGTACGAAACTATTATAAGTAGTACAGTGAAATTAATAGGAGGTTACCGCTATGACAGCTGTTTTTAAAGATATGGCGTTCCAGTTAAAAACGGAACGACTCGATCTGAATATGTGGGAGGAATCTGATGCAGTCTGGCTGAGAAAATTAGTTGGTGAACGTGGTGTGGACATGCCAACCATTGAATCTGTTCGTAGCTCTCTTATCGAAATGCGCAAGAAAGCAACTGAAAATGGTATTTCTCTTCTTACTATACGTAGGCGAGAAGAAAGGGATTTTATCGGATACTGTGGCTTAATTATTGGTCGTGCCACGCTTGAAGAGCCAGAGATTGCATATGAGTTGTTTCAACATGCTCATCGCAAAGGTTATGCGACAGAGGCAGCATCAGCAGTGCTTGAGGCAGCGATTGCTACGGGGCGCCATAGACTTTGGTCTACTGTAGGTGCTTGGAATACGGCGTCTTTCCGTGTATTAGAAAAGATAGGATTTAAGCGACATCACAGTACGTTTGGTGAACGCGGTGAGATTGTTTGGAATGTGCGCGATCTATAGATTAAATTCAAAACAATGAAAAATGTAAAAGAAAGCCCATATGTTAGATTACTCAGTAATCTAACATATGGGCTTTTCCTTTAAATGCAATCGTTTGTTCGTTTGTTTTAATTTTTTACATCTTCATATAATTGGAGTGCCTCTTTTACATTCAATCCGTTTTTCACAATGCCATGTATTGCTTGAATCATGGCAGCAGGATGTTCAGATTGCCATATGTTTCGGCCCATATCTACTCCAATTGCACCTTCTTGCAGTGCATTGTACGTAATGTTTAATGCGTCTTCAATGGAGTCAAGTTTTGGTCCACCAGCGATTACGACTGGGGCAGGGCAAGTACTTGTAATTTTTTCGAATCCTTCGCAGTAATACGTTTTAATAATGTCAGCTCCCATTTCAACGCATACGCGGGAAGCGAGTGCTAGAAAGCGTGCTTCACGTTTTTGCAATTCTTTCGCAACAGCAGTAATACCGAGTACTGGCAAGCCGTAATCGTGAGCTTCTGAAACTACATTTGCGAGATTTGATACGGTTTGTGTTTCATAGTCTGATCCGACGAAAACAGAAACACCGACGCCAATTGCGTTTTGTTTTACTGCTTCTTTTACAGGTGTAACAATTGTTTCATTCGCTAAATCTTTACCGACAACAGTAGCTCCGCCTGATACACGCATAACCATCGGTGTGCTGCAGTTTTCAGGAATACAGGAGCTAAGTACGCCTCGAGTTAAAAAGAGGGAATCTGTGTAAGGAAGTAAGTTTTTAACTGTTTCAAGTGGTTGTTCTAGCCCGTGAATTGGTCCTAAAAAGTAGCCGTGATCTATCGCTAACATAACCGCTCTTCCATCAGGTAAAATTGTATTTAATCGATTTTTAAATCCCCAAGTCATTAGAAATCACTCCTTCGTTAATGTTGGATTTTCCGTTTGTACCGTATCTTTATTTGGTAAATGTGGTGACTTAATAAAAACTGCTTTAAAAGGTTTGTCAGAATGGTTAATAAGATAGTGAGATTCATGAGGGCGGACTTGCAATACATCGCCTTGTTTAATTGGAACCCTTTCGTTATTCACATAGAAATCAATTTCACCTTCTAATGCATAAAAGACTTCCTCACACGTCGTATGGTAGTGATTTTGAAACTCCTGCCCAGGCTGAATGACAACAAGGCCAAGATCAATATTCGGACCTTGTATTAAATATTTCGGCCCGTTATCACCGAAGCGATAGGAGAAATCATTTTCATTCGCTTTTAACATACATTTCACTCCTTTATGTAATGTGTTACAGTGCACCAGGCGCAATCCACATATGTGAGGTGAGCCCTTTATCAGCTAAAGAGAGTTGACTGTCATACACAGTTTTCCATGTTTCATAGAATTCTTTATATAGTTCATGATTTTCAGTAACTGGTTCGAATGTGTGCTCCCACTGTACAAACTGTTCAGCAGTTTCTTCCATGGATGAATATATGCCTGCGCCAACTCCAGCAGCAATCGCAGTTCCTAAAGCAGCTGCTTCTTTCACAATCGGTACTTTCACAGGAATACCAAGGACGTCCGCTAGAATTTGTGGCCATAGTTTTCCTTTAGCAGCACCGCCAGCAAAAATGACTTCAGAAGGGAATGTTCCTGTGAGATTTTCTATTAATTTTAAGTTACCAAGTGTAACGAAGGCAGCATTTTCTTCAATAGCACGGAACAGTTCTTTTTTTCCGCATTTGTCTGCATCTAAACTTAAATTTAAAAAAGAAGGTGCGGCATGACGCCAAGAAATGTAGTTCATTACGTTTGAAAAAGTAGGGATAATCCCATGTGAGCCGACAGGTACGTCTTTTGCTTGTTCTTCTAATAATGCGTAAGCATCTATACCGAGCTTGTCAGCAAGTTTCTTTTCCTCTTGGCAAAAAGCGTCTCGAAACCAGCGCATAACAAGCCCTGGAAAAAAGGCAATCGTTTCGTATTGCCAAAGGTTAGGTATAACGTGACAATTTACCCGAATGGAAGCATGTGGATCTGTTTGTGGTTCTGTAACATTTACTTCTTGCTGCCAAAAACTACCTCCGCATATTAATGTTTGATTAGGCCTAACTACTCCTGTTCCGAGTGAGGCCATTTGAGCATCTCCGCCCCCGGCGACGACAGGAATTCCTTCACATAATCCAGTTAATGCCGCACACTCTTTTGTGACGGTACCAATTACTGTACCAGCTTCATTTACTATTGGTGAAAATGGCAACGTTAAACCGCACTCGATAGCGACATCGTTATCCCATACTCTATTTTGTAGGTCAAAAATACCGGATGTACATCCGTTTGAAGGATCGATTTGTAGTACGCCACTTAGTTTATATAAAATCCAATCGTTTAACATCGTAAAAGAATGAATATTGCTATAGACGTCTGGTTCATGTTTTTTAATCCAGAGTAGGCGAGGTAAAGCACCTAATGAAAAAGTTTGACCAGATCTTGTATATAAATCTTCTTCAAGATGTGACCGAATTTCTTTTAGTTCACTAACTTCAGCGGATGCGCGCCCATCAACATTTGCGCAAGCCCATATTTCTTGCCCACTTTTATCATATAAAACAAAACCTTCTCGCATACTGGTAGCGCTAATTGCTTGAATAGAAGAGGGAGAGGCATTACTTCTTTGTAAAACTTCTTTCGTGCATTGTTGTACTAGCTTCCAGTTTTCTATTACATCAAAATTCATAGAACCTGGGTAACGAGGATCTGTGTTATGAACCCATTCTTTTTGACTGACTGCAATCTGATTACCTAGTAAATCAAAAAGAACAGCTCGAATGCTTCCTGTACCAGCATCAAAAGCTAATAAATGAGACATTAACAATCACCATCCTTTCGTAATAAGGAGAGGGCCGTTTCCTCATCGGTAATTAATGTATGAATGAACTTTCCTTTTAAGGCACCATAAATTGCATCTATCTTTTCTGTACCTCCAGCAACACCAACGACATGTTTCATTTTGCGCAGAATTGTGAGCGGCGTACCAATTAGTCGATTATGATGTGGGAGCTTTAATAAATCACCATTCGTATTGTAAAACTGTCCTAAAATATCACCAGCTCCGTTTTGACTACGAATATACGTCATCTCACGTAGCGTTAACTTTTCTTCCTTTACAATCGTAGCGTCTTGAGATAATCCTCCAATACCGACAACTGCCGTATGTGCAAGTGAAGCGACATGAAGCATATCTTTTACACTCGGTTCTGATAGAATACTTTGTGCCATTTCGGTTGTAGATGCTAGAAACGGCGTAGGGATGATGTGAAGATCCCCTTGCATACAGTGTAAATAGTTTTGTTTTCTTGGGAGATAGTGATTTACTCCTCCGGTTAGCGTTACGATTGAAAGATTAATAGAACTTTCAAAATGAATGTTTTCTAGCATTTTGCTAATCGTTTCACCCCATCCAATGCCGAGTAAATCGCCTTGCTGGAGCTGAGTTTCTAAATATTGTGCAGCAGCTTTTCCGAGAGAAGTGTGATAATTGTCTATTGGAGTAGGGATAATGAAAGCATTTTTTAAGTGGAATTTTTTCATCAGGTCACGCTCAATACTTAAACAGTGTAAACCAGTCCCTTTTACGTGAAATGTAACGATCCCTTCACTGCGCGCCTTTTCTAATAATCGGACGACTTTATTTCTTGAAATATGAAGGAGTGAAGCGATCTCCTGTTGTGTTAATTGATCTTTATAATAGTACCAAGCAACTTTCGTTAATAAATTCTGTTCAAAGTTCAGCTGTGTCATACTCGTCATCCCTTTCAACAATTGACCACTGCTTAAACATATGTGCTATATATTTTGTTTATTCCAGTTGAAACGATTAATTGTCTGGTGAAAAAAGTGTTCTAGATATGAAAAAAGGAATATACAATGCTACAAAACAAGTAGAACAAATAATCATTTTCTCAAAAAATGTTCTGAATAGAGGTAGGTGGCATCATGTGGAGAGCGTACCCTTATTACAAGTAAAGAAAATGAGTAAGGCGTTTTCAAATCAACTTGTGCTAAAAGAAGTGAACTTACAAGTAGAGCGTGGCGATATATACGCTTTAGTTGGAGGAAATGGTGCTGGAAAATCAACATTAATGAAAATATTAACGGGGTTATATTCGTATGATAATGGAGAAATGTATGTAAAAGGAATGAGGAAACAGTTTGTAAATCCGAAAGAAGCACACCGAGATGGGATTTACTTAATACCACAAGAACCACTCATTTTTCCGCATATGACCATTGAAGAAAATATATGTATCGGACTAAAAGGGAAGGAATTAAAAGTAAAGATTCAGCAATTGATGGAAAGTTTAGGGTGGGATATTGATCTTAAAGAACTAGGAGGATCACTATCCATTGCGCAGCAACAGTTAGTAGAAATCGTTAGAGGATTAATACGGGAAGCCGAGATTCTTATTTTAGATGAGCCAACATCGACATTAACAACTCATGAAATAAAGAGTCTTTTTGTGCTGATGAAAAGTTTACAAGAAAAAGGAATTGGAATGATATATATTACGCATCGCTTTCCAGAAATCTTTGAAATTGCGAACAAAGTAGCGATATTACGTGACGGAATGATTGTAAGCCAAGGTGATGTATGTGACTATACATATGACATGTTAATGGAGGGGTTATTACCGAAAGGGTATAAACAAGAAGAGAAAAGAGAAGTAGCGCAAGAGACAAAAGAAACGAAAAAAATATTAGAAGTAACGGATATAACGAGTCACGCATTCGAAAATATATCATTTACTGTACATGCTGGGGAGATTGTAGGTATTGCTGGCATTGTTGGATCAGGCAGAACGGAATTAGCAGAAACTATATTTGGATTGAAATCTATAAAATCAGGTTCTATTTTATTAGAAGGAAAATCAATTGATTCATGCTCTTTGCATAAAAGACTAAGCGAAGGACTAGTTTATGTGCCAGAGGATAGAGCAAGAAATGGTATTTTCTTAATTGCATCAGTTAAAGAAAATATGACTGCAGCAAGTTTACACCAGAAGAGTCGTTTTTTCATTAATCAAGAAAAAGAAAGCGCTTTAGTTAAGTCGTATATAGAACAGTTCCGAATTGTTGTACGGAGCATGGATGGAGTTCTAGCATCTTTATCGGGAGGTAATCAGCAAAAAATCGTGCTGGCAAAATATCTTGCGGGTAATCCGAAAATGATTATTCTTGATGAACCGACTCGAGGAATTGATGCGAAAGCAAGGATTGAAGTATATGAGACGATAGAAAAAATGAAAAGGGAAGGGCTCGCGATATTATTAATCTCTTCCGATGTGGAAGAAATCGTTCAATTAGTAAATCGTGTATATGTAATGCGAAATGGACAATTTGTTTCTCATTTAGAGAAACAAAATATGACTGTAAATGAAGTTACACGTCTTGCATACGGAGGTGTAACGGAATGAAACGTATGTATAAAATGCACGAAACATCTATCATACTATTATTACTCATTTACATTGCCATTGTCGGAATAATAAATCCAAGTTTCGTTCAGCTTAACTCGTTATCTTTAATGTTGAAATCAAGCGTGATTTTAGTCGTGCTAGCAATTGGCCAATCGTTTGTCTTATTTACGAAAAATATAGACGTATCAGTCGGTTCAATTATGGGATTAAGCGCAGCAGTTTGCGGGATGTTGTTAACGGATGGATATCATGCATTTTTGTCCATACTTGCTGCTATTTTACTTGGCGCTATTCTCGGTTTTATAAATGGGATTGGCGTTGCGAAGTTTCGGGTACCAGCTATTATTATGACATTAGGTATGTTAGGGATCATTAGAGGTGCGATGTTAATTTTCACAGGCGGAAAGTGGATTGAAGACATACCAAATAATTTTAAGCAACTGTCATCAATCGTCATATTTGGTTTGCCGATAATTGTATGGGTTGTTCTTATTATTTTACTACTACTATACTTCTTTTTAAGGAAAGTGCCATTCGGAAGATACTTTTATGCGGTAGGTGATAATGAAGATGGTGCGAGGCTTATTGGTATACCCGTTAATAAAGTGAAGATATATGCATTTATGATTTCAGGCATAAGCGCTGCGCTCGCTGGTTGCATATTTGTTATGAATATCGGATTCGTTCCAAATCAAACAGGAACTGGGATAGAACTACAGGTTATCGCAGCTGCTGTACTAGGAGGAGTTCATTTAAAAGGAGGAACGGGTTCTATAGTTGGAGCTGCATTAGGAGCGATATTTTTAGAGGCGATAAGCAGTTCACTCGTCTTTTTAAAAATACCAGCATTTTGGAATAATGCTATTTCAGGTTTCTTATTATTACTAATCGTTATATTAGATAGTGTTATGAAAAAGTGGAAGGCAGAAAGGAGGATGAATCTATGAAGTATGTATACAGATGGGAAGTTGTTCTAATCGTATTACTTCTATTAGAATTCATTCTCTTTAGTTTTATAAATAGTGATTTTTTAAATATTAGTAATCTCCTTTTTAGTACAAATGATTTTCTCTTTATCGCAATCGCAGCGATACCAATGACTTTCGTTATTGTAACAGGAGGAATTGATGTCTCGGTCGGCTCCATAATGGGGCTCACTTCGATCTTGATCGGTGTACTTTGGATGAATGGAATACCTATTTTGCTAGCGGTCATATTAACTCTTATAATTAGTTGTTTAACAGGAGCTTTAAACGGAATCATTATAAAAATGACAGATGTAGAGCCACTTGTCGTTACACTTGGAACGATGTTTTTATACGGAGGAATTGCACTCGTCATTTCAGGAGGGGCAGGTGCTTCTGGATATGAAGGGATAAGTGGTTTACCTGACGCATTTGTACAACTGGCAAACGGTAGTTTTATAGGGATACCGAATTTATTATGGTTATTGATTATATTAACGGTTTTATGCACTGTATTGTTTCATCATACTATTTATGGGCGCCACGTCAAATTAACAGGTGCGAACGAAAATGCCGCAAAATACACTGGGATCAAAACGAAAAAAGTAGTCATCATCGCTTACATACTTTCCGGGTTAGGAGGTGGATTAGGGGGTGCTTTCTTAACTGCATATTTCGGTTCCGCCCGTGCTGATATGGGAAGTGAAACGATTTTACCAATCATTACAGCAGTCGTATTAGGCGGGACACTTATTACAGGAGGAAAAGGAAGTATTATCGGTACGGTACTGGCGAGTATTTTTATTGGAGTCATGCAGTATGGCTTACAAATGACCGGTTTAACAAATGAACAATCTAACGTAGTTATTGGTATTATTCTTATTCTTTCAGTTATTATGAGACATTTCAAATTACATCAATTCACACCGTGGAAAAGAAAGAACTTGCATAAGGGGGAAATGTCATGAAGAGAAAACTGGGGATTGTATTCATCGTATGCATTTGTTTAATCGGTTTAATCGCTTGCTCTAGTCAAACGGCAGATAAGAAGAAGGCAGATGATGTGAAATTTGCCTTCATTCCGAAATTAACTGGAGTCGGCTTCTTTACATCGGGCGGTGAAGGAGCAAAAGAGATGGGTGATAAGTTAGGCGTACAAGTGAAATATGATGGACCGTCTGAAGCAAGCGTATCAGGGCAAGTGAAATATATAAACAACTTTATTAATCAAAACTATGATGCACTTATGGTCTCTTCTACGTCAGTAGATGGTCTATCACAATCATTGCAACGTGCTAAGAAAAAAGGGATGACTGTTTTAACATGGGACTCTGATGTCAATCCGAAAGACCGTTCATTTTATATAAGCCAAGGAACACCAGTTCAACTTGCTAATTTATTAATTGAAATGACTTCTAAACAAATTGGAGATAAAGGAAAAGTAGCTTTCTTTTATTCTAGCCCAACAGTAACGGATCAAAACCAATGGGTAACGAAAGCGAAAGAAATTATTAAAAAGAAATATCCGAACTGGGAAATTGTAACGACGCAGTACGGTGAAAATAATGCGCAAAAATCGTTATCAGTAGGGGAGAACATATTAAAAACGTATCCAGATATTAACGCAGTCATTTGCCCGGATGCAACGGCACTACCAGCGATGGCACAAGCAGCTGAAAACTTGAAAATGGATAAAAAAGTTGTTGTAACTGGCTTCTCTACACCAAACGTTATGCGTGATTACGTAAAACGAGGAACAGTACAACAATTTGGATTATGGGATGTAAAACAACAAGGTGCACTCGCAACGTATGTAGCAAATGAAATAGTAGTAAAAGGGAAGAAGTTAAAAGTAGGGGATAGTTTTGAAGTAAAAGGAATCGGAAAAGTGAAAGTAGAGTCAAACTCCATCCAAGGTTATGATTATGAGGCAGAAGGAAATGGAATTATCGTATTGCCAGAGCGGGTTGTATTTACGAAAGAGAATATTGATAAATATAATTTCTAGTAACGAAAAAACGTCCGAATATATCGGACGTTTTTTTATTTCTTCATTAGTTATGAACTGTTTCTTTTTCATTTAATCCAAGCGTACGACCTGTAGAAGTGTGTAGGTCTTGGAACAATCTTGGATTTTCTGTTAGTGAAATACCGTAAGAAGGAATCATTTCTTTTATTTTTCCTTCCCACTCTACCATGCGGCTTGGGAAACATTTTTCTAACACTTCAAGCATGACATGAATGGCAGTAGAAGCACCTGGTGATGCGCCAAGTAATGCAGCAATTGATCCATCAGCTGCACTAACAACTTCAGTACCGAATTGAAGTGTACCTTTACCGCCAGCATCGGTATCTTTAATTACTTGCACACGTTGCCCAGCAACTACAATATCCCAATCTTCACTTTTCGCGTTCGGAATGAATTCGCGTAATTCTTCCATACGTTTTTCATGTGATAACATAACTTGCTGAATTAAGTATTTTGTTAATCCCATTTCTTTTACACCAGCAGCTAACATCGTTAAGACGTTATTCGGTTTTACAGAACCGATTAAGTCAAGGTTTGAGCCAGTTTTTAAGAACTTAGGAGAGAACCCTGCGAACGGTCCAAATAGTAAAGCTTTTTTATTGTCAATATATCTCGTATCAAGGTGAGGTACAGACATTGGCGGAGCGCCAACTTTAGCTTTACCATATACTTTCGCATGATGTTGCTCGATAACTTTTTGGTTTTTACATACCATAAATAGTCCACTTACTGGGAATCCACCAATATGTTTTGATTCAGGGATACCAGTCTTTTGTAGTAGAGGTAGACTACCACCACCGCCGCCAATAAAGACGAATTTTGCAGTATGATGTTCAATTTTACCACTATTCATATCGTGTACTTTTACTTCCCACAAACCATTCTTCGTGCGTTTAATATTTTCGACACTATGTTTGTAGTTTAGCTCGACATTTTTCGTTTGTAAGTAATCAAACAACATACGAGTTAATGCACCGAAGTTAACATCTGTTCCAGAGTCAATCTTTGTTGCCGCCATCGGTTCGTTGGATGTACGTCCTTCCATAATGAGTGGAAGCCATTTTTTTAATGTTTCAGGAGCATCGGAAAATTCCATACCTTGAAACAGTGGATTTTTTGAAAGCGCTTCAAAACGGTTTTTTAGAAACTCAACATTTTTTTCACCTTGTACTAAACTCATATGAGGTAGAGGCATAATGAAATCTTGTGGATTACGAATTAATTTACTTTTTACAAGATATGCCCAAAATTGTCTTGAAAGCTGGAATTGCTCATTCACTTTTACAGCCTTACTAATATCTATAGATCCGTCAGATTTTTCGGAAGTATAGTTCAGTTCGCATAGCGCAGAATGCCCTGTACCTGCATTATTCCATTCATTAGAGCTTTCTTCCCCGGCACTTGCGAGTTTTTCAAAAACTTTAATTTCCCATTCAGGTGCTAATTCTTTTAGTAATGAGCCTAACGTTGCACTCATAATTCCTGCACCAATTAAGATAACGTCTGTTTTTTGCTGCATGTTGCTCATGATAATCTCTCCATCCCCTATATTGGCAAAAAAGAGTAGGTGTTTTTATATCTAAGCCGTAAAATGAAAACACCGCCTAGGCCCCACCTAGGTATTTACCTTTTTTGTCTCAATTATATAACCATCTCATACTCTATTATAATAATTAATAGACTAAAATATCTAGTGTTATCTGATAATTTTAAACTATTTAACGTTTTATTCGCCAAAAATCTTATTTAACAAGCTCTTTTAAGGTGATAAATAGAAAAAAATTACAGTTTGAAATTATCCCGAAAAAGCTTACGTATACGAAAGTGGGTAGAATGGATACCTTTTTATGGAACTTTTGTCCTTTTAATAATAAGATTATTCTGTAATATTAATGAGGAGGGATACCAATGCGTACACAAGAACAAATCGCAAACTTATTTCGAAATTTTTCAATAAAGGAATGTAAAGGGTCAAGTGACTTATATGAATACTTATCAATACAAATTGCTGAAGATGAGGAAGTACTTACACTATCTTCCTATGCTCAAGCAGGTCAACCAGTCCCAAACTTACTATTAGGAGCCGTACATTATTTATTACTAACAGGGAAAGAACATCATGTAAAAACGTATTATAGTAGCTTAGTTGAAAATGCTAATACCGATTTAGATCAAGTTTTTGATCATTTTAAGGATTTCTGTAAAACGTACCGAGAAGAAATCATTACTTTATTACAAACGAAACTCGTTCAAACGAATGAAGTAAGGCGATGTGCGTACTTATACCCAAGTTTTTGTTACATATTTAATAAAGTGAAAAAGCCGTTAGCGTTAATTGAAATTGGGACAAGTTCTGGATTACAACTGTTCTGGGATCAATATGGCTATTCGTACGGAACAGATGAAACCTACGGAAATATAAATTCGAACGTACATGTAACTTCTGAAATAAGAGGGGAGAATGTGCCACATTTTCTAAAAGAAAGCCCATCTGTCGTAGAAAGAATTGGACTGGACTTACATGTGAATGATTTACATAGTGATGAAGATTATTTATGGCTCCGTGCACTCATTTGGCCAGAACATAAAGAAAGACTTGAAATGTTTGACCAAGCCGCATCTGTAGTAAAAAATGAATCTGTTCAATTAATAGAAGGCGACGGTGTGGAGCTATTGCCATCTATTATTGAACAAATAAGGGAAGATGCTATAATCTGTATTTTCCATACACATGTCGCAAATCAAATACCTGAACAAGTAAAACATAAGCTAGAAAAACAAATACAAGAAATCGGCGCAAAACGTGATGTATTCCACCTATATAACAACATGTGGGACCGGGACCTTCATATTGATTATTATATTAACGGAAACGAATATCGTGAAACGGTTGGAGAAACAGAAGGGCATGGGAGATGGTTTAGTTGGAAGCTTGGGGATCGAACTTTATGCTAAAGAAAACCTAACAATTTTGAGTTTCGCCACCAATATCTGTAATTAAAACAGTTGACAGAAGGTAATCAGTCAACTGTTTTTGCTTTTTATTAAACTTGTTCTATGCATCCAATGTAAGTGTTAAACATGTCCCTACAGCATGTTGAAAATGGCCCATGAGATAAGCTTCTTCCAAAAGAAGCTATAGAAAGTGGATTATAAAACCCTTGCTAGTACAAAAAAAGAAGGCGCTGGTTAATGAGCTATATTACTAGTTTAAGAATTTATGACATCAAAAGAAAAAACCAAAGGAAAGTAAATATTTAAAATGAATATATAATACATGCGAGAATGAGCACAATTGGATAGGGGGCTTTCAAATAAATGCGTATGGACGAACGAATGAATTTGCAGGTAACTAGTCAGGCTCTTCAGGTAATGAATAACGGAATTGCTGTTATAAATCATGATGGAATCATCACATATAACAACAAACTATTCTGTAGCATGTTACATAAAAAAGAAAATGAAATAATAGGTGAGCATATATCAGTGATTATTCCTAAGCGTAAAAAGTTAGTAGTAAATCAAAATGATAGTTTGTACAGGTATGAATGTAGGAGTGGCAACCAAGTTTTAATTGTGAATGAATCCCGTGTATATCAAAATGAGACAGAACACGGATCAATTGTCATTTTGGAAAGGAAAGGGAAAAGTATACAGTCTTTGGAAAGCATCATAAGTCGATATGAAAGTGCCCTAAATTTACTATCTGAGTGCATTCTAGGGGTAAATGAACAAGGAATTGTCAATTTTTTAAGTGGTTCTTATGCACAATTTTTAGGAATTGATGATCCGAAAGAAGCGATTGGAAAGCATTGTACGGAGGTTGTTGAGAATACGAGGATGCATATTGTTGTAAATACGGGACAAATGGAAATCGGACATATCCAGCGTATAAGTAATCGGAATATAATTGCAACGCGCATACCTATCATAAAGGAAGGCAAGATTATTGGAGCAATTGGTAAAATTATGTTTCATGATATACAGCAGTTTAAAGCTTTGGGAGATCAAATTAGTGAAATGGAATCAAAGTTATCTTACTATCAAACTGAATTACAGCGTCTGCAAGAGGGGCGACTTTCCTTCCAAAGCATTATAGGAGAGAGTGCAAAAATGAAAGAAGTCAAAATGATGGCTTTAAAGGTCTCTAAAAGTCGGTCTACCGTTTTGATAAGAGGAGAAAGTGGTACAGGAAAAGAGCTCTTTGCACATGCGGTACATCGTGCAAGTCCACGTGCTAATGACACATTTATTCGTTTGAATTGTGCTGCGATTCCAAGGGAGCTTTTGGAGGCTGAATTGTTTGGATATGAAGAAGGGGCTTTTACAGGAGCGAAAAAAGGTGGTAAGCCTGGAAAGATTGAATTGGCCGATAAGGGAACGTTGTTTTTAGATGAAATTGGTGATATGTCTTTGGATATGCAGGTGAAATTGCTTCGTGTATTGCAAGAGAAAGAGATTGAAAGAATTGGAGGTACGAAAATTCAAAAAGTTGATGTCCGTTTCATTGCGGCGACACATCGAAATCTCCGTGAAATGGTACAAAGAGGGGAGTTTAGGGAGGATTTATATTATAGGTTGAATGTGTTTGAGATTGATATTCCTCCGTTGCGAGAGAGAAAAGAAGATATGATACATATAACGGAATTTTTAATTAAGAAATTGAATGGTGAACTAGGTAGTAACGTTCTTTCATTGGATAAGAGAGTAAGAGATATATTCATGGAGCATGATTGGCCAGGGAATATTAGAGAGCTAGAGAATGTGTTAGAACGAGCGATGAATGTTATAGAAGAAATGATTATTCAAGTGCATCATCTTCCTGCCTATTTACGGAAAAAAGATTTGGAAGAAGAGTTAAACCATGAAATGTTTACGATGGACCAAGATAAGCATGAGGTGAGTTATTTACTGCAGGCGGAAGTGGAAGCAGCTGAAAAACGTGCGATTACGAGAGCTTTGGAAAAAACAGCTGGAAATATAACAGGGGCAGCCGAGCTTTTAGGAATTCATCGGGCCAGCTTATATAGAAAAATAGAAAAATACGAAATGTCATAAAGGAAAGTAAAGGGCGAACAGGCCCTTTTTTGTTTGTAGTAATAAACATTGTCTCTCTTTTGCGACATTTTCTTATATATGCGACATGGATGCTAATATTTGTAGCGCAAATGCGACATGTGAAGTTAGACAAGCAAGGGAGAGTACGAAGAAATAAAGGAATAGGGAATGAGTCGATTTTTGGCATGTTTCTTGCTATATAAATAAAAAGGATTTTAGCAGGAAGGGATGGAATTCAATGCTCAAAAATCAAAGTTTACCGCATTTTATTATGCAAAGTATCGAAAAAACACCTAGTAAAGTTTATTTACAATTTGAAGAACAAAGGATTACATATGAGGAGCTTTATCATCGAATTGCAAGAGCCATAGCGGGATTTTGTGAGCTCGGTATTCAAAAAGGAGACAAGGTTTGTATTATGCTTCATAACACTCCTGAATATCTGGATGTATGGTTTGCTTTATCTTTTATGGGAGCAATTGCGGTGCCTCTGAATGTGCATTTAAGAGGAGAAGGTTTGCAGTATATTGTATCTCACTCTGATTGTAAGTTAATTATCGTTGATAAGGAATTTTTTCCTCAAATTTCCTCTTGTTTGTCATGTATACATAGGGACATTCAAATTGTTGCTTACCGAAAAAATGAAAGCGCGGTCATTTCAGGGAATGGTAAAGATCAATCAGTAATTGAATTGAAAGATGTACTGAATACAAATAATTATCACCTTCCAAATACATTTGTTTCCTCCACTTCTATTAACAGTATCCTGTATACCTCTGGAACGACTGGCTTACCTAAAGGAGTCATGTTAAGTCATTCTGCTTATGTAAATTCTGCGCAGTCATTTGCTAATTATATGGTTGGCGCAAGTTCAAAAGATGTCTTATTTACAGCGCTTCCGTTATTTCATATAAACGCTCAGGCCCATACAGTACTTGGGTCCATTTCTTCCAATGCGACGATTGCTCTTGGTAAGCGGTTTAGTGCTTCTAGATTTTGGGATGAAATTCGCAGTCATGGCGCAACCATTTTTAATTCTTTAGGATCTATGATTCCTATTCTCTGCAAGCAGCCAGAAAAGGAAGACGATAATGACAATTTAGTAAGGGTGACGGCCTGCGCTGCTACGCCTAAGGAGTTTTGGGAGCCATTTGAGAAACGGTTTGGCATCCGGATTGTGGAAGGTTACGGATTAACGGAAACGACGGGTTTTTGTGTAACGAATCCATTGCATGCCAATAAGCCACCTTCTATAGGAAAACCATATTCTTACGTAGAGACGAAAATTGTCAATGAAGATGGAAATGAAGCACGGACTGGTGAAATTGGAGAGATTTTTATTCGTTCCTTACAGGGACAAGCGTTCATGGAAGGCTATTATAAAATGCTTGATAAAACAGAGGAGACGATGATGGAGGGATGGTTCCATACAGGAGATCGAGGTTATCTAGATGAAGAAGGTTACTTATATTTTTGCGATCGAATCAAACAGTGTATCAGGAGGCGTGGTGAAAATATCTCCTCTTGGGAAATCGAAAAAGTTGTGAATAATCATCCAAAAGTAATGGAATCGGCGGCCATTGGTGTCCCATCAGAAGTGGGAGAAGAGGATGTTAAATTATATGTGATTATAAAGAAAGGAGAAACGCTGTCTCATGAAGAGATTATAGATTGGTGTCAAGAACGCATGGCTTACTTCATGGTACCTCGATATGTTCAGTTCAGTGAAACTTTTCCCAAAACCGCGACGGAACGAATTCAAAAGTTCAAGCTGAAGGAGGAAGGAATCGGCGGCGCTTGGGATCGTGAACAAATCGGTTATGTAATTAAAAGAACAATTTGATGTGCTGATTTTACCTTATTACATATTGGAAAGAAGGGATTGGATTGGAAAATAAGCGGGTTGTTACATGGTCCAAAGAAGATGGAATCGCAACAATTATCATTGATAATCCTCCTGTGAATGTACTGAGCGTTGCTGTGATAGAGCAACTGACGATAGCGATTGATGAAATTGAACGGGATGATGAAGTAATTGCTGTACTTCTAACAGGAGCTGGAGAAAAGGCCTTCGTTGCAGGGGGGGACATTAAGTCGTTTCCGGAATGGATTGGGAAAGGGAGTGAATATGCGGAGGGAAAATCATTGTGGCTTCAAAATCCGTTAAATAAAATAGAAAGATTGCCGAAACCTATAATTGCTGCTATTAACGGATTAGCGCTTGGGGGTGGGTGTGAATTAGCTTTATCATGTGACTTGCGAATTATAGAAGAACACGTTCAAATCGGGCTACCAGAAGTGAAGTTAGGTTTGTTTCCAGGTGCAGGCGGAACGCAACGTTTACCACGGTTAATTGGAGCTGCAAGTGCGAAAGAAATGATGTTTACTGGTGAACCACTCACTGCCGAAGTAGCTTGGCGAGTTGGTTTGGTGAATCATGTTGTTCCGCGTGGCGAATCGCTTAATAAGGCGAAGGAACTAGCTGTGAAAATAGTTCGGTTTTCTCTTCCTGCTTTATCCTTGATGAAGCAATCCATCAATAAGGGATTATCTGCTTCTCTTGAGGAGGGATTAAAAATAGAAGCTGAGAATTTTGGACATGTGTTTCAAACAAGTGATGTAAGAGAGGGAGTGGAAGCCTTTATAGAAAAGAGGACACCAATCTTTCATCATAAATAAAAAGCTATAACTATAATATACAAAAAAGTAATTCCTGCCTTTGGCAGGAATTACTAAAATATATACAAACAGAAAAGGATGCAAAGTTAAAAAATCCATATAATTGAGGGGGATTGGGGTTATGGATTTATTGATTGTATTGTTATCGCTTGGCTTGCTTATTTTTGTGGCTTACCGAGGATTCTCAGTCATTTTATTCGCTCCGTTATGTGCGTTGCTTGCTGTGTTTTTAACAGAACCGGCGAATGTTTTACCATTCTTTTCTAATGTTTTTATGGCGAAGATGGTCGGATTTATAAAATTATATTTCCCTGTATTTTTGCTCGGAGCGATATTCGGTAAAGTGGTAGAAATCACTGGAATAGCAGAAAAAATCGCGAAAATTATTATCCGTTTTATAGGTGTGAAAAGAGCAATTCTTTCCATCGTATTAATGGGAGCGATTCTTACATATAGCGGTGTTAGTTTATTTGTCGCAGTATTTGCGATTTATCCATTTGCGGCGCAATTATTTCGTGAGGCGGATATTCCAAAACGTCTCATTCCTGCAACAATCGCATTTAGCGCATTTACATTTTCGATGGATTCACTTCCTGGATCGCCTCAAATCCAGAACGTTATTCCAACTACGTTCTTTAAAACAGATATTTATGCCGCTCCTACATTAGGAATTATAGGAGCATTGTTTATCTTTATATGTGGTATGTTGTATTTGGAAAGATGTAGGAAGAAGGCTGCTGCTAAGGGAGAGGGGTACCTCGGAAAAGGCGGTGCTACTTCTGAGATGGCTGCTACAACTAGCACGCAATTGGTGCAAAATCCGATTGCTTCCAGCGATGTAATTCCAGTTAGTTACTGGATAGCATTTCTTCCGCTTGTACTGGTTGGAGTGATGAATAAGGTCTTTACAGAATTCATTCCTGTTTGGTATACAAAGGGATTTGATTTTGCATCCATAGGTTTGAAGGAGTACGGAACAATTGATATGGGACAAGTCGTGGGGATTTGGTCAGTGGAAATGGCACTTCTTATCGGAATATTGTCTGCTATATTATTAAACTTCCAAGCGGTAAAAGAGCATTTTCAATCTATTACAAGTGTGGGGGTAAGTGGTTCAATCTTAGCAGCTATGAACACTGCAGCCGAATATGGATTTGGTGCCGTTATAGCAGCTTTACCTGGATTTGTCATGATTCAAAACTATTTAACGGGAACTTTCTCAAATCCTTTAATTAGTGGAGCGGTCATGACAAATATATTATGCGGATTGACAGGATCAGGATCAGGTGGAATGAGTATTACTTTAGGTTTAATGGCAGAAAAATATATTGAAGCGGCAGCGAACTTTGATATTCCGCTAGATGTGCTACATCGTGTAATTGCAATGGCGGCAGGAGGTATGGATACTTTACCTCATAATGGAGCGGTTATAACTTTACTTGCAGTTACCGGATTAACGCACCGGGAAGCTTATAAAGAGATTTTTGGAATTACGATAATTAAGACATTAGCCGTATTCTTCGTAGTTGGAGTGTATATGATGTTTTCTATTGTATAATAGGAAGAAGGATTGTCTGCTATAAATAACGCAGACTTCAATTTGAAATTAGAATAGTGGTAAATAGAAAAAGCCACCATTCCATGAAATTATGGCTAAGAGGAAGAAGAGATACTACTAGTAGTATCTCTTTTTATTTAGTTAAATTTATGTACATAATATCTCCCCAGGCAATCCATCAAACTCACAAACTTTCTCCGTTATAAAACCTACATGTATTAAACTTTTGCGAGAAGGAATATTGTTCGGATCAATAATTACTTTTAGAACGTTTATGTCTGTCAGCTTCGCTATATTCATTAGTTCCTTTACAATCCTGCTACTATACCTTTTTCCCAGTGCTCTGGAAAAATCATATAACCAATTTCGGCCTCTTTAACATTATCCTCGTGTATCGTAACATGTCCAAGATCGATATACTCATTTGTAATAGAATTATATACTTTATAACAGTCGAAAATTTGATGATTTTCATGGCAACAGCCTAGTAAAGTCATTTTTCGCTTCATCTAACGGAATAGCGCGTTCGATAATTTGCGGCATTATTTTTTTATTAGATACGAGTCGGAAATATAAATTGAAATCTGTTTCTTCAAATTTAGCTTTTGTATAATATTCCTCCAAACAAATTTTCATTTGTTCTTCAGAAAAAAATAAATTAAATTGTAATTTCAATTTGATTACCTTCAGGATCGCTAATCACACTTTCGTAATAGCCATCTCCAGTGAAACGTGGTCCATTTAATAAAGGATAACCATCATTTTTTAATGTTGTAGTTAATTCATTTACACGTTCTTCACTACCGACAGAGAAAGCCATATGAGCATAGCCAGTTATGTTGGGGTTAGGCTCGTTTTCTATACCTTTTTTACGCATAATTTCAAGTCTTGCTCCAGATTCGAATGTAATAAAGTAAGATTCAAATTGTTTCACTTTATTATGATATAAAGAGTTCGATTTACCATTAAAGTACTTCGTATAGAAAGAACGCATTAATTCTAAATCATTTACCCAAATTGCAATATGTTCTATTTTCATAGTTTTCACCAATCCTAACTTAACTAATTAGGCTTTCACTTTATAAAAATTGTTTTTGCATTGCAAGAATTTTGATTAGGTGTTGAAGGTGGTATTAATTTTTGGTTATTTATGAGCATACAATGTGTAATTAAGTAAAGGAACAACATAGTAATTAAAGAAAAAGGTGAATGTAGCATATGAATCCATTTGAGCAAATGATGTACGTTGGTGTCATTATGTCTATTGTATTATCCGTAATGATTTTAGGATCTTTATATTATAATCCTCGTCTTTCATTAACTGAGTATCCGAAAGATATTCAAAAGGTAGTGTTTCCAAAATCGATTCATGAAAAAAAGCAATCGATTTACTTTAACATTGCATATAATGCGATTCTTTTCGGTACTCCTTTCGTTTCTACATATATATTACATAAACATGAAAAATTATTATATATTGATGCCTATTTACATACTTTTGGTATTTTAATAATTTTTAATGTAGTAGATTTGTTTATACTGGATTGGCTAATCTTTTGCTGGATTACCCCAAGGTTTGTTGTTATTCCTAGTACAGAAGGCATGAAGGGATATAAAGATTATAAGTTTCATTTAAGAGGGGCTATAGTCGGCACAAAAATTTTAGCAATCGTAAGTTTGTTTTTGGCAGGAATTGCAATAACTATGTAGCATAAAAAGTATTGTTTCATTTTGTTTTGATAGTAGAATTTTAGGTAACTTTAATCAAACTAGTATTAGTATATTTTTAATTTTTATAATACAAACTCATAAATATTAATATATGTTATATAGAGCGAAAATTCATTTTATCCCGCTTTAATGGGCAGTAAGACCCCCACCTCAAAATTCAGGAAAAGCAAAGAATTTAGGTGGGGGATCAACTGCCCATTAAAGTCCGATTGGTTCAACTAATAATCAGTGGGGGATGAAGAAAACCCCCACTGATTAAAGTTTCACTTTATAATATATAGAATTAAAAATGAGAATTTGATAGTATTGGAGTAAGGAGTTTTAATAGCAGTATATTAAGTCGTATTAATATACTGTTGCAAATGCTTTCCTAATTTTATGGGGGTATTTGGTAGAAACCGAAAAAATAATGGAGGCTAATATGAAAAAAATAATTGGCGCAGCAACAGCAACTGTTTTTGGATTGGGAGCATTTACTACAACTGCTACCGCAGAAACAATCGTAACAGCAGATGTACTCAACGTACGTGAAAAACCGACTACTGAATCAAAAGTTGTCAAAAAAGTAAAAGAAGGAGAAAAGTTAAAAGTTATACATACGGAAGATGGATGGTCAAAAATTGATTTAAAAGGTAAAGAAGTCTTTGTAAGTGCGGAGTTTACAAAAGATGTATATTATGTAACAGCGAATTTGTTAAATGTCCGTTCTGATGCAAGTACCGAATCAGAAATACTCGGCAGACTAAAAACAGATGATGTAATTGAATCAACGCATCAAGTAAAAGACGGTTGGTTACAATTTGAGTATAAAGGAAAAACAGCCTATGTTAACGTTTCTTTTCTATCAAGTACAGCACCAGTTGAAAACACAGCTAAAGAGAAAACGAAGCAAGTAGCGAAAGTACACAAACCAGCTAAAGCTAAGGATGAAGTTAAAGCACAAAAGATAGCAAAGCCTAAGGAAGAAGCGAAAGTACAAGAAGTAGTAAAGCCTAAAGAAGAAGCGAAAGTACAAGAAGTAGTAAAGCCTAAAGAAGAAGCGAAAGTACAAGAAGTAGTAAAGCCTAAAGAAGAAGCGAAAGTACAAGAAGTAGTAAAGCCTAAGGAAGAAGTGAAAGTACAAGAAGTAGTAAAGCCTAAGGAAGAAACGAAAGTACAAGAAGTAGTAAAGCCTAAGGAAGAAACGAAAGTACAAGAAGTAGTAAAGCCTAAGGAAGAAACGAAAGTACAAGAAGTAGTAAGGCCTAAGGAAGAAACGAAGGTACAAGAAGTAGTAAAGCCTAAGGAAGACGTGAAAGCCCAAGTAGAAGAGAAAGCAAGAGAAATAGCAAAAGCTAAGGAAGAAGAGAAAGCAAGAGAAATAGCAAAAGCTAAGGAAGAAGAGAAAGCAAGGGAAATAGCAAAGGCTAAGGAAGAAGAGAAAGCAAGAGAAATAGCAAAGGCTAAGGAAGAAGAGAAAGCAAGAGAAATAGCAAAGGCTAAAGAAGAAGAAGAGAAAGCAAGAGAAATAGCAAAGGCTAAAGAAGAAGAAAAAGCAAGGGAAATAGCAAAAGCTAAGGAAGAAGCAAAAGCAAAAGAAGAGTCTAAAAATAACATACAGTCTGCTAAACGTGAATTAACGGTAGTTGCGACAGCATATACTGCTGATCCAAGTGAAAATGGTACATATGGTGGACGCGTTTTAACTGCGATGGGGCATGATTTAACGGCTAATCCGAATATGAGAATTATCGCGGTTGATCCGAAAGTAATCCCATTAGGATCTAAAGTTTGGGTAGAAGGTTATGGAGAAGCTATCGCTGGTGATACGGGAAGTGCTATTAAAGGAAATCGTATTGATGTTTTAATGGGTTCAAAAAGTAAAGCTATGAATTGGGGAAGACAAACTGTTAAAGTGAAAATTTTATAAGAACTATAATGATCCAGATGGAAGTCAGTTCTCTTTATTGAGGCTGGCTTTTATTTTGTGAGTAAATATGATTGATACCAGAAAATAAAAAGTAAATATATTATATATCAAATCATTTACTATGTACTTTCACTCGTAATAGTTTAATTAAGTTTAAAGTATAGGTGTATTCTAGTGTTAGTTTTATTTATAATGAATTGGATTAGATCTATTTAAAGCGAGGATAAAATATGACAACAGAATTATATGGCGCACATTGCAATGAGTTAAAAGGATATAGAGTAATTGAGGGGAAAGATTCCTATAATCATTACTTTGGTGGTGAAGATTACAATTTGCCAGTATGTAAGTTATGTGGTGAGAATATGCATCAAATATTCTGTTTTGATTTAAAAGATGAGAGGATCGCTGAACTTAAAAGTAGTGAGCTAGACATTCTACCATTAATTTCATGCTTGAATTGCGCGATGGTGTGGGAACCGCAATATTTTCAGTTAAGTGATGGAGGTAAAACAATTCAAATCATACAGCAGCAAAATACAGAAGAATGGATAATGGAAGAGGAATATAAGTTACCAGTTTCATTACCAAAAACAACGGTAAAGCTTATAAATATGAAAAATGATGACATACCTATAGATGAAGATAGTTACTGGGAAGCTTTTGACTTGTTCGGTTCTGAATATGTATGTAGATTATTAGGGGCACCATTATATGATGACCTTCCAGAGAATTTGGCGTGTCCAAGTTGTTCTAAAGAGATGAAGTATGTTGCTACAATTACACAAGATATCGAAGAACGCGGACTGATTTCAGTAGTTGATTTCCAGTTTGGGGAAATGAATATATACTATTATGTATGTAAAGATTGTTCAATTATAAAAACTGAAATACAAAGTACATAACAAGACTAACATATTCTGTTAGTCTTGTTTTTTGATTGCAACATCAGTAAGAATCGTATTAAATATATCTTTTTGCGTAAAGTTATCTGTAAAAATAGTTTCTCTGGCAACCTTAATAGTATCGTGCGGATTATACCAGTTTTGTAGGGAATCTTCACCAAATTCGTGTCGTTTGTCTCTTGTGTTATGTCGTCTAATAGTTTCCTCTAATGATAAATCAAAGTAATATGTAAATGCATTTTTATCAAAATAATGAATTAGTTCTTTTAACATCTCACCATACCTACGATTGTTTAATATACCTTCTAAAATAACAAACTCACATTTTCCTTTTCCGTACTTCGTAATTTCAAATAGTAAATCATGCGATAAATTCCCCATTGTGTCGTGTACTCTAAGCATATCTCTACGTACAACATCTTGTGATACTAAAAGTGTACCTTGTCCGAAATGTTCTTGTAGTTGCTTTGCGATTGTTGTTTTACCACTTGCGGAGTTTCCTCTAAGAATGATTAATGTTGATGTAAGTATAGGATTAGACATATTGAATTCCTCCAGCATGAATGAATATATAGAAAATTTTAACAAAAAGACTGTGAAAAGTGTATAATTAATAGGATGGAAATAAAAAGGTGGGAGTTAAATGGAACATGAATTGAATAAGGCGCAGCCAATTTGGAAACGGACATGGTTTCGCTATCTAGGAGCATTTATAATTGTTCAATTACTATTTATTATTTGTGAGATTACAGAATGGGCACCAAATTTTAAGCCAAGTGGAGAGTTTTTAAATAGAATTTTACATTCTGAATTTTTCACGGAATGGTTCACTCCATATGAAATTCCTCATTTTAATGTATTTACAGCATTTTTTGCGATTACATTGTTACCATACGCATTAATAGGTGCAATGAAAGATTTCACAACAAGGAAAAATATAAATAATTAAAAAGAGGTATTATATGCTATTTCAAAAAGATCATGTATCGGTACGGTACGTAAAAGAAGAGGATGCACAGGTCATTTCAAAATGGTTAACGGACCCAGAAGTACTGCAGTATTACGAAGGGCGAGATAATCCGCAATCTGTAAAGATGGTACTGAATCATTTCATACATAATCCCAATAGTCATGAAAAAAGATGTGTAATAGAGTTTAATGATATGCCGATTGGTTATATTCAAATGTATCCAGTTGATTCTGAGTGGAAAGCATTATATGGCTATGAAGAATCTCAAAATGTATGGGGAATGGATCAATTTATCGGTGAACCAACTTATTGGGAAAAAGGAATTGGAACGAAACTCGTTCAGGCAGCAATTACATATATTATGGAGAACACGGGAGCAGAAGCAATCGCAATGGACCCGAAAGTAAATAATGAACGCGCGATAAACTGTTATGAAAAATGCGGATTTAAAAAGATGAAGATGTTAAAGGAACATGAGCTGCATGAGGGGAATTTAGAAGATTGTTGGATGATGGAGTACAAACAAAGGGAGCTGCGTGAAATGAAAAAAGCATTAATAGTAATTGATGTGCAGGCAGGTATGTATACAGCAGGAATGCCAGTACATAACGGGGAAAAGTTTTTAGAAATATTGCAAGAACTTATTGGGGAGTGTCGTTCTAATGATATTCCAGTTATTTACGTACAACATAACGGACCAAAAGATCATCCGTTAGAAAAAGGTACAGAGGGCTGGAAAGTGCATGAGGCGATTGCTCCGCAAAAAGGGGACAGTATTGTTGAAAAGACGACGCCAGATTCATTTCATAAGACGAACTTAAATGAAGTATTACAAGGAAAAGGAATTGAGCATGTTATCATTTCAGGAATGCAAACGGAGTACTGTGTGGATACGACAACGCGAAGAGCGTTTAGTGAAGGGTATAAAGTTACGTTAGTGAGTGATGCACATAGTACGTTTCATACAGACGTGTTACGTGCGGAAGACATTATAAAGCATCATAACGTAGTGTTTGGAGCATTTGCTAATGTTGTTCCGTTAAAAGATTTGAAAGTGACTGCCTCTAAATAAGAGGTAGTTTTTTATTAGAAAAATGTTGTCAGATATTGTCGGTAAGTCGATATCTTTTGTCGAAACGTCGATAACTTGAAATAATCGTTGATATATTTCAAGTTACGATAGATATATTTGAAATATCGTCGATATAATTTCACGTACCAAAATGATAGCCTAAAAAAGGAGCACCACATAATTAAAAAGGGCGCTCCTGCATCAAAATGTTACTTCTTCTTATCTTTATCCAATATATTCTGTTCTTCAGCAAATTCCGTACCATATGCAAAACGACGATTAATATGAATATTATCGTTGTGGTGTCTTGTGCGGGAGTTAGAGAAGCGATGGACGATTACTTCAGATAATGTGAAGACGATCGCAGAAAGGATGCTTCCCCATGCAATTTGCATATAGTTGTCTAATAAAATATTACCGAAAATCCATACACTTAAATATGTTAGTAAGAAATCCGACATAATGGCACCAGTATTGCCAATTCGATTCAAAATAATTTTATCAACGAACATATAAGATACGATTGTTACAAAAAGACTGAAAGAAATAATTTGGACGAATGTTGCAGGGAAAAATAAAGCGAGTCCAATACTGAATGCGATAATACACGAAATAAATTTGATAAGCACTACTGTGAAATCATTCAAAATTTACACCTCCGATTTATACATAGTTTTTCAATAAATTCTGGAGTTCATACATTGCAACGGGTATATTTACATAAAACTTTTTCATGTTCAAAATTTAGTCTAAATATTATAAAAATAACAAAAAAATGTTATAGTAAAATGAGAGTATATGACATTTTTAGGTAAGGGGGAATCCTTGGTGTGGATTACTTCAGAAGTAGAAATTCCAGATGAGTTAATTGATCATCTGGAACAAGGGAAGTTAGTATTATTTGTTGGAGCGGGAGTTTCTATGAAAGGGAAATCTAACTTACCAAATTTTGATGATCTAGTTGATGAAATTGCAAAAACGTTATATGTAGAAAAACGCGAAATAACTGAACCTCATGATTATTATCTTGGTAAAATTGCGAGAACAAAAGATGTGCATCAAGTTGCGAGAGATTTAGTTCATACTGAAAAGTCAAAGCCGAATCCGCTTCATTATGCGATTCCGAGGTTGTTTCCTTTAGATACAGAAGTCCGCATTGTAACGACAAATTTTGATCGACATTTTACAACTGCGATAAAAGAAATGAATAGAGAATTAAATGTATATTACGCACCTGCGTTACCTACAGGGAGAGCGTTTAAAGGGCTTGCTTACATACATGGCAATATAGAACAAGAGAAAGAAGCTTTAATTTTAACAGATGGTGATTTTGGAAGGGCTTACTTGACGGAAGGATGGGCAAGAAGGTTTTTAGTTGATTTATTCTCGAATTATACCGTTTTATTCGTTGGATATAGCCATAATGACCCAGTAATGAAATATTTAGCGACTGGATTACCACCAAGTACAAGGCGTTATGCTTTTGTTGCACAAGGGGAAAATACGTACCATTGGGAGCATTTAGGAATAAGGCCGATTGTATATCCGAATAAAGGTAATAATCATCAATCTCTCGTTAAAGCGGTGAAACGATGGGCAGAATTAATGGGGGATAATTATATTACAAAACGAATGCGCATTCGTGACATAGTAACAGTTCCACCTTCAGTAGAGCAGGAACAATTATCATACATAAAACAATCAATAAAAAAAATTGAAACAGTCCGCTACTTTGTTGAATTTGCTCATGATTATGAATGGGTGGAATGGCTGGAAGCAGAAGGGAAATTACAAAATTTATTTTTAGTTACATCAAACTATAATGAGGTAGATGAACTACTTGCAGGATGGTTAGTGGAACAATTTCTTTTTAGTCATCAAAAAGAATTATTTCAATTAATTTTTAAAAATCAATCTAAAATATCTCCGCTACTATGGAGAACAATTTGTAGTTACTTAAGTGAAACGAAAATTGAGATGGACCCGGTATTGTTCGCAAGATGGGCACTTCTTTTATTAGAAACAGCTGAAAAAGATAGTAAATCGATTGAAATAATTTCTTGTTTACTGCAAAAATGTTCTTTTCCTGATCATAAAGAAATTGCTTTATTGTTACTAACGTTTATTTTGGACGGAAAGCTTAAGTTGAAGCGAGAGAGGAAATGGGGAAATGATACGCAAGAATCAATAGAGCTCGAGGAATCGAGTCGATTACCAGTGTCTACATTTGCTTATGTGGAGCAAATTTGGAATGAGAAAATGAAGCCGCATATTTCCTATTACGCAGTTCCAATTATGACGATGGGAATAGAGAAGATGCGAATGTTATCACTAAGACAAACGGCACTGAAAAAAAAGGATAAGGAGAATGTAGAAAAAGAAGTTCAGCAAAATGATCTTGCGTTTTTAATTCAAATTGTAAAAGAGTGTTTAGTCTATTTATGTGAAAACAATGAGAAAAAAGCTAATTATTATATTACAGAAATGATAGAAGCAAACAGCATACTTCAAAATCGAATTGCAATTGATGCGATGAATAAAAATATATTTGTTAGCGCCGATGACAAAATGAAATGGTTGTTACAAGAAGGACTTCTTTTAGATGTCACGTATAAACAAGAAGTTTTTCAGCTTATAAAAAATCATTTCGCACTCTCTTTAGAAAAAACAAAGGAAGAAGTCATTCAAATTGTATTGAAGGACCTTGCAGAGGAGAGGGCATTTGATGTTTGTTTCGTGTTAGATTTATTATTCACTTGTGATTCGAATAGTCCATCTACTGCAAAAGGTTATGAGGTAATGAGGCAAAAACATCCTCACTTTCATTCAGAGCGATTCAGTGTACAAAAAAAAGAGACGACAGAACAAAGTATTACTTGTAATATAACTGCTGATGGATTATTGCAGCTAAAAGAAGAAGAAATTATGAAACAAGTTCGTCAATTTTCTCAAGATGGTATTTTTGAACAACGTCATTTTTTAGAGATGTTATCGAAAGCATGTAAATTGAATACAGAATGGAGTATTTCTTTTGCTTATCAATTAGTTGGTATGCACGAAATAAGTAATGAAGTGTGGTTTGTTTGTATTAGAGAGTGGAGAAATAACAGAGGACTGACAAATGAACAAATCCAAAAAGTTGTTCCATTATTGCAGAAATTTGTTAGAAATACTGCTTTTCATTGGTTAATTAGTAGTTTTCTATATGAAATTAGTAATCGGTTAGAAGAGTTAGAGGAGAATAGTATACGTAACGTGAAACGATTTGCTTTTGCGGTATTTCCTCAAGTAATGAAAAGTGGTACAGATTTTAAGCTTGGAAAACAAGACTTTTATAATGAATCAATCCAGCATCCCGTTGGAAAAATGACAGCTGTATTATTAAAACTGTTATCATATGATCATTTATACGATCGTAACGTGTATGAATATTTATTTTTATTTGAGGAACAAGTAAGAGTTAGTTCTGAACGGACAAATTACATGTTAGCTCGTTTAGTAGCAGATATTACATTTCTTTATCATATTGAGAAACAATGGTGCCGAAAATATTTGTTACCGTACTTAGATTTAAAGAAGGAGAATGAGATTACGAAATATGCATGGGCAGGCTTATGTTACACGCAAATCAATTTACCTTTATTTACAGAAATGAAGCGATTTATTCAGTATGCGGTAGAACATTTGGAAATATTACATCCACATACGAGGGAAGCATTCTTGAAATGGCTCAGTTTTGTATTTATTAAATGTGTACTGTATTGGGAGCAAAAAACAGATTGGTTATATCCGTTGCTTATACGAGAAAATGAAGAAAATAAAATTAAATTTATGCAGTTTTTATGCTATTACATCAAAACGTTAAGTGCAAAAGAACAACAAAAATTTTGGACAGCTTGGCTTAGTATATTTTTACGAGAACGCCCGAAAATGGGTGAAATTACAGCTAGAGAATATGTAATGCTTTTACGTATTATTTTATTTATGGATGAAATAGTAGAAAGAGGATTATCGAAAATATGTAAATCGTTTTCGTACGTGAGTGGAAAAGGGAATCAAACGGATTTAAAACAGTTATTTAATGAAATACTTGAAAAGATAGAGAGTATAAAAATGTATAAAGAATTGTATGCAAACGTATTTTTCACGTTACTGCAAACGCTTCAGGAAGCTGATTTACTTGAAACGGAAATCCTTCAAATAAAAGAAGTATTAATCCAGTTTGGAGCAGAAAAATGTGTATTAAACGCAATAGATAATGAGATAATTCGCATCGGAATTGTTATGGAGAATTTACAAGAAGAAATGTAGGGCGAAAGTGAAATTTTAAAAAATATATAAAAAGTTGTTGACAGTGTTTTGAAAAGCGTTCTATAATACGAATCATACTTATTCAATTTCAAAAAACATTTGAATAAACAAAGTGCAATGAAGAGATCACAGTAGTGGTTAGTCTTACTGTAACAGAGAGCTGGTGGTTGGTGTGAACCAGTACAGGGATAATCATGAATTACAGTCTTGGAGCATCTTTTTCGTAGTAAAGATAGTATTTTCTTTATGAAGAAAAAGCGGTCAATTGATCGTTAACAGTGAAGAGAGGTAGACGGAAATTTAGTCTACAACTAGGGTGGTACCGCGATAAATATCGTCCCTACTGATTTATTCAGTAGGGACTTTTTGTATTTTAGTGGTCCAACTTGAAAATTTAATATTCATGCGTTGAAAGGAAAAGCAGTAGTTGTTGTTTCCCTGTAACAGAGAGCTGGTGGTTGGTGCGAACCAGTACAAAAACAAGAGCGAATTACAGTCCTAGAGCATCTTTTTCGTAGTAAAGATAGTATTGTCTTTATGAAGGGAAAGACGGTCAGATGATCGTTAACAATGAAGAGAGGTAGACGAAAGAAGTCTACAACTAGGGTGGTACCGCGATAAATATCGTCCCTACTGATTGAATCAGTAGGGATTTTTTGTACAAAAAAGTGGGTTTTTATCTAGTAGATAGTGTCCTTATAGGAAATATTCGTTTAAAATAAGAAGAGGTATCGATTCCGCTTAAAATTTGTATAATTTATCAGTTCAGAAAATAGAGAATTTTTCATTCTCTTACTATATTTTTAAAACATTAGAGGAGGATTTCCAAATGGCAAATCATGAATTAGATCAATTACGTAAACAAGTAGATGAAATTAACTTACAACTATTACACCTTTTAAATAAACGTGGTGAAATCGTTCAAAAAATTGGGGAGCAAAAGCAAGTACAAGGTACGAAACGTTTTGATCCAGTACGTGAGCGTGAAGTACTTGATATGATCGCAGAGAATAACGAAGGACCATTCGAAACATCAACAGTTCAACATATTTTCAAAACAATCTTCAAAGCTAGCTTAGAATTACAAGAAGATGATAACCGTAAAGCATTACTAGTATCACGTAAAAAGAAAAAAGAAAACACAATCGTTGATGTAAAAGGTGAATTGATTGGTAACGGAACACAAACGTTCATCATGGGACCTTGTGCGGTAGAAAGCTTAGAGCAAGTTCGCCAAGTAGGGCAAGCGATGAAAGACCAAGGCTTAAAATTAATGCGCGGTGGTGCTTTCAAACCGAGAACATCTCCATACGATTTCCAAGGTTTAGGAGTAGAAGGATTACAAATTTTACGCCAAGTAGCAGATGAATTCGACTTAGCAATCATCAGTGAGATTTTAAATCCAAACGATGTTGAAATGGCATTAGACTATGTTGATGTAATTCAAGTTGGTGCACGTAACATGCAAAACTTTGATTTATTACGAGCTGTAGGTAAAGTTAACAAGCCAGTATTATTAAAACGTGGATTAGCAGCAACAATTGATGAATTCATTAACGCAGCTGAATACATCATTGCACAAGGTAACGACCAAATTATTCTATGTGAGCGCGGTATCCGCACATACGAAAGAGCAACACGTAACACATTAGACATTTCTGCTGTACCGATTTTAAAGAAAGAAACACATTTACCAGTTATCGTTGACGTAACGCATTCAACTGGACGTAGAGATTTATTATTACCAACAGCGAAAGCGGCACTTGCAATTGGCGCAGATGCAGTAATGGCTGAAGTACATCCAGATCCAGCAGTTGCATTATCAGATTCTGCACAACAAATGGATATTCCAGAATTCCATAAATTTATGGAAGAGTTAAAAGGATTCAAAAATAAATTATCTTAATTCCATATCATATATGCGCTGAAGAGGAAACAGTAGTGCTTACCTCACTGTTAAAGAGAGCTGATGGTCGGTGTGAATCAGTACAAAGGTAAGCATGAATTACAGCCTTGGAGCATCTTTTCCGCAAAGTATTGTAGGGAAAGACGGTCTAACGATCGTTAAAGAAGAAGAGAGGTAGACGAAAGAAGTCTACAACTAGGGTGGTACCGCGATAAACATCGTCCCTACTGAGCGCTCAGTAGGGACTTTTTTGTACAAAAAAATAGTAAAGGGGCAAGAGAAATGAGATACATTACAGCTGGAGAATCACATGGACCGCAGTTAACAGTTATTTTAGAAGGTGTACCAGCGGGTTTAACATTAACAGCAGAACATATTAATAAAGAATTATTAAGAAGACAAAAAGGGCACGGACGCGGGAGACGTATGCAAATTGAAACGGATACAGTTGAAATTGTAAGTGGTGTTCGTCATGGGATGACACTTGGCTCACCGATAACACTAATCGTAAAGAATGATGATTTCAAACATTGGACGAAAGTAATGGGTGCAGAGCCAATTTCGGAAAAAGAAAGTAAAGAAATGAAACGTACAATTACAAAACCACGTCCAGGACATGCAGATTTAAATGGAGCAATTAAATACGGACATCGTGATATAAGAAACGTATTAGAGCGCTCATCCGCAAGAGAAACGACAGTTCGTGTAGCCGCTGGTGCAGTCGCGAAACAAATTTTAAAAGAATTAGGCGTAGAAATTGCAGGGCATGTACTTGAAATTGGCGGAGTAAAAGCAAAACATGTTTCAAACTTATCAATGGAAGAAATTCAAACAATTACTGAAAACTCACCAGTTCGATGTTTAGATAAAGAAGTAGAACAAGAAATGATGGATGCGATTGATAACGCAAAAAGTAGCGGAGATTCAATCGGGGGTATTGTTGAAGTCATTGCAGAAGGAATGCCGATTGGCGTTGGTAGTTACGTTCATTACGACCGTAAATTAGATGCCAAACTTGCTGGTGCGATTATGAGTATTAATGCATTTAAAGGTGCTGAAATTGGCGTTGGTTTTGAAGCAGCAAGGCAGCCAGGAAGTAAAGTGCATGATGAAATTTTATGGGATGAAGAACAAGGATACACGAGAAAAACGAATAATGCAGGTGGTTTAGAAGGTGGTATGACAACAGGTATGCCAATTGTCGTTAGAGGTGTTATGAAACCAATACCTACATTATACAAACCGTTAGCAAGTGTTGATATTGATACGAAAGAAGCTTTCCAGGCGAGTATTGAAAGATCTGATAGTTGTGCAGTACCAGCAGCTGGAGTAGTAGCTGAATCTGTTGTAGCATGGGAACTTGCACATGCACTAGTCGAACAATTCGGAAAAGATCGTATGGAGTTAATTCAGCAAAACATTACGCAACATAATAAATACGCAAAAGAATTTTAATAAAAAGGTGGTTTTAACATGCAAGTAAAAGATCAACTCTCGTCATTACAACCGTATAAACCAGGTAAATCACCTGAACAAATGAAAGAAGTGTACGGAGATCATTCATTTGTGAAATTAGCATCGAATGAAAATCCATTCGGCTGTTCACCACGTGTTTTAGATGAGTTGCAAACATCGTGGTTAGAACATGCTTTATATCCTGACGGAGGTGCTACAACGCTCCGTCAAGCAATTGCAAATAAGTTACATGTACAAATGGAACAAGTACTTTGCGGTAGTGGTTTAGATGAAGTCATTCAAATCATAAGTCGTGCAGTACTCAAGGCAGGAGATAACATCGTGACAGCTGGTGCGACATTCCCGCAGTACCGTCATCATGCAATTATTGAAGGTTGTGAAGTGAAAGAAATTCCTTTAAATAACGGTGTATACGATTTAGACGAAATTTCATCAGCAGTAAATAATAATACGAAAATCGTATGGATTTGTAATCCGAACAATCCGACAGGCACATATGTGAATGATCGAAAATTGAATCAATTTATTGAAGGTATTAGTGAGAATACGTTAATTGTCATTGATGAAGCGTACTATGAATACGTAACAGCAAAAGATTTCCCAGAGACATTATCGCTTTTAGAAAAACATAAAAACATTCTTGTACTTAGAACGTTTTCTAAAGCATACGGATTAGCTTCTTTCCGCGTTGGATATGCGATTGGACAGGAAGAGTTAATTGAGAAATTAAATGTCGTACGTTTGCCATTTAACGTATCTTCATTAGCGCAAAAAGCAGCGACGATCGCTTTTGGTGATGATGAGTTTATTGAGGAAATAGTTCGTGTAAATGCAGAGGGATTACAACAATATGAAAGCTTTTGTAAGGAAAATGAAATTCCATTTTATCCATCACAAACAAATTTCATCTTCTTGCCAGTTGAGAATGCTGGAGAGATTTATGAAGCTTGTGCACATGCAGGATTTATTATTCGTCCGTTCCCGAATGGTGTCCGTATTACAGTCGGAACAAGGGAGCAAAATGAAGGAGTGATTTCAGTGTTACAACAACACTTTGAAAATAAAAAAAGAAAGTTTCGAGATGAGGGAAATGCGTAAAAAGGTAGTTTTAATTGGAACTGGTTTAATCGGAGGCTCGCTCGCATTAGCGATTAAGAAAGAGCACGATGTAACGATAACAGGTTATGATATATTTCAAGAACAAGTAGAACGTGCAAAAGAATTACAAGTAGTAGATGAAGTAGCATTAGATTTACAGCGTGCATGTGAAGAGGCGCATTTCATTGTTTTTGCCTCTCCGGTTGAAGAAACGAAGAAGTTATTACACAAATTAGCGTCATTTCGTTTACGAGAAGATGTTATTGTAACTGATGTTGGTAGTACAAAAGGAACGATTATGAATGAAGCAGAAGCTTTATTTTCAAAGGAAGTTTCTTTCATTGGTGGACATCCGATGGCAGGTTCTCATAAAACGGGAGTTGAAAGTGCAAAAGCGCATTTATTTGAAAATGCATTTTACATTTTAACGCCGATGAATCATGTGCCAAATGAACATGTGGAAGAACTAAAGCGCTGGTTACAAGGAACAGGATCTCATTTTCTCGTTTTAAATACGGAAGAACATGATTATGTAACAGGGATTGTTAGTCATTTTCCGCATCTTATCGCCGCTGGATTAGTAAAGCAAGTGGAGAAACATGCAGGAGATAATCCACTTATTCATCAACTAGCTGCCGGAGGGTTTAAAGATATTACACGTATCGCATCTAGTAGCCCAAAAATGTGGAGTGATATTGTTAAACAAAATCGTGAGCATTTAATGGTATTATTAAAAGAGTGGATCTCTGAAATGGAAGATTTATATGATACAGTTTCGACCGGAGATGCAGGCGAGATTCAAAACTATTTTGCAGATGCGAAAGAATACCGTGACTCTTTACCAGTACGAAAAAGAGGAGCAATCCCTGCCTATCACGACTTATACGTCGATGTTTTAGATAAAGTAGGGGCATTGGCTCATATTACGAGTATTTTGGCGCGCGAGGAAATTAGTATTACGAACTTGCAAATATTAGAAGCGCGTGAAGGGTTGCTTGGGGTATTACGTATTAGCTTCCAAAGAGAGGAAGATCGTATGCAAGCGAAACTAGTGCTTGAAGAAGAAAAATACCAAACTTATGAAACAATTTAAATGAGAAGGTGAAAACGTGAAGGAAAGAACAATTCAACCTGTTAACAATGGATTAAATGGCAACATTACAATTCCAGGAGATAAATCGATTTCTCACCGCGCTGTCATGTTCGGCGCGATTGCAGAAGGAAAAACAACAATTAAAGGTTTCTTACCCGGTGCAGATTGTTTAAGTACGATTTCTTGTTTTAAAGAAATGGGAGTAGACATCGTGCAAAACGGTGATGAAGTCACTGTAGTTGGTAAAGGATTAGAAGGATTACAAGAACCGAAAGCTGTATTAGATGTTGGTAATTCTGGCACAACTATACGTTTAATGTCAGGGATTTTGGCAAATACACCATTTTTCTCTTGCGTACAAGGTGATGCATCTATCGCAAAAAGGCCGATGAAACGTGTTACAAATCCATTAAAACAAATGGGTGCAAACATTGATGGCCGCGAAGAAGGAACGTTTACACCGCTAACAATACGTGGTGGAGATTTAAAAGCAATTGAATACACTTCGCCTGTAGCAAGCGCACAAGTAAAGTCAGCTATTTTACTTGCTGGACTTCGTGCAGAAGGGGTAACAGCTGTTACAGAACCACATATCTCCCGTGATCATACGGAAAGAATGCTAGAAGCATTTGGTGTTACTGTAACACGCGAAGGAAAAACAGTAAAACTTGCAGGTGGACAAAAGCTAGCAGCAACAGATGTTCAAGTGCCAGGTGACGTATCATCAGCTGCATTTTTCCTAGTAGCGGGTGCAATCATTCCAAATAGTAAACTAGTATTACAAAATGTAGGGATGAACCCAACTCGTACAGGTATTATCGATGTTTTAGAGAAAATGGGTGCTACGTTCACTGTAGAGTCAATTAACGAAGGAGCATCAGAACCAGCTGCAAACATTACGATTGAAACATCTTCATTAAAAGGAATTGAGATTGGCGGAGATATTATCCCAAGATTAATCGATGAAATTCCTGTTATTGCCTTAGCAGCAACGCAAGCAGAAGGAGTTACAGTAATTAAAGATGCGCATGAATTAAAAGTGAAAGAAACGAACCGTATTGATACAGTCGTAGCAGAATTAACAAAGCTAGGAGCTCGCATAGAAGCAACTGATGACGGAATGATTATTTACGGGAAATCAGCTTTAAAAGGCAATACAGTAAATAGTTACGGTGATCACCGCATCGGAATGATGCTCGCAATCGCTGGATGTATCGCAGAAGGAAAAACAACAATTGAAGATGCAGAAGCAGTAGGCGTATCATACCCTACCTTCTTCGAAGAACTTCAAAAGTTAGCTAAATAAAGTGATGAGAAGCAGATACGAGATGTATCTGCTTTTTTATATTGGTCCTATCGTTAAGTCGATATAATTTCATTCACCGAACTGTAATGTTTGGAATTATGGTACAATTCAAATAAGGAATGGAGGAGAAATAGATGAACGTTATACGATTAAAAGAAGATAAATTTAGAGAAGCATTACGCTTATCAGAATACGCTTTTCAATATAAAGTTGAAGAAGAGCGATTGCAGCAACAACTTATAAAGATGAAAGAAAGTCATGAAATATACGGTATTATGGAAGGGGAAGATTTAGCTGCAAAACTTCATCTTATTCCGTTTCATATATACATAGGTAAAGAAAGATATAAAATGGGAGGCGTTGCAGGGGTAGCGACGTATCCAGAGTATAGAAGAAGCGGGTATGTAAAAGAATTACTTCAACACTCACTTCAAACGATGAAAAAAGACGGATATACAGTATCGATGCTACATCCATTTGCTGTTTCATTTTACCGTAAATACGGCTGGGAACTTTGTGCGAATCTCCTTGTATGTCATATGACAAAGAGTGATTTAGTGATGAAAAAACAAGTAAATGGAACTGTGAAACGTTTCAATAAAGAAAATCACCCAGAAGAGGTCGAGAAGCTTTATGAAACATTTGCAGCACGTTTTTCCGGTATGCTAGTTCGCGATAAAAAATGGTGGTTACAGGCTGTTTATGATGACTTGACATTAGCAATTTATTACGATGAAAATAAAACGGCAGCTGGCTATATGTTATATAAAATTGAAAACAACAAAATGACAGTAGAAGAATTTGTTCCACTGCATAACGAAGCGCGAAATGGTCTATGGAACTTTATTTGCCAGCATGATTCTATGATGAAAGATCTTGAAATGACAGTAAGTGAAAACGAACCGTTATTATATACACTACAAGAGCCACGTGTGAAGGCAGAAATAAAACCGTATTTTATGGGCAGAATTGTAGATGTGGAGCAGTTTTTTAAACAATATGAATTCAACTGGAACAATGTACAACAAGAACTAAATTTACATATTACAGATTCATTTGCACCGTGGAACAACATATCAGTGAGGCTTGCAAATCATGAAATAACAATTATAAAAGAGAAAACAATAGATAAAGGAATTGAGCTGGATATAAACGCACTATCTACAATAATGTTTGGTTACAAGCGTCCGTTAGAACTTAATGAACTAGAATTAATTAACGGAAGCGAAGAGGAAATACAAGCGTTTGAGAATATAGTACCGGTACGTAAAGCATTTATTTATGATTTCTTTTAAGTTTTAAAATAGAAAATAGGGCTGTCCCAAAAAACATTGGGACGGCTTCCTATTATATTGTCAGCTTTTGTCGGTAAGTCGATATATTTTGAAAATCACTGATATAAGTTCTTACACTAAAACGCAAAGATACTTTTTTATGCACTTGACATTTAAACGATGTAATTTATAATAAAAAACGGAATGAATTTTCATTCCTAAAAATAGAGGTGGAAAAAATGGCTAAAAACAAACAAGAGGATATTTTTGATGCTGCGATGAAACTTTTTGCAGAACGTGGTTACGATGGTACGACAATTCCAATGATTGCTGAAAAGGCAAAAGTCGGTGCGGGTACTATTTACCGCTATTTTGAAAATAAAGAGGCGCTTGTTAACTCATTATTTTCAAAAAGTATGTTAGAGCTTTCTGAAATGATAAAAACAGATTTTCCTGTTGAAGCAAATATTCGTGAACAGTTTAGTCATACGTACAACCGTTTATTTGAATTTGCGAGAAACAATGTGGACGCTTTTTTATTTACAAATTCTCACTGTGATAGTTATTTTCTTGATGAACAAAGTAAGAAAATATTTGACGATTTTATAGGCTTCTTTATGAATATTATTGAAGATGGAATCGCAAAAGGTTTTCTTCGTCCATTGCCTCCAGTTGCTTTAATTATTATTGTATATCAACCGTTAGAAAAATTAACGAAAGTAATTGCAACAGGGCAATTAGAATACTCGAAAGAGTTAGTAAAAGAATTGGAAGAAAGCTCTTGGAATGCTATTAGAATCATTTGATTCTATAGCTTTATAAGGACAGGAATGAATATTCATTCCGAAAATGATATAAAAAGAAAAACAGGAGATGATTAATCTGCGCAACTAAAGGAATGAACGTTCATTCCGAAAAGGGTAGATTAATAGAATTTATACAAAAATAATAGAATGATAGGAATGAACGTTCATTCCGTGATTAACGTGAAACTTTTAAAACGGGAGATGATTAAATTGAGTAAGCTAAAAAATTGGAGAAGTTTATCTTTGCTCTTATGGATAGTTATTACGATTACAATGATTGTAACGATGCCTAATATGGATAAATTAGTGAAAGAAAAAGGGCACATTACGATTCCTAATACAGAACAAAGTAGTATTGCTGACAAAATGATAAGAGAGATGGATAAAGACGGGACAGAGAAGTATGAAATTATAGCTGTGTTTAATAGTGGAAGTAAAGCAGCTTTAACAACTGAACAAAAAAAGGAAATAATAAAAACAATCAACGCTTTACAAAATGAAAAAGAGAAATTAGGAATTAAGGAAGTTGTTTCACATTTAGATAATAAAGACTTGGAAAAACAGTTGATATCTAAAGACAATACGACCATTTTAACGCAAATCTCAGTAGACAAAAAACATAGTGAAATATCAAAAGTTGCAAATGCACTTCATAAAAAAGTTAAAGTGAAGGGTGTTAAAACATACTTAACTGGAAGTGATTTAATAGCGGGTGATTTTCTTACATCCTCTCAAGAGGGCGTGAAAAAGACAGAAGTTATTTCTATCATTTTCATTCTAGTTGTATTAATCATTGTATTTCGTTCACCAATTGTTCCAATCATTTCTCTTCTTACAGTTGGTGTATCCTATTTAGTTTCAATGGGGATTATTGCCCATCTAGTAGATCAATTTAATTTTCCGTTTTCTAACTTTACACAAGTGTTTGTAGTTGTTGTCCTGTTCGGGGTTGGAACAGATTATAACATTTTATTATATACAAGGTTCAAGGAAGAATTAAGTAAACAAGAAAATGCATTTTTGGCTACGAAAGAAACGTTTAAATCAGCAGGGAGAACCGTTTTATATAGCGGCATAGCAGTATTAATTGGTTTTGCATCTCTTGCTTTAGCGAGTTTTAAACTATATCAATCTACTTCAGCGGTAGCAATTGGTGTCGCAGTATTATTACTCGTTTTAACTACATTAAATCCATTTTTTATGGTGCTTTTAGGAAAAGGAATGTTTTATCCAGTTAAAACATTTAAAGGGCATGAGGATAGTCGTTTATGGGGATTTCTTGCAAAAAACTCAGTAGTAAGGCCAGTTGCAGCTTTAATCATTGTATTTGTAATATCGATTCCTTTTGTAATGAAATACTCTAACACATTAAATTACAACGATTTATTTGAAGTAGATAATAAATATGAGTCGAAAATGGGGATTAACGTAATAGAAGATCATTTTCCACCTGGTTTTTCTTCACCAAGTACGTTCGTCATTCAATCAGATAGCAAGTTAGATGAGGGGAGTTCACTTCAGACTTTAGATGAACTAACTGATAAGGTTTTGAAAGTGAAAGGTGTATCAGAAGTATATTCACCGACGCGTCCAACTGGTGAAAGGATAAAAGAACTATATATAAATAAACAAGCGGGAGAACTAAATACAGGCTTAGGAGATGCCAATGGTGGTATAAAAGAAATTAATGATGGATTAACTACTGCGAAAGATAAAATGGGTAGTAAAGACTCAAATAGCCTTGCAAACGTTCAAAAGTTAATTGATGGAACAACTGAAGCGAAAAATGGTGTATCAGCATTAGGAACAGCTTTACATCAACTTTCAAATGGCATAAATGATGGAGCACAAGGTGCGCAGCAAATTGAGAGTGGATTAACTTCAATAAATGAAAATATAAATGTTTTATCTAATGCAACTTCACAACTTCATGCTGGTTATGCGCAGTTAGAAAAAGGTTTAAGTTCTTACGATCAATACTTCAAAAGTATTTCTCAAGCAATTGATGGTGCGAAAAAAGGTTACGAACAAATTGAAATGTTAATGACCAATTTCATTCAAACGAAACCAGAATTAGCAAATGATCCGAACATACTGCAGACGATAGGAATTGCTAAAGAGGCTCAAAAGCAATTAGGTGTGCTTTCAAATGAATTAAATCAATTAGCAACGCAGCATAAAGCGGCGATGGGCTCATTTAGAGAAGCAAATCAATCGTTATTGAAAGTGGATAACGGCTTAAAAGAAATGAACAATGGAGTTACTAAGTTACAAAAAGGAGCAGCTGATCTTAAAAATGGATTAAATGAAGGTGCTTCAGGTTCAAAACAAATTGCAAACAAGTCAACTGAGTTACAAACTGGATTAACGAAAATAAATGATGGGCAAGGTCAGCTATTAACCGGACTGAAAGACTTGCAAGAACAGATGGGGCAATTACAATTAGGGTTATCTAAAAGTACAGAAGGGCTTGAAAAGGTAAGTAACGGCCTAGGAGATGCTCAGAAATATTTAGGAGAACTGAATGAATCAAAAAGCTCTGAGAAATTTTATATTCCAAAAGAAGTTTTAGAGGGTGAAGATTTCCAAAAAGCATTGAATACGTACATGTCACAAGATAGAAAGACTGCTAAAATGACAATCGTTTTAGACGTAAATCCGTATTCAAAAGAAGCGATGCCAATCATTGAAGAAATTAATAAAACGATAGACGGTACGTTAAATGGTACAGAATTAAAATCAGCAAAAAAAGCAATCGGAGGTACGACAGCTAGAAATGTTGATTTAAAAGAAGTTACAGGTCAAGACTTCTTACGTACAGCTACGATTATGTTAATTGGTATTGGGATTGTATTAATTGTGATTACACGTTCAGTATTAAATACAATCTTTATTATTGGATCGTTACTATTAGCGTACTTTGCATCACTAAGTATAAGTGAACAAATTAGTACGCATGTATTACATGTAGATTCATTAAGCTGGAATGTTCCATTCTTTAGTTTTATAATGATTGTCGCTTTAGGGGTGGATTATAGTATTTTCGTAATGATGAGATACAATGAGTTAGAAGGGGACCCAGCGAAGAAAATTGTAACTGCTTCTCGTCATATTGGAGGGGTCGTATTATCAGCGGCACTTATTTTAGGTGGTACATTTGCTGCATTAATCCCTTCAGGTGTATTAACGCTTATACAAGTAGCATCCGTTGTTGGTGTTGCACTGTTACTATTAGCCATTATTGTGATGCCAATATTGTTACCTGCTTTAATAGGATTAACGAGTAAAATGAAGAATTATGCAAAGAAATTAAGTGAAAAGAAATAAAAGAATCCCCTTTTAAAAAGTAACTGGTTCAGTTATAGGAGATAAAATATAAAATAACATACAAATTAGGGATGCTAAATCACATATGATTTAGCATCTATTTTATATAGTTCACTCAAATAATGGTGGACCATCTTTTTTAAAAGGTAAATGGAAAATTTATGTTAAAATAATGATAGAGTTTGTGAAAAAATGTTCTTAAACTAACGGTCAGGTTACTTTAAGAAGGATTTTTCAAAGGAAATGGTGAATATCATATTTTAAAGGAGTGATTGCAGTGGAGTAAGTAATTTTTTTAATCTTGGTGAAATACTTTGAAGGAAGGGATTTATAACTATGAATACAAAACTAATAATAGTAGAGGGTTTACCTGGATTTGGAAAATCGACCACTGCAAAGCTAATAAATGAAATTCTAAGCGAAAATAAAATTGAAGTCGAACTATTTTTAGAGGGGAATTTGAATCACCCAGCCGACTATGATGGCGTATCTTGTTTTAATAAATTTGAATTCGATAGATTATTATCTAACAGTGGAGATTTTAAAGAAGTGCTTCTTAAAAGAATTCTAAAAAAAGGAAGCAATTATTTATTACCATACAGAAAGATAAAAAATGAGTTTGGTGACCAGTTTTCAGACGAATTATTTAATGGTATTTTAAAAAACGATATATACGAATTACCATTCGATAAAAATGTTGAATTAATTGCTGACAAATGGAAAGACTTTGCTGAAATTGCTCGAGAAGACAATAAGGTTTATATCTTTGAATGTTGTTTCATACAAAATCCATTAACGATTGGGATGATTAAATACGGTGAACAAAAAGAAAAAATAATAAATTATGTAATGAAAGTTGCAAAAATCATAGAGAATTTAAATCCAATGTTATTCTATGTAGAACAAGATGATCTTGAATTTTCATTTAGGAAGGCATTAAAAGAAAGAAATCCAGAATGGTCAACAGGAATTGTCGACTATTACACTAACCAAGGCTATGGGAAAAAACATAACCATACAGGTGTAGAAGGAGCGATAAAGGTTCTTGAAGCTAGAAGGAATTTAGAGTTAGAAATATTCGATATGTTAAAAATGAAAAAAGAAAAAATCAATAATACAAAATATGAAATTGACTCATATAGATCAATGTTAAAAGATAAGTTAACAATACAAATGGTGAAATAGCTTTTTTCACTAACCGGTGCTTTAGTTGAAGAAGGAAATAAAAACGCTCAGAATATTTTCTGAGCGTTTTAGTTTGTTATTTATAATACGAAACGGGGTGCGAAATGCATACAAATTATTGTGTTATTTCTAATGGTTATTACCATTTTTCTCTCCTTAAACTGAACCCGTTCTTTTAAAAGGTGATTTTCTTTATTTTATAAATTCATCCATCACATCTTTATATTTTGCAAATTCTTCATCTTTCATATCACCATTCATTTGTAAAAGAAAATTGCCTTTTGCATGTGTATGAGAGAATAACATAGGAGCAGAGTTGCCTAATTCATCGTAATATTTCTTAACTTTTTCTAGGTCTTCTTTCTTTGTAATTTCGAATAAACGACCGCCTTTATCTTCACCAAGAGCAGGTACGACAATGCGTTTTCCTTCTTTTCGAAGGTTGCCAAATTCTTTTTGCGGAAGATCGGTTGGATTTTCTGCTTGGAGACCAGCATTTTTAAATTCAGTGATAATTGAATCGACAGTTATTTTTGTTTCTTTTTTCTCTTGTTTTGATTCAGTTGGTGTTTTCGTATTGTTATTACTACATGCAGTTAAGGAAGTAAGAGATAAACATAATGCTCCAATGATAAATATTTTCCTCAAAATAAATCCTCCTTAAAGTGTTTATGTAACTTTAATATAATTAAAAACAAAGATTTTATTCGAGTTTGGAAAGAAAGGAATAGCAATCAACCGTTGCTATTCATCCATCTTCTACTATATAATAGCTATAGTCTACAATAATTGAGTCGTAATATGCGATTTTTTAAGACAATCGGTGAGAAAACGCTGAAATAAGCGGTATTAGTAGGAGGACACAAATGATTACAGTAAGTAACGTTAGTTTGCGTTTCGCGGATCGCAAATTATTTGAAGATGTTAACATAAAATTTACGCCAGGTAACTGCTACGGTTTAATCGGAGCGAACGGTGCTGGTAAATCGACATTTCTAAAGATTTTATCTGGAGAAATTGAACCATCAACAGGTGACATACATATTACGCCAGGTGAGCGTCTAGCAGTATTAAAACAGAACCACTTCGAATATGAAGAGTTCCCAGTATTAGAAACAGTTATTATGGGCCACACGCAACTTTATAAAGTAATGCAAGAGAAAAATGCCATTTATATGAAAGAAGACTTTAGTGATGAAGATGGTATGCGTGCTGCTGAACTTGAAGGGGAGTTCGCTGAGCTTAACGGTTGGGAAGCTGAGTCAGAAGCTGCAATCTTACTAAAAGGTTTAGGTATTGGTGAAGATCTTCATGATAAGAAATTGTCTGAATTAACTGGGGCAGAGAAAGTAAAAGTATTACTTGCTCAAGCTTTATTCGGTAAGCCTGACATTCTATTACTAGATGAGCCTACCAACCACTTGGACTTAAAAGCGATCCAATGGTTAGAAAACTTCTTAATGAACTTTGAAAATACAGTAATCGTTGTATCCCATGACCGTCACTTCTTAAATAAAGTTTGTACGCACATGGCTGATCTTGATTTCGGTAAAATTCAACTTTATGTTGGTAACTATGACTTCTGGTATGAGTCAAGCCAATTAGCTTTAAAATTAACACAAGATGCAAATAAGAAAAAAGAAGAGAAAGTAAAAGAGTTACAAAACTTCATTGCACGTTTTAGCTCAAACGCATCTAAAGCGAAGCAAGCGACTTCTCGTAAAAAATTATTAGATAAAATTACATTAGATGATATTAAGCCATCATCTCGTCGTTACCCATTCGTTGGCTTCACACCAGAACGTGAAGTAGGAAATGACTTATTAACTGTTGAAGGTCTTTCTAAAACAATTGATGGCGAAAAAGTGTTAGATAATGTGTACTTCACTTTAAATAAAGGTGATAAAGTTGCATTTATCGGTCGTAACGATATTGCAATGACAACATTATTTAAAATCCTTATGGGCGAAATGGAGCCAGATAGTGGTTCATTCAAATGGGGCGTTACAACATCTCAATCGTATTTCCCAAGAGATAACTCTAAATACTTTGAGAACAGTGACTACAACCTAGTTGATTGGTTACGTCAATTCTCTCCACAAGATGAGTCAGAAAGCTTCTTACGTGGTTTCTTAGGCCGTATGTTATTCTCAGGTGAAGAAGTTAAGAAGAACGTTTCTGTATTATCAGGAGGCGAAAAAGTTCGTTGTATGTTATCTAAAATGATGTTAAGTGGTGCAAACGTAATTACACTTGACGATCCAACGAACCACTTAGACCTTGAGTCTATCACTGCATTAAACAACGGTTTAATTGCATTTAAAGGTACAATTTTATTCACATCTCATGACCATCAGTTCGTACAAACAATTGCAAACCGCATTATCGAAGTAACGCCAAACGGTGTAATCGATAAAGAGGCTACTTACGATGAGTTCTTAGAAAATGAAGAACTTCAAAAACAAGTAGATGCAATGTACAAAGGTCAATAATAAATGATGAAAAACCTCGCTCTCGTTATGAGAGCGAGGTTTTTTTATAATCATTGATTTTATGAAATGTGAATAATTATTCAAAAATAACTTTGGAGAAGAAAATAAATTTAGAAGATGCATGTAGAGGAATGGCTGTGGTTTGAATGAAGTTGAAATACATGAAGAGGTTTAATATACATCCAAAAAACTAAATGCAAACTATAGTGAATTTCATTATATTACATTAATGTTCCAGAACTGGAGATATAATTATTTGCGAAGTAGTGAATAAAGGTTTATAGTATGTGATGTCATAATTAGTGGATGAATCTTGGGAGAAAACAGGAAATGTTACAAAATTATTTTGTTAAATAGAAACCAAGGTCAAAATGTCTTGAAAGAAATGGTTGAATAAATAGTAGCTTCAAATTATAATTACTAATATTCTTCATATAGTTAAATAAAAATAATCTATTTGAAGAAGAAAAATTGAATAGAGAGACAGACTTATATCAAAATAAGCCTTGGATAATCAAAAGAGGTGGAGAGATGAAACAGTTCTTATTAAAGAGCAAAAGTATGTTAAGTAATCATTTTGGATTCTTTCTGTTTGCCGTTATTTTATTCTGGCTCAAAACATATGCAGCGTATGTAACGGAATTTAATTTAGGTATTTCAAACACAATCCAAAAATTCTTGCTATTTTTTAACCCACTTAGCTCGGCAGTTCTATTTCTAGGACTGGCATTATTTGCAAAAGGGAAACGATCTTATATTTGGTTAATTATCATTAATTTGTTATTGTCGATTCTTTTATACGCAAACGTAGTATACTATCGTTTTTTCAGTGACTTTATTACGTTCCCGACATTAACACAAACGAATAACTTTGGAGATTTAGGTGGTAGTATTCTTGCGTTGCTACATCTTTATGATCCGCTATATTTCTTAGATACAATCATTTTAATTGTTTTAGTTGCAACGAAGTTTACAAATCCAAAACCAATTCGTGTTGCGAAACATAAAGTATCACTAGTATTTGTAGCAGGTATTTTATTATTCAGTGTTAACTTAGGTCTTGCAGAATCTGACCGTCCTGAATTATTAACAAGAACATTCGATCGTAATTATATTGTGAAATATTTAGGAGCATATAACTATACAATTTATGATGGGATTCAAAGTGCGAAAGCATCAACGGAAAGAGCATTAGCTGATGGAGATAACATGACTGAAGTGAGAAACTATTTAACATCAACTTATGCAAGTCCAAATCCTGAGTATTTCGGTAAAGGAAAGGGAATGAACGTAATTTATATTCATTTAGAGTCATTCCAAAACTTCTTAATCGATTATAAATTAAATGGTCAAGAAGTTACGCCGTTCTTAAACTCATTCACAAAAGATGCGAATACGCTTTACTTTGATAACTTCTTCCATCAAACAGGACAAGGGAAAACATCTGATGCGGAGTTTATGTTAGAGAATTCAATGTTTGGTTTACCACAAGGATCTGTCTTTACAACGAAATCTCATAATACGTATCAATCAGCACCAGCTATTTTAGGGCAGCAAGGATACACATCAGCTGTGTTCCACGGTAACTATAAAACATTCTGGAATCGTGACGACATTTATAAATCATTTGGTTTTAATAAATTCTTTGATGCGTCATACTATGATATGAACGAAAAAGATGTAGTAAACTATGGATTAAAAGATAAGCCGTTCTTTAATGAATCCATTCCGTTATTACAAACATTGAAACAACCGTTCTATACGAAGTTCATTACGTTATCTAACCACTTCCCTTATCCAATTGATAAAGCGGAAGCGACAATTGAACCAGCAAACACAGGTGACTCATCTGTAGATACGTATTTCCAAACGGCACGTTATTTAGATGAATCTGTAAAAGGTTTCATCGATTACTTGAAACAATCTGGTTTATACGATAATTCAATTATTGTTATGTACGGAGACCATTACGGTATTTCAGATAATCATAACGCAGCAATGTCAAAAGTAATGGGTAAAGAAATGAACTCATTTGAAAATGCGCAATTACAGCGTGTACCTTTAATCGTTCGTGTACCAGGTGTGAAAGGTGGCGTGCAACATCAATACGGCGGTGAAATTGATGTTCTTCCAACATTATTACACTTACTAGGTACAGATACGAAAAATTATATTCAATTTGGCTCAGATTTACTATCACCAGATCATAAACAAGTCGTTGCGTTCCGTAACGGTAACTACGTAAGCCCAACAGTTACTGCACTAAACGGCAAATACTATGATACAAAGACTGGAAAACCAGTTGAATTTACAGATGAAATAAAACAAAATGAACAAATGGTTCAAAGTTCATTAAAATATTCCGACCAAGTCGTAAATGGTGACTTATTACGATTCTACACACCAGAAGGCTTCACTCCAGTAGATCGTTCAAAGTATAACTATAACAATCGTGATAAAAATAAAACGAAGGTAAAGACGACTCCGGAAGGGGAAGCCAAATAAATAACAAAAGGCGCTATTCAAATGAATAGCGCCTTTTGTTTGTAAATATAACATCATTATTACATGGAACCATTTGTCGTTTTTTGTTTTGCCTTTCCGAAGAAAACTACACCGGCGATGATAATAATGATAAATGTCCATTTTATGAAAGGGTTACTTTCGAAAAATCCTGCGAACCATTTCTCATCTACAATCATTTTCGCAGCAGTATAAGCTAAAACAGCTGCTCCAATCGTAATGATGATAGGGAACCGGTCCACCCATTTTAAAATTAATGTACTGCCCCAAACTACTACTGGAATAGATACTAATAGTCCGATGATGACTAAAGAAAAATTGCCATGCGCAGCTCCTGCAACAGCGAGAACATTATCAATACCCATTAATGCATCAGCGATAATAATGGTTTTAATAGCAGACCAAAATCCTTCTTCTGCCTTAATATCATGATCTTTGCCTTCAGCTATTAATTTGTAAGCGATCCATATAAGGAGTACACCACCAATTAGAAGTAGCCCTGGTATTTTTAATAACCAAACGACAACTAAGGTAGCGAGAGCTCTAATTGCGATCGCTCCGATAGTTCCCCATATAATAACTTTCTTTTGTTGATCTTTCGGTAATCGCCTTGCTGCTAATCCAATTACAATGGCATTATCACCAGCTAACACTAAATCAATTACAATGATGGCAAGTAAGGCGGATAAATATTCGGCTGAAAGAAAATCCATATACACATCACTCCTTAAGAGTAATATGTGCTAAAGTGTTGATAATATAAAAAATAGGATTGAATTTGCATATTCAATCCATAATTTCTTACTGTATTTTGATATACATCTTTTAATTTTGTAAAAGGCGCTTTTGCAATCTTTTTTGCTTTTCGTTTCTTTTTCTTAATTTTCGATTCATCTTTTTAATACGGTTTTCTTTTCTATTATCCCAGTTATCACTACTGATTTCATTAATAGATTTATCTTCCTTAGCACGAAAACGTCTTAAGTTTTTACGAAGGAAGCAGGGGGAATTGAATTTCTGAGAAGTACTGCCCAAAACGATAAAAAAGACTCAATAACCTACTAGAGGAAATAGAGTCTTTTTTATTACATACGATTATCGTGCCAGAAGTTTAATGGGAAGTGTTCGTTCTCACTATAACTTTCTAATTCATATCCTTTTTCTTTCAGCCCTTTAATAATTCCAGGTACTGCTTTAACGGATTGTGGATGAATGTCGTGCATAAGAATAACTTCTGTCGGTTTGTTAGCACCGTTTAGAACATTTTCTACAATTTTAGCTGATGCAGCGTCAACAGGCATTTTGTTATATCTCCAGTCTAAAGAATCAATTGTCCAATCCCAAACTTTTAAGCCATTTTCGACAACTTTGTTGCGAAGAGCTTCGTTTAATCCTGGCATTGAGCCGTAAGATGGACGAGTTAATACTGGTGATTTACCTAGAACGCCAGCAATTAAGCCTTGGTCTTCCTTCATTTCATCTACGTAATGACCTTCTGTGTAAAGTTTCTTGTAGTTATGAGTCATACTGTGCATCCCAACGTAGTGGCCTTCAGCATCTTCACGTTTTACAAGATCCGGGAATGCTTTTACGTTTGAACCAATTAGGAAGAATGTTGCTTTTGCATTTTCTTTCTTTAACATATCTAAAAGCTCAGCTGTGTATTTTCCAGGACCATCATCAAATGTTAAGTAAGCTACTTTTCTAACTTGCCCATTATATTGTTTTGGAGCTTCTTTCGGTGCAAGAGATGATTGAATTTCACTTACAAGTTGAACAGATTTTGCTTCATCCTCTGTACTTGCGAGAGCAGTATGTGCTGATCCTAAAGCCGCTTCGTATGTAAATAATACCCCCGCGCAAACCAGCATAGCCCTTTTCACTAAAGTTGTCATTCGAATTCCATTGTGCATAATTTTCCTTCTCTCTATAAAAGTTCTACACTACTATATTAGCAATTATAGGGAGGTAATTGCAAAAAAACTTTTTTACAAGCGTAAAAAAGTTTTTCCAAAAGTATGCAAGATTTCATTGTTTTGTAGGTTTACTAAAATGGAAGAAGAATTGAATGAAAATGCATGTAATATGTTCGTATATATAGTAAACCAAATGGGCATGTTAGTGGGGATTATTTATAGAATATGCTAGTGAAGATAGTATCTGTTTCTTTAAAGTGCATCTATAAAAATTTCACATACCGTATTTTAAAAATAAATATAGGAAAACCAAAAAGTAATGTAGAATATATCGTACATACATATATGAAGTCAACAGAAAAGATAAAGAGGTGGGCATATGTTACTTGACGAAGTAATGCAGCAACTAGAGGAATATGGAACAGAACAAAATCGTAAAACGTATAAAAATCACGGAGCGAAAGAGCCACTATTCGGAGTTAGTTTTGCCAATTTAAAATTGTTAAAAAAGAAGATAAAAAAAGATCATGATCTAGCAATTTTATTATGGGAAACAAAAAATATGGATGCAATGACTTTAGCAACAATGATATTAGATCCGAAAAAAGTTACGACAGAACAGTTAAATAAATGGGTACAGGAAGTTAATTATTATTGTTTAATGGACGTTTTAATGACGGCTATTTGTACGTCGCCAATCGCGAGAGAAAGAATGGAAGAATGGACAAAGTCTGATGATGAATGGGTTGGAAGGGCAGGCTGGTCTTTATTAGCAAATATAGCGATTAAAAATAAAACGTTACAGGATGATTTCTTCTCTCCTTATCTAGAAGAGATTAAAGAAAATATACATAATGAAAAAAATAGAAAAAGAGAAGCAATGAATAGTGCTTTAATTGCGATAGGAATTCGAAATGAAGACTTAGAGCGAAAAGCGATTGAAATTGCACGTGAAATTGGAAAAGTACAGGTTGATCACGGGACAACGTCATGCAAAACACCAGACGCAGAATCGTATATAAAAAAAGCGAGAGAAAGAGCTGAAAAAAGAAAGTGAAATAAGAAAAGGGGAACAGTTATGAAATCAATGGAAGCAGCACAAAGCATAATTACATCACAATTTCCGAATTGTGATGTAGCTTTACTAGGAGGAAGCGTTGCACGAGGAGAGGCGACAAAAACATCTGACCTAGATATTGTAATAATAGATCGTAGTTTGTCCTTTTGTTATAGAGAATCTTTCTATAGTAATGGATGGCCTGTTGAGGTGTTTGTACATAATTATGAAACGATAAAAACCTTTTTTAAAATGGATTGTGATCGCGGAAGACCTTCGTTGCCACAATTAGTTGCAGAGGGAATTGTATTAAAAGGGGAAAATGAAATTGTTGAGAAATTAAAAAGAGAAGCGAATGATTTACTAAATACAGGACCAGCTAAATGGACTGAAGAAATGATGAAGCAGAAGCGGTATTTTATTACAGATACTTTGGATGATTTTATTGGTGCATCCAAAAGAGAAGAAGAGTTGTTTATCGCGAATTTATTAGCTGATTTATTGCATGAATATGTATTAAGAGTAAATGGAAAATGGCTTGGAAGTTCAAAATGGTTTATAAGGGTACTTAGAAGATATGATGAACAATATGCAGATCAATTTGTAGCAGCGTTCGATTATTTTTATACAACGGGAGAGAAAGGAAACTTAATTACTTTTGTAGAAAAAACGCTAGAACAGTATGGAGGAAGAATATTTGAAGGGTTTTCTATAGGAAAATAAGAAGGGGATAGCACAATGAATATACCATTTGTTCAATTAAGAGAACTGACAATAAATGATGTAGAAGATCGATATCAATGGTCATTAGACAGAAAAGTAACAAAACATTTAGTTGTACCAGATCAATATCCACCGTTCACTCGTGAAGATACGAAAAAATGGATTGAAGCATGTATAAATCGAAAAAATGGTTATGAACAAAGAGCTATCACTGAAGAGAACGGCATACATATTGGATGGGTAGATCTTAAAAACTTTGATAAAACAAATAAAAATGCAGAACTGGGAATCGCGATTGGTAATAGAGATTACTGGGGTAAAGGGTATGGAATAGCAGCCCTATATAGTATGTTACATGAAGCATTCTTTGAATTTGAATTAGAAAAAGTTTGGCTACGTGTAGATGAAGATAATTTTCAAGCTAGAAAGAGTTATGAAAAGGCTGGTTTTGTTTGTGAAGGATTAATGAGAAATGATCGATTACGTCAAGGGAAGTTCATTCATCGTTATCGTTATAGTATGTTAAGAGAAGAATACAAATTTATAAATAGTAGTTTATAAAAATATTATGTTAATTTAAAGGAGCTGGAATAGTATGATTCGATTACTTACGAAAGAGGATGCGAAACAATATTGGGAGCTACGTTTACAAGCATTACAAGTAAATCCAGAGGCATTTGTAACAACTTATGAAGAGGCGATTCGTCAAGAAAATCCTATTAAGCGAGTGGAAAATAATTTAACAGCTACTACTAGCTGTACATTCGGTGCTTTTAATGAAAAGAATCAATTAGTTGGAGTGGTTACTTTACTAACAGAAGAGAAAGAGGCGTATAAACATAAAGGTCATATCGTTGCGATGTATGTAGATGCAAGCAATCGAAGAAGTGGCCTTGCACGTGAGTTAATACGTAAGGCAATTGAAAGAGCAAGAGAAATGAACTTGGAACAATTGACATTAGGTGTTGTGTCCACAAACGAGCCAGCAAAAAAGTTGTATGAATCAATGGGTTTTCAAACGTATGGAATTGAAAAAAGAGCTTTAAAAATGAACGGTGTATATAGTGATGATGAATATATGGTGTTGTTCTTTTAAGAGAGGGAGTTTAGTATGAAAGATCTCCATTTAGAAAAAAATATGAACCCGCAAGTGGCAATTTTGTATGCGACGGTTACGGATACATATAAACGATTGCAAAAGTTAGTAGAAGGTATTGATGAGAAGGAATTGTCTTTCAAAGGATCAGAAAATAATGAAAATAACATCGGGCAACTACTTCAACATTTAGCAGTTGTTGATTTACATTGGGTGTATCGCTTAAAAGGAGAAGCAGTTCCACTCGTGCTTGAAAATAAATACGGACCTATGTTAAATGAAGTAGGAGAACTGCCAAGTTTAAAAAAACAGACGTTACAACAATTAATGCAAGATTATGAAGCGGTGCATCATATGTTTTATGAGGAATGCATGAAACTAACAGAATATGATTTAACACGAGAAATTTTTTACGAAAAGGGAGAAAATGCGACTATAAGATGGGGGATATGGCATATAGCTGACCATAATCGGTACCATCAAGCTCATATTAGTCGATTGAGAAAACTATATAGAGCTAGTTTATGTCTAAATTAAAGATTGAGAATTTTAATTATATTCATTTTATTGTATAGTATTTAAGAAGAAACTAAACAAGGGGTTTTATAATGAAAGCTATTGCAGTAGGAATATTGGCATCATTTTTCTTTGCCTTTACCTTCGTTTTAAACCGTGCGATGGATTTAGAAGGTGGGAGCTGGATTTGGAGTGCATCATTGCGGTACTACTTTATGGTGCCAATGCTTTTGCTTATTGTCATGTATAGAGGTAACTTAAAGCAACTCTTTCAACATATGAAAAATCACCCGAAAGAATGGTTAGTGTGGAGTATCGTTGGATTTGGTCTCTTCTATGCACCACTTAGTTTTGCCGGAGCTTTTGGACCTGGTTGGCTCGTTGCATCAACATGGCAAATTACAATCATCGCAGGAATTTTGTTAACACCATTTTTTGCAGTAGATCCATTACATAAAAAACTTCCAATGAAGGAATTAGTTATGTCGGGCATTATTTTAAGTGGTGTTATACTCATGCAAGTAGAACATGCTTCTTCATTAGGAATTCGTGAAACCGTTTTATGTGTAGTTCCTGTACTTATTGCAGCTTTTGCGTATCCTCTTGGAAATCGGAAAATGATGCAAGTTTGTAAAGGGGAATTAGATGTATTCCAACGAGTTCTCGGTATGACGTTAGCAAGTTTACCATTTTGGTTTTTACTATCTGGTTATGAAGTATCAACAGGCGGGCTACCGTCAAGTAGCCAAGTTTTCCAATGTTTTATTGTAGCAGTTAGTTCTGGTTTAATCGCGACAGTATTATTCTTCTTTGCGACAGATCTTGTAAAAGATGATCCACAAAAACTAGCAACAGTGGAAGCGACTCAGTCTGGTGAAGTTTTATTTGCGCTAGCAGGAGAGCTTATCTTGCTATCCGCGCCAATTCCGTCATCTTTATCTTGGATTGGTATGAGCCTTGTTATTGGCGGAATGATACTACACAGTTATGTAGCGGTCGTTATGAAAAAAGAAGAAAAAATAACGGCGTAATGAGATTAGCTCTTTTTATAAAGAGCTAGTCTTTTTTCATAGAAAGGGATGGAAGTATGAATTTACAGCGTGTTGAACAAATTGAAAATGATTTAATTTTACATGTACTACAGTATGCAGTTGGGCCAAGTGAAACTAGCTTAGAGAAAGCAGTTTTATTTTATGAAAGGAATAAAGGCACTTTGCATAGATTTGAAGAAAAGGCTTGCATAGGTATTGAAATAATTGGAACAAATAAAGCGAGAATATGCCACATAGCAGTCGTCCCGCAATATCGTTATAAAGGAATTGCGTTGCAAATGATAAAGGAAGTAGTAAGAATGCATCAATTGACGTATCTCGAGGCTGAGACAGACGATGAGGCAGTAGAATTTTATAAAAAAATTGGTTTTCAAGTTAAAAGTTTAGGAGAAAAATATCCAGGAATTGAAAGGTTTCATTGTTACATGGAGAAATAGTATAAAAATATGCAAATGTGCATTTAAGGTATAGTTTGAAAAAAGTAAGATTTACATTATATAATAAAGGTATCTGGAAAAATATAGATAAAAGAAATTAGGTGTATAACACATGAGAATGGATAAAAGTAAATTTATAAAAATTGCTACTTCAATAGGGGTATCATCTTTTTTATTAACTGGATGTGGCGATTATGAAGAAGATACTGCTCAACAAGAAAGTACTGCTGTTAAAACTGATGGTGGAAAACAAGAAACTTTAAATTGTAATGATAAAACGCCTACAAATGAAAATGTAGAAAATGATGAGTTATGTAAAGAAATGAATCCGTCATTTTCATCGTATCATGAAAATTCACATTTACCGATACTTCCATTCGTAGCAGGATATTTATTAGCAAGCAGAACTTCAAATATGAATTATACAGCAAAACCAAATATAATGAAGAAACCGTATGCAAATAATATTATTCCATATCGTGAAAAAGACCAAGGTAGAACTGGTGGCAGCGGTGGAGGAGGATACTACGGCGGAACTAACAGTAACAACAATAATTCTTCTAATAAAGTGGATTTAAATAAACAACAGCCAAATTCCTCAAATAAAGTGACGCCAGATACAAATACGCCGAAATCATCTACGACTCAAACGCCGAAAGTGAATTCTGGTTCCAGTGGAATTGGGAATGCAAAAGCGCCAGCCGGATCATAATACGAAAGGATAATAGGATCATGTATACAGAACAAGAGCAGAAAGAATATATGAAAGTATGGTTTTCACTTGCGGAAGAGGCTGGTCGGAATGGATTTACGTGGCCGAGTCTATTAGAAAAAGAAGAGTGGAATCAATATATGGCAACAGGTATGTATCGTATGCCGGTAAAGACTTATACTGCTATTTCAAAAGCGACAGAAGAAATTATGTATGTGTTATATAGAACGTATCAATATATTGTCAATACGACAGAAGATTTTCAAACACTAGGATTTCCAGCTGAAACGTGGGAAATTGCGAGAATGAAACATACTGGTTTGTTTTCATATTTTACGAGGTTTGATTTTATCGTAAATGATGAAGATATAAAATTAATAGAAGTAAATTGTGATACACCAACAGGTTATTTAGAGCCATCTGTCGCAAATGAAGTGTTGTGCCGTTATCATGAAGTGAACCATCCGAACCATATAGAAGAGCATATTGTGCAGGCGTGGGAACAAATTAAACATGATTATAATATAAGTCCTATCGAGACGATATATTTTACTAGTTATGATTGGCATGATGAAGACCATCAAACAGTTCAATTTTTAAGAAGCTATTGTTTAGACCAATCAACGGATTATATAGGTATACAAGATATTGTCGTTGCAGATGATGGTATATATACGCCAAATGGTGAACGAATCCATTATTTATATAGACTATATCCAATTGAATATTTAGTTTCAGATACCGATAAAAATGGGAAAAGAATTGGACTCCAGTTTTTAGATCATATAGCGCAAGGAAGAGTGAAAATCATAAATCCGCCAGCTGCTTTTCTTATGCAAAATAAAAGTGTACTCGCATTCATTTGGCAACTTTACGAAGAGGGAGTATTCTTTGAGGAAGAAGAGCGAGGAATTATACAGAAATACTTCCTACCAACTTATTTTACAAATAAACCGTTTATAGAAAAAAATGAATCATATGTTTCTAAACCTTTATACGGTCGTGAAGGCGGAGGGGTATCTATATACGAAAATGATGAGCTTTTAGCAGAAGATAAAACAACGTATTACTTTGAACAGCGGAAAATATATCAGCAATACATAGAAATGCCTGACTATACAATTGATACATGGGATGGTCCGTATACTGGTAAATTATTAATTGGTTCACACTGCATTAGCGGGAGAGCCGCAGGGTTATTTTTACGAGTAGGTGAGAAAATAACGGGAAACTTATCGATGTTTACAGGGGTTACAATTGAAGGATAAAGGATACAAAGAGCTCATCATTTTTGATGGGTTCTTTCGTTTACAGCTTGTTTTTATTGTTTTGGTGTAACGCCTAAAGTGTTCTTTTCGTTATATAAAACCAATATATTACTATTTTAATGTGTTGATAAAAACGATTAAGTTAAAAATTAAGAAAAATATGATAATATATGTATGTAGTAGTTTAAAACAAAATGGGGGAACAATCGTGAAAATGAATGACATAGTGGCAAGTACGCCATTGCCAAATACAATTAAAACAATTACAAATGATTTAAGAAAATTAGGGTTAGAAAAAGGAATGACGGTTATTGTACATTCTTCGCTAAGTTCTATTGGGTGGGTAGCAGGCGGAGCAGTTGCGGTAGTAGAGGCATTAATGAAAGTGGTTACAGAAGAGGGAACCATTATTATGCCAACGCAATCTTCAGATTTATCTGATCCAAAACATTGGTCAAGACCACCTGTACCTGAAGAATGGTGGCAAATTATTCGGGAAAACGTACCAGCATTTGAGCCGCATATAACACCAACAAGGGCAATGGGGAAGGTAGTTGAATGTTTTCGTACATATCCGAATGTAGTCCGTAGCAATCATCCATTAGGAAGTTTTGCTGCATGGGGAAAACATGCAGAAGAAATAACGATGAATCAGTCACTATCAATGAGTTTAGGAGAAGAGTCTCCATTAAGAAAAATATATGATTTAGATGGATACATATTATTAATTGGTGTTGGATATGACTCAAATACGTCTGTACATTTATCTGAAGTACGTTCTGGTGCATGTGAGTTAATAAAAGTAGGAGCGCCTATTATAGAAAATGGTGAAAGAGTTTGGAAAGAGTTTGTTGATATGGATTACGATTCTGATAAGTTTGTAGAAATTGGTGTAGCGTTTGAACAAAAGGCAACTGTAACAAATGGGAAAATAGGAAACGCAAAGTGTCGTCTTATGAAACAACGTGATATAGTTGACTTTGGAACAGAATGGTTTCGTAAGAAAAATAAGTAAGGGATGGTTACTATGAAGGGGAAAAAGGTATTAATTACAAGTGGTGGTTGTTTAGAAAAATGGGATCAAGTGCGTGGTCATACGAATATGGCAAAAGGAACAATAGGAAGAATAATCGCCGAAGAGCTTATAAATAAAGGGGCACATGTTATATATTTACACGGTTATTTTGCGGAGAAACCGAACGATATAAATAATCAATTGGAATTACATCCATTTGAAGGCATTGTTGATTTACAAGATAAAATGAAGAGTATAATTACGCACGAAAAGGTCGATGCAGTTATTATGGCAGCGGCTGGATCAGATTGGGTTGTAGACAAAATTTGTGATCAAGGTGGTAATGTTCTTAATATGAATGGAAAAATTTCTAGTGATATAGCACCAATTATTCATTTTCAAAAGGCTCCGAAAGTATTAAAACAAATAAAAGAGTGGGATCCAGAAACGGTACTCGTTGGATTTAAACTTGAAAGTGATGTGAATGAAGAAGAACTGTTTGAAAGAGCGAAAAATAGAATGAAAGAAGCTAAGGCGAGTGTAATGATCGCAAATTCACCACATTCTTTATATTCGCGAGGAGCAATGCACTACGTAATTGGACAAGACGGTAAAGAGAAGTCGTGTAATGGGAAAGATGAAACAGCGAAAGAAATTGTCAAAAGGTTAGAAGTACTATGTAATCGTGTTCCCACTTTATAATTTTAAGTATTTGGATAAGAGTAAATCCGCATAGTATATAGAAAGAAGCGAAACTTTAATTTATGAGAATTTTACTTTTGCACAAACGTTAACCATTTAAGATGGATACATAACATAATTAGTGAGGAGTGGATTCTATGGAACATTTATTAAAGCAAGCTATTAAACTAAGAAATGAAAAGAAATATGCGCAGTCCAAAGAGATACTTATCGGATTAACAAACTTTACGCGAGATGCAGAAGTGCTTTTTCAATGCGCTTGGATACATGATGTAATGGGACTTGAAACGGAGGCTGTGCCGTATTATGAACAGGCAATTGCAAACGGTCTTGATGGTGACTCACTTTGCGGAGCGTATATTGGTCTTGGCAGTACATATCGTTGTATAGGTGAGTATGACAAAGCGATTACTGTTTTAGAAACAGGTTTGCAGCAGTTCCCGGATAATGACGTGATAAAAATATTTTTATCATTAGCAAAATATAATGTAAACGATCATGAATCCGCAATGAAATTATTACTTGAAACAGTCATAAAAGTAGAGGAAGTAAAAGAGTTTGAGCGTGCCATTTCATTTTATAAAGACCATTTAGATGAGGTTTTTAAATAAGAGGGTGAACGTATGAATGTCGCATTATCAAGAAGGCGAAAGAGTATACGGTTTGGATTAATATCTTTCATCTTATTATCAAACTATGTATTGTATGCCTTTCCAATTGTACCATCTGCTCCGAAAGAAGTAATACTTGGTTCTTTGTTAGATTGTATGTTTGTAATTCCAGTCATTACGTATTTCTTTATTATTCGAAAAAGATACTCGTTAACGTATATATTTCCTGTCGTAATAGCTGGTTATATATTTGCAAGATTTATTATTCCAAGTGATTATTTTCAAGATTTTTCATACGTTTCTTATGTTATAGTAGCGGGAGAAATTGCATTTGTATGCGTAGAATTATTCCTTCTATATAAAATTGTTAAAATGCTACCTAATATAATACAAAAATATAAAGAATATAAAAGAGAGTATTCTTCATTTTCTTATGCAATTGATGCAGCGTTTGATGCTACTATGAAAAGAAATAAATTAGTAGATGTCATTGTAACAGAGTGTAAGTTAATCTACTATGCATTTTTATCGTGGCGCGTAAAAGCACCAGAAGGTGAATGTGTATACTCATACCACAAAAAGACTGGTGCAATAGGTGTATATACCATGATCATCCATGCAACCGTAATAGAAAGTATCGGTTTTCATTATTTACTTCATCAATGGAATCCAGTAGTAGCATGGATTTTACTTATTTTAAACGCATACGCAATGTTTTACTTTTTAGCTGAAATACAAGCAATGCGAAAAAATCCAATTATTGTTGCGGAAGAAAAAATAATCATTCAAATTGGATTAGGAAAGAAAATTGTTATACCATTTACACAAATTGATAAAATTGAGTTTTATAAAGGCGAACTTTTAAAGAAAGAGAAGGGAGTTCTTGACGCAACCGTTATAGAATTTATAAAGGAACCTCCGACATTTGAAATAACACTAAAAGGGTCAGTGAAGGCGCAATTGTTATATGGATTTTCTAAAACAGTAAGTCGTGTTCACTTAAATGTTGATGAGGAACGGAAGTTTTCTTATGCAGTTATGGAGAAGTTGAAGCGTGAATAATTTTACTAATTTTCATCGTGCGTTTGGGGTGTACGGCATTTGTATCGAAGACAATAATTTATTAGTAATTGATAAAATTAAAGGTCCATATAGAAATCGGTATGATTTACCTGGTGGTAGTTTAGAAGAAGGAGAATCATTACTAGCTGGACTTCATAGAGAGATGAAAGAAGAGACTGGGCTGAAAGTGAAGGTAGTAAACCAAATAGGTACAGTTGATTTTCAATTTTCATCACAATTCAAGGAGCACACACATGTTCATCATATCGCAGTTTTTTACTTTGTTGAAAGGTGCGAAGGTGAATTCAAAGTACCGGAACAATTTGAAGGGCAAGATTCAATAGGAGCTAGATGGATTCCGGTAGAAAGTATTACTGAAGATAATTCATCTCCTCTTGTATGTAGTGCTGTAGAGTGGTTAAAAGAATCTAAGTTTCGTTTGGAAGTAAAGGCATATAAATCATGGGTTATAAAATAATGATACAACTGGGAGTTCCTTCTAACTTAGAAGGAGCTTTTTTGTGGGAAAGAAAATGAGATTATATTAATAAAACAAGAAACGAATTCATTGAACGGCTTCTTAGTGGAAAAAGGGTTATAATGAAAGAACTACAACTAAAGGGGAATTTAAAAATGAGTTGCTTACATACGTCAGGGATTGAAATTATTGAAAGGAAAATTCGCTATGATGCTTCAACTGTAGATCATGCTTGTTTACTAATAGAAACGCAGACAGATAAAATTGTTTTGTATCATGAAGTACAGTACTCTTTTACTATGACAGCAAACGATACGAAGTTAACGATCCCGAAAGGAAGTTATACAGTTGCATATTACTGGGGAAATCGTCCATATAATTTATACGTTTGGAGAGATCAGGATGGGAGTTATCTAGGTTCTTATTTTAATATTGTAAAGAATACATGTATAACGGATGAAGTGGTATCCTTTGAAGATTTAATTGTTGATATTATGGTACTTCCAAGCGGAGAATTTTTCATATTGGATGAGGATGAATTACTTGAGCCGTTAGAACAATTTGAAGATGGATATGTAGAAAAAGCTCTGCATACAGTATTGAATACAATACAAGAGTTGCTTCCAAACATCATTATAGAAACTGCTACTATTTGTAAAAATAAATAAAGTTTAATAAAACCCAGTTGACTTATCGGAAATATTTGTATAATATGTAGTTAATTCTATAACGTATAGCTGATTGGAAAAACCAAAGGCATTTCATTACAAAATGAAATGCCTTTGGTTTTTTTATTATATAAATAATGAATCTGTTCATTTAGATGAATCATTTCAAGGAGGGAAAGTAGTGACTGTTTCAATTGAAGGGGTTTCAAAATATTTTTCGAAACAAACTGGTACGGTTCAAGTATTAGAAGATATTAATTTTCAATTAGAGAAAGGGGATTTTGTCACTGTAATTGGACCGAGTGGTTGTGGGAAAAGTACGCTTTTGAAAATTGTTGCAGGATTAGACAACGAATTTGAAGGTAAAGTTATCATCGATGGAGAGAAAATCGTAAAACCGAGTAAGAAACAAGGTTTTATTTTTCAAGAGCATCGCTTATTTCCGTGGTTAACAGTTGAAAAAAATATTGCTGCAGATTTGTCGTTAAAAGATAAGTACGTAAAAGATAAGGTAAAGGAATGGGTTGAAACCGTTCGATTAGATGGTTTTGAAACATCTTATCCGAAGGAAATTTCAGGCGGGATGTCACAACGTGTTGCGATTGCGAGAGCTTTATTAAGAGATCCGAATGTATTATTACTTGATGAACCATTCGGGGCACTTGATGCTTTTACTAGAAGTCATTTGCAAGAAGTACTGTTGAACATTTGGGAGCAGAAGAAAACGACAATGTTATTTGTCACTCATGATATTGACGAAGCGATATATCTTTCAAACCGAATTATCCTCATGAGTGCAAAGCCTGGAAAAATACATAAAGTGATTGAAAATAATTTACCTTATCCACGTAGTAAAACTTCGGAATTATTCCAAGAAATTCGTACGAAAGTATTACAACAGTTTGAACACGGGGGACTGATTCAAACGAGTATATAGGAAAAGGGTGGATTATATATGAATAAAAAAGGAAAAGTTCTTTCTTTTGCGTTAGTTATATCTTTATTTTTATTAGGATGCGAAAAAAGTACAGCAAGTAGTAAGAAGGAAGATGTAACAGTACAAATTGGTATTCAGCAAGGGTTAAGTCCACTATTACTAGCACAGAAAAAAGGATGGTTTGAAGAAGAGTTTAAAAAAGAAGGCGTTAAAGTGAAATGGACAGAGTTTCAAAGCGGACCTCCTTATTTTGAAGCAATCGCATCAAATCGATTAGATTTTGGTGAAGTTGGCAACTCCCCGGTTATTTCCGCGCAAGCAGCAGGTATTGAATTTACCGAAATTGCTAATACCAGTTATGCGAGGAAAGGAACTGGAATTCTAGTACAAAAAGATAGCAAGATTACAAGTGTAAAAGATTTAAAAGGTAAAAAAATTGCCGTAGCAAAAGGGAGTAGCGCGTTTAATTTATTATATCGAGCATTAGAAAAAGAAGATATCAATGCGAAAGATGTAAATGTTATTCAACTGCAACCAGATGAAGCGCAGCCAGCATTTGAATCAGGATCAGTAGATGCATGGGCCATTTGGGATCCATTCATTTCACTACATACGTTAAATAAAGGAGCAAAGGTTATTACAGATGGTGAACGATTAAGTGTTTCTTCACCAGAGTTTTTAATTGCAAGAACAAAGTTTGCAAAAGAACATCCAGAATTAGTTGAGAAGTTTCTCAAAGTTTATGAAAAAGCACGTGTATGGCAAGATTCCAACATTGATGAAGCAATAAAAATATATACTTCTGCAAAGAAAATAGATGCTGACATTGTAAAAGAAGTGTTTAATCATGACAAACCAATTTTAGTTCCAGTAACGAAAGAAATAATAGCGGAACAGCAAAAGACAGCGGATTTTCAATATAAACTCGGTTCTATAAAGAAAGAAATCAAGACAGATAAAGTTGTAGATAATTCTTTCGTAGAAAAAGCAGTAAAGGCGAAATGAAAAGAGGTTTTGTAAATTGGAGAATACGAAAGCTGTTATGAAAAGAGCGAGTATAATAATTGGTAAAAACAATGTAAAGAAAGTGAGAAAGACGAATGTAAAAGTGGTAGTAAGAGCGATTACGATACCAATTATCGTATTAAGTATTTGGCAGTTAGCCGGAGTGTTCAATCTAGTTTCTAAAACAGTTTTACCAACGCCGTTACATATATTACTAGCTTTTCAAGAACTTATAAAAACAGGAGAGTTATTCGGTCATTTAAACATTAGTGTGTTTAGGGCTGCGGCTGGATTCTTTATCGGCGGGAGTTTAGGCATTATTTTAGGGACGATTGTTGGATTTTCAACGAGAAGTGAGCAATATTTAGATCCGTCTGTACAAATGTTACGAACTGTACCTCATTTAGCTGTTGCACCGCTTTTCGTATTATGGTTCGGTTTTGGAGAAACATCGAAAGTATTATTAATTGCAGACGGTGCATTTTTTCCTTTATACGTAAACGCGTTTTTAGGAATACGGGGTGTAGATTCAAAATTATTTGATGTTGCGAGAGTGTTAGAGTTTAGTAAACGAAAATTAATTACGAAACTAATTTTACCAGCAGCATTGCCTAACCTTTTACTTGGAGCGAGATTATCATTGGGAGTTGCATGGGTGAGTTTAGTAGTAGCAGAACTTATGGGATCTACAGAGGGTATTGGCTATATGATTATGGATGCAAGGCAATTTTCAAATACAGATATTGTATTTGTCGGTATTATTATCTTTGCGTTCGTTGGGAAGTTTTCTGATTCACTCGTACGTTTACTAGAAGTGAAGTTTTTAAGATGGCGAGATAATTTTAAAGGAGAGACAGGGAATTAATATATAAATTATTAGGGGTAATTTATATAGAGTGTTTTAGTGGATTTTTCAAAACAATTAAGGGGTGTGTAAAGATATGGAATTGTTATGGTTTATTCCTGCTTATGGAGATGGTCGATATTTAGGAACGACAAAAAGAGGAAGAGCAGCTGAATATGGTTATTATAAACAAGTTGCACAGGCAGCTGATTATTTAGGATATACGGGTGTGTTACTGCCAACTGGTCAAGGTTGTGAAGATCCTTGGGTATTAGCATCGGCACTTGCCGCTGAGACTGAGAAATTAAAATTTTTAGTAGCAGTTAGACCAGGACTAATGTCACCGACAGTAGCAGCGAGGATGGCTTCAACATTTGATAGAATTTCAGATGGGAGATTACTTATTAATGTAGTAGCTGGAGGAGATCCTGTTGAATTGCAAGGTGATGGATTGTATCTTGAACATGATGAAAGGTATGAAGCAGCGGATGAATTTTTAAAAGTTTGGAAATCGACTTTACAAGGTGAAATGATCTCTTTAGAAGGAAAACATATTAAAGTTACAGATAGTAAAGTCGTGTTCCCGCCAGTTCAAACACCGTATCCACCAATTTATTTTGGCGGATCGTCTGCGGCAGGTAAAGAAGTTGCAGCGGAACACAGTGATGTATATTTAACGTGGGGAGAGCCACCAGAGCAAGTGAAAGAGAAAATAGAGGAAGTTAAAAAACTTACGGAAGAGAAGGGGCGTAACGTACGGTTTGGCATTAGGTTACACGTAATTGTAAGAGAAACAGAGGAAGAGGCATGGGAAGAGGCTGAAAAGTTAATTCAATATGTAGATAATGAAACGATTGAGCTTGCTCAAAAAACATTTGCAAGATATGATTCAGTCGGTCAAAAACGGATGACACATTTAAATAAAGGTACGAGAGAGTCGCTAGAGATAAGTCCTAACTTATGGGCTGGCATTGGGCTTGTAAGAGGGGGTGCTGGTACTGCCCTTGTAGGAGATCCGCACACAGTAGCAGAAAGAATAAAAGAATATGAAGCGTTAGGAATTGATACGTTTGTTTTATCCGGATATCCGCATTTAGAAGAAGCGTATGAGGTGGCAGAACTGTTATTTCCTTTATTGAAAGAGGAAAAGAAACAAGAAACTAAAATTGTTGGTGAAATGATAGCAGATGCTTATGCATTAAAAAAATAGTGAGGATTAAAGTTTCACCTATGTTTTGCTCCATTTTGTTTACTGCCTGTTAATAGGTGATAAAGAAAACCCGCAAATATTACACTTGCGGGTTTTCATCGTAAACTATTAGAAAATATGGTAAAATTAAATAGTAACTTAAGGTACGGTTGGTTGTTCAATTATCACTTCTCCAAAGTAGGAGGGGGGTGATAATACATGAGTGAAATAGCGTTGCTACTGCAGGGTGGACTGTTTCTCGTTGCATTGTTAACGTTCGTCGTCGTTTTAATAGACAAGCTCAAAAAATAACAACCCACCTATGCCAATAGAATGTGGGTTGTTTTGTTTGTAAGAAACAAATAGGATAAATGAACAATCCAATCTGCTAAGTTACGTGGACTAGTGTGTAGCCGCACACTAGTCTTTTTTATTTATATACAATTAATAATTAGTTTATGTGATTGTATTGTTCTTTTCATACTTATTATAACACAGTGTCTTTTCATCAAGAAAGGAGACCGTATGTTCTGATTTCGATTAAATAGAAGGAGTTTTTTCTTTAAATAGCCCATCCATATACTGTTTTAAAGTTTGGATATAAAATTCCTGCTTACTTACATTATTTACACCGACAATGGGTGATGGAAGTTCATATCTCTTTTCTGATAAATGAACGACAACATCAAAGATATCAAATAGACGAATGAAACAAAATAGGCCATCTTTATCACTTAATAAAATAAAGTAATGGTTTTCACTATTTGTATTTAATGTATTCCATAAAGAACTTTTACTTAAATCGCGCACAATGCTCTTTTCTTTTAATTCCATGAAATCGGAATTTGATAGAATATTAGAAATATCAATCGCATCTGGATCTTCAAAATAGCCATCAACGGCTTGTACAGCGAATGTATAAGCCATTTTTAATACACTCATTTTATACTTACGGTTATCTAAAAGTAATTCACGTTGAATAGAGCTAGCTACTTTCGTTACACGTTCTTCTTTCCAAATTTCGTTATGTAGTGAAATATCGTGCTTTTTACATAGTTTCATAATTAATGCATTGGAATAAAGTATTTCATCACTTACTTCAACAACATCAGTCTCAGCTGCCGCAAGTTCTTCACCATGCTCATTCGTATACAGGGGAGAGTCAATTTGTTTTTTCATTTGCTCAATCTTATATTGACTTAATTTATGCCGAATTAAGGGGCGATCAATATTTGTTGTCATTTGTTCATGACAAGTATCACAAATTGAGTTTGTAAAATAATATCCACATAATATTTCTGGGATGACATATTGTTCACTAAGTTCTTTCGTATCTTTTCTGCAAATGATGCATTGTGTCATTTTTATCACCTTTACCTGCAAATTTGTATGTAATTTCATTGTAGTGTATTTATTGGTATTTTGGAATATTGTAAAGGAAAATATTATGTGAAATTCTTGCTTATTTTGGTACAATGAAGTGAAGTGCTAGTTTAAAGGAGGACGTTTTTTTGAAATCGAAAGTGCACTTTTGGACATTAGAAGTGCTAATGGTTGTAGCGATCATATTTATTTGCACAAAAATATCGTTTCTATTTCAACCAATTGGTATCTTCATATCAACGCTGTTTTTCCCAATCTTAATCGCGTTATTTTTATACTTCATATTTAATCCGGTGTTAGTCTTTTTAGAGGAGAAAAAAGTACCTAGAAATTTAGCGATTTTACTGTTATATCTTTTTATCATAACATTAACTGCGGTTGGCGTTGGGGTAGTTGTTCCAACGATCTCACAACAGCTAATGGATTTGGTGAAAAATATGCCAGGCTATATAAAAGAGGGAAAACTATACATACAAGATTTATCCCATCATAGATTGTTTGAATGGTTATCTACACAAAACTATGTTTCCATTGAAACAATTGAAAAAAATGCAATTGAATACTTAAAGGATATACCAAACACGATTACGTCGAGTGCAACGGCTTTATTTGGTATTATAACGAACGTCGCATTAGTGATTTTCACAGTACCGTTCATTTTATTTTATATGTTTAAAGATGGACATGCGTTTCCAGGAAAAGCAGTAAGTTTATTACCAGAGTCATACCGTGAAGAAGGGCTTCGTATCATTAAAGAAACGAACGAAACATTATCTGCATATATTCAAGGGCAAGCGCTCGTTTGTATATTTGTAGGTGCTTTTACTTTTATCGGCTATTTAATTATCGATTTACCGTATGCTTTCGTTTTAGGAATTATAGCAGCATTTACAAATATCATTCCTAACTTAGGTCCGTTTATCGGTGCAGCACCAGCTGTTATCGTAGGTCTGTTCGTATCTCCGATGCAAGCATTGTACGTAATTATTATCGTAACAATTGTACAACAATTTGAAAGTAACATCATTTCACCGCGTATTATGAGTTCAAAGTTAAATATCCACCCGTTAACAATTATTATTTTAATTTTAGGGGTAGGTAACTTTGCGGGAATTATCGGAATGATTTTGGCAGTGCCAGTTTATGCAGTAACGAAAACAGTTGTATCGAACTTAGTGAGACTGTTTAAGACGAAACGAAGTAATCGAAAATAATATATGTTGAGAAAGATACACCGCTTTTTTAGTGGTGTATCTTTTTGTTTGTTAATCAATGTTAAAAAGTGTATTGATGCAATTTTATTATATATTTATTACATATCAAATGTAGCGGGAAATTTGTACGATATAGCCTCGTAAAACTATGTGGAATCCCTCTGAACTATCCAAATCATTTCCTTACAACGTGCTATCAACATCATAATCGACTCCTTTCAAGTTTTATATTTTTAAAGGATTATAGGTGAGAGTAGTATTTGCTTCTACGATCTCGAATTTCGTCTAAAACCTGTTTGTATTGTTGTTCTTGTTTTAATTCAGCTTCAGAATAGTTTTTTTTCTGAATTGTAATTGTTAAAAAGAAAAGGTGAAACTTCATAATACATTCCTCCTTTCGAAAGGAATTATAGATGGCTACAGTAGTGACTTTGGCGTTCTTTTACATCTTCCATAGCTTTATTAATTTGATGATCATGCAATATTTCACTGTCGGAGAACTTAGTTTTTTGAATCGTAATGGTTAAAAAGAATACTTTAAATTTCATAAGTGTATTACCCCTTTAAAAGTTATTTAAAACAGACGGCTGTAATAAGAGGCTTGACGCTCTTTTACTTCGTCCATAATAGATTGAATGTGTTGCTCACGTGAAATTTCTTTCTGTGAGAGTTTACGTTTTTGAATGGTAATCGTTAAAAAGAATGCTTTAAATTTCATTAGGAAAGTGCTCCTTTAAAAGTTATTTAGAAAAGACGGCTGTAGTAAGAAGCTTGGTGTTCTTTCACTTCGTCCATAATAGATTGAATGTGTTGCTCACGTGAAATTTCTTTCTGTGAAAGTTTACGTTTTTGAATGGTAATCGTTAAAAAGAATGCTTTAAATTTCATTAGGAAAGTGCTCCTTAAAAATATATTTTTAATACATATGTGTATAATATGAACTTTTAATGTCAGTCATTTTATCAGTCAGTTGTTTTATTTGTTGTTTACGATTGATTTCAGCTTCAGTTAAAGTATTCTTCTGAAGTACAGTCGTAAAAAAGAAAATATGAAAAGTCATAAATGAATTCCTCCTTTCGAAAAGGAATTACATGTGATCACAATAAAGTGCTTGGCGCTCCTTAACATCATTCATAGCTTTTTCTATTTGCTCATTATGAAACATTTCATCTTTAGAAATTTTATTTCTTTGAATTGTAATACTTAAAAACAATACGCTAATAGTCATCGAATGTTGCTCCTTTCTTAAAAAAATGATGTAAGAGGCTAAAAAATCGCACAAAAAAGCCACAGGAAGATATAGTTCTCCTATGGCAGGGCGTGAAAAAGCCACAGGAAAGTATACGACCTCCTGTGGCGAATTTATGAATTAATCGAAATAATGTACGATTTTCAATTCTCCATTAGGTTGGTCGAATTCATATTTAATTGTCCAGAAAACACAGGTGCAGTTAACGCTAAAGTTAAAGCATGCAATTGTAATTTCATCATTTCCTTCGACCTCCTTTTAGAATATTTTTCTTACGTTAGTAAGTATATACAATTAATGGATAATTGTAAACAGAAAAAGTGAAAATTTTTAATTTTGATTAAAATGCGTATATTTTAAAGGGTTTTGAGAAGGTGTATTGTAATTAACGAAATATCGATAAAAATGGGGGATGCTAAATGAAATATATGCATCGTATTGTAGTTGTTATGCTAACAATTTTTTTATTTATTACTGCTTGTTCTAGCGGAGAAAGAATAAAAGAAATATCTGATGTGAAACCTGGTGACTTTAAGAAATATGCTGGAACATATGTTGGTAATAACTCAGATGTGGTTGCAATTGTTAATCATTTACCCGGTAGTGATACATTTCAAAGTATTAGTTTAGAGAATGAAAGTATAAAGGTGTACTATGGTGCAAAAGGAAATGGAACTCTGACAGAAGACATGGTTGAGACGTATTGGTTTGATGGTAAGGATACGATGGAGAAGAATTTTTTCTTTAACGTTATTTATCTAGCGATTTTAGTACCAAATGCGAAAAGCTACGAGTTTCAAGTAGAAAATAAAAATTTCACGATAAAAAGAGAAGAAATACTATCAATCCTGTATGAAAAATTTGATGATTTCCCAAAAGAAAATGATATATGGGATAAAAAGAAAGTAGTAAAGTTTCTTAAAGATAAAAATGAAAAAATTACAATGCTTGTGGAAGATAAAGATTTTCGGAAATCTTTATTTGCTAAATATCCAGTGCAGCCTTTTTAATTACTTTTATTACACTTGTCGTTTTAAGATACGGTTCAAGACAATATATTGTTGACTTAGATCAGCAAACAATAGGTTTATTATTTTATGTTGTTGCAGTATCGTATATTATTCCTTGGAGAATTGCTTGTTATATAAAGTTTAGGAAAGTTTGGCGGGAAAATAATAATCATGCTTTATAAGAAAAAACTTTTCTTTTGAGAAGTTTTTTCTTTTTATATGTAATTGAAATCATTTGTTGAAGTGCAAGCTACCATACAATATGATGAATATAAAATGAGAAAGTAGGCGATATAAAAATGCGCACAATTTTACTTTTTCTAAACGACATGTCTATTAATGAAATTGAGGACATTAGGAAAAAACATGATCCTTTATTTGGTTTAATCCCACCGCATATTACAGTTATATTCCCATTTGAAAGCTCGATTTCAAATGATGAGCTGAAGTTACATATTTTAGAATTATCAAAAGGGATACAAGAGATAGAAATTAAATTTGCGAATCAAATTACAGGTGAAGGGGAATATTTGTTTTTACGAGTTGAAAAGGGGAAAAAACAAATAGAAGAACTACATGATTTGCTTTATACAGGACCTTTAATACAATTTTTAAAAGAAGATATTCCATACATACCACATGTAACAGTCGGGAGAAAAGAAAGTGCTGAGTTAGCTACTGAAGCAGCTAAGGATATTCATAGTTTCCATGAAAAGTTACAATGTGTAATTGATAAAATTAGTGTAGAGCGAATGGGAGAGAACGGGGAGTCAATTATTGAATTTGAAGTACCGTTGCAAAGAAGCTGACAAAAGTCAGCTTTTTTGATTCGTAACATAAAGTAAAGCACCAATCGCACCGCTATTACCACCATCTTGTAAAAAAATAGGTGTTTTATTTTGATATTTTGTGTAGCTCCGAATAATATTTTGAAGGTGTACGTTATTACATAAAGTGGAACCGATATAAATAATATGGTCAATGTTTTTTGTTTCGGCGACTTGTAGGCTTAATGCAGTAACGACTTCACCGACGAGTCCTTGTACAGTAGCAAGTATGTCTGAGCTATTATATTTTGATTCTGAAATAGCGGCTTTACCAAAATTGCTAGCAGTTAAGCTATTATCAATAGGAGAGAGAATACCACCATAAATATCTCCAACCGTAATATCTAAATCTGTTCTAGAACCTACTTTTGTTAAAGGAATCACATCTTCAAAATGATCTATATTTGTTAATAATTTTGAAAGCCCCATAATAGTACCACCACCAACACCGGTTCCACCAGCACGAACATATTTGTCATTATACACGTAATGAATGGAAGTGCCTGTACCAATATTTGTTAAAATGAAGTTATTTATATCATATTTCTCTTCTTTTAATATGTATCGTACACCTACAAGAGTAGCTTCAAATTCGTTTAGTTCTACTATTTTATATGAGGGGGAAAGTAGTTTCTGTAATTGTTTTGCTTTACCACCTGTAATACATATTTGTTTTATACCAGCATTTTTCTTAAGCCAATCTATTATTTTATTTTGTTTATTGGATTGAAATTTTTGAAAAGTTAATTGTTTTCGTTCGTTCAAATAAGCAATTTTCGTTAATGTTCCTCCAGCATCGATACCGATAGTACTTTCCATTTTCCTGCCCCTAACCAAGTTATTTATTTACCCTTTTCATGTTAGTAAAAAGAATTTGCAGGAGATAGATCCCCTGTAGGATTACATCGTCTCTATTCTGCTTGATATATTAATAGCTTTTCTATCGTTACAATCGGCTGATTGTTTACAGTTGCAGTACCTTTACCGAGAATAAAACCTCGGCGATTACGAGTTAGCTCATAATGTAAATCCAGTTTATCACCGGGGTATGCTTTTCCGTGGAATTCAACCCCATCTAATGAGGAGAGGAAGCCTAGTCCTTCAGAGCCACTCGCATGTACAAATGCACTAAGCTGAGCAAGTGCTTCTACAATTAACATATGAGGCATATGTTTTTGACTATCATTTATAAACCACTCGTTATTTGTAATGAGTTTATATCCCGTAACGGACTCACCATGTTTTATATTTGTTACGTTATCAATCATTAAAAATGGATAACGATGTGGAAGTGTGTCTGTAATATGCATATGAAAGTACCTCCAATGAATAATACCCCTGCTACAGTTAAGCAGGGGAGTTATCATTAATTTTTAACTAATTCATTTACTTTTTCAAGAGAAAAAATACCGCTATTTCTAATGTTTTCAACAACTTGTTGCAGCACTTCTTTATCCTGAACAAGTGCAATACGTACAAAGCCTTCTCCGTGAGGTCCAAATGCATGACCTGGTGTAACAACGACATTCGCACTATCCATTAATGCATAAGCGAAATCTATAGAAGTCCAGCCTTTTGGAATTTCGGCCCAGACGAACATACTACCAGCGGGCTTATCGACATTCCAGCCAAATGTTCGGAATCCATCAACTAAAGTATCTCTACGTTCTTGATAAATACGGCGGTTTTTCTCACAAAAAGCAGCACCGTTTCTTAGTGCAGCTGATGCTGCTTTTTGAATTGGTAAAAACACTCCGTAATCTGTATTTGATTTAAATTGCGTAAGTGCACGAACAATTTCTTCGTTTCCAATCATATATCCAATACGGCTACCTGCTAAACTATAACTTTTTGACAAAGAGTTGATTTCTACGCCAACTTCTTTAGCACCAGGTACAGAGAGGAAGCTAATTGGTTTTTTACCATCAAAATAAAATTCAGCATAAGCAAAATCATGGACAACGATAATATTATGCTTTTTCGCGAATGCGATTACCTCTTTAAAGAAATCTTCATGAGCCATTGCTGGAACTGGATTTCCTGGGAAGTTTAAAATCATCATCTTTGCTTGATCGGCAATTTCTTTAGGAATTAGCTCTAAGTTAGGTAAGAAATCATTATCTTTCTTTAATGGCATGTAATAGGATGTTGCACCAGCCATTTGAATTCCTGTTTCATAAGCTGTATATCCAGGGTCAGGAACTAATATAATATCTCCCGGATTCGCATAAACCATAGGTAAATGAACGAGCCCATCTTGTGAACCCATCAATAATAGAACTTCTTTATCGGCATTTAATATAACATTATGAGTGTTGTTGTAATATTCAGTTACAGATTCGTGAAATTCTTGAATACCACTTAATGTGTATCCATAGCTTTCTTTTTGATTTGCTGTATGTACCATTTCTTCTCTTACGAAGTCAGCAGGTGGCATATCAGGATTCCCGATACTTAAATCAATCATTTTGTGACCTGCTGCAATTTGTTCTTTTTTATAAGCCCCTAATTCACTAAATATAGAAGATTGGAATGCTTTCATTCTAGTTGCTAACGTGTAAGTCATCAAAACCCCTCCTAAAAACAGTGTTTTCTATCTGCATTTTTAATTATTCTGAAAACACATAGTTACATTTTATCATTTTTTTATGAAAATTAAAATGATTGACAAATTTAGAGGAGGGATTAGTCTTTTTTGAAAGGGGGGCTGTAAATAAGGGTCGTTTAACTGGACTGTCTATTTTATCTTTCTAGATGGTTTAGGATGTTTTATAGTTTTTATTAAGTATATCCCGCATATTTTGGATAAAAAAGAACACGAAAACGAGGCCTAATATACCAATGAGCCAATAGTATGAATTTCCCGTCGTGAATTTTTCGTAAAATAAAAATGCACTCCATAGGATTAGGATAATGGAACAAATTGTTGATACAATTAATGAACTTAAACTTCTCAAAAAAGGGCACCTCACATTAAAATATTGTTATTATATAATGATACATTTAAATTTAAAGATTTAAAAGGGGAAATATTTTGAGTTAGCTTTGTAAAATAAAGTGAAACTTTAATCAGTGGGGGTTTTCTTCATCCCCCACCTAACTTCTTTGCTTTCGCTGCATTTTGAGGTGGGGGTCTTACTGCCCATTAAAGCGGGATAAAAATAACGCAGAAAATATTTTCTGCGTTTTAAATGAAGAGTAATCATTTCTTTTTATATGTACATAATTTTTCGACTGCATAAAAGTATACGTTTAATTTGTCATCGACAATTTGTAAAGTTTGATCTGATGTAAATGAATTACCATAATCAATATGATATACATTAGAATCCTTTACAAAGGAACCTTTGTATAAATCTTCTTTTTTCTTCGTTGTTTGCATTTCTACTAAGTTTTGAACAATTTTTTCTTTCTTTTCTTCTTTTACAACTGTTTCAAATTTATAAGATGCAGGGCAAAGCCCATTTTTGTTATCAACGACTTCCCAAGAACCGTATATATCATTATTGCTACAGCCACTCAGTAGAACGATAAATATTGGAATAATTAATAAAACCTTTTTCATTTTGTACTCCTTTCTTTTCATTTTCAATAAACGTGCGAATACGATACGAATATTGTAATAAATAAAGTTTAAATTTTTATAAAGAATTATTTAATTTCATATAAAAATTTAGCGGGAATTGAAGAAACATGAATCTAGTATAAAGACAGATTCATGCCGAGTACTGTGGCCTATGTTATGTCCCTTTTGAGGAAAAATAAAGAGGAAAGTAAGATCACTATTCCATTTAAGACATATATAATTGCAACAATGAAGGCTATCCCGCCTACGCCAAATCCAGCTTTATCAAATATAGAAGCGAATGCTGTGGTAGTCAAAAAGATAATAGGAGTCAGTAATAAAAATATGAAACCCGCGACAATTCTTCTTTTAAAGTTACGTTGAGAAAGGGAAATAGCTAAAAAATTTAAGGTACTAAACATAGCAATTACAAAAAGAAGGATAATTAATACTTGTACGCCATCAGACATTTTCGCACCTCCAGTATATATCTTGTTAATATACTATATTCGAATGCAAAAGAGGGTACTCCTTTAAATAATTTCAATAAGCGTAAGAAAGAAGGTTTTATATAATAAAGAAGCATGAATTAATCTAATAATCCATGCTTCTTTAATTATGTTATAAATTCGCAGATTGCGAAGGTTGTTTTTCATATTGTTTCTGTTTAGATAGTGATATGAAGATAATTAATAATGAAATAACACCGAAAATGAGAACCATATATTGCAATCCGATTGTATCTAAGAAGAAGCCTGTGCCAAGTAAGACAATTTGGAACATAACTCTCTCAAACATATTACGGAATGAGAAGAGACGGCCGTGATAGCTTTTTTCCACTTTTGTTTGGAAGATTGTTGACATAATAGGGAAGAAGCAACCGACACTAAAACCAAACAAACCAAATGATGTAAGTGACATCCATTTTATATCGCTAAAGAACAACGAAAGGTGTGCAAAAGCAGTACAAACTGCGAAGAAATATAGTAACTTTTCAGGTTTGAAATGGTCAGATAAACGTTTAATAACGAAAGCACCTAACATAAATGCGATACCTTCAATGGTATATATAAAGCCTTTAATCGTTGGATCATGTTGCATTTCACTAATGTTGATTACCATTAAATTAAATCCAGCTATAAATAATAGAGGGATAATACTTAATATAAGTGCCGTAAAAGCAATAGGAATTCCTTTTAATATACGAAATACTTCCATAAAGCTATTATCTTTTGCAGCTTGTTTACTTGGTGTTGTTGATTTCTTATCTTCGAATTGTAGGAAGAAAGTTGAGAGGAATAATAAAGCGTACGCTGCCATTGAGAAGGCGTACATATACTGTAAACTCATTACAACTAAAAGAATTCCACCTAGTGAAGTACCAGCAATACGAGCGATTGTACCTACATTCATATGTACACCGTTCATCTGTAATAACTCGTGCTCACGTACGATGAGTGGGATTACAGATTGTAATGCAGGGAAGTAAAATGCTGCTGAAATTTGAAGGGCAATCATAAATGCAATCATAAAGGCGATGCTTTCAAATTGGATAGCGAAAAACATGAAAATAACACTAATAACGCGACCGAACCCAGCATAAAGAAGAACTTTTTTCTTTTCATACTGATCAATGATGCGACCTGCCATAGGACCGACTAGAACACCAGCTAATAGTCCGATAAATAATATAACTGATTTCATGAAATCAGAAGGGACATATTTTTGCATAAATTCAAGGTTGCCAAGAATACCAAGCCATAAACCTAAACCAGCAATAAACTCCCCAATTAATACAATCCAAACATTTTTATTACGCCACATAATATAAAACCTCTCTGTCTTTTAAAATGAAAAACTCGTATATAAAACCTCCTTATTTTATGTATGATTAGTAACGAACTTTTTTAGAGTCAGAGTCTATATTACGTGTTTCATCAGCGGATTTCAATCTTTTTGATTTGTCAAAAAAACGATGTGTTAATTGATGAAATAAGTAATGAAAATGTAAAAAATTATGATGAAGTATCAATTGAAAGTAAGGACAAATAAAAGGAAAATAGAAAAGCAAGAACGTACATACTACGTTCTTGCTTTTCTCAAGTACAAAATGAAATATTAGATTCACTTAGCAGCATTTACGCTCTTGTCCAATAGCTAAAGCGCTAAAAGATAGAGGACCAACAACTTCTGCGCTTGCACCGCTAGTAAGGTTTTCTACAGTTAATGAATATTCGTGTGATCCACTGCTAACGTTTTGATCTATAGCTTGAAATGTTTGTACGTAGAATTGTTCAGAATCTGTAGATTCAATACCTACTTGTGCATTAAAAATTTCAATGTTATCACGGAAAATTCGGAATAAAACTTGTGAAGTTCCAGTTATACCTTCTACACCAATTGTAGCGATTAATTCTACTCGATTATTACGTGAATCTCTACTTGAAATTCTTACTTTCAAATTTGCTAGAATTGCTTTATTTGGAGAAGCTGGGATTGCAAAAGTGGTTTCACCCGTTTTACTTATAGGTTGAGTAGCTTGGTAATCAATGATATGAGTCATATTCGTCACCTCCTCATATACTAAAATATGAAAATGGAAATGAAATAGCTTGGACAAATAATAGAATATTTTAATAGAGTCGACAATAATTATTGAAAAGGAGTAATTCATAAAAAAGCATCAAGAAAATATCACAATAAAGTGAGGTTTTTCTTGATGCTTTTTGTAATTAAGCAGAATATTCTTCTTTACGTACTTCAAAAAATTCATTACGACGTAAGTAGTTATAAACTTTCTCGGATACCTCTTCTTCTTCAGACATTAAGAAACGATGATCAAAAGCGTAGAAGGATTGACCTTTAATTAATTTTACGTAGTATATTTTACACGCCTCCTCTAGCAAAATTAGTATTTACTTAATATTATGATGGCCTATATGCATGTGAATCATACTTGAAGTTTCAAAGGATAGAAGCTAAACAAAATAAAAAAGCTTACAAAACTGTAATGTTGTTGTCACGTTTTCCGATAGTTAAAAATAACCAATCTCTTCTATACTACAAATAAGCTATAAAAAATAAGGGGGTAAAAAAGATGGATGAAGTGATTGGAGAAGTTGTAGCAGGTATTTGTGAATTTGTAGTTGAAGTAACAGCTGATGCCATTGGGAATTTAGTTTCCGGGAATGATGAGGAAAAAGAAACATTATAATTGTTTGTAAAAGTATAAAGATGATCAAAATAAAAAGGCTGATTTCTAAAAGGGAGTCAGCTTTTTTATTTTTTACATTATATTTACATTATTTGAATATTCATTTGTTATTATATTCGTGAAACTCATAAAGGAGGTGAATAAATAAAGATGTCGAATTTAAGAACTGATTTATCTGATTTTCGTTTAATTGTGATGAATGTGGAGGAAAAGAAATATCACTTTATTGTTCGTGAACACCCGATTGTAGGGAAAATTATATCGCTATTGGAAAATGGAAAAGAATATGGTTTAATAGATAAACAAATCGCTAATAAAGATAAATTTATTAAATCAGAGCTTACTAATTTAGATTATTTTAACATAGATGTTCTATATCATACACCTGGATGGATATGGATTGGCATGGATCAATTTGGTTTATATGCTCGTGAGGCTACTTATAGGGAAGTAGACGTTATTATGAAGTTAAAAGAGGATTTATATTATATAGATGTATATGAAAAAGTAAAAATGTAATTGATATTTAGTTAGGTTAGGGGACAAGTTCCCGTAGCCTTTTTTGTTTCATAATAAAACGTAAAATCTATATTAGGTCGATGATACGATAGCATAGTAAGAAATGAGTCGAAAAGAGGATTTGAAAATACATAAAGAGAACTTTAATTATTACATGAATCCTATATGTAAATAACAATAGAAAGAAGATGATAAAATGAGTAAAGAAGAACTTGTGAAACAACAGTTTGGTAATAATGCGGAAAAGTATGTGAAAAGTAAAATTCATGCTAAAGGACCTGATTTACAATATGTAGTTCAACAAGTTGAGTCTCGTCACAATAATCGTCTTCTTGATATTGCTACTGGTGGAGGACATGTTGCGAATGTATTAGCTCCATTGTTTCAAGAAGTAGTTGCCTTAGACTTAACAGAAAAAATGTTAGAGAATGCGAAACAGTTTATTATAAGCAATGGAAATGAAAATGTATCTTTTGTTGCTGGAAACGCAGAAAGTTTACCGTTTGCTGATCGTTCATTTGATACGATAACATGCCGAATTGCAGCACATCATTTTACGAACCCAGCTCAGTTTATTTATGAAGTAAATCGTACGTTAGAAGATAATGGATTATTTATTTTAATAGATAATGTTTCACCGGAAAATAATGAATTTGATACATTTTATAATTTTATAGAAAAAAAGCGGGATCCGAGTCATGAACGTGCATTGAAAAAAACAGAATGGATTACCTTGTTAGAAAGAAACGGTTTGCAAATGCAGTCATGTCTTACTTTTGACAAGAAATTTGAATTTGACGGGTGGTGCGATATGATGGATGTACCGTTGCAGAAACGTATGAAGTTAACAGAATGTATGATGAAAACACCAGTTGAAATGCAAGAATTCTTTCATATTCAAATTGAAAATAATAAAATAAACTCGTTTTATACTGAAATGGCCCTGTTTGTATGTAAAAAAAGTGCGACATTAAGAAGATAAATTTCTTGCAGTCTTTTCAAAGTACGTTATACTTAGTACAGAGAAAATGAGAATTGAGGAAAAGTAATAATGATTCGCGTACGTATTGAAGGAACTGAGGAAGAAATGCTTGAATTTATGGAGAAAATGCCGGACATTCCTGGATTTGAAAAAACATATATGAGAGAACCGAGAAAAGGGAATAATCCAAAATATGATTCAAGTAAGAATGTATTAGCATATTTATCATATAAAAAGATCAAAGTCGCCAATAAATAGGCGGCTTTTTTAGTTTGCACTGTTTCACAGCCTTGTCTTTTTTACATAATAATAATAGTAGTAGATTATGCTGAAGAGGGGTGAGGATAGTTAATAAGAAAATCATCTTTTTTGGAGACTTTGGTATTGACGATGCGGTGGCTTTAATATATGCAAATAAAACATGTAAATTAGATATTATAGGTATTGTTGCTGAATATGGAAATGTATCGCGAGAAATCGTAACGGAAAATGTGTATTTTTTAGAAAGATACTATGCTACAGAAGTAAAAATCATTGAGGGTGCAGCGAGGCCGATGACTGCTGAAGAACCTTTGTTCTTTCCTGAAATCCATGGGGAGCACGGCCTAGGCCCAATTATTCCACCTCATATGAGGATTTGTAAACGGGAAAATTTTTGTGAATTAATTAAATTAATTGAACCTTGTCCAGAAGATATTATTATCGTAGCGACAGGACGTTTAACAACTTTGGCGACGTTATTTTTATTATATCCAAATGTAATGGATAAGATATGTTCTTATTATATTATGGGTGGTGCATTTTTATTTCCTGGTAACGTTACTCCTGTATCAGAAGCAAATTTTTATGGAGATCCAATTGCTGCAAATATTGTAATGAAATATGCAAAGAATGCGACTATTTTTCCGTTAAATGTAACGCAAGAAGCCCTCATTACTCCTGAAATGGTGGATATTATTAATAAAGAAGGAACAGGACAGGCGAAACTTATTAAACCGATGATCGATTTTTATTATGAGAACTTTTATAAAAAAGAATACCCGGGTATTGCTGGAAGTCCGATTCATGATTTACTTCCGTTCATTTCCTTTATTAATGATGATATTTTTGAATATAAAAAGTCAGCAGTTTGGATCAGTACGACAAATGACGTAACTAGAGGACAAAGTGTGGCAGACTTTAGAAAAATAGCCGAGCCAACAACATTTGATAATAGACCAATTCAAAAAATTGCAGTTGGTTTTAACTATCCTGCATTTAAAGAAGAGTTTATGCGGACAATATTAAAGCCTGACTGTCCTTAATATGTGTATTACGAATAACATCAACCTCGAGTCGAAAAACTCGCCGTTCATTATTTTGAAATAATCTAATAGTTGATCTGTATGAATAACTATTGAAAAATGTAACATAACTAATGGTAAGCAATTGTTTCTAATTATATTTTGATTGGTAATATATAAAGGAGGTTATTATATGATTTGGTCTTTAATCGTCGGTGGTATATTAGGATGGCTTGCGAGCTTAATTACTGGAAAGGACGTACCTGGTGGTGTAATTGGTAATATTATTGCTGGTATTATCGGTTCTTGGGTTGGTTCGAAATTACTTGGTAGTTTTGGTCCAGTCATTGGCGGATATGCAATTATTCCAGCCTTAATCGGTGCGATCATTTTAATTTTCATCGTAAGCTTCTTATTACGAGCAATGCGAAAATGAATGTAAGGACTGTTTACATTTGTAAGCAGTCCTTTTTATATGTTATGCTAGTATTATACAATCAGGAGGTGTCAGCATTGAAAACATTTACAGTAAATTTCCATCAAGAAGATAATGCTAAAGCGACAACAGTACATAAATTAAGTGAAGAGGACTTCAACAAAGCAACAGAAAAAGGCACTCGTCATCTATTTGATTTAGATACAAACGTTGGATTCTTCGTATTCTTTGACGCAGAAGATGCAGAAGGAAATGATCAATACTTAATGCTACAATATGAAGGAGATCATGAAGAGCCAACTGCATGCTACGGATTTGATTTAAAACTATACTATCAATTTTTAGCACTGTACTTAAATGATCTTGAGTTCCAAGGTGAAACAGATGAAGAAGAGGAAGAGTATGGCCCAATTCATCATTTAGCTCACTTACTTTATCATATTGTTGAAGATGGTAAGTCAATCGAAGTGTAAAAATACATATGTAAAGCTGTCCTATTTGGACAGCTTTTTTCATTTTCTCAAGCAAAATATACAAAAAGCTATGCTATAATTTTTATATATTTTGATAAATATATGATATGAATAGGAAGTGAAGTATTTGTTTACGATTGAGAACTATAAAAATTCTTTAATAAAAGGATTAGAAGCAAAATCCTCTGATTTGATCGAAAGGTTAAAAGTAACAACACAGCTTAATTATTATAAAGAAATAGATTTATTAGATTTTACTGTTTTTGTTCAGTCATTTGAATTGTCTATCGTTATGTTTTCAATGGATGGAGAAGCGAATGAAGTTTTTTATGAAGGGACTGATAAAGGAATTTTTTCTGGTAGCTATAATGTAATGGATGACATTACATATTATACGTTCAGTGATGAAGAATCTGATGAATTTTGGGATTTTTACGAAAAAAATGATGAGAAGTTATCTGAAATTGGAACGAAGACTATAGTAGAATGGTTTGCGGCATGCTGGAATAAAGCTGGTGGTATGAATGTTACATTACCCTCTTACGTTAGTTTTCATGACGATGAGGAATGTTATGATTTACAAAATGGTAAATGGATTTCTGATGGTGATAGATGGTTTGATTAAACAGAAAAAGCAACAAAGAAAGCCCATCTTTCTTTGTTGCTTTTTCTATATTTAAGGCAGGATTGTAGTGTAATTGGCGAGAAGGGGTATATAAGGAGATGGGAAAATGATAAATAATACAATTCCAAGTTTTTTAAAATTATGGGAAAGTGAAGATGTAGAATTAGAAATTCTTAATCAATACTTTATTTTACATCCTGAGGTATTTGAAGAATACTTTAAGTATCATTGTCCTAAAACGAGAGAACGTATTTCTACTGCCATTAAACAATATCCCGCAAAAATAGAAGATATTCATATTATTGCAGAAACATTACCGATTATTATTCAAGAGATAACGAATGAATATCATAATAAATATAACTTTGATGTAAATATGAAGTTTCATTTATTTGTTGGAACTTTTGGCTCTAAGGCATTTGTAGAAAGGGAAATCATTGGTGACATATTTTTTGCAGCAGAAAAATTATCTCCAGATGTAAATCATCTTCGTGTTATTGTCGCTCACGAAATAGGCCATATATATCATAATGTTATGTTACAAAATGATGGGATGGATTGGGAAAAAGCTGAGTGGACTGACGCGGCAGTTACTTTGTATCGTGAAGGTGTTGCAACATATTTATCAAAACAAATTATAAAAGGCGTAAATGAATCAGTGTACTACTCATATAACAATGAAGGTGAACGTTGGTTACAATGCTATATAGAAAATAAAGAACATATAAAGAAACGTTTTTTGGCAGATTATATAGAAGGATGGACGTTCAAAAAAGAGAAAGAGTGGTTTCGGTTATCTGGCGGGCAATACTTTGGATACAACCGACTTGGTTATTTTTTAGGAACAGCTTTTGTAGAGGGTGTTGTACAAGCACTAGGAGAAAGTGAAGCATTTACTTTTTGGAACAAATATAATTTGAAAAGTAGCGTAATGGATTGGTTATCAAAATGAATAGGATTACAATAGGAGGCTGAAATGTATGAAAGTGTATGTAAAGATAGCTATGTTATTTCTCGCTTTTACATGCCTATTTGCATTAGCAGCATGTAAAGGGACCGATGAACAAAAAGAAACAAGCCGAACATCAGAAAATAGTAAAAATGAACATAATAATTCTGCTGAAGAAAGGAAAGAATCTGATGCAAAATCAAATAATGAAGGATCAACAAAATCAGGTACAGATTCACGCTCGAAAGATACAGTAATTAACCAAAAATCAATTAACCACGTTAAAGAGTTGTTTGAATTAGCGAAAGAAGGAAAAGTACCTAACGTTCCGTTCGCAGCACATACAGGAGATATTGAAGAAATAGAAAAAGCGTGGGGGAAAGCAGATAAAACGGAACAAGCAGGAAATGGAATGTACGCTACCTTTACAAATAAAAATGTTAGCTTCGGTTTTAATAAAGGATCACAAGTTTTTGATGTACGCTCCTATCATGCTGAACTAAAATCAATTACATTACAAGATATAGAGAAAGCATTAGGAAAACCAACTTCAGTAAAGGTAAATGGGGAAGATAAAATATATGTATATAAAGTAAACAATCGGTTTGAGTTAAAATTCATTATTCCAAAATCGACTGGTAAGGTAAATCATATTTCAGTATTTTCGCCAGAAGATAGTATTAATAAAATGGCAGGGTAATAAAAAAGGATGTCACGAAAGTCTGAAGACTTTTGTGACATCCTTCTTTTTATAAAGAAAGGATTCTATAAAATATGAGTAGTATGCTCCGAAACGTGTTTATTTATTTTATTACGTTCTACATTTTGGATAAACAATGCTTGCATAATGCCTCCGACTATTAAGAAACAAGCACAAATATAAAATAGCATACTACCATCTAGTTGACTTAATAAAACCGCACCAAGTACAGGACCACACGTTCGAGATATATCCCAATGTAACCCGTAAATTGAAAAATACAATCCTCGTTTATCCGTAGGAGCGATTTCTGAAACGAATCGAAGTAAATGGTTGAAAGCAATACTTTCTCCAATGACTAAAAAGAGTAATGTGAAAAATAGTGACAAGATTGTTGCTGAAAACCCATAGCCAATTGCAGCTATCGTAAAGCAGATATAAGAAATAAGTATAATTTTCGTCATGGAAAATCGTTCAGACCATTTCACGAGGAAAATTTGTAGAACGATTTCCATAATAGCTTTGCATGTTGAAATAAAAGCGAGTATGAATACGAAATCTGGAAATATATCTTTAGCGAAAATGCGATAATTTGTCTCAGTTTGTGCATAAAAAAAGCTAATAGGAAGTGTAGTAATCATAAGTCCCAAAACAGCGTAATGTTTGTGTACAAATTGTTTTGGAGATGATACTTCAAGTTTTTGCTTAGGTTTTGTAAGTACTGGAGCGGTTTCTGGAAGCTGTGTCCATACAACTACTGCATATACCATAAGTGTAATGCTTTGCATAATAAATAAATATTCAGGATGAGTTTGATAAAAGATAGCACCAATTATGGGACCAATTACGGAACCAATTGCAGCCATCGTATGCAAAAGAGCAAAAATTTCTGCTTGCTGTTTTTGTGTTGTTAAATCAGCAATTTGTGCACGTTGAGCGGGAATATATAAGGAACGGCCAACCCCATTTATGACGTATAACAATGCAAATATAAAAACAGATTGAGCAAAGACGAAGCTGCCGATTGCAACGCCTTGCAGCAATAAGCCGAGTAACATAATTTTCTTTCGCCCATATTTATCAGTAACTCCCCCAGCAATAAGTGTAAATACGATGTCTGAAAGAGGTTGTAGACCGAAAATGAGCATGGTGATTATTATATTACCGTTTAACATTTTATTAACGTAAATAATCATTATGAGGGCTAACATAGATTCAGTCGTTCGGGTTAATAATTCGCCGCACAGTCTTATAATGATGGGTTTGTTATAACGTAGTAAGAGATTGTTCAATATTAATTCCTCCTTTCTATATTGAAATGATAAGATGAAAGGAGAAATGGAAAAAGGGTAGAAACAAAAGGGGTTATTTTTCACCTTTTAGGGGGATTATGATGTTTATTTTAGATCAATATATTGAACTATGGTATGCCTATGGTAAAGGGAGACGAGAAGGAGAACGATTAGAAGTAACCGTACAGATGATAACAGAAACATTATTTTGTACGGAGCGTAATAGTAAATTAATTATAAAAAAATTAGAAGAGTTACATTGGATTACTTGGTTTCCTGGTCGCGGGAGAGGGAATCGTTCTAAGTTAATATTTCAAAAGCAACCGATGACATTAATTTTAGAGAGAGGAAAAGAACTAACGAAAAAAGGAGATGTGAAAAGTGGAATTTCATTTGTGGAACGCTACAGCTCACAATTTCCAGCGGTAAAGAAAGAGTATGAAGCTTGGGTAGATTCCATATTTGGTCATAAAATAGAAAGGACACCTGAAGGAAGAAAGGATGTCCTTCGTTTACAAGTACAAATGAACTTGGACATCGCTTTAGATCCGGTTTACGCTACGATGCGCTCAGAATGTCATATGGTTAAACATATTTTTGATACACTCGTATATGTAAATGAGGAAACAAATTCTATAGAACCAAGGCTTGCTTTTCATTGGGAATATAATAATGCTGACAAGGTTTGGACATTTTATTTAAGAAAAGGCATTTATCTTCATAATGGAAAACGACTTACTGCACATGATGTTATCCGTTCATTGAATCGATTTATGAAAACTGAAAACAACCCACACGCATGGATGTTACAACATGTTGAAAGTGTCCGTGCAGTGGATGAATGTGTTGTTGAAATTCGATTACATGCTGAAAATAGGATGTTTTTACATATGCTTAGTGCAGAACAGTGTTCTATGGTACATGAAGATGAAGCAGGAAACTTCATTGGTACAGGGCCTTTTACATTACGAGAGAAGAATGCATATTTATTTGTACTAGAAGCACATGATTTATATTATCGCGAAAGACCTTTCCTTGACCGAATTGAACTGTTGAATGTGGAGCAAAGTGTAAATACATATGACGTGTTAATAAAGGCGCAGTATAAAGATAAAGAAAAACATAATAAAGAAATTTCTCGCCTCGAATCGAATGTGACATATGTAACGTGTAATCTTGTAAAAGAAGGGCCAATGCAAGATGAGCTATTGCGAAAGGCGCTACATCAAATTATTCATGGCGATAAAATTGTTCGAGAACTTAGCAGAGAACGTGGAGAAGTAGCGAAGAAACTAATATTAGCAAATGAAAGCATAGTAGAAATTGAGGAAGATATAGAAAGTTTAATTAAGAGAAGTATGTATCATAATGAAGTGCTACAACTCTATACATTTACAGGACGAGATCACGTTGAAGATGCACAATGGATACAAAAGGAGTGTGCGAAGTACGGGATTCGTGTAGAAACTAATTTTCTTGAGCTAGAAGAGTTATTGGAAATAAGTACGATACAGAAGGCTGATATGATGCATGATAGTGCAACTATTAGCGAACGAATTGAAGATAGTCTGCTATATATGTTTCTTACAAGAAATAGTTTTATTCATGGGCAAAGCAGCATGGACTTTCATAAAACGTTGTCCTCTTATTTTAAACAAGAACAATTAGAGAATAGAGTTACATTGTTACGTGAAATTGAAGACACTTTGTTACGTCACATTCATATTATTCCTTTATACCGTAACAAACAACAAGTGAATTCTCATGAAAAAGTACAAAATATAATGATTAATTCACAAGGCTGGATTGATTTTTATGACATATGGTTTACATGTTGATATATAAGGGTTTTTACGCATTTTATAAGATGCGTGAGAACCCTGTTTTTTTGTGTGAAACAGGATTGTTTTACGCATTGTTACGCTACTTATGATAAAAGTCTATTTACAGCGTAACAGTGTTATGTTACATTGTTATCAGGAAGGAGTGTTATACAGTTGAGTACAGATTTAATTTCAAAAAAAGATTTATTAGAACTAACTGGTATTTCATACGGACAGTTATATAGGTGGAAAAGAAAAAATTTAATACCGGAAGATTGGTTTGTACGAAAGTCAACATTCACGGGTCAAGAGACATTTTTTCCGAAAGAAAAGATATTAGAGCGTATTGATAAAATCCAAACGATGAAAGAGGATTTATCACTTGATGAACTAGCAAATATGTTTTCACCGAGTGTAAGAGAAATCCTTTTAACAAAGGAAGACATATTACGTAAAGGGATTGCATCAGAGCCAGTTTTACAATTCTTTATAGAACAAACAAATAAAACAACAGAGTTTCAGTTTGCAGATATTCTGTATGTGTATATGTTAGAAGAATTATTACAATCGGGAGAGATTAGTTTAGAAGAAGGAAAAATGGTCTTGCAAGTTTTATGTGAAAATTATGAAGCGATTAAGCATAAAACTTGTGATTTAATTATCGTCCGAAAGTTAGGGATTTCTACTTGTTTCTTAGTTTCAAACGTAGACGATTTAATTTTTGAAAAAGGCACCAAAATTGTTTTACGTGAAGCGATTATGAAATATACCGAAGCATTAAAAACGAAACTATTGTAGTGGGGGAGAAAGTATGCGTACAGAAAATTTAATTATAAATGGTTACGGTTCATCGAATGGCGGCGAGTTTCATAAAGTACAATTAAATGGAAAAGGGACTGTGAATGGAAATGTTGAATGTGAAAAATTTGAATGTAACGGTTACGGTGCAGTTACTGGTGATTTGAAAAGTAGCAGTGCACGAATTAGTGGATCTGGTAAAGTCGATGGCACAGTTCATGCTGAAACGATGCGAATAGATGGAAAAGCAACTATTACGAAAGATGTGAAGGCAAACAGTTTGAAAATTGCAGGAAAAGGTACGATAGGTGGGAATATCACTGGTGAAGAATTTAAAATCAATGGTCAAGCGACGATTGATGGCAACTGTGAAGTGGATACTTTTTCTTCTGATGGACAGTTTACAATTGGTGGATTATTAAGCGCGGATGAAATAAATATAAATATTCACGGTACATGTCGAGCGAAAGAAATTGGTGGTCAAACGATTAAAGTAAAACATAGGATAGGTACTTTTAGTAGACTGTTTAAATCAGTATTTGGTTTACAATTAGAAGCTGAACTGTTAGAAGGTGATAATATCGATATTGATTATGCTCACATAAGAACGGTAAGAGGAAATAATGTTACAGTAGGACCGAACTGTGAGATTGAACTCATTGAATATACCGGTATTCTTACTGTTGATAAAAGCGCAAATGTAAAAGAAATAAAGCAGGTTTAATAGGAGGGAGAAAGTAATATGGAACATTCACATAGTCTTACTGTCAATGGTTCTGGTAGTTCAGCAGGCGGGGATTATAACAAAGTGAAGATACGCGGTGAAGGAACAATTTCTAATGATATGAGCTGTAATGAATTTAAAACGTACGGCACGAGTGAAGTACGCGGTAATATGAAAGTGAAAAACTATGTCGTGTATGGTGATAGTGAAGTACAAGGAAATGTAACTGCGAAATATGTAAAAGTATATGGAAACACACAAATGCATAGTGATGCACATATTGAAAAAACAAAAGTAAGAGGTATGATAGAAGTTAAGGGAAAGTTTACTGGTGATTTCGTAGATGTGAAAGGCGCTTTAAATGTGAAAGGAGATATTGAAGTAGAGGAATTATCACTAACGGGTGGTCTGGAAAGTGATGGATTACTTAATGCTGAAAATATTGAAATTTCACTTCGTTATGAAGGGAGCAAAGTGAGAGAAATCGGTGGTAAAAAGATTTCTGTTCGTAAAAAAGCGAGATTTATTCCATTTACAAGTCATGCTGGAAGCCTCCAAACGTCTATCATTGAAGGAGATGAAATTTATTTAGAGCATACTATCGCTGAAGTAGTAAGAGGAAACAACGTTACTATTGGTCCAGGGTGTGAAATTAGTGTTGTAGAATATCATACTAGCTTTAACCAAAAAGGTAATGCAGTTGTAAAAGAACATAAACAAATATAAGTAGTACGAGGGAGAGCAAGGTTATGGTTGAGAAGAATAATAAGCTCGGTTTTGTTGTGGCGGGCTTATTGCTAGGCATTTTAATGGCATCAATGGATAATACCATTGTCGTAACAGCAATGGGAACGATCGTTGGTGACTTAGGAGGCCTTGAAAACTTTGTATGGGTCGTTTCTGCCTATATGGTCGCAGAAATGGCAGGTATGCCGATATTCGGTAAACTATCAGATATGTATGGCAGAAAGAGATTCTTTATTTTCGGTTTAATTGTCTTTATGATTGGTTCGGCACTTTGTGGTACTGCTGAAAATATTACACAGTTAGGTATTTATCGTGCCATTCAAGGTATTGGCGGCGGGGCATTAGTGCCGATCGCGTTTACTATCGTTTTTGATATTTTCCCTCCTGAAAAGCGCGGGAAAATGGGTGGATTATTCGGAGCGGTATTTGGTTTATCCAGTATTTTTGGTCCATTACTTGGTGCGTATATTACAGATTATATTAGCTGGCACTGGGTATTTTATATTAACTTGCCACTAGGCGTTTTAGCACTTATTTTTATTACATTCTTTTATAAAGAGTCACGAGTTCATAGAAAGCAAAAAATTGACTGGTTTGGTGCAATTACTTTAGTTGGTGCAGTAGTTTGTTTAATGTTTGCTTTAGAGCTTGGTGGACAAAAGTATGATTGGGATTCTAGTTTTATTTTAAGTTTATTCGGTGGATTCGCTATTTTAATCATTGCATTCATTTTTATTGAACGTAAAGTAGAAGAACCGATCATTTCATTTGAAATGTTTAAACAACGATTATTCGGCATGAGTACTATTATTGCATTATGTTACGGTGCTGCGTTTATGTCAGCAACTGTGTATATACCGTTATTCATTCAAGGTGTATACGGCGGGAGTGCAACAAACTCGGGATTATTACTTTTACCGATGATGTTAGGCTCAGTCGTAACGGCGCAATTAGGTGGATTTTTAACGACGAAGCTTAGCTACCGAAACATTATGATTATTTCTGCGGTTATTATGCTAATTGGACTATTTTTATTAAGCACCTTAACACCAGAAACAAGTCGTGCATTATTAACAGTGTATATGATTATTATCGGGTTTGGAGTTGGATTCTCATTCTCTGTACTAAGTATGGCAGCTATTCACAACTTCGGTATGGAACAGAGAGGATCTGCGACTTCAACGAGTAACTTCATTCGTTCGTTAGGAATGACATTAGGTATTACAATCTTCGGAATGATCCAAAGAACAGGTTTCCAAGATCAATTAGAAGAAGCGTTTAAAGGGATGAGCGGGGGAATGAATACAAACGCTTTAGGAGATTCAAGAGCTATTCTATCAGAATCGGCAAGATCTCAAATCCCGCCGCAAATATTAGATAAAATTATTGACGCTCTTTCTAGCTCAATTGTTCAAACATTTATGTGGGCATTGGTACCAGCTGGTTTAGCATTCATATTTATTTTCTTTATGGGAAATGAGCGCATGGTAATTAGGAAACAACAAACGAATAAAAAGAATAAAACATCAAAAGCGTAATGAAAAAGCTCCTTTCCAATTGGAAGGGAGCTTTTTCGTATGTACGGATTTAGATTAGCCTTCAATGATTTCGTATTCTTCGTCTGCTAATAATAAAATTTGTGTTTTCTTACCTTTGTTTTGTACTTCGATTACATCATAAGCACCTAAGTCTCTTACTTTGCTTTGAGAAGCGTTAACCATAACTTCAATAGAATCAATTAAGATATCTTCTTCAATGTATGATTCAGGCAATGCCATATCTTCAGTATCTAATACACATGCGTATAGATTTTGTAAGTTTTCAGCAGTTGGGTTTTGTTCCTCAACATCAATGATGTTTTTTACTGCTTCCATATTTTCTTCTTTTGCTTGGTATACTTTAATTTTAGCCATTGTTTTAATCTCCTTTATAACGTAATCGTAGAGGCTACACTTCATTATAACGTTTTTTTCATGAAAGATGAAATTGTTATATGTATTTATAGCGAAAAATATGTATGATTCCTTAGTGTTAGTGTAAATTCCTTTCGTTAAAGTTATATTGTCCAAGCTTTTTTCATATTCCGCTCATATTATATGAAAGTGAAAGTGGGTTGTGAGCCGAAACGAAACTATCGATGTTGCCAAAATAGTATTTGTGAATTTTTGCGAAGTCTAGAGCCTTTTACAAAAGTTGAGAGTATTGTAATCGCCGGAAGCGGGATTGTTGTATCTTAAACTTATTATTAGATGTTATAATAATTTTATATTTATGAATATTTTAACAATATGTGGAGTATAGAAGACGTTTACTTATATGTAGCATAAAAGGAATTTTGAAAAAAGTAGAAGTACATTGATGCTAAGGAAAGTGGGAATGTAAATGATATATGAAGCGAATATACATACAAGAAAAAAATTAGTTACTATGTTCCAAGATTTCAATAACGTTGTTTTACTTTCTTATTTACAAGGACATATGGGTACCGCTTGGGTAAATGATCTTGAAAATCCAACAGTAGCGCAAGTTACGGTAGGGATTTTTACATTTTACGCTGGGGATTCGAATGTGAAAGAAACAGAAGAATTATTAGGTAATATTCCTGAGAGAATGTTAGTAATCGTAAATAGTGAAGAGTGGAAAAAGCGTTTAGAAACATACTACGAAAGAAAAACAGATAAGTTTTTACGCTATAAATTCAAACGGAAGGCGGAAGTTTTTGATTGTTCAAAATTGCAATCTTTTATATCAGTGCTTCCAAAAGGATATGAGTTACGAAGAATAGATGAACATATTGTAAATAACCCTACATTACATAAGGTTTCAGAAGATTTTACAAGTCAATTTCAATCAGTCGAAGATTATTTAAACCGAGGTATAGGGTTTAGTATTTTGTATAAAGGAGAAGTTGTATGTGGTGCATCATCATATAGCATTTATGATAATGGAATTGAAATCGAAGTGGCGACTGATCACAATCATAGAAGAAAAGGGTTGGCAACTATAGTTAGTGCGGCGTTAATCTTGGATTGTTTAGAAAAAGGGATATATCCAAACTGGGATGCAGCAAATACTACATCTGCGAAACTAGCAGAAAAGTTAGGATATATTTTTGATAAAGCGTATGATACGTATTTTGTGGATAATAGATGAATTCATTTTTAAATAAAAGAGCAGCTAGCAAAAGCTAACTGCTCCTCTCCAAAGGAGAATGGAGAAATACAATCATGTAATTTACATTATTGACGAAACAGTAATTTTTAATCAAATAACTATAAAAGTTTAGATAAAATATCTTTGATTAAACCTGAGGCTCCGATAAAGAGTACTGATAGAAAAACGATTGAGAATATACTTTTTTTAGGTTTTTTACATTCTAAGTAAATGTTAAAAATGGCACCAATTGCAACTACAATAAAAATAACGAGTCTTACTACATCTATCATGAATAACGCTCCTTTTTATCACTTAATTGTATTATATAGGAATTCGCCGTCTGATTAGTTTGTTGGAATACGATTTAAGGTAATTTTAAACAAAATAATCTTTTATACGAAAGTAATGAGAGGAGAAAAAGGAAACGTATGTAGTAATTGTATAACTTGTAGAAGCCGATGGCGATCAAATTAAGTACGGTTATTATTTGAGTGGTATAGTAATTTGTATTTTTATAGACGCTCTCTTTAGGCGTACTTACAGTTTAAATAATAAAACATGCTTATCATAATGATCTAAACACCAATTATATTTTTTTAGAATAATTGGATGAACTACTTCTTTGGCGGTATCGACCTCAGTATAGCCATATTTCTTATAAAAGTTTTCTAATTCCTCAAAAGGAAGACAATATACATGTTGTACTTGTAATTTCTTCGCAGTTTCTACTAAAAATGAAACAAGTTCCCCAGCTAATTGTAGACCTCTAAATTTAGGGAGAATAAGTATCCCTCCCATTTCAATAGTGTCTTCATCTATTTTGACTAAACGACCAACACCTGCATATTCATTGTTGTATGTAATGATTGCGACTTTATCCCTTTTTAAATCACTTCGTACAAATCCTATTGAGTCATATTGATTATTAATCCATTCCAGATCATTAGATGTGGCCAGTTGAATATTCATATACATCCTCCCTCCGAATACTAGCTCTATCTCCATTATATAGCGCATAAGATGCTATATCAAAAGAACCTAGGAACATAGCTATAGCACAATTGTTTAAGTTATTAGTTGAAGGTGTTGGTTTGTTGGGATTGAAATGATGTCTTCACCAAACGGAGGATAATAACCTTGTGAATATAGTTTTACATAGTCAAAAAGAAAAGTAGTTCGTGTGTTCGGTAACGAATTATTGTTTAAACGTATAGAGTTTATAGTGTTAGTAGCTACTGTATTAATTGAAACTACTAAGGGAATGTGGTAATCACCAGCCTGAGTGAGAAAAATCCTCCTGAAAAAAGGAAAAGGGACATAAAGATAAGAGCACTTCAAAAAGTGCCCTTCAGTAACGACTACTCATTCTAAAAAGAAAGGATGCAATATATAATATGAAGTTAAGTGTATTTAATTATGGGCCTTTTATATAAAAGTTTTATTTTGTTCCGAATAAAAAGGCGGTTGTTTCCGCAACAACCTTTCATTAAAACAAAACACTTCTTCTGAAATAAATTATGGATGATCCCTGAAAAAGGTTATAGGATATACTCACATTTTTATAACTAAAGTGAAGAGCTCAAGTTATAAGAAAGGAACAATTATATTGTATGAAATCTAGTCTAGATTAGTCACAAAGAAAGCTGCCTTCTCACAAGAAGGCAGCTTTCTTTTATTAAAAAAAGAAGTAGAAATAAAATAGAAGATTAAGTTACTTGTCCAAACAAAATTTTAGAAAATACATAAGATGCTAGTAGTTAGTCAATATTTTAATATTGCTAATTTTTAAGACTAAAAGGGGTGATTTTATGTGTGAATGTGAAGTTTGTAGAAGAAAGAAAAACCGGGATCCATTAAATCGGGATTGTGAGCCGAAAAAACGAGCTCCTAAGCCAAAGAAAGAGGATTGCGAACCAAAGAAAGAGGATTGCGAACCAAAGAAAGAGGATTGCGAACCAAAGAAAGAGGATTGCGAACCAAAGAAAGAGGATTGTGAACCAAAGAAAGAGGATTGTGAACCAAAAAAAGAAGATTGCGAATCATTAAATTCTTATTCATTTAGTAAAAATGCAAATTTTTTAGAGGAAGCTATACAAACAGATGAAATCGATCAAATTTCTGAGGAATATATTGAAATAGTTGATTCAGCAGATGTACAAGTTACTACTACAGATACAAAAGCTGCGCTATCTATCCAAGCGGCATTACAAGCAGCTATTGTGGTTGTAGTAAGTATTTCTATAGCAGATAGTGAAAAAGCAGATAAAATAACACAAGAATTATTTCAAAAATCATCTATTAAACAAATTAATAGACAAAAAACATTTATTAAAAATTCCAGAAACGTAATTGTAACAACTACTGATACAGATATTGCAGTGAATATTCAAATTCTCCTTCAAATTTTATTAGCGTTACTAGTTAAACTAAACATTTTATAAAGTGTCTATCCCATTTATATTTAGCTACAAGGGTTCACTCTAAGTAAATGTTTTTTTGTTGTAATATGTGGTACAAGCATGGACTTCTTATTATGACTGAATTAAAATTCAAAATTAATGAGACAGTAAGGGTGGAAACCACAAAATAGTAAAGGAGAAATACATTCTTTAAAACTAAATGTGACCTATGTCTATGTGAAGAAAAGCTGTCTTCTTATTAGAAGCCAGCTTTTTGATTTTATTAGTAAAAAGAAGTGAAAATAGAAGATTAAGTTACTTGTCCAAGCAATTTTTATTAAATTACATATAATACTCGTAGTTAATTAAAAATTTATAGAAAATTGATTGGAGTGAATATTGTAAATGGATGATTTAAACAAATTTTCTTCCTTTAAGTTTGATAAGGATCAAAAGAATATAATCATAGACCTTTTACTCTCAGATATTTTTAATAGGCATGGGATAAATGAAGAAAAACTAAAAAATTTATCGCCAGAAAAAAAACAGCAAATTAAAAGTATTGTTTCTGAAATACAATCACAAGTTAATAATTATTTAGATTGAAAGGGGGTGAACGCATGGACAAAACATGTCATTCAGATGAAAATAAAAAATGGAGTGCATTAGATTCCTCAAATCCTCATCCATCTTTTAAAAATGCTGGCGTTTCAGAAGCAGCTGCGCAAGAAAGTAAAACTTACCAAATTTCTGAAGAATCTATTATAATTGTTGATTCAGCAGATGTAGAAGTTACTACTACAGATACAAAAGCTGCATTATCTATTCAAGCAGCATTACAAGCAGCTATCGTGGTTATAATAAGTATTTCTATAGCAGATAGTGAAAAAGCTGACCGTGTTGCACAAGAATTGTTTCAAAAATCATCTATTAAACAAATTAATAAACAAGAAACTGTTATTAGAAATTCTAGAAATGTTTTAGTTACGACTACGGATACAGACATTGCAGTAAATGTTCAAATTCTTCTTCAAATTTTATTAGCTTTACTAGTAAAATTAAACATTTTATAAAATATTTAACCTCTTTTATTGATACAGTGTTTCTTAGGAGTGAATATAGTAAAATCTATAAATATTTACCATAACTGGGCTGATATTCAACATCACTTAATTATTAGGGTAAACAATGTGATGGAAAATAAAGTTCAGTTATTTTTTTGAAATTTACAAGCTGCTTCCCTATTGGATTTGTTTTTTAAACTTTAAACAGTATAAATTTAAAATGATTAAATAAAATTAAAGAATTAAATACAAAAACTCAAAAAATTATTCGTGTTATAGAAAAAAATAAAAATAAAAAGTGCTTAAAATGGCATTACTTTTATTAACAGTTCAAGTTTTGAAGAATAGTGCATACAATATAAAGTCTTTTCCTTTCTTCATTTAAGTTTTACGTATATAATTTAAAAGTACTATTTTTATTTTATATTTTTTATATTTATAACAGAATAGAGGTTTAAAAATGGGTGTTAAAATCATTACGGATAGTGCGGCGGATTTACCGGTAGAATTGCTGCAAGCATATGATATTGATTTAATTCCACTCCGTGTTTATGATGAAGCAGAAACAGAGTATTTAGATGGAGTTACATTAGAGTCAGTTACATTATTGCAAAACATGAGAGAAGGCGCTGTTTATAGAACGTCATTGCCTTCACTTGAAACTTTCCAAGAAAAATTTGTTTCTTATGCAAAAGAAGGTAATCCTTGTATATATTTAGCTTTTTCATCTGAACTGTCCGGTACATATCAATCGTCAGTTGTTATTAAAGAAGAAGTGAAAGAAACATATGCTAATTTAGATTTAGAAATTATTGATACGAAATGTGCTTCGCTTGGTCAAGGACTTGTCGTATTAGAAGCTGCTAAAATGGCGAAAGACGGCGCATCAAAAGAAGATATTTTAAAACGTGTTGATTTTCTAATGAACCATATGGAACATATCTTCACTGTAGCTGACTTACAGTATTTAGTGAGGGGGGGGCGTTTAAGTAAAGTAGCAGGCTTTATCGGTGGTTTACTAAACATTAAGCCAATCTTAAACGTGGAAGAAGGAAAACTTGTACCACTTGAAAAAGTACGAGGAAAAAAGAAAGTATTAAGCCGTATTGTAGATATTATGGAAGAGCGCGGAAAAGACCTTCAAGGTCAAACAATCGCTATGACTCACGGTGATGACTTAGAAACAGCTGATGCATTAAAAGCATTAATTACAGAAAGATTTGGCTGTGAAGTATTTATCGTAAATACAATTGGTGCAGCAATCGGAGCACATACAGGACCTGGCGTTATAACGTTATTTTTCTTAAATGAAGTAGAGTAAAGGATTGATCTTTTGATCAATCCTTTTTTCTTATTAATCTGTAATAATCGGTCGATATGGTATTGGTGAAGATAAAATCATCGAAGTTTTGACTGTTCCAAATGGTATCACGATATCAATTAACTCCTCTAATTCCTTCATAGAGTGAACTGCTACCTTTAAATAATAGCTACTTTCACCTGTTACTCGATGACATTCGAGTATTCTATATTCTTCGTAGATTTTCTCCTCAAATTTTTTACAAGGAATCTTTAAGTTTTCAATTCTTAAAAATGCTTGAATTGATTTTCCAACTGCATCTAATGATATCCGAGCGGTATATTTTTCAATTATTCCAGTATCTTGTAATCTCTTTAGTCTTTCTGTAACACTAGGGCGGCTGAGGTGTAAGTGCTCAGTCATTTCTGTAATTGTCATTCTGGCATCTTCTTGTAGTAATAGCGTTATTTTCTTGTCAATTTCATCCATGAATTATGCTCCTTTGCAAAATTGAAAGTAAATTTCTGAAATGAATACATAATATAAAATCCAATGTTAAATTACATACACTTTTGTATATTGAATAGAATGATAACTTTCTATAATTAAAATATAAATGGAGGTGCATATAATGTCTAATCATTTTGATGAAACAATTTCTATTAAAAAGGGAACAGCCTTATACGTCGGAGCGGTTCTAGGATCAGGAATTCTTATATTACCTGGTATGACAGCGAGTGTAGCAGAGGGGAATGCAATTGTTTCTTGGCTTATTATGATATCACTTAGTATTCCACTTGCATTCACATTCGCATTTTTATCGATTGAGCATCCAAGTGCTGGTGGAATAGCTACTTTTGCAGAAAAAGCTTTCGGTAAAAATATAGGTGCTATTATAGGATGGTGTTTTTTTATTGCAGGTAGTGTTGGGCAAATTGTTGTCTCAATGACTGGTGGAATGTATATAGTGAGAGTGTTTGATTTATCATCATATTTTTCTTATGTTATAGCACTTATTATTTTAAGTATTTCAATTGGTTTCAATTTATATGGGTTAAAAATGACTGGGTGGTTTCAAGTATGTATTGGTGTATTAACTTTCTTTATTTTAATTGTAACAATTATTAGTTCACTACCTTATATTGAAATGAAAAATACAAACGTACATATTTCTATGCAAGAAATAGACCCAATCATAAAAGCATCATTATTAATTTTTTGGTCTTTTTTCGGCTGGGAAGCTATTGCAAGTTTAGCTCCTGAATTTAAATCACCTAGAAAAAGAAATATTATTTTATCTACGGGATTTGCGATTGTTATTATTGGAGTTTTATATATAGGTATTGCATTATCAGTAATTGGAACGAAATCCTATCATATCAACGCTGATAATACTACAGCTCTTGTGCTTGTGATGAAGCAAGCATTAGGCGACCAATTTACATGGATAATTGGATTTGTAGCTTTTATCATTTGTTTAGGGACGACAAATGCATTTATCGCAAGTATGGGGCGCTTAGGTTATTCACTAGGAAAAGAAGAAGTTGCACCGTGTTATTTAGCGCATATTAATAAAAAAAGAGAAACACCAACAAATGCAGTAAAAGTTGTAAGTTTTATTGCAATAATAGGTTTGTTAATAAGTTTCGTTTTCCATATTAGCATAGATAAAATTGTTTTAATACCGAATTCGTTAGGAATTGTTACATATATAGTCGGTACTGCGGCTGGGATGAAATTAATAAAGAATAAGTTAGGTAAAATTCTTTCTATAGTGGCTTTTACATGTTGTGTAGTAGTTTATCCTTTTATTGGAGGAGTAATATTGATTCCAGTAGCCGTAGCATTCATATGTTTATGGTATGTGCGTTTCAGTAGTAGAAGAAAAGAGTATAAATAAGAATACGCTTATAGAAATCCAAACGTTTAAATATGTTAAAATTTTCTCATTTCATATATAATTGTGTAGGGAGAAATATCTGTAACTATTTGTAAAAATAGGAGGCGGCTATAAAAATGCATGAAATTGCTAGGTGGAATTTAGATCGATTGTATCCGGTTGAGGATATTCTAACTCCAATAGTGGAATTGAAAGAACAATATTATGAGACAAAAGATGTAGAGGTCCTTTCAAAACTTATACAAGCTATTGAAAAAGCAGAATACTATTTGTACTGTCGATCGGCTGAAGAAAGTGTTGCATCGGATAATACTAGATTGACTGCGAAAGTAAAGGAATTAAAAAGTGAAGTGCAGCAAGTAATACAGCAAAGTGAAATTTCCAATAATATTAATAATAGTTTAATAAAAGATGAACTTAAAGCATGGGAAAATATGTACATACAATTAAGAAATAAATTAGAAATAGAGCACAATAATAAGCAATTATCATTCGGCCAAGCAAATAATATTGCAATGAATAGTAATAATGAAAAGGAAAGAGTAGAAGTATTCGAGTCATTAACATGTGCTTTACATAAGGAAAAAGAAATTTTTGCTACTGTATTGAATCAAATAGGGAGATTACGTAATACAAAGAGTAATGAATTAGAAGACATAGATATTTTAACTCAATCTTTACATGCGAATGGCATTTCTGAAAATGGATTATTACAAATGTGGAATGTGGCAGAAGAAAACCTTAATAAATTAGCAAGTATTGTAAACGTGTATAAGAAGGAAGAAGCTACGATTACATGGCATGAACTTATGACCGTAAAGGAAAATAATGAGGTTCATATCCCTTTTTCAGAAGCGGTTCAAAACATATACGATGCGTTTGAAAATATAGATAAAGAATTAGCAGAATTTGCACGGAATGCAATAGAGAATGGATGGGTAGATGCGGAGCTGAGAGATAATAAAGCACCAGGTGGGTTTTGCGCTCCTTTCTTCAGTGAGAAAGAATCGCGAATTTCAATGCGTTATGATGGAAGTATTGATAGTGTAAGAGTACTTGCACATGAACTAGGACATGCTTGGCATTTTTATAATATGAGCTTTGAACAATCTACTTCTTTTTTAGATGATTATTTGCCAATGAGTACAGCTGAATCAGCGTCTATTTTCTTTGAAACGGTACTCTTAAACTATCTAATTCAAACAACAGATTGTATAGATATGAAAAAGTCAGTGCTTAGTTGGAAAATAAGGAACTGTTTTAATTATGTAATGGCAATACGATCATCATTTGAATTTGAGAAGAACTTTTATGAAAAATGTAAAGAGAGCCCTTTAAGTGCTGATGAAATCGAGAAATTATGTATTGCATCGCAAGAACAAGCATACGGGAATGCATTATTAGAATATCAGCCATTTGTTTGGATGAAATATGTTCAGTTTTACATAGCAGATGTTCCTTTTTATAATTATCCATACACATTTGGGTATTTAGCTAGTTTTAGTTTATTAGAAATAGCTCAAGAAAGTAAAAGTACTTTTCATTCGAAATATAAAGAGTTTTTACGAGAAACAGGAAAAGCTCCAGTGGAAGAGCTTATGAAAAAACATTTTGAAATAGATATAACAAGCTATGCATTTTGGGATAAAGCTTTTAGACAAATTTCTAAAGATATTGATGAATACTTGAGGCTTATGTAAGGAGAGAGTATAGTGGATCACCAACTTATAAAGGGAATACCTTTTTCAACTTTAGAATATGAAAAAGCTATAAGTTTGCTAAAAGGTTGGTTACATGAACAACAAGAGAAACCAAGATTTGTAGTAACTGCAAATCCTGAGATTGTGATGTCTGCAAAGGAAAGCACGGCTAAATCTAAACAATTTAAAAAGATGTTACTATCTGCGGATCTAATAACAGCGGATGGGATTGGCGTCATAATAGGATCGAAAATATTAAAAGGAAGTTTGAAAGAACGTGTTACAGGGGCAGATATTACTCATGAGTTAATAAAGTATTGTAATGACAATGAATATCGTGTTTTTCTTTTTGGAGCTGCGCCAGAAAGTAATAAAAAGGCGCTAAAAAAATTAAATGAGCAGTTCCCAGGGGCACAGTTTAAAGGACAACATGGTTTTATAAATGGTGAAGAAATAGAAGAAGTGAAAATAAAAATTAAGCAATTTAAGCCGCACTTACTACTAGTAGGACTAGGTTCACCCAAACAAGAAGAATTCATCTATGAAAACATGCAAACATTAAACGTTCCGCTATCTATTGGTATCGGAGGCATGATTGATATAATATCTGGTACTGTAAAAAGAGCACCAAAAATCATGAGGGATACTGGAACTGAATGGCTGTATAGGTTACTCTCACAGCCGAAAAGATTAAAGAGACAACTTGTACTTCCGAAATTTTTAATTTCAGTTATGGTAGAGAGGATGAAAGGAACACCAAGTTAAGAAAGGATAAACAAGATGATAGTGCCGTTATCTAATGAAAAAGCTAAAAAAATTTTTCAAGAGCTGAAAGTGGAGTGCGAATCTTTATTTGAGTTTGAAATTCGAAATGCAATACCTATTCATCGTGGTTGGCTAAATTTGAAGTGGAAACTCGAAACAGATGCAGGATCTTTTGTATTAAAGCAATATAATAAAGAACGATACAAAATGTATAACCCAGAACTTTTAATACAAGCGTTACATCAACAACAAAGATTACATGATAATGGTGTAAGTTGTCCGAAGCTCCTAACTTATAAAAATAATGTAATGCATTTATCAAAAAATAATGAAAGATTTATAGTTTTAGAACATAAAGAAGGTAATCTAATTTCACCTGGAAAATTGAATGAAAAGGAAATCTACTCTCTTGGTAAAACAATAGGTCAAATGCATAATTTGTTAAATGATGGCTCTTTAATAAAAGGAGAAAAACCTAAATTTGTTCTGCCAACTAAAGAGGAAAGGTTAAAACATTGGGAAAATAAAAGGAGAGAAGCAGAACAGTTAGGAAAAGAACATATTCTCTCCCATATAAAATTACAGCAAGAAGCAACACAATTAGTAAATATAGATCAATTTTATAGTAGTAAAAAAGGATGGGTGCACCGTGATCTATGGGTAGATAATTTCTTATTCCATAATGATGAAGTCTCAGCAATTCTAGATTTTGATCGTATGGATTATGATTATGTAGAATTGGACATTGGGCGTGCGGTTATATCTTGTGCCTTACATGATGGAGTATTAAATAAGAGTCTTGTTGCATCATTTTTAGCGGGATACCGTAATAAATTAGACTTTCCAGTAGGGGGTATTGTTCGGGCAATTCAAATGCTTTGGTATATGGAGAGTACATGGTGGATTCATACCAATATGGATCAGAATAGTGTACCACCTTCACGTTTTGCAGATGAAATGAATTGGATAGCTGAAAATTACAGTGCATTACATAATATATTAGTAGATTTATAAGAAAAAAGGGGACAACATACATGAACAGAATCGGCATTATCGGAGCAATGCAAATTGAAATAGACTTACTTTTAGAAAAACTAGCTATACAAGAGGAACAGACGATTGCGGGAATGCCATTTTACGTTGGAGAATTCATGGGAACTGAAGTAATTGTTACAAAATGTGGTGTAGGGAAAGTAAATGCAGCCGCATGTACGCAAACTTTAATTCATAAATTTGATGTAGACGCTATCATCAATACGGGTGTTGCTGGAGGGTTACACCGAGATGTAAAAGTTGGTGATATTGTCATTTCAACGAATGTTACCCACCATGATGTAAGTCAAACACAAATGAAAAACTTATTCCCGTTCCAAGAAGAATTTGTCGCAAGTAAGAAATTAGTAGAGTTAGCACGTACAGCATGCAACAGTAGTAATTTACATATAGGAGTTCATGAAGGAAGAATTGTAAGCGGTGAATGTTTTGTTGAAGACTCAAAACTAAAAGCGAAATTAATAGCTGAATATGCACCGCATTGTACAGAGATGGAAGGTGCAGCAATAGGACATGTTGCTCATATAAATGACGTACCATTTCTAGTTATAAGATGTATTTCTGACAGTGCAGACGATGACGCTCAAATTTCCTATGATGATTTCGCAAAAACAGCCGCAAATTATTGTTCAGAAATTATCGTTGAGATGCTGAAAAATATACCGAGTAAAACATATAGAGCAAAAGGAGAAAATGACATGTTAGAAGCACTAATTTTTGATATGGACGGAACGTTATTTCAAACAGATAAAATTTTAGAATTATCATTAGATGATACATTTGATCATTTAAGATCACTAAAGTTATGGGATACGGTAACACCTATTGATAAGTACCGTGAAATTATGGGTGTGCCGTTACCGAAAGTTTGGGAAGCTTTATTACCGAACCATTCTCTTGAAGTAAGAGAACAAACAGATGCATATTTTTTAGAAAGATTAATTGAAAACATTAAAAGTGGAAAAGGCGCTTTATACCCGAACGTAAAAGAAGTGTTTGCATATATAAAAGAAAATAATTGTTCAATTTATATTGCTAGTAATGGTTTAATTGAATATTTACGAGCAATCGTATCTTATTATGATTTAGACCGATGGGTTACTGAAACGTTTAGTATTGAACAAATAAATTCACTTAATAAAAGCGATTTAGTGGAAAGTATTTTGAACAAATATGATATAAAAAAGGTAGCGGTAGTTGGGGACCGGTTATCTGATATAAACGCAGCGAAAGATAATGGTTTGATTGCGATTGGATGTAATTTTGATTTTGCACAAGAAGATGAGCTTGCTCAGGCGGATATAGTAATAGATGATTTATTGGAGTTGAAGGGGATGTTGTCAGCTGTGCAGAGATAGTAAAGGTGTTTAATTTATAATAGAGCTATTTAAAAAATAATATAATTGTTAAAAATTATTCTTCCACTAACGAAGTAGATTAGCTGAATAAGGAATTAAAATAAGAGTTTATAGCTCCTGAAGAAGTGGAAAAAGTAAAGTTTTCTAATTCAAAATAGATGCTGTTATGCAGAGGTAGAATAAGATTTTAATTGATTTACGATGAATTTGTAATAGTTTAATTTCTTAAAAATCGAGTGGTGCATTTTACAGTTTCTGTAGTTTTTGCTAATTCTTATATGTCTTGTTTTACGGAGGAAATATGATTAAAGATTACTTTAAAATTGGTAATATTCCAGTGGTTTTATGGGGAGGTAAGAGTGAAAAAATTTTTATTGCGGTACATGGAAATATGTCAAATAAGGAAGATGCAGTTATTCAAATATTAGCTGAAGAAGCTAATCAAAAAGGCTATCAAGTATTAAGCTTTGATTTACCTGAGCATGGAGAAAGAACAAATGATAATACACTTTGCAAAGTACAGGTTTGTGTTAGTGAATTATCTATAATTATGAATTACGCAAAAGAACATTGGAAAGAAGTAAGCGTGTTTGCATGTAGTATCGGAGCTTATTTTAGCCTTGTAACCTATCAAAATGATGTGATAGAAAAGGCATTATTTTTATCACCAGTAGTTAATATGGAACGAATTATCGAAAATATGATGAAATGGTTTAATGTAACACCAGAACTTTTGCAAAAAGAAATGACTATAGAGATACCGATTGGTCAAAAGTTATATTGGGATTATTTATGTTATGTAAAAGAACATCCTATTAATACATGGGATACGGATACATATATTATGTACGGGGCCAAGGATGAACTGTGCGAATTTGAAACTATTAACGATTTTAGAAAAAAACATCGTTGTGAATTAGAAATCATGGAGACGGGTGAACATTATTTTCATACTGCAGAACAGTTAAAGATATTTGAACAGTGGTTACACAAACATATCAATTAACAAAGTATAATTTATCTTGGGTCTGTTTGAGAAGAATGGCGAATATATAAACTAATATAATATTTGAAAGATGTTATAAATGTATTTACTTAAATGGCTTTATCTCATCATATTTGAGTACAAATAGTTTTAAACGTATAGCAATTAGACAATTATATTATCGATTTACATCTGGGGTGAAGAGTAGCTATTCTAAGAATTGAATAAAGTAACAATCATAAAAATGCTCAGAATAAATAATTCTAGGGCATTTTTACGTATTTTCATATTAAGGGGGAATTTATTTGAAAGATATACATATTCAACAAATTGAAGAGTTAATAAAATACGAGCACGATTATCTTGTTCAAGAAAGCAAAAAAGAAGGATTTAATTTTCTAATTAGACTTATAAGTGAATACGAAAATAAAATAAACACCTTTAATAAAACTGGTGAATGTTTATATGGCATTTTTCAAGGAGAAAAGTTAATTGGAATAGGAGGGCTAAATGAGGATCCGTATACAGAAAATTATAAGATTGGTAGGGTGAGGAGATTTTATATTTCAAAGGATTACCGTCGTATAGGGCTAGGGAACTTGTTATTAAACCGGCTATTATCTCATGCGGAAAAGTATTTTAAAGTGGTTGTTTTATATACAGATACGAAACAAGGTGATGCGTTTTATATTGCAAATGGATTTGTGAAAGGAGAATTTTATAAAGGATCGAGTCACTTTAAAGTATTATATGAGTAAAACAAGAGACTTTATAAGCTTATAAAGTCTCTTGTTTCTATTTAATTATGTTTCACATTCATTTCTTTCAATAATCCCTTCGGATCACCTTTCACATAATAAAAATGCGGATTATTTTCATCATCGTAAAGCATAATATAAGGCTTTTGATTAAGCGGGAGAAGAATAAGTACTTCATCAATTGTTGTATGTAACCATTGATTTGTAATAGAAACTGGTTTAGATAAAGGGATTTTTATCATGTGACCATCTTTTGGAACGACGTTTAAGTTTTTGAACGGGCCAGTAATGGATTTAGCGTATTGAATAGCTTCTTTTTGAATAACTGGATCTAAAGATTGCTTTTGAACGACCATTTCTTTTTGACAATCAAATACTTCAATTTGTTGATTACTATTTGCGAACACATTTGTCGATAATAAAAAACAAAGTAGAGTAATGACCCCGATTTTTTTCATCATAGTACAACACCTCGTCTTTACTATACCCTTAAAAGGTTCAAATATTTTTCTGTCACATGGATGTAACAAAGAAGTTGTATAATACATTTGGTTTTTGTTTAAAAGTAATGGAGGATCATGTATGAGAGTATTAATCGCAGATGATGAACAAGATATGTTAAGGATTTTAAAGGCTTATTTTGAGAAAGAAGGCTTCGAAGTTTTATTAGCGAAAGATGGAGCGGAAGCACTTCAAATATTTTATGAAGAGAAAATTGATTTAGCTATTTTAGATTGGATGATGCCGAAACATAGTGGTATTACTGTTTGTCAGGAAATAAAAAAGAACTCAAGCGTTAAAGTATTAATGCTTACGGCGAAAAGTGAGAGCGAAGATGAATTAGCAGCGCTTCAAAGCGGGGCAGATGAATACGTAAAAAAACCATTTCATCCAGGCGTATTAATAACTAGAGCGAAAAAGCTAATACAGCATGATGATGTCATTCAAGTTCAAGATTTGAAAATAGATTTCGCTAAAAATAAAGTTTATAAAAATGACAAAGAGTTAGATATTACAAAAACAGAGCTAGAATTAATAAAGTGTTTTTTAAATCATAAAGGCATGATTTTAACTCGTAAAAAATTGTTAGATATCGTATGGGGATTTGATTATTTTGGTGAAGAGAGAACTGTTGATACACATGTAAGAAGATTACGTAAAAAAGTTGGAGAAAATATTATAAAAACGCACCGCGGGCTAGGATATAGTTTGGAGGAACAGAGTGAATAAGCTTGGAAAAAAGCTATTTTTCAGCATTTCCTTAACTGTTATTCTTATTTTTACGATATCTTTATTATTAATTAACTATCTTTTACCGAAATATAATATTTACAAAACGCGAGAAAGTTTAGAAGGTATTACAGCGCAAATACAGTCCACATCGAGCAAACAACTGGATGAATCAATTACCAGCATTGAAAATGAGGGGAATGTTACGATTACGTATACATCAATTAGCCATTCGGAAGATCATATTAATGATGAGTTACGTATGCAACTTACAAAAAAGAGAGTTGCCCTTAATAAACTCTGGATTACAAAAGAAGAAATAATGAAAGTAAAGAACGTCGGACAATCGAATAAAATATATGATCAAGAGAAGATGAAATCTAGCTTTTTTGTGAAATACATTGCGAAAGATGATAAGTTGATTTTAGTAGGAGTTTCGATTGCACATTCTAATGAAGTAATAAAAACGTTAAATTCATTTTATTTGTACATGTTAGGCATTACGATTTTTCTTATTATCGTACTTGTATGGATACTTTCAACAACAATCACCAAACCATTAAAGGAATTAAGTGATGTTGCAGAAGATATTTCAAATTTGAAATTTGAACGAGCGAAAGTGAAAACAAATGATGAAATCGGAGACTTAGCTATTAGTATTAATATCATGAGTGATAAACTAAATGAGGCACATGAAGATTTAACAGATCGAAATGAACATTTAAAACGATTTATGGGTGATGTGACACATGAATTAAAAACGCCAATCGCATTAGTGAAAGCATATTCTATGGGAATAAAAGATGGTTTAGATGATGGTACATACATAGATACTATTATTAAACAAACTGATCACATTTCGAACTTAATTGAAGAATTATTACGATTTTCTAAACTAGAAAGAGATGTTTTACAAAAAGAAGAATTCTCTATTAAATCACTAGTTCAAAGTATATTACATAAGCATAAGATTGAGTTAGAGTCGAAAGAAATTGATTTGCATGTGAACTATAATGCTGGCGATGCAGTTGTTTATGCAGATGTAAATAAAATGAGAATGGTGTTTCAAAATTTAATTTCAAATGCGATAAAATATACAGCAAATCAACATATAAAAATTACTTTAGAAGAACGAAATGAAAGTGTATATTTTCAAATTCAAAATGGTATGAATGCGGAACAAATGAAAGATATTGATAAAATTTGGGAACCCTTTTACGTCTTAGAATCTTCTCGCAGTAAAGACTATTCAGGCACAGGACTAGGTTTAGCAATTGTGAAAAGCATCTTAGAAAGACATGGTTTTGACTATGGAGTTTCTACTTTAGAGGGAGAGATACGATTTTATATAAATATGAAGAACGATTAATTTAATACTAGTAGAAGCATCGTCTATTAATAGGCGATGTTTTTTATTGATTATATGTAAGTAGTAATTCAAAATATATAAACTTGAAAGCCTGTTGAAAGAGTGATCTACAAATTTCTCAAGTGGTTGTATAAAATATAAACTGAATTTTCAGTAATTTTATTGTATAGTAAAAGGAGAAATATATAGGGAGGAAAGAGTATGGGGAAAAAGAAAATAGCAATTACATTATCAACAATCTTATCTTTATCAGTTACATCGGGAGTTTCTAGTATGACTGCGTATGCAGACAATAAAGAAACAAACTACATAAATGAGAATGATGTGAAGTTAAATGGAAAAGTTTCAGAAGGGGTACAATCAAATACGAAGGTCGAATTAGAAAATGGGATGACAAAACCGATTTATTCGCTTGACGAAGCAATCATTGAAAATCTATTTGTAGAGACGGAAGTTGATAGTGATCGAGATGGAAAAAAAGACAGAGTGTCAGTAAAAGTTATGCGCCCCAAAACAGATCCTAATGTGAAAGTGCCCGTTATATATGAAATGAGCCCATATCGAGCGGGTTTAAAAGATGTTCCTGTATATAATGTAGATGAAGAATTGTATGCGTATGAAGGCAAACCGTATGGAGCTGTTAATCTTGGTTCGTACGGCAATTATTATGTGCCAAGAGGCTATGCAGTCATTTTAGGTGAAAGTATTGGAACTGGAAAATCAGATGGATGTCCGACTACTGGAGACGAGCAAGAAATATTAGGGACGAAATCTGTCATTGATTGGGTGAATGGACGTGCGAAAGCATATACAGAAAATGGTGAGGAAGTTAAGGCTGATTGGTCTACAGGAAATGTAGGTATGACAGGTGTTTCTTATAATGGTACCTTACCGAATGCTGTTGCGACGACTGGTGTGGAAGGATTAAAAACAATTATTCCAATCGCGGCGATTAGTAGTTGGTATGATTATTATCGTGCAAATGGTGCAGTCATTGCGCCAGGTGGATACCAAGGAGAAGATACAGATAATATGGCAGAAGCAGTATTAACAAGAGAAAATCCAGAAGTTTGCGGACAAGTAATAAAAGAGTTAACAGCTGGACAGGACCGGAAAACTGGTAATTATAATGATTTTTGGGATAAACGTAATTATGTAAAAGATGCTAAAAATGTAAAAGCAAGCGTATTTGTTGTTCATGGTTTAAATGATTGGAATGTAAAGACGAAGCAGTTCGCGCAATGGTGGGATGCACTTGGAGAAAATAATGTTCCTCGTAAAATGTGGTTACATCAAGGTGGACATGGTGGAACATCAACGAATGACTGGCAAAGAACACAAAATAAATGGCTCGATTATTGGTTGTATGGAATTGAAAATGGAATCATGAATGAACCGATGGTTGATGTACAACGTGAAAATAAAACGTGGGAAAAATTAAAAAATTGGCCAGATCCATCAGCGGTGCCGTCCAAAGTTCGTATGTATTTAAGTAACAAAGCAGTTAATTTGCCATTAAGTATGGGCTCTGCAAATAAAGTTTTCTCATTCGCAGATGATGCAAAAATGAAATCAAATCAATTAATAGCAAACCCAGAACTCGAAGTAGCCAATCGTTTAGTGTATACAATGCCTGTATTGCAAAAAGATACACGTATAAGCGGTACACCAAAGATTTCAATTACAGGAAATATTGATCGATCTGTATCAAATTTAACTGCTTTACTTGTTGATTACGGAGGAACGAAGCCGGAAATCGTAACGAGAGGCTGGATGGATCCACAAAACTTAAAGAGTATAGAAAATTCAACAGCGATTCAACCAGGTAAAGATTATACATTTACATGGGACATGCAGCCAGATGATTATATATTTAAAGCGGGGCATCAAATTGGGGTCGTTTTAATTGCTAGTGATTATGATTATACAATTAGGCCGAAAGCGGGCACGAAGCTTACAGTGAAATTAAGTGAAGTGACATTGCCAATTGTGAAATAAATAGTTATGGATAAAGAGCTTACCGCCTAGTAAGCTCTTTACATTTTGAAAAGGGGGAGTTTAATGTGAATGTTTATTGGTAGATACAAAAAAGCTTACAATAAATAAAAAAATGACATTTATGATCAATAGGCCACTAAAGATAAGCCCAGCAAAACCTCCAGCGAATCCATCTCCTCTACTTTTTCACCAATAACGTGCAAAGTGGCAAAGAAAACAACGGGAGAAGAAAGTATGAAAATGCCACTAGCTATTTTCCATATTCGTTTATACTTCTTTGCTATAAAGAAAGTTAGTGCATTTAAAGCAAAAAGAAGTAAAAGAAATATAATTAATGAATTCATCACATCCTCCTTTTCGGAAAAGTATGAATTTTCATTTTGATGAGAATATAATATGATTATATTATATGGAAAGCGAGTGATATATTATGACAGTCAGCTCTTTCGAATTTTTATTAAAAATAAAGGTACAGGAAGATTAATTGAAAGAAAATCTTCCGTACGTAAAAACGGAGGAGAAAATAAATGTTTAGTTTTTATAGTACACTTTGCACGGAACTTTATGATTTCACTAAGCCTGTCGGTTATTCTTTAAATGGTGATATTGAGTATTACAAAGAACGTTTAAAAAATTGCACCGGAAGAATTCTCGAAGCAGCGGTTGGGTCAGGGCGTGTCATTATCCCACTTCTAGAGGCTGGATTTAAAGTAGATGGGATAGACTATTCACCTGAAATGCTAGAATCGTGCCGCGTGCGATGTAAAGAGAGAAACTTACATCCTAATTTATATGAAGGAAGCTTACAACAATTTTCACTGCCACATAAATACGAGGCAATTATCATTCCTACTGGATCTTTTTGTTTAATTGAAAATCGTACGGATTCGATAAACGCATTGAAATGTTTTTATGAATATCTTAATCCAGGCGGGCGATTAATCGTAGATATTATGCTTCCGCATGACTGGAAAACTGGGGAAATTCATACATCGACTTTTTCTTTGCCGAGTGGAGACGGAATTACATTAGAAAATAAATCAATTGAAATAGATTGGCTGAACCAAGTTACTCTATCATATTTAAAATATGAAAAATGGAGTAAAGGGCAGTTAGTACAAACGGAATTGCAACGCTTTGCGGTGCGCTGGTATGGAATAGAAGAGTTTAAACTTCTGTTAGAAAGTATAGGTTTTTCTAACATTACGTGCTCCGCTGACTATGTTTATGAAAAAGAACCGTCAAATGCAAATCAAATGTTTACTTTTGAAGCGGTGCGAAACGAAAAATAAAGAATTATTTATGAAAATAAGGCAATCGATACAGTATCGATTGCCTTATTTCAATTGTATATCACTTACATGGTATTACGTTCCAGTTGTCCAAGCATCCTTCTACTAAATACATATACTACTTATATTAAAGGGAGTTACTATTTTAAAAAGAACCGTTATTTTTTGTAAATGATATTTTAGAGAAGTAGGGGGGATAAATTTTGGAAAACGAAGCACAAGATAGAGTTGAAAATCAAGTGTATTCCAATCGTGTAGTAAGATCAGAATTTGATGCAAATTGGGAAACATGTATATCAAAAAGTGGCTATGTAATTTATGTAGCAACAAGTAACAATGCCGAAGTAATAGTACTTCTTGCAGATGGTTCAAGTAAATTATTAATTTTTGAAAAAGGCGGTAAAGTAGTAGTAGGCGGTGGTGGAACAAGTCATTATAGTAAGCCGCATATTGCAAGAAATATTTAAGGTAGAACATATTAATTGAGAAGAAACCAATAAGTAACTTAAAAAAGCATTTCCTATTTCGGGGAATGCTTTTTCTATGTTATAGTATAATAGTGTTTTGGAACGATGTTATTTTAATATACCTCAAGTTTTGTTGTGTATTATTTTTATATTAAATTAGTTGCGTAAGTATTTTTTTATATAAGGAGTAATAATTAGAGAAATGAAAAATATAGACTTTATACTAGAAAGTGACGAAGCATTAAAACCGTCTGAACGATTAGTACTATTATTATTAGAGAAGCATAGAATGCTATATACGAACGATCTATTAGCATTATCTAATTTATCATATAAAACATTAACGGATTCATTAACGTCGCTCGTATTAAAATCGTATGTGTTAAAGGAAACAGGTAAGGGAAGAAGACAGAATTGTTATAGATTGGTATGATAAGACTGCTGATTTTAGAGGGTTTACATTCATGTTTTTCAAATGTAAGGGTAAGTGAAAAAATAGCTTTCAAATGAAAAAACGTACTGCAATTCGCATTTAAATATTCGCATTTCATTTTTATTAATGGGAATGAAATCATTATTGGAAATAGAAAAATAAAATAAACCGCACAAAAAAGAAATAAAAAAACAATCCATTTTTAAAATGGATTGTTTTTTATTGGAATAATATTATTTGATATATTGAAATTAAATCATAGTTCTCACTATTTTAAAACGAAAAATAGATAATATTATTATGTAAACTAATGTGTTGACAGGAAAATATAATAATCAATAGAACATATAGAAGAGTATACTTAAATATTTTGAGAGATGGGAGATTATTATGGCGATTTTACAATCAATAGTACAAGCTATTATAAGTGGTAATAAGGAAGAAGTGGTGGAGTTTATAAAGACGAATCCAAGTGCTATTAACGAATTTAGTGACGATGGTTGGACTCTAGTTCATTTATCGGCTTATTTTGGACAAAAAGAGATAGCAAGTTTTCTTTTAGAAAGTGGTGCAGATATACATATTAGAGCAAAAAACGAAAATGAAAATACACCTTTGCAAGCGGCAATCGCGAATAAACAAAGTGAGCTTGTTGCTTTCTTAATTGAAAAAGGATCAGATGTAAAAGCTATACAAAGTGGTGGTTGGACAGGGTTACATGAAGCAGCATTATTAGGAAGTGAAGAAATAGTTATGTTACTTCTTGAAAATGGAGCTAATAAAGCGATTAAGAAAAATGATGGAAAAACAGCTTATGATATTGCGTTAGAAAAAGGGTATGATCACCTTTTACATCATTTAAAACAGGAAGTGAACGTATGATAAATAAATGGAGCGTAGGCATATTTTTATTTAATGATGTAGAAGTGTTAGATTTTGCAGGACCATTTGAAGTTTTTTCTGTAACCGAAGTGGAGGAAGAAAAACCATTTACTGTTTATACAGTTAGCCAAAATGGAGAAATGATTACAGCAAGAAACGGATTAAAGGTAAAGCCGGATTATAGTATTGAGGATTTACCACCAGTTGATATTCTAATCATTCCAGGTGGTAAAGGTATTTGGGAAAACGAAGTGAAAAATGATATTATAATAAATTGGGTTCGTCAGCAAATGAAAGAAGTAAAACTAATGACTTCAGTTTGTACGGGTGCATTATTACTTGCGAAAGCCGGTCTACTGGAAGGCTTAAAAGCAACAACGCATTGGGCTAGTATTCAAACTTTCAAAAAAGATTTTCCGAATGTAGAAATAATGGAGAATGTGAAATTTGTAGATGAAGGTCACATTATTACATCTGCAGGTATTTCAGCTGGTATTAACATGTCATTTCATATTGTGAAAAATTTGTTAGGTGTGGAGATTGCTGAGGATACGGCAAAAAGCATGGAATATGATATTGATTTGTAAAATAAAAAAGCCCAACTTGGGCTTTTTATATGTAGCAAAGTTTCGTAACAGATAATCTATGCTTAAAACTTTAGTTCAGAAACAATAATTTCAGTTTTAGCGAATATACGACAATTTATCTTTTTTCTCCTTGCAAGCATGTTATTACAAGGAGAAATTTCGTATGTAAAAAAACTCTTCTACAATAGTAGAAAAAGAATAACAGAAACTACTATTTTATGTCAGCATACATAAAAAAATTCAATGTAAATATGGAAATGTCGTCGAATGCTATCTTTAATTGGTTAATTTGTGAGATATTTTTATGAAGGAGTTTATTTTATAAGAATAGAATTAAAGTTAGTAAGAGATCATGCCGATGGTAGTGAAAATATATGTGTTAGGGGGATTTCATAATGAGGAAACTCAAGCGGATAAATGTTCCTAATATACAAGAACAACTATCACAGTCCAATGAGAATCGAGCAATTAATAAGAAAAAACTAAGGCGATTTATATTCATGTTTATCTTTATTGCGGCGGCTACTTTGTACGTTCAATTTATTTTAACGAAACAACAAGAAATAATCGTAGAAAAAAAAGATACAATAACGAATCAAAAAAAACAATTGGTTTCTTTAAAGAAAAATGAGGCGTCTTTAAAGTCTAACATAGAAAATTTAACAGACGATGAGGAAGAAATTTTGAAGTTTGCCAGAAAAGAATATCAATTTTCTAAGTCAAATGAAACTATATTTGTGTTGCCGAAGTAGTGTAATTGAGCAGTTAGCGATAGCTAACTGTTTTTTATGTACGAATAGCATGGTACAAGAAACAATTACATATTGTAAAAATGAAGAGTTTGAGCTGTTTTTATACTTATGGAATATATACGAAAATAAATGTTGTTAAAATTCTGTCAATTGTATTATAATACAAGGTGAGCGGATACATTTTTTAATCAACGTTGAGTTTATCACTCATACGACTATTAAGAAAACCGTTATCCCGTATTAGAAAGGAAGATAGCTGTGTACGCTTCAAATACAATTTATGTCGTAGGGGATGCGAAAGCACCTCAAAATAATCCTATTACTGAAAAGTTTAAGAGCTATTTTGTAGCGTTTGTACTTGTAAAGGAGACTGGGGAAATTGTAGATGCAGATTGCTCAGCGACAATTGCATTAACATCTCAATTCGTTAAATATTTGTTTCTACATAAAAATATTAATGATCCAACATTAGTAATGGAAATAAAAGATCGTTATTTCGGTTCGTCTCAAAAGGCACTACTTGTAGCGTTAAAAGATGCACAGAAAAAATATAATCAAATTGCTGCTTTGTCTACACATTCCTAGACAAAATCCAGCCGTAAGAATCTTCTTATGGCTGGATTTTTTTATTTGATATTAATCTCTTGCATTGAAAGTAAGTGAAAGAGGAAATGAATTGTACGTAAAAACATAATTTGTTTTTAAAGATTAAAGCTCCGCTTTGTTAGAGAACGAAAGGATGAACAATATGAAAATTACTGATGTAAAAGTAAATCGTAGACGTGTTAATCTTCACACACCGTTTAAAACGGCGCTTCGTACCGTAACCGAAATAGAAAGTATAGATGTATATATTCATACAGATGAAGGGATTGTTGGTAAGGGTGCTGCAGCCGCAACACCAGTTATTACAGGTGATTTCGCAAGTGGGATTGAAGAAGCCATTTTAGGGCCAATACGTTCCTGTTTAATTGATCAAGATATTATTCAATTTCAGCAGTTACTACAGCACATTCAAATGAGTTGTATTGGAAATCCAAGTGCAAAAGCGGCGGTAGATATCGCTTTATATGATGTGTATTGTCAATATCAAAACGTCCCACTTTATGCATTATTAGGCGGGAAGAAAGAAATTTATACAGATATTACCGTTAGTGTAGATGAACCTTTCATTATGGCAAAAGAGGCAAAGCAGCATGTAGAAAAAGGATTTCAAACTTTAAAAATTAAAGTGGGGAAATCTGCTCCTTTAGACTTAGAACGTATCGAAGCGATTCGAAATAGCGTACCAAAAAATACGACGTTACGATTAGATGCAAATCAAGGGTGGAATCCAAAAGAGGCAGTTTCTATCATTAAAGAGATGGAAAATCGCAATTTAAATATTGAATTTATTGAACAACCTGTTCATGCGAAAGATTGGGATGGATTAAAGTACGTCAAAGATCATGTGCAAACGCCTATTATGGCAGATGAAAGCATATTTTCAGCAAGTGATGCATTGAAAATCGTTCAAGGAGGATATGCAGACTTAATTAATATTAAATTAATGAAATGCGGCGGTATACGTGAAGCGTGGCGTATTGCCGATATCGCTGAAACAGCTGGTGTAAAATGTATGGTTGGAAGTATGATGGAATCCTCACTTTCTGTTAGTGCTGTAGCCCATTTAGCAGCTGCCCATCCTAATATTCATTACTTCGATCTCGATGCACCGCTTTGGTTAATGGAAGAACCAGAAGGAATGACTTATTCTGGGTCAAAGGTAAACCTTCAATCGACAGTGAATAGTAAATCTTAGGAGAAAAGACTAGTAAACTATCTTTTAAGGAGGATATGTATGAAAAAAGTAGGAACTGCATTTTTAACAACTTTATTTATATTTTCATCGTTTACATCAGCACATGCTGAAGAGAAGAAAGATAGTAAGGCATTTATCGATGTATCTGCCGCAACACTTTGGACCACGCCTGATTCATTACGACCAATTGATAAACCGAGTGCTACAAATCCAGTTGATTTGTGGAAATGGACGAAATCAATGACGCTTGATGAGAAACTTTGGTTAACAAATGCAAATAAATTAGAAACGCAAGCGCTATTAGGTCAAGAAGTAACGGTTGTTGATAAAAAAGGAGACTGGGTGAAAGTGCTAGTCCATGGTCAACCAACACCGCGAAATGAAGAAGGCTACCCAGGATGGATGCCTGAAAAACAATTAACATATAATCAAGAATTTGCAAATAAAACAAATGAACCTTTCGTATTAGTGACGAAACCGACAGCAATTTTATATATAAATCCTTCTGAAAAACATAAATCACTTGAAGTGAGCTATAATACGCGATTGCCACTACTTAGTGAAGATACGATTTCATACCGCGTGTTGTTACCAAACGGACAGAAAGCTTGGCTACGAAAAAATGATGGCACAATTTACCGTTCGCAAAATGATATTCCAACTCCAGCGGCTGATGATTTAATAAACACTGGAAAAATGTTTTTAGGATTACCTTATATATGGGCTGGTACAAGTGGCTTTGGATTTGATTGCTCTGGATTTACACATACGATTTATAAATCACACGGTATTACAATTCCGCGGGATTCAGGTCCGCAATCGAGAAATGGAGTTGCAGTTGATAAAGAGAATTTACAAAAAGGAGATTTAATCTTCTTTGCACATGATCAAGGAAAAGGAAGTGTTCATCATGTGGGGATGTATATTGGTGACGGAAATATGATTCACTCGCCGAGAGCTGAAAGATCAGTAGAGATTATACCGCTCAATACACCAGGATATATAGAAGAATACGCTGGTGCTCGTCGTTATTTACCTTAAAAAGTAGAGGGGGTTTTCAAATGAAAAAAGTTGTTCGTTACTCATTAGTTAGTACTTTATTAGCTTCTTCATTTTTAGTTGGCTGCGCAAAAGAAAAAACAACGACAAAGCCGAAAGATGAGAAAAAAGTATTACAGTTACTAGAAACGGGTGAAATCCCGTCTTTACATTCAGGGAAAGTAACAGATGCGGTATCGTTTAACGTTTTAAATAACGTAATGGAAGGATTATTCCGTTTATCAAAAAATGATGAAGTGATTGAAGCTGGAGCACAAAAATATGAAGTGAGTCAAGATGGGAAAACATATACATTCCACTTGCGTGATGCGACATGGTCTAACGGAGACTCAGTAACAGCACAAGATTACGTATACGCTTGGAAGCAACTTATTAATCCGGATACAGCTTCTCAATATGCATACATTGCGTACGATGTGAAAAATGCGGAGAAAATAAATAAGAAACAATTAGGGGTAGAGGAATTAGGAGTAAAAGCAAAGGATGATAAAACGTTCGTTGTAGAGTTAGAACATCCTGTACCATATTTTACAAAACTACTTATTTTACCGTCCTTCTATCCAATTAACGAAAAATATGCGAAAGAACAAGGTGATAAATACGGATTAGAAGCAAATAAAGCGGTATATAACGGACCATTTACATTATCGGAGTGGAAGCATGAAGCGAGTTTTACAATGAAGAAAAACGATAAGTATTGGGATAAAAAAGAAGTGAAGCTAGATGAAATAAACTATCAAATTGTAAAAGAAATTTCAACTGCGGTAAATTTATATGAAACAGATAAAGTTGATAGAGCTGTCATTTCAACAGAATTCGTAGATAAATATAAAAATAATAAAGAGCTTAAACAATATACAGATCCGGTTATGTACTTCTTCCGATTCAATGAAAATGTACCGATTCTTAAAAATAAAAATGCACGTCTTGCGCTAAGTACAGTGTTTGATAAGAAAGGACTTGCGACTTCGTTTTTAAATGATGGTTCGGTAGCAGCGAACTATTACGTACCTAAAGGGTTCTTAAAAGGCCCTGATAAAAAAGACTTTAGAAGTACGGCAGGTGAGTTTAATAAGACGGATGTAAAACAGGCGAAAGAATATTGGGAAAAGGCGAAGCAAGAAACAGGTACAAATGAAGTGACGCTTGAGTTATTAAACTATGACTTAGAAAACTTCAAAAAAGTAGGAGAATACATTAAAGAAGAGCTAGAGAAAAACTTACCAGGCTTAAAGGTAAATGTAAAATTACAACCGCATACGCAAAAACTAGCGTTAGAGAAGAAGAAAGAATATGAAATGTCACTATCACGCTGGTTACCGGATTATCCAGATCCAATGACTTACTTAGAAGTATTCCTTTCTGGAAGCAGTGTGAACAATACAGAATATGCAAATCCGGAATATGACGCTTTAATTAAGAAGATTAAAACAGAATTAGGTAATGATGAAAAAACTCGTTGGAAAGCAATGCAAGATGCGGAAAAAATGCTGCTAGATGATGCAGTAATAGCACCGGTATTCCAGCGCGGGTTATCATACTTACAAAAGCCATATGTGAAAGATTTATATGTACATCAATTCGGCCCGGCAACTAGTTTAAAATGGGCAGATGTACAAAAATAAAAGTATGGAGAAACAGACTTCACCTGTGTGATAGTCTGTTTTTCTTATTTAAAGTTAGAGAAATAGTCCGTGGTATAATTTACTGGTCTGTATAAAACGTTTGGATGGGAATGATGTTTATGTTTGAAGAAAAGGAAGTAATATGTACAAAAAGATTGTTCATGAGGAAACCAAGTATAGAATATGTTGATCAATTTTATAACATATTAAAGCAAGAAGCTGTTGGCAAATGGCTTGCTAAATCACGAGGAATGTCAAAAGAAGAAGCAAATGATTATATCAGGAATCTTATATTACATTGGGAACAGTATAATTTTGGTGTATGGTTGTTATTTAATAGTGAAACAGGAAAGCTTTTAGGACATTGTGGTTTAAGAAAAGTGGATGAAACTGATGAAATAGAGATTATGTATCTACTTGATCCAGACTATTGGGGAAATGGATATGCATCAGAAGCGGCAGGGGCTTCTATTCAATATGCAAAAGAGACGATGGGGGTAAAAAGAGTAATTGCTAGGGTGAAAATAGCAAATGACAATTCGAAAAATCTTTTACGAAAGTTAGGTTTTACATATACTCATAATGTTGATTATAGTGGACGTACCTTATCTTATTTTGAATTTAATATAGCTTCTGATGAATTATAGACATTTTATATGTTTTTTCATGTCTTAATAATAAAATTATTACTAAATTTCCAGTGTGAAATTTATGTAGAATCTTGTATAATTAACGTGTTTCTATGGAAACATTTTCTTGCGCTATTTGTATAGGACTTAATAGAACAAGGAAAGAAATACATACATGTATATAATAGATAAATAGAATGGAACATGTATAGAGAAAAAGGAGAGAAATGATGGCGTGTCAAAAACAAGGGTTACAATTTAATAGCAATAGGAAGAGGAAGAGACGATGAAAATGAAGCATGCTTTTGGTCCGATAATTTTAGCATGTTTGCTTTTTTTCATTATCATATTAATCCCATCGAAAAGTTTCGTATCATTTATTAGTGATAAGAAGGTAGAAGATGCTGCAACCTCCTTACAAAAAGAAAAACTACAAAGTGTTTTCTTACAGCAAAAAATGTTAGAGAATTCACAGTATTTACCGATGTATGGTTCATCTGAATTTTTACGAATGGATGCATATCACCCATCTAATTACTTTAAAGTAAATCCGGCAGGTTTTACGCCATATTTAATGGGGGTTGGCGGTACGCAAAGTTTAGCTCATATATTAAATATGACGTCTACTATGGATGGATTAGAAGGTAAAAAGGTAGTCTTTGTTTTATCACCACAATGGTTTACAAAGACTGGGGTATCACAGGGGGATTTTACGAACAACTTCTCTAAGCAACAAGCATATCATTTTATTTTTAATGATAAAATAAATGTTGAAATGAAGAAGCAAATTGCGAAACGACTATTAGATTATAAAGTTGTTCAAGAAGATGATATATTAAAAAATTCATTAGAAGGTATTGTATATAATGATACGAAACATAACATAAAAGCAGGATTAGTTAAACCACTTGCTTATATGCATCGTAATATTTTAGATCATAGAGATTTATTTAACTCCTTATTTAAGATTGAACCGATGAAAGAAAAAACAAATATGGGATTACGTTCAATTTCTTGGGTAGATGCACGTAAACATGCAGAAGAAGAAGGAAAAGCGGAATCTACTACAAACACATTCGGAATTGAAAATCCGTATTACTATAAACATAATTTAAAGAAAAAATTAAAAGGGTTAAAAAACTTTAGAGCAAATGAATCATATGAAGAATCACCAGAATATGATGACTTACAAATTGTTTTAAATATATTTAAAGAGAAAAATGTTAAGCCACTATTCATTTCTGTACCTGTAAATGGACCGTGGTATGATTACGCTGGTTTCCCTAAAGAACGCCGTGAAGTGTATTATAAAAAAGTTCGGGAACAAGTTGAGAAAGCAGGATACCCAGTAGTTGACTTTTCTGGCCATGAATATGATAAGTATTTCTTAAAAGATACAATTCATTTAGGTTGGAAAGGCTGGATTTACTTTGATGAAGCAGTGCAAAACTTTTATACTGAAAAATAAGTGTGGAGAAAAAGGAACGGCTATAAGCTGTTCCTTTTTTAGTATAGAGGATTTTGAAGTGGGCAATTCGGAAAGGCATGTATATCTTGAATTTGTCTAAAATCATAATGCTTCATTGCGAACTGAGCTTGATAAAGGTATTCATACACATATAATTGACCATCATGTGCTGAACATAATACACCAGAAGTTCCCTGCCCATTTATGAAGGAAATACCGATAGGGCGTCCGATTAAGTATTGTATTTTTTGTTGCCAATGCATAGGGAAATCACTCCTTTTAGAGTTAATATACGAAATGGATGAGTGAATTGTTGCTTATCCACATAATTATGGAGGCTTTTTATATAATTCCTAGAAGATATTCATATGAATGAATTACAAGTGCGAGAAAGGAATGCATAATGAGGAAAGAAAATATTTTAGAAGAAAAGTTAAATATAATAGAATGGTGTCAAACATTGAAGGAAGTACCTGATGATATATGGTTTCAATCATTTAAAAATGGTTCGTGGGGAATTGCAGATGTGATTTCACACTTTATTATTTGGGATGATTTTGTAATGAAGTATCGAATTCCTTATTTTATTAGTACTCAATCAGTGCCCCATTTTCCAACAGATGTAGAGGAAATGAATAAGAGTGCAATTATATATGCAAGATCAGGTATTTCAAGAGAAGAGCTTATCAATCAGTTTAGCTATACTCGTAAACAATTAGTAGAAGAAATTGAGCGAATTCCTGCCGATAATTTTTATAATGATTTTCAAATTGGTACTAAAAGAGTAGGGTTGAATCATTATTTTTCATCACTCATTCAGCATGACTTAAGGCATAAGGAAGAAATAACCCAATTTTTAATACATAATCAAGTCTAATATAAAAACCGCTAACATTCGTAATGAATTATTAGCGGTTTTTATATTGTCTTAAGCAAGATTTTTACGTTTTTTTGTCCATTTTTTAAGGATGAAGTATAGTAGGATAAGTATGACGCCGCCAATTGCGAAAGACTTCACATACGGTCCCGCAATATCATTTATATTCTCCCAATTTTGACCTAGTTTTTCACCTAAATAAATAAAAATAATAGACCAAGGGATGATTGCAAGTGCTGTTAATGTAGTGAAACGTAATAACGGCATTTTTGTAATACCAGCAGGAATTGAAATTGCATGACGCACTACTGGGATAAAGCGAGCAGTGAAAATTACACCAGTCCCGTAACGGTTAAACCAATCTTCAGCTGCATCAATATGTTTTTTATGAATGAAAATATATTTTCCGTATCGTTCTAATATAGGTCGTCCACCGTACCGTCCAAGCCAATAAATAAAGATTTGAGCAATAACGCCGCCAATTGTACCGAATACAACTGCACCCACAAATGAGATACTACCATTGAATACTAGGAATCCCGCATAAGCAAGGACAATCTCACTTGGGATAATCTCAATCATAAGTCCAAGCATAATGCCCCAATAACCTAATCCCTCAAAAAACGTTAATACTGAATGAATAAAACTACTTACCATTGTTGCACCTTCTAGTTTATGTATTTTTGAATAGGTGAACCTTATACTTAATAACATAAAAGATTCACTATGTGTAGATTATACCTTATTTGTATAGGGGATTGCTATTTCAATTCTTTTATGTCTCTGATAAGTATTATAGTAAAGCATATAAGTTCTGTTTTCATGAAGAGATAATGAAAAGATTATTAATAATTTCTCATAAAAAAATAGAAGCATTTCTGCTCCTATTTTTTACGGCTTCACATCTAAGTTCTGTAAAAATAACGTTGCTGTTACGTAACGTTTCGCTAACATTTGTACATATGCGGTATGTACAGAAAGTGTGGCGATAATAATGGCGTTACGAATTGCTTCGCGTTGTTCGTTGTTAACTTGATCGAACTTGCTTGCAATTTTATCAGCTCTTTCTTTTACGATGTTTTCAATTGTATGGATTGTATCTGTTGCATTTAGTTGTAAGCAATTCCCTTGATTGAGTTCTTCAAATAGGGAAGAGTATGCTCCATATAAATGAACAGGATTGATTAAGTCATCACTTCGATCGGCTGGGTCATTTACGATAAGGCGTAATAGCTTACGAATGGATTCAAAATCAAGTGCTGTTTTTAAATCTTCGACAATGAATAGTAAGGCTGCTTGTTCAATTGAATATTTTTTTCCTTTTTGAGGGGAGCCAATCATTTCTTTTATATCTCGTTTCACCCAGTTTTGCATGGCCGTTACTGAGAAACTTGTGTTTTCAATTTGATTTCCAAGCGCAACTATTTCATTTAATGAAAAACCAACGTCCGTATCTTCAATCTTAATTAGTTTTTCAAAAATAGGTGAAAGTGCGGTAGTAATAAAAGCAGTTACGCTTTGTCCGCTTTCAATATCTTTTTTATGTGACTTCGCCCATGCTTCTTGTAAAATACCGAGAGGCTTTTTCGTATTCCATCCTCTTAATGATAGAAGAAGGGTAGCCATTTCGTTTCGTGTGAGATGAAATGTTTCCATCTTTTCACCTCCAAAAATAATAAAAAGTTCTTATGAACCTATAATATGTTTTGTTTCATTTAAAGTCAATTCTGTTTTGCTTAATTTTTCCTTTGTCACCAAACTGTCGGAAGTAAATAATACTTGCATATTTCGACAAAAGTTCATATAATAAGTTCATAAGAACCTTTAAAATGTTTTTAAAAACAAATCTATCATTCTGAATTTACTAGAAAGGTAGATTTCACATATATCTATATAAAAGGAGAATGGATATAATATGTTGAAAAAACTTGTAGCAGTCATGACAGCATTCATGGTTATCTTTGGAGCTAGTAGCTTTATGTTTGTAGACCACGCAGCAGCGAAGGGTTACAAATCTGGTAAAAAATCATACACACCAACTTCTGGCCAAAAGTCAAAAGTTGATTTGAACAAAAAAGATAATAATGTGAATTCACAAAAAACGACAACAGATTCAAAAACAAAAGCAACAAACACAGCACCAAAAAGTAATAAAGGAAGCTTTATGAAAGGTTTATTACTAGGTGGTCTTGGTGGTTTACTAATGGGTAGCTTATTTGCAAATATGGGAGCTCTTGGTTCTGTATTAGCATTTATGGTAAATATGTTAGTAATGGCTGGTATCGTAATGTTAGCAGTTCGTGCATTTAAATACTTCAAAGATCAACGTAAGAAAAAGGAAGATGAAGTAGCATGGAAACAATAAAAATTTCTGAACAAGAATTAATTAATGCGCTTTGCATATATATTGCTGAAAAAAGACAAGTTGGCCCAGAAGAAGTTTTAGTTGAACTCATGTACGACGATGACTACGGTTTCTCTGCTGAAGTAGAGGTAAATGGTCGCCAGCAAATTTTAATTCAAGCGAACTTAATCGAAGCACTACGCTTATTACTTGACAGAGAATATAATGTCAATTCATTTGCAGCAAGATTACAACTTGAATTAGATGATGAAGAAGGCATTTACGCATTAGCGAAATTTAATAACTCAGACGAGTAGGAAAAAGAGCTGTTGGGAGAAATCTCAGCAGCTCTTTTTAGTATGTGCATACGCAAGGGAATAATCACGCCAAATTTCATTCATTTTGCGTCTACCAACATCAATCATTGGATTAAATTGTATGGCAGCTTGATGACGTACGGTATGTACATGTTGAATCGCTTGTTGTAAGTGTTGTTCAACCGAATGAGATTTTTTATTTGTATGTTTTACGATAGAATATCCAGCGACAGTCCCTTGTGCCATTGCAATTTTCCCGCTTTCAATGCCAATTATATTGCCAGCTACAAATAAACCGGGAAGAGGGGTTTCCATTGTTTCGGAATGGAGAGGAACATGACCGCCTAATTCCGGAATGTAACGGAACGGACAACCAGCTACAGCGGCTAGCTCAGCAAGAGGGTATAAGCCACCGGCAATACAAACGAAGTCTGCCTCATATACTTGTTCCGATCCAGTTATGACGTTTCCTTTCGTATCAATATTAGCAACCCGTACACCTTCAACTTGATCTGTTCCGATAATTTCAAGAGCTGCTTTTCGAAGGTGAAGAGGTGTGCCGTTTATGTTCATACCTTTATTTGGATAGAAGTTTAATCCAGCTTGTTTCGCCCAATTATATTTCATCAATCGACTACCTATACGTAATAAAGGTGACGGGGCAAGATGGGCAGCATGTAAGAGAGAATTTAATACTTCTTCTGGTTCACCAGCCTTTTGACTTAATTCATTTTTTTCAGGAAGCACGATATGTTCCACTTTAATTCCCGCTAATTGTAATTCATTTAAAATAGCGAATGACAAAATGTTAGCACCAATAATTACTCCTTTTTTCCCAACTTGAACGCGGTGTACATTTGTCATTACTTGGGCTGCCCCGATTGACATAACTCCTGGAAGTGTCCAACCAGGAAGGGGAATGGAGTACTCAGCAGCGCCAGTAGCAAGTAGAACGAACGGTGCTTCTAACGTACCGATATTCGTATGTACGAACCAAGTGCTTTCATCTTTATCTAAATTATAGACGGAAATACCACATCGAATATCAACTGAAAGTGATTTTGCTTCTTCGTGAAGGCGTTTTGATTCTTCTATGCCGTTCCACCATTCTCCAGTAGGTTCTTGATGTAATTGACCGAGCAACCTTCCGCCAGGCTTCATAAATTCATCAATAACAAGTACATTGAAACCAAATCGAGCGCAAGAGATGGAGGCTGATAAACCTGCTGGTCCAGCACCGATAATAATGACATCGTTCATCGTTTTTTCACCATCTCTCTCACGATATTTGGATGCTGTTTGCCGCTATCAACAATCATATCTTTTTCTACAACAGTTAAGCATGCTCGTACGTTCGTTTGATTATTTACTGTGACGCGGCACTCAGAACAATGTCCAATATTACAGTAAATACCTCGCGGCGTCCCGCTGTCTTCATGCACTCTTAAAGTTCTTATTCCGTTTGCAAGTAAAGCGGCCGCAATCGTTTCATGTTCATATCCCTCATATTGTTGACCGTTAAATTGGAAAGTGATACGTTTACTACTATTTAAACTCCCTAAAACAGGGTGATGGGTAATTCTATTCATTTATTTTCACCTACCGCTCCAAAGGTAACTGCACGCACTGGTGGTTGATATTTTAATGGAATTTCATTAGTAGTTACGTCAGGATTTGCACTTTCAATCATTCGATCTATCATCATTCTACATGTGCGGCCACCGCAAAATCCCATACCAGCACGTGTTCTTAGTTTTAATTCTCTTGCCGAGCAATTATATTCAGCAATTGTCGATTGAAGTTGACCGTATGTAACTTCTTCACATCGACAAACAATTACATGATCTTTATTCGTCATATGTATTCCTCCTCTAGTTCGGTTTGCACAAATTATTATGCAAAAACTATGCCAATATAGAGGAGGGAAACGGTTATTGTAACCCAAGTTTTTTTAAACGGTTATATAAGGTAGCCCTCGTAACACCGAGCTGTTTTGCGCATTCTAATTTATTCCCATTCAAAATGCGTAAAGCCCTCTCAATGACTTTCTTCTCATGTTCATCCATCTCTTCTTGCAAAGAGAGAATCGTATTATTGTTGCTGAGTAATAGGGAATGAGCCGTATGATTCTCTAACGTTTCAGTTGTATGAAATGGTAAATACTCTTGTTTTATAATGCCGTCAGTCGCAAATACGACAAGTCTTTCAACAACGTTACGAAGCTCGCGAATATTACCTGGCCAATTGTAATGAAGCAGTTCATGCATAATGCTGGAAGGTAAGTCACGAATTGGTCTGTTATAGTTGATTGAAAAATGGTTTAAGAAAGAATAAGTTAATTCAATAATATCCTCACGTCTTTCGCGTAGCGGTGGAATATGCAAACTAACTACATTTAGGCGATAGTATAAATCTTCTCGGAACGTGCCTTTTCTCATTTCTTCTTGTAAATCACGATTTGTAGCAGCGATAATACGGAAATCAATCTTTATTTCTTTTTCTCCACCAACTCGGTAATATTTTCTTTCTTGTAGTACACGCAAAAGCTTTACTTGCATATCGAGCGGCATTTCTCCTATTTCATCAAGAAATAATGTGCCACCTTGTGCGAGCTCTATTTTACCTTTCTTACCTTTACTATTTGCACCAGAAAATGCCCCGCGCTCATAGCCGAATAATTCACTTTCAAATAATGCTTCTGGAATGGCGCCGCAGTTAATTGAAATGAACGGAGCTTTAGCTGCTTCACTTGCATCATGAATCGCTTTCGCAAATACTTCTTTTCCAACACCACTTTCGCCGAGTATTAAAACAGTTGATTTCACCGAACACACCTTTCTAGCTAATTGTATCGTTCTTTGTATAACAGGGCTCTTTCCATTCATCGCAAGGAAAGGGTCTGATTCATCTTTATACTTTGCGACCTCTTGTTCTAAACGGTGCATTTCATGTGACATATTAAATAGTTTTTCATTTAAAGCAACTTGATTCGTAACATCAGTTTCTGAAACGACGGCTCCAATAATTTCATCGTTACAATACACTGGGTTTGAATTAATTAATACGAACAGATCTGGACGGGGCTGATGGAACTGAGCAATTATGCTTTTTCCGTCATGTAATGATTGTAAAATTTCCAAATCTTTATAGTCAAAAAAGCGAGTGATAGGTTGTCCAATAATTTCATTATGACTGACTGAAAAAATTTTTTCGGCGCCATCTGTCCAAGTACGAACACATTCTTTATCATCGATGACTGTAACGGAAGAATCAGTTGTTTGTATTACGGTGTTATAGAAAGATTGTAGTTCATAGTAAGACTTAACAAGAAACGGAATGATTTGCTGTGCCGTTATACAGCATATAGGCTCTTTATTTCGGTTCATTATGATACCGGCTAGTTCATTGGAAAACCCGTCAATTAAAGCGGTGAATGAGTCATCTTCATATATAACTGCACAAGTATATTCTTCTGTAGTAGAAGGTCGGTAATAAAATTTTTCGTCAACTTGTTCAATGTGTTGAATGCTATATGTATGATCAATAGATAATGTTCTTAGAAATTCTTTTATTGTGGGAAATGAGAATGTCATAATGACCTCCTATTATGTATAAAAATTTTGACAGTGATAAAAAAATAATACACCTATTTATGATAAATTCAAAATATTTTTACAAATAAAAATATTATTTGTAAAAAGTGTATATATGCAGAGTTGGCACGTCAATTGCATAAAAGAAAGTGAGGGATTAAAAAGAAGGGAGGCGTGCTACGTGAGGCACTGCGACGTTTTAATAATAGGTGGTGGAATTATAGGATGTTCAATCGCTTATTACACTTCAAAATATGGAAGAGACGTAACAATCATTGAAAAAGGAGAATTTGTCAGTGGGACGTCTTCACGGTGTGACGGAAATATTTTGGCTATTGATAAAGACCCAGGGTTTGATAGTCAAATGTCGTTAGTAAGTCAAAAATTAGTAACTGATTTAAGTGAAGAGTTAGAGCACTCATTTGAATATAGGGCGCCAGGAAGTATTCTCGTATGTGAGTCGGACGAAGAGATGGAAGCAGCGCAGCAATGGGTGAATCGTCAAAAAGAAGCGGGTTTACCGTTTCGAATGCTTGATAGGCAAGATATAAGAGCGGAATCGCCATTCTTTGCAGATGATTTATTAGGCGGGTTAGAATGCGCAACGGATTCGACTGTAAATCCATATCTTCTCGCTTTTTCACTTCTTGCAGAATCGAAGAAATTTGGTACGAAAGCATTTAATCATACGGAAGTAAAAGAAATGAAAAGAGATATAGACGGTTCCTTTATTATAGAAACGACAAATGGGACGTTTACTGCGAAGCAAGTAGTAAACGCAGCCGGTGTGTGGGCTCCGAAAATCGGACAAATGCTTGATGTAAATATCCCAATTGAACCGAGAAAGGGGCATATTATTGTAGCATCAAGGCAACAACACGTTGGTTGCCGTAAAGTAATGGAATTTGGTTATTTAATTTCTAAATTTGGCGGAAAACGAAAAGTGGATGCTTTAACTGAAAAATATGGGGTAGCTCTTGTATTTGAGCCGACAGAAAGCCAAAATTTTTTAATTGGTAGTAGTAGAGAGTTTGTAGGATTTCATACGAGGATAAATAATGAGGTAATTAAATGTATTGCGAACAGAGCAATTCGTTTTTATCCGAAAATGGCAGATATGATGGTGATTCGTTCATACGCTGGATTACGTCCGTGGACAGAAGACCATTTGCCAATCATTTCACGTGTGGAACATATCCCGAATTACTTTATAGCAGCAGGGCATGAAGGGGATGGCATTAGTCTTGCCGCAGTTACAGGGAAAGTGATTGAAGAGATATTAAATGAAAAAGAAACAATCATTCCTATTGAACCACTTCGTTTGAGTCGTTTTACAGAAAGGGTGTTAAATGGATGAGGTCACAAAGAGTCTTTACGACGATTGATACACATACGGGCGGGAATCCAACAAGAACATTGATTAGCGGACTGCCTAAGTTAATTGGAGAGACGATGGCAGAGAAGATGTTACATATGAAAAAGGAGTATGACTGGATTCGCAAATTGTTAATGAATGAACCGCGTGGTCATGATGTAATGTCAGGAGCATTATTAACAGATCCATGTCATCCTGAAGCTGATATTGGTGTTATTTACATAGAAACAGGTGGATATTTACCGATGTGTGGTCACGATACAATTGGTGTGTGTACAGCTTTAATTGAATCAGGTTTAATTCCAGTAGTTGAACCGATTACTTCGTTAAAGTTAGATACGCCAGCCGGTTTAGTTGAAGTGGATATCTTTGTTCAAGATGGAAAGGCGAAAGAAGTCTCCTTTTGTAACATACCAGCTTTTTTATTAAAACATATTACTGTAGACGTCGAAAACATTGGAACTGTAGAGGCTGATATTGCGTATGGAGGGAACTTTTATGCCATTATCGATGCAAAATCGGTAGGTTTAGAGTTAGTACCAGAAAACGCATCTACAATCATAGATAAGGCTATTCATATAAGAAATATCATTAATGAGAAATTTGAAATCATTCATCCAGAGCATTCATTTATTAGAGGATTAACCCATATTGAATTTTATACAGGTCCTACTCATGAAAGTGCTCATGTAAAAAATACAGTTGTCGTTCCACCAGGGGGAATTGATCGTTCTCCATGTGGTACAGGAACATCAGCGAAGTTAGCTGTATTATACGCAAATCAAAAAATTGAGATGAATAAAGAGTTTATTCACGAAAGTATCGTTGGCTCTTTATTTAAAGGAAGCGTCATAAATACGACAAATGTTGAAAATATGGAAGCTGTCGTAACGAAAATTACAGGTTCAGCTTGGCTTATGGGTATGCATAGATTTTTTTACAATGAAAAGGATCCGCTGAAAGAAGGCTTTTTGCTAATTCCGCCGATGGAACATGAAACGGAGGATGTAAAATGAACATTCAAAAAATGTATACAGCAGTAGATGTACACGTAAATGGCGAGGCATTTCGTGTAATAAAAGATGTACCATGCAAGTACTACTACAGTTTAGAGCAATTAAACGAACAATTTTCAGGTGAGTTAGCAGAAGAAATACAGCTTTTATTAAATGAACCGCGTGGTTTTATCGGTTTAAATGGATGTATCGTCGTTCCTTCTATTCATACGGAAGTCGATGCAGCTGTATTATTTTTTAATCATGAAGGGTCAATTCCGCTTCATTATGGAGGTATTGTCGCAGTCATAACGATGTTACTAGAAAGTGGGTATGTAAAAAAGAGAGAGACGAATCAATACAAAATCGAAACGTTATCTGGCATATATTCAGTCTATGCGTATGTAGAGAATGATGAAGTTGTATCTGTTTCGTTCGAAAGTAAGCTATGTTATATGATTGAGAAAAATTTACAAGTTGGTAATATAAATTACTCTCTCATACAGGCAGATAAAGTATATGCAGTTGTAGAAAAAGGTGCGTATTCGCCAGAAATTCGTATTGAAAATATTTCTGAATTGAAAAAATGGGGGGAAGCTACACTCCAAGCTATACAAAAACAGTCGCTAATAAAAAGGCTTATTTTAGTAGATTCCACGCAGAAAGAGAAGAACCATATAAAGTCGATTACATTTCATGAAGATAACTTTATCATACGTTCGCCGGGGTTTGTTTCGACTATAGTGTCTTATGTTCACGCGTTATTTAAAAATGATCATATAGCGGATAAACCTTTTATAAATGAAAGTATATTTAATAGTTTTATAACTGTTGAAAAAGTGAAGAAGAAAGAAACAGGTTATATTTTTCGTTTTGAAAGTAGAGGGTTTATTACAGGGATGCAGACGTTTCTATTAGACCCTACAGATCCGTTTCCGACAGGATTTTTATTAAAATAAAATGGTAAAGGGAGAGATAAATATGAAAAAAATTAAAGGGGCATTTCCAGTATTAATCACACCGATGGATGAGTTGCAAGAAATTAATTGGGACGGTGTAAAACAAAACGTAAACTATTTTATTGAGCAAAAAGTAGCTGGCATTATTATTAATGGAAGTACAGGAGAGTTTGTTAGTTTATCAAAAGAAGAACGATTTAAAATGGTAGAAACAGTATTAAAAGAAGTTGATGGACGTATTCCAGTTATTGTTGGAACTGCAGCAGAAACGACGAAAGAGACGATTGAATATACGAAACATGCCGAAGCACATGGAGCGGATTGTGCATTAATTATTAACTCGTACTATTGTAAACCGAAAGAAGAGGAAATTTATTTTCATTTTAAAGAAATCTCAAACGCTGTAAATATACCAATTATGTTATACAATAATCCATTTACATCTGGAGTTGATATGAGTACTGAGCTCATGTTACGCATTGGAAAAGAATGTGAAAATGTTACACATATTAAAGAATCTAGTGGAGATATTCGAAAAGCTAGAGATTTAGTAAGACAAGGCGAAGGGGCTTTTCAAGTATTTTGCGGATCTGAAGATTTAGTTATGGAATCTTATTTAGTTGGTGCGACGGGATGGGTTTCAGTAGCAGGAAATATCGTACCGGGACTTGTTACGAAAATGTATGAGCATTTCCAAAATGGCGAATTAGAAAAAGCTTGGGAAATTAACGATGCGATTTTACCACTTTGCGAGTTTCTTGAAGGATCAGGAAAGTATGTACAAATCGTGAAACGCTCAATGGAATTACATGGGCAAGCTGGAGGGCCTTCTCGTTATCCGAGACTCGGTTTAACTGAAGAAGAAGATCAAAAACTTCAAATGCTTATTTCAAAAATCGCAACTCATGCAGCTGTTTAAATAAGGAGGAAATCATATATGTTAACGACAAACATTGAGCTGAAACCAAAAGTGAAAGCGTTTTTAAATGAAGAGATTAAAATGTTTATTAATGGTGAATTTGTTCCTTCCATTAGCGGAAAGACGTTTGAAACATATAATCCAGCGACAGAAGATGTTCTTGCAGTTGTTTATGAAGCACAAGAAGAGGATATTGATGTGGCAGTAAAAGCGGCGAGATCTGCATTTGAATCAGGAACTTGGGCAGAAATGACTACTGCTGAAAGAGCGCACCTTATTTATAAATTAGCAGACTTAATTGAAGAACACCGGGAAGAATTGGCGCAGTTAGAAGCTTTAGATAACGGGAAACCATATCAAGTAGCACTGGATGATGATATTGCAGCGACTGTAGAAAATTATCGTTATTATGCGGGATGGGCTACGAAAATTATTGGGCAAACAATTCCGATTTCAAAAGATTACTTAAATTATACACGCCATGAACCTGTTGGGGTTGTAGGGCAAATTATTCCTTGGAATTTTCCTCTTGTTATGTCTTCTTGGAAAATGGGAGCTGCACTAGCAACAGGTTGTACAATCGTATTAAAACCAGCAGAACAAACGCCTTTATCATTATTATATACAGCGAAGCTCTTTAAAGAAGCAGGTTTTCCAAGCGGTGTCGTAAATTTTGTGCCAGGTTTCGGCCCTGAAGCTGGAGCGGCAATTGTAAACCATCATGATATTGATAAGGTAGCCTTCACAGGTTCAACAGTTACAGGAAAATATATTATGCGTCAATCTGCAGAAACTATTAAACATGTAACGTTAGAACTTGGTGGTAAATCACCAAATATCATTTTAGAAGACGCTGATTTAGAAGAAGCGATTAACGGCGCATTCCAGGGCATTATGTATAATCACGGCCAAAATTGTAGTGCCGGTTCTCGCGTGTTCGTTCACCGGAAACATTACGAAACAGTCGTAAATGAACTAGTGAAAATGGCGAATAACGTGAAACTTGGAGCAGGTATGGAGAAGGAAACGGAAATGGGGCCACTCGTATCTAAAAAGCAACAAGAGCGTGTACTACATTACATTGAACAAGGAAAAGCTGAAGGCGCGACTGTTGCTGCTGGCGGTGAACAGGCATTTGAAAAAGGGTATTTTGTACAGCCAACAGTATTCACTGATGTTACGGACGATATGACGATAGTTAAGGAAGAAATCTTCGGTCCTGTTGTCGTTGTACTTCCATTTGATTCGACGGAAGAAGTAATCGAAAGAGCAAATCGTTCGTCATATGGGCTTGCAGCGGGCGTATGGACACAAAATATTAAAACAGGACATCAAGTCGCCAATAAGTTAAAGGCAGGAACAGTATGGGTTAATGATTATAACTTAGAAAATGCAGCGGCACCATTTGGTGGGTTTAAACAATCTGGTATCGGTCGTGAGTTAGGTTCATATGCGCTTGATAACTATACAGAAGTGAAAAGCGTTTGGGTGAATATAAAGTAAAAGAGAATCTAACTATTAATAAATAGAGGGATGAAATAATAAGAGATGCGGACAACTGGAAGATTTTATAATAGTTGTCCGTTTTCTTATATATAAAATAGCTTTCAAAAGAATGATAAGGGGGATTTGGATGGAGCAATTAGTAGAGTGGTTAGTAGGGCAAGTATGGAGTATTGGGTTAGTTGTTTTTGCATTAGGGGCAGGTGTGTATTTTACAATTGCAACTCGTTTTCTACAAATTCGTTATTTTAAAGAGATGATTAAACTATTATTTGAAGGGAAGAGCTCAGAGACCGGAATTTCATCCTTTCAAGCATTTTGTTTAGCTTTATCAGGTAGGGTTGGAATAGGTAATATTGCAGGGGTCGCGACGGCTATCGCTTTTGGCGGACCTGGAGCTGTATTTTGGATGTGGATAATGGCTCTTTTAGGAGCAGCTAGTGCTTTTGTTGAATCAACATTATCTCAAGTGTATAAAAGTAAAGTTGGAAATGAATACCGTGGTGGTACACCTTATTTCATTGAAAAAGGCTTGAAAATGAAATGGTTTGCAGTCATTGTCGCGGTCGTTGTAACACTTTCATATGGTGTTTTATTACCAGGTATTCAATCTAGTAGTATAGCAGTTGGATTCGAAAACTCTAATGGGATTAGCAAATATATAACTGGTATCTTGTTAGTCGTATTATTAGCAGCAATCATTTTTGGTGGCGTAAAGAGAATTGCTGGCGTTTCGCAAATGCTTGTTCCATTTATGGCAATTGGATATGTAATTGTTACATGTATCGTATTAATTGCGAATGTAACAGAAATTCCAAGTATGTTTGCTTTAATTTTCTCTAGTGCTTTTGGTGTAAATGAAATGTTTGGCGGAATCGTCGGTGCGGCAATCGCATGGGGCGTAAAACGCGCTGTATTTTCAAATGTTGCTGGTGTTGGAGAAGCGACGTATAGCTCCGCTGCTGCTGAAGTATCCCATCCTGCAAAACAAGGGTTAGTTCAAGCGTTTTCTGTATATATCGATACAATTGTTGTTTGTACAGCGACAGCTCTTATGATTTTAATAACAGGTATGTATAATGTTATACCTGAAGGAAAAAGCGCTATTGTAAAGAATATAGGGAATGTTGATGCAGGTCCAATTTATACACAACAAGCAGTTGAAACCGTTATGACAGGGTTTGGTCCATTATTCATTTCAATCGCAATTTTCTTCTTCGCATTTACAACATTACTCGCATACTACTATATCGCTGAAACGACACTTACTTATTTAGATCGTGAGCTTAAACATAGCTGGTTAAAACCAGTTTTAAAAATTGGATTTTTAATTATGGTTTACATCGGTAGCGTAGAATCAGCTTCACTTTTATGGAATCTTGGAGATTTAGGAATTGGTAGCATGGCATGGTTAAACTTAATCGCGATTCTATTATTAAGTAAAATCGCATTAAAAGTGTTAAAAGATTATGAAGCACAGAAAAAAGAAGGGAAAGATCCAGTGTTTGATCCTAAAAAAGTTGGGATTGAAGGATTAGTTTTTTGGGAGGAGAGAAGTAAAGAGATTGAAAGGAAAAACTATAAAGAACAATCAGTAGTGGATGATAGTCTGAAGTTGTAGTTGTAATAAACTGAATATTCATTCTTTTCTGGCGGCGTATATTGCCTTCTTTTCATCACATACTACAATAGGTACATATAATTGGAATGGAGGTAATAATAAGATGGAACACGAACAACATAGTTCAGTAAATGACGTTCTACATCATTATAAAGAAGGAATCGGTAGTTTTACAAACCAAATTCCTGAAATTGCTGAAACATATAATGCATTCACGCAAGCTTGTTTTCAAGAGGGTTCTTTAACAAAAAGAGAAAAACAACTTATTGCATTAGGAATTAGTCTAGCAACGCAAGATGAATATTGTACCGTTTATCATACAAAAGGTTGTCTTGATCAAGGGTGTTCAGATAAAGAAATTCTGGAAGCGTGTGGTGTATCAGCAGCATTTGCTGGCGGAGCTGCAATGAGTCAAGCGGTAACTTTAGTACAGGAATGTTTAACAGAACTGAAAAATCAAAAGCATTGAATGTAAAAAAACGTTTTAAACATAAAGTTTAAAACGTTTTTTTATGTGAAATTAAATTTTTATTCACTTTAATATTCTATATCTTCATAAATCGAATTCTCTACATCAGGAAGAATTGTGTATATGCTTTTACCGATTAAAGCTTCTAATTCTTTCTTAATTGCATAAAACCCTTTCCAATGTAATGATGTATGAGACGTTGTACCATGACGTAAACCAACGGAAATCAATCTTCTTTCCAGCGTAGTAAAACCATCCGCGTCAGCAAGAGCATCACAAAGAGTAATTATCTTATTGTATAAATCGTAGTTACAATGTTCATTCAATATTTCAACTAACTGGATTCTCATATGGTCAGGAACGAGACTCCACTCTGCTGCGATATCTATATGTTCATTTTTGCATGGGAATGAGTGTGTAACACAAATAACAGCGTTTCCTGTATACCCTAAATCATTCATATACATATAACCATCATAAGAATGAATGACCGATTTGGTAAAACCTTTGTATCTTCCGATATCATGCAAAAGGGCAGCATTATATGCTATATCAGCATCTAGGTTATACCCATTTTTAATAAGTTCTATAATTATGTTTTCAGTTGCCTGAGCAACATTTATTGAATGTTCAAACCAAGGACCGGGGTTTTGTTCATATGCCCATTCGAGTAATTCTTTTGCATATGTTCTATCTAATATATATTTCATATCGTTATCCTTTCCCTAAAAAATCATGTTTTAAAGAATTTCATCTTAGTATATCATTATTCCTGCTTTAAAAATTGGTACAATGAAACAAAAGGGGGATTAGTAATGCGAAATTTAGTAATTGAAGAGATTAAGCAAATAAATGATGATATGGAAGAGCTGTCTGAACTTTTGAAAACGGTTGTAAATGATGGGGCGTCAATTGGTTTTTTACCTCCACTGGATCAAAAAGAATCAGCGAAGTATTGGGAAACTGTTTTAGCACCAGAAGTGATCTTATATGTTGCTAAAATAAATAATGAAGTGGCAGGGAGTATTCAATTACATTTAGTTACAAAGCCTAATGGGATTCATAGAGCTGAAATTTGTAAGTTAATGACTCATCCAAACTTTAGACGTAATGGCATTGGACGTTCACTTATGCACAAAGCAGAGGAACGAGCGAAGCAAGAAAATAGGTCTCTTTTAGTGTTAGATACGAGAGAAGGAGACCCTTCAAATAGATTATATAAATCATTAGACTATCAAGAAGCTGGAAAAATACCAGAATACGCAATTTCTCCAAATGGTAGTTTGGATGCTACAGTTATTTATTATAAAGTTTTATAAGTTATGATTAAAAAGCTATCATGTTCAAAATAATATACTTCAATTTTTAACAACGTCTATATTTCTCTAGCGGTGTTATTTGAATTTGTATAATGGATCAAATGAATTTGAGAAAGTTTTTAGAGGGTTCTTTTCGTTATGCTCCTCGACTTATAATGGATGTAGAGAAGATGACTAGCCAACTATAGTTATTTTCGCTTTATTATGAGAAAGGGGATGACGTGATGAAAACGAAAGGTTTACAGAAGGTGAAGAAAGTTATATTAAGTGGTGGCATATTACTTACGGGATTGTTAACTTTCGGTTTTTCAGAAAAAGCTTCAGCTCATGGATATGTTGAATCACCAGCAAGCCGTTCTTATTTATGTAAGCAAGGGGTAAATGTAAACTGCGGACCAATTCAATATGAGCCGCAAAGTGTAGAAGGAATAGGTGGATTCCCGCAATTAGGACCTTCTGATGGACAAATTGCAGGAGCTGGTCATTTCCCTGCTTTAGACGTTCAAACAGTTGATAGGTGGAAGAAAGTTACGTTAAACGGCGGCGCGAATACATTTAAGTGGAAATTAACCGCACCTCATAGTACGAAAGAATGGAAATACTATATTACGAAAAAAGATTGGAATCCAAATAAACCTTTAACAAGATCTGATTTAGATTTAGTACCATTCTATGTAAAAAATGATGGTGGAGCTAGACCAGGAACTTTGGTAACACATGAAGCAAACGTACCAACTGATAGAAATGGATATCACCTTATTTTAGCTGTGTGGGAAATTGCAGATACTGGGAATGCATTTTATCAAGTTATAGATGTTAACCTTGTAAATAACGGTTTGGCATCGAATTTCGCGCTAAATCATGTAGTGCAAGCTCCTAGCTTATTTTAAATAAAGTGAAACTTTAATCAGTGGGGGGGTCTTCATCCCCCCACTGATTATCAGCCCTCACCAATCGGACTTTTATGGGCAGCCCGACCCCCACCGAACTTCTTTGTTTTCGCTGAATTTTGAGGTGGGGGTCTTACTGCCCGTTAAAGCGGGATAAAATATACATTTTGATCATCTAATTCATTTTAGATGATCTTTTTTTATGAAAAACGATGAAAAATATAGAAGAAAGTGCAATTATTTATAAAAAATTATGCTTTAAATATTGTCATATTTGCTTCTTTAAGATATCCTTTTCATGAAGAGGTGGAAAACATGGAAAAAGTACTAGTTTTCGGGCATAAAAACCCAGATACAGATGCAATTTGTTCTGCAATTGCTTATGCAGAATTGAAAAAAGAATTAGGAATGAATGCTGAGCCTGTACGTTTAGGCGAAATCAGCGGTGAAACTCAATTTGCGTTAGACTATTTTAAAGTAGAAGGACCGCGTTTTGTTGAGACAGTTGCAAACGAAGTGGACAACGTTATTTTAGTTGATCATAACGAGCGTCAACAAAGTGCTAACGATATCGAATCTGTTCGTGTGTTAGAAGTTATTGACCATCACCGTATTGCTAACTTTGAAACAAGCGATCCTATTTACTACCGTTGTGAGCCAGTTGGTTGTACAGCTACAATCTTAAACAAAATGTACAAAGAAAACGGCGTTACAATTCGTAAAGAAGTTGCCGGTTTAATGTTATCTGCAATCATTTCAGATTCTTTACTATTCAAATCTCCAACTTGCACAGAGCAAGACGTAGCGGCAGCTCGTGAATTAGCGGAAATCGCTGGTGTAGATGCTGATAACTACGGCTTAGAAATGTTAAAAGCTGGTGCTGATTTAAGCGGAAAAACAATGGAGCAATTAATCTCTCTTGACGCTAAAGAATTCCAAATGGGTAATGCGAAAGTTGAAATTGCACAAGTAAACGCTGTTGATACAAACGACGTTCTTGTACACCAAGCGGAACTTGAAAAAGTTATCTCTGCAGTAGTAGAAGAAAAAGGTTTAGACCTATTCTTATTCGTTGTAACTGATATCTTAACTAACGATTCTGTTGGTCTTGCGATCGGTAAAGCAGCAAACGTTGTTGAGAAAGCATACAACGTATCTCTAGAAAACAACACTGCTACTTTAAAAGGTGTTGTATCTCGTAAAAAACAAATCGTACCAGTATTAACAGAAGCATTCCAAGCTTAATAGTATTGAGTATGGTTTAACAAAAAAGGACAAGTAGTCGGATTGGCTACTTGTCCTTTTTTATCTATAAAAAACAGAAAGTTCAAACTAGTTAATGGGAGGATTGTGTATGTTTAATGATTTAGAAAATAACTTACAGTCACTTTTAGAGCGAAATATTGCTTCTGTTTCAGAATTAGAGAGTTGGCTTTTGGATGAACGGCGTGTAACTGCTGAAATAGAAGAGGAGATAACAAGTAGTTTGATCGCCACGTATAGAGATACAAATGACAGAAATATACGTGGTTTACATATGTATAATCAAAATACAATCCAACCAATTTTAAAAAGATACAATGCAAAATTTGACCAGAAATTTAGAGAGTGCGCGTTTTCCGACTTATTAGATGAGCAGAAATATGGATTTATGAAAAAAGCAAGATTAGTAAAAAGTAAAATGTTTAATGAAAAGAAGGTTACTCTTTCCGTTAAAGAGCAAGAGCTTATTACGAAATATAGAGAAATAATGTCTAACATATCTATTAATTGGGAAGGCGAGCAAAAGACATATGCATTTGTAAAAGCAAAATTAGATAACCCAAATAGAGTTATTCGTAAAAAAGCCTGGTACGCTTTATGTGAAGCGAGAAGTGTAGTGAAAATAGATATAAATTTTATTTTGAATGAACTTGTACAATTGCGGAATGAAATGGCTTTAAATGCGGGATTTAATAATTATAGTGAATATGCTTTCAAACAAAAAAATAGAGATTATAGTATTGAAGAATGTTATAAGCTTCATGAATCTATAGAAAAGTATATTGTCCCCATTTGGAAACAGTTGGGAAGTCTTTCTAAAAAAAATCTCGGTGTAAAAAGATATCGCCCTTGGGATCTTACGCTATGTAATGTACCAAAAGCTCCATTTCAAAATGCCATTGATTTATTGGATGGGGTGGAAGAAATGTTTCGGAAGACAGATTTATATTTTTATGAGAAATTTATTCATATAAGGAAAGCTGGATTTATTGACGTAGAAGAACGTGAAAATAAAGCACCAGGAGCTGTTTGTTTTACCTTGCCTCATAGTAAAGAGGTTTTTGTGTATTCTAATTTTAGTCCATCATTTTATGCAATTAATGCACTGATACACGAATTGGGGCATGCATTTCATTTTTATAAACAATTTAATAATGAAAGTAGCATGCAGGAAAGGTATCTTCGTGAAGAGGTGGCTGAGCTGTATTCTCTCAGCCTTGAGTTACTAGTAATGGAAAAGCTTAATATCTTTTACAAGCAAGAAGAAGAATATAAAGAAGTGCAGCGAGTGCAATTATATCGTACTTTGTCTTTATTAATATCGTCAGTTGCAGGAGATGTATTCCAGCACTGGCTTTATACAAATCCAAACCATACATCAGAAGAGCGTGATAAGAAATACTCCGAACTATGCAAAAGGTATCAATATTCATCAGTCGACATTACAGGATTAGAGAATGAAATCAGTTCGAGTTGGTTAGAGACATTTCACTTTGTTCAGTTTCCTTTTTATAAAATTGAATACGCAATTGCACAAATAGGAGCAATGCAATTGTTTCAAATGTATCGAGAGGATCCAGAAAAAGCGATTACTTTCTTTAAAGAGGGAGCGAGTGTAGATTGGAACCTACCAATACAAGAAATATATGAAAAAACAGGTGTCACGTTTGATTTTTCGAAAGAAAGAATAGAAAGTACTGCAATCGTTATTTTGGATCTAATTAACGATTTAAAATAAGGATAGCATTTGCTATCCTTATAATTGTTTATTTGTAGATTTTTTCTTGTTTATATAAAATGTAATAATTGTTGAAATGAGGAAAATAGGTATAGCATACACTTGCCCAACAAACAACTTCCAGCCAACATGATTATAGCCTTCAGACGCTGGAGCAAGCATAGCGATTATGCAAGCAATAATATAGAGTACTAGTGCAGGGAGTATATTTTTCATATATTCACCTCCTTCTAAAGATATTATATTTGATTATCTATATACTTTAATTTTTATTAAGGGATTTGAAAAGTAAATATACCGTTGTTTGTAGTATTATAATATTTACAAGGAGTGTACTATGTTTAAATAGGGGAATGGGTGTTCAAATCTAAAAAAAGTGAATTATTAGTAAAAAAGATGGTTATATGGTAAAAGATGTAATTTATTTATGTTTAATATCATTATATAGCATGGTGGGGGCAAAATGTATAAAATAATTAATTTACTTATGCAGGAGAAGAGGTAAGAAATATATGAAAAGGTTATGCATAATTCCATGCGGAAAGAAGAAAATTTGGGATAAGTATCCAGATTGCGGACCGATGGAGGCAAAAGATGTGTATATTAGCCCGTTCGGAAAAGCATGTCAAGCATATGCAACTATGTTTTTCGAGAATTGGGTTATATTATCAGCGAAGCATGGATTTTTAAGGCCAAATGATATTGTACTAGAAAACTATGATCTTGCGTTTGATTCAAAGAGCGATGAGATTATTAGTATGGAACAATTAAAACAACAGATGATAGAAAAAGATTTGTTTCAGTTTGATGAAATCGTTTTACTTGCAGGTAAGAAGCATAAGAAAGTAGTAACACAATTATATTTAGAAGAAATCATTACGTATCCGTTAGCAGGTTGTAAAGGGATTGGGTATATGTTGCAGAGGTTAAAAGGTGCAGTGAAGGAAGAGGAGGAAATATAAGGATAGTTTCGGTCACCAGGATCTTAAATTTTATTTAGGGAGCTAAAACGTAAAATAGAGTTTTTAAGCATCGCCAAAAAGGTGATGCTTTTTGTTCGTGTCACCATTCAAGTTAATGCAATTTAGAGAACGAAGAATCAGATTTGTGAAGTGACATCACTTTTTATCCCGCTATTTGCGGGCAGTAAGACCCCCATTTCAAAATTCAGCGGAAGCAAAGAAGTTCGGTGGGGGTTGGGCTGCCCGTAAAAGCCCGATTGGTGAGGGCTGATTAAAGTTTCACTTTATATCGAAAACGATTTGCCTTCACCTTTAGAAAATGTAGGATGTATGGGGACAGTTAAGATTGTAAGAGGGAATAGCAATAAGACAAGTTTTGAATATGATATTAAGAAAGGAGATGGTAATAAATAATGGCCAGATATAGTTTGCACGGAGGACACAATAGTATTGTTCAAGGGGCTAATTTTGGGAATCGGAAAGAACACGTTCTGGATAGGCAAGTTAAAGATGCTGTGGCGACTAAGTTAAGATCCCTGGGACACACGGTTTATGACGATACGGACGAGGTAGGGACAACTCAATCACAAAATTTAAATAATATCATTCGGAATAGCAATTCCCATGCTGTGGATTTAGTTATTTCTTTTCATCTTAATGCAAGTGATGGAAATGGACAGGGTGTTGAGGTTTTGTATTATGATCAGAAAGATTTGGCGGCTAAAATCTCAGCTCAACTAGCAAAAGATATTGGATGGCGTGATCGAGGTGCGAAACAACGTACAGATTTAGCAGTATTAAATGGAACGAAGGCACCAGCTATTCTTATTGAATTAGGATTTATTGATAATGAATCCGACATGGCAAAATGGAATGTTGATAAAATCGCTAATTCTATTGTATTTGCTCTTACAGGACAAACTGGAGGAGGTGCAGCGGATTTGCTCAAAGTAAAAACCGGTGGTGTGGCATTTAGCAATTTACAAGTTTTGGCTCAGGCGATGGTTGATGCGGGTATTGATGGACAAATTGTCGTTCAGAAAGATGGAATTGGTTATGTTATAACGAATGGCTATCCGTCCGGAAATATCGATAAATTTACAGCTTGGTTAGATGCACGTAAATGGTACTATGAGTATTTGAGATAAAACGAAAATTAGTTTTTAATTATATTAAGTAACTAATATTTATGTAACTGTAAATATGGATAATATATATGTAAAGTAGTACACAAAACCACCTGTCAGAAAGGTGGTTTTATTTATCCCGCTTTAACGGGTAGTAAGACCCCCACCTCAAAATTCGGATGAAACTAAGAAATTAGCTGGGAATTGCACTGCTTGTAGCCTCCTACTGATTATAGTTTAGAGCTTTGTAAATCTTTACTTATTAAACCCATAATAATATTTTATTTTCTTAATACATAAGCCGAATTTTAAATTATTACTAAATAATACAATACCTCTCATACTATTTATTAGATGATAATAGCAAAAAAGCAAGCTTTGAATATAATAACGAAAAAGGAGATGTTAAATAATGGGTTATATTGTAGATATTTCGAAATGGAATGGCGACATTAATTGGGATATTGCAGCACCACAATTAGATTTTGTAATTGCACGTGTGCAAGATGGTTCAAATTATATAGATCCTTCATATAAAAATTATGTACAAGCAATGAAAGCAAGAAATATTCCGTTTGGTAATTATGCGTTCTGTCGTTTCGTTTCAGTAGAGGATGCACGGATAGAGGCGAGAGACTTTTGGAACCGTGGTGATAAAAATGCAACAGTTTGGGTAGCTGACGTAGAAGTAAAAACAATGAACGATATGAGAGCGGGTGCACAAGCCTTTATTGATGAATTACGCAGATTAGGAGCTAAGAAGGTTGGTTTATATATTGCTCATCATATGTATGAACCATTTGGAATGGAAAATGTCAATTCTGATTTTGTATGGATTCCTCGTTATGGTGGTAACGAACCGGCGTATCCATGTGATATTTGGCAATACACAGAAACAGGGAATGTGGCTGGTATCGGCAAGTGTGATTTAAATAAGCTGATTGGAAATAAGCCTTTAGCTTGGTTTACAAATCAAATTGTTGAGCCGATAAAAAAACAAGAAGGGGTTGGAATTATAGTGAATAAATATAATAAAGTAGTTACTTATGAATTTGGTGTAAATTTAATTCCTGACATAATTCAAATGATGGATAAGCTTGGATATACTTCTAAAATAATATCTCGTGGAGATAACCGAGGGCTTGTGTATTTCGAAACAGATTATCGTCAAGGGAACGAACTGGACAAAGCAACTGCTTGGTTAGATACGAAAGGAATTAAATATTTTTATACAAAAGAGTAGTTTGCTAAATAAAAAGCCGTCATGTGACGGTTTTTTATTTTTATCCCGCTTTAATGGGCAGTAAGACCCCCACTGATTAAAGTTTCACTTTATGTAATCTTTTAACACTACTTATAATATGGAGAAAATAGACTAATAAACAAGCCTTTGTATACTTTCAAACATAGAATATGATGAATTCTATTAAGGGGGAAGCATATTCATGGGGAATACTTGTCATTGTGGGCATTCCCGAAATTGTAATACATTTTGGGATAATTTAATGTTTGGGAGATGTAGATGTAAACGCAATGATTTTCACGAATGTTGTTGCAAAGAGAAACCGAAGTGTGAGTGTGAAAAATGTCATTGTAAAACAAAGCCGAAATGCCATTATGGTAAGCATGAAGAGGAAAGGTATTAATAATAAAAAAGAGTACGATACGTACTCCTTTTTTGGGGGGAGATTATATTCCATCTTGAACAGATTTCTTTACAATTATCCATGTGTCTTTCTTTTTAACTGTTATAGCTACATTAGTTCCATTAGATTCCTTATAAAAGATATATCCATTGTTTGAGTTTACATATGTGACTGGTTCGCCTATGCAATCTTGCGAGCAGGATTTGTTGACTAGTTCAATTAGGGATAGTTCGCTTGGATCTGTTTTACTGGCTTCTATAACAGCATCAAGGCTTGTTTTTCGATAACCTTGCAAGTTTATATGAAAAAGCTGCTCTATTTCTCCTGTAATGCTAGTATTCATTACTTCTACTGAATTCTTTTTTTCTTGAAGAAATCCGTTTTCATAAAGTAATTTTGTATATCCAATCCATGCTATTAATACTAGCATGAAAAACATACCCGTCATTTTAAGCATTCGCAGTCGTTTACTTACAATAGTTTCTGAGTATTTCATTCAGTCTAATCCTCCAATGTTTTTAATTTAAAATATGCTTGGATACATACTTTTAGAAGAGGATGAAATTTGATGAGTTTTCAATAAAAAAGAAAACATCCAGAGTTAGATGCTTTCTTTTTTGTATTTTTTGCTATCTGTTAGTTACTTGTTTCATAAGTGGTCTTATTTCTTTAACTGGTGGTTTCTTATCATAGGCATCAACATAAGAAAAGTAGTAGTTTAAGTTTCTTAGAAGACCTTTTCCTATTTTTGCACTTAAGAAAGGAAATACTTGTCCGGTATAATCATCGAGAGATTTACAGTAATATTTTTCATCTAAATATATACTGTATTTACATGTTAGTTCCACTAAAGGATTTCCTTCATTATCAAATACTTCTTTAGAATCAATAATATCTATTAGTGCAAATTTTTCATTGAGGTAAACTTTCTTTTTTTTCTCGTGTTTATTTGTAAGTATAAAAACGAGGCCAATCGCGTTAATCAAACTATTTCCTCCTATAAAAAACGGATATTAATAAAATATATCGATATAAGCTAAATGTAAAGAGGTGAGGTGAAATGTCATGGGGAGAAAACTAAATAAGCCGATTTATGTTTGGAAATCGATTTATTTTTATCAAGTATTACTGAGTAGTAATACCTACTCTGATTAAAATTTCACTTTATTGAAATACTTGCGGGAATTGTTTTACGATTGCATTTGTTATCATGTCGGCCATTTCTAATGCTTCTTTTTCAATTTTATCGTATAGTTTTACACTTGCTTCAAAATCTTTATTTAGAAAGGCAAGAGCTTCTGCCTTTGTTAATGCTAAATGTTCATAAAACATTTTTCGGAATGCTTCTTTTTCTATATACGGGTTGATAGCGTTAAGAAAATCGACAATTTGATCAGCATTAGCATACCATTTCTTCTCTATAGCGGCAGCGGCATTTTGATCACCAGCTTTTGCGGCTTTAACAAGATCCGCTGCAATGACTAAGTGGTCTTTAATTAATGCACTATATTTTTTTACAGCATCCTCACCATAGAATGGTTCAAGTGATAGTCCCATATGTGTTGCATTTTGAAGAAGACGCCCCACTGTAACGTTAACGTCTGGTAAATGAAAGACAATACTTATAATAGCTAATCTCGTCCAAGCGACATGTTGTTCCCAAAAGGAACGCATATAACCTTTTAAAAAGTTCTCATTTTTACTAATTCTGTAATTACGTACAGATGTATCAAAGTGGACATAAGGGTTATGATAGGGGGAGTAATGCGATTGCCAATAAGAATACATAAACGGTAACACTCCTTTGAACATGTATAACTCAAAGTATGATGGGAATTTATAATTAGTTACGTGTCCTCGTTTATTTTCAGAAATTGATATGGAAAAAAATGAGGGATTTTATTGCGTTATATATAAATAAATTGAATATAAAGTAAAAGAGGCTCTGCAAGGGAAGTTGCAGAGCCTCAAAAGGGTATTGCCGAGATGTCGGACTCGACTACGTAATATTATCATAAAATTCACTTAAAAAAACCTGGTAAATGTGTCCAAATAAAAATGGCTCTTTAATAAAGTCAAAGGGACCTGCTTCCCGCGGCAGATCCCTTTAACTAGATAATGTAGATGAGCAAAAACTCATCTGGAGTACTTTTATAGTAACAATTGAAAATCGTTTTGTGTATTGAGAAAAAAAGAATTGAATAATTAAATATTGAGCATTTATAGTTTACTTTTGTAATTATCACCATTTGTTGTGAGTGGAGTATGGTTATAAAATGGAGAAAAGATTTACAATTACAACTAAAAGTGTACTGAAATATAAAATAATCAAAAAAGACCTGCTTACATAAGCAGGTCAACTTAAGGGGTTTATCCAACAGAATATTTCATATGATATCAACGGTATTGTATGAAGTCTATAAGGTTTATATTGAGAAATTTTTTGTGAATGGAGACATTTCGCCCACGTATTAACGTTTAAAAAGTTGAGAAAGAAAATGAAAAAGTTTTCTATAAGAAAATAAAGGCTGGTATTTATAATATGATTCATATTTCCATGTATCATGATTTGAGAATTGGAGTTGATTCGGTACTGTTTCCTGTTTGATGGAACTAATATTATGGTGCTTCATATAGTAACCTCCTGAATTCATATGTATAAGATTAGTAGTATTCAAGTAAGGTTAATAAAATGTATATTTATTTTGAAATTCGTTTTAGTCGTTAATGAGCCTCTAAAACGAAAAGAAGCATAAAATAATGAAAAAACAAGCTGTTAGTTATGTATTCATCACTTTCATGACGCATAAGTGATGATATAATAGTAGTAGATGAAAGATATAGAAAAGCAGGTGACTCTTTTTTGTTTACAAAAGCTCAAGAACTTTTAGCGTCTTATTTCGGTTATTCGTCATTCCGAAGAGGACAAGATGAAACAATTAAAAATGTATTAGATGGGAAAGATACTGTTTGTATTATGCCTACGGGCGGTGGTAAGTCAATTTGTTATCAAATTCCCGCATTAGTATTCGAAGGAACGACGTTAGTTATATCGCCATTAATATCACTTATGAAAGACCAAGTAGATACATTAGTACAAAACGGTATTTCAGCTACTTATATTAATAGTTCTATTTCTATTACAGAAGCAAATCAACGTATTCAATTAGCGAAACAAGGTCATTATAAGTTGCTTTATGTGGCGCCTGAGCGTCTTGATTCAATGGAGTTTGTTGACCAACTTATCGATATGAAAATCCCGATGATTGCAATTGATGAGGCGCACTGTATTTCGCAGTGGGGACATGATTTCCGTCCAAGTTATTTACATATACATCGCATATTAGATTATCTTCCAGAGAAGCCGCTCGTATTAGCATTAACTGCTACGGCAACACCACAAGTGCGTGATGATATTTGCAATACGCTTGGAATTAATCAAGAAAACACGATTATGACAACGTTTGAGCGTGAGAACTTATCATTTTCTGTTATTAAAGGACAAGACCGTCATGCATATTTAGCGGATTATATTCGTCAAAATCAAAAAGAATCTGGGATTATATATGCGGCTACTAGAAAAGTAGTTGATCAATTATATGAGGATTTAATGAAAGCGGGAGTTTCTGTTTCAAAATATCATGCTGGTATGAGTGATAACGATCGAAATGAGCAGCAAGAACTCTTTTTACGTGATGAAGTGAGTGTAATGGTAGCGACATCAGCATTTGGGATGGGGATTGATAAATCGAATATTCGTTACGTTATCCATTATCAACTGCCAAAAAACATGGAAAGTTATTACCAAGAAGCAGGACGTGCAGGACGTGACGGTTTAGATAGTGCATGTATATTGTTATATTCTTCTCAAGATGTGCAAGTACAGCGCTTTTTAATTGATCAATCGACAGGAGAATCTCGTTTTTCAAATGAACTTGAAAAACTGCAAAATATGACTGACTATTGTCATACAGAACAATGTTTACAATCATTTATTTTGCAATACTTTGGAGAAGAGCCGAAAGAAGATTGTGGCCGCTGTGGTAATTGTACGGACGACCGCGAAAGTATCGATGTGACGAGAGAATCGCAAATGGTTCTATCTTGTATGATTAGAACGAACCAACGATTTGGAAAACAAATGATTGCCCAAGTTTTAACGGGTTCGAAAAATAAGAAAGTGATTGAATTTAATTTTCATACTTTACCAACATACGGCTTACTATCAAATCGCAGCGTAAAAGAAGTCAGTGAATTTATTGAGTTTTTAATTTCAGATGAGTTAATCGCAGTTGAACACGGTACGTATCCGACATTAAAAGTAACGGAAAAAGGGAAAGAAGTGTTACTTGGTAAAGAGAATGTTTTACGTAAAGAACGAGTAGAGACAAGACAAATTGTTCAGGATCATCCTTTATTTGAAATACTTCGTGAAGTACGTAAAGAAATTGCGCAAGGAGAGGGTGTACCCCCATTCGTTATTTTCTCTGACCAAACGTTGAAAGATATGTGTGCAAAAATGCCGCAAAGTGACTCTGAACTTTTAACTGTAAAAGGGATTGGTGAACATAAACTTGTGAAGTATGGTTCTCATTTCTTACAAGCAATTCAGCACTTTATTGAGGAAAACCCAAACTATGCTGAAACAATTAAGACAGAAGTGGTGACCGAGCGGAAAAAGTCAGGGAAAGCGTCAGCAAATTCTCATTTAGAAACGTATGAAATGTATAAACAAGGCATTGATTTAAATGAAATTGCGAAAGAACGTAGCTTATCAAGACAAACAATTGAAAATCATTTAATACGTTGTTTTGAAGATGGAATGGAAGTAGACTGGAACAGTTTTGTTCCTGCAGAATATGAATCACTGATTGAAACTGCCGTTCAAAATGCAGAGGGTGGTCTGAAATCGATTAAGGAACAACTTCCAAATGAAGTGAGTTACTTTATGATTCGTGCTTATTTACAAATTAGAAAGTAGAGACATATAAAGGGGATAGGGATATATGTATCACGTTTTTGTGTATGGCACGTTAAGAAAAGAGCAAACGAATGCTCATTTTATGCAAGGTGCAAAATGCATCGCAGACAGGGCATGGACCTATGGTAAATTATTTGATACAAACGAAGGGTATCCAGCAATGATTTGTTCAAATAAAGATAAAGTATATGGAGAAGTTTATGAAGTGAATGATGATGTGCTGCAAAAATTAGATGAACTGGAAGAATACACAGGTAATGCAGAGAGTGATTTATATGACAGAATCACCGAAACGATTTATTTAGACGATAGAGAAATATGTGCATTTGTGTATATCGCTCAAGATAAAGAGATGTTAAGGAAAGTTATCATTTCTGGTGATTGGATAGAGTATCAACGAGAAAAAGAATAGCAGCCATAGAGCAGATAGTGGGAACATCCATTATCTGCTTTTTAAATTGACACTGTCAAAAATCTGGTTATTTTGATAAAGTGAAAATATAGAAAAATCAAAAGGAGGATTTTTCATGGGTATCAGAAATTTAGTTTCTCACCTGTAGTAGAAAAATATACAGGAGGAGAATAATAATGAACGAATTAGATGTGAGGGAATTTTACGAAAAACAATTCGAACTATCCAATTACGATATTAATACAGAAAGCTGGTTAGAACAGGTTGCGAAAGAAGTTCAAGAACAAATTGGACATCCATTTCAGTCGATGTTAGAACTAGGAGCAGGAAATGGAGGGTTTGCAAGATCGATGTCTAAGTTACGTGTAAAGATGACTACTGTTGAGCTTGTACCAGAGTTAGTTATGTTTGCAAAAGAGCATTCTACTAATGATATTGCTATTCATTGCGCTGATTTTTATAAAATCAAATTTGAAGAAAAGTTTGATGTTGTTAGTTATTTAGATGGATTTGGTGTAGGATCAGATGATGAACAATTGATTCTATTAAAACGAATTAAAAATTGGATGAAGGATGATGGATGTGCACTTATTGATATTTATCAACCGTTGTATTGGAAAAAGGTAAGTGGACAAGAAATGTCCTTAAGTTCAGCTATGCGAAAATATGAATATGATAGCATAAATGAAAGAATGCTAGATCATTGGTGGCATCCTAATAATCCAAATGATATAGTTACACAGTCTTTACGTTGTTATACGGTAGATGAGATTAGCAATCTATGTGCTGAAGCTGGTTTAAGTATTGTAGGAATCTTTCCAGGAGGAGCATATCATTTTGAAAAACGGAAATATAAAGAATTAGCAACTTTAAATGAATGTTTGGCGTATCGAATTAAATTAAAGAAGAGTAGGGATTAATCTCTACTCTTCTTTAATTTAGAAAATTCTTACTAAAACTATTGACTTTATAAATGGATTTTTAATACAATTGTATTTCGACTGGAAAATTAGAACGGACAGGAGGGAATCATCAAATGAACAACATTTTTGAAGAAGAGTTACAAAGGATGAAAGATACATTACGTACGATGGATGATCAATTAGAACAGCTCGAAAACATTCCGGTTTATTATGGAGATGATTTTAAAGAACAAATTCTAGAAAGTATGAGAGAATCTAATAGGCAAAATTTACGTATCGGTGTACAAGAACCGTACTTTGGAAGATTAGATTTTCAAGAGGACGGCAAGGAAGATGTTATGCCGATCTACATCGGTAAAGTAGGTGTTTCACATAAAGACACTATGAAACCAATTGTAATAGATTGGCGGGCACCTGTTGCAAGTATGTTTTATTCATTTACCGGCGGTGATGAATTAGCGTTTTATCAATCACCAGACGGATTAGTAGAAGGTGATGTGTATTTAAAGCGAAACATCTCTATTCGAAAAAGAGAACTAGAACGTGTTGTTGATACATATGTAAAAGGAAATGAAGATGTCTCACATGCCGATGATTTTCTTCTATATAGATTAGGTGAGAATAAAGATAATAAACTAAAGGATATTGTTTCGACAATACAATCGGAGCAAAATGATATTATTCGTGCGGAAAGAAACTTACCACTACTTATTCAAGGGGTTGCAGGGAGCGGAAAAACAACAATCGCTTTACATCGCCTTGCTTTTTTAATTTATGAATATCGTGAGCAGCTAGAAGCTGAGAGAATGATTGTATTCGCTCCCAATAGTCTGTTTTTAGACTATATTTCGAGTGTGCTTCCTGAATTAGGTGTAGGGAATATTAGTCAAACAACATTTCCAGATTGGGCATTACGTACGTTAGATGATTCGGTGCAACTGAAGCAAACAGAAGAAAAGTTGAAAGAAGCATTTTCTATTAATCGTGATGAAGAAAAAATTATGCTCGGTAAATTGAAAGGTACACTGGAATTTAAGTCCTTTATTGAAGAGAGAATGGTTCAATTTGAAAAAGAATTAGTACCAACAAGTGATTTTGAGGCATGGGACAAAGCTATTATTCCAGTAGAAGACATAAAAAAATGGATGCAAGTGGAATATAAACATTATCCATTAAAGAAAAGAAGAGAAAGATTAGTCGGCCGAATGAAACGCTGGATTGAAATTGAGCTAAAAAAATATGGAGAAACAAACGAGAAGAAATTACTAAAAAAAGAAGCGACTAAGAGATTGAACACTTATATGAAGTTTTGGCCGAAAATGAGCTCACTTTCAATTTATAGTTCAATATTGAAAAGTAAAGAAATACTCGAAGTATTACCTGAAGAACTTGTGAAAGAAACTGAAAAGAGTTGTCGTAAAAAAGAAGTGTATGTAGAAGATTTACCAGCTTTAATATACATACATCACCGCATAACAGGTATTGAAATCGGACAGAAATTCCATCACGTTGTTATTGATGAAGCGCAAGATTTCTCGCCATTCCAAGTTTATGTATTAAAAGAAATTACACTCGGTAATTCTTTTACTATATTAGGTGATTTATCTCAAGCAATTTACGATTATCAAGGGATTGAAGATTGGGGTGCTTTTAAGGAAGTATTCCAAGAAACAGGTTATTATGAACTGACGAGAAGTTATCGCTCTACAAAAGAAATTATTGAATTTGCGAACGAAATAATTAAAAATGCAGAGATTCCAGTAGGGCTTGCGACACCAGTTTTTCGTAGTGGTGAAGATGTTAAAGTAATCCAAGCAGAACATCAATTTAATGAGATTATGAAGACGATAAAATATTTACAAAATGAAGATGTGAAAACAATTGCGGTAATAGGAAGAACAGACGATGAATGCCGTGATATATATGAAAAGTTAACAAAGGCAGGATTGGCTGTAAACGTCATTGAAGCAGATCAAAGTAAATATGAAGGTGGTATTTCAGTAGTACCTGTATACTTGGCGAAAGGGTTAGAATTTGACGCTGTTCTACTAATTGATGTTGATGAAGAACATTACAAAAATACAAAACACGATGCGAAGTTATTGTATGTCGGATGTACAAGGTCGCTTCATGATTTATGGATTTTCCATAGTGGAGAAGTATCGCCTTTAATTAACGGATTAAAATAAAAATGAAAACGCAAGAGGCTTTTCTAGTAACAAAAAGAAGAACCTCTTGTTTTTCTATATAAAGGTATGGGGAGAGAATAACTATGATTACAAAGGTATTAACGAAAAGAAATTGGGAAATTGCAAAGATAAATGGAGAAATTAATGAAGCCTCATTAAAAGAAGAGGGATTTATTCATTGTTCATTTTTAGAACAAGCTTTAAAAGTCGCTGAAAAACATTTTAGTCATGAAGAAGATGTTTTATTACTTACAATTGATCCAATTCTGTTAAAAGCAGACATAAAATATGAACTTGCTTCTAACGGTCAAGAATATCCGCATGTATATGGAGTAATCAATATTGAGTCGATTGTAGAAGTTATCCCATTTACTAAAGAAAAAGAAGAGTTTATATTACGAGAGGTACAACGGTAAGGTGGGGATAGATATTTAAATTAGCTAAAAAAGCGCAAATTCAATGTTTGTGCTCTTTATTATCTATTTTTTGTGAAAATTCATTGTTTTTATCACGATAATACTGTACGATACATAGTATAAAACACATACTGTATGACATATAGTAATGAAAATGAGGTGAGTGAATGGATGCTTTATTAAATTCGTTAATTACTGAACTAAGAAGAGGTACATTAACATTAGCGGTTTTAAGCCAGCTAAGAACACCGCAATATGGGTATTCACTTGTCCAATTATTGGAACAATCAGGGATTACAATCGATCAAAGTACTTTATATCCACTACTTCGCCGATTAGAAAAGCAGGAGCTAGTGACGAGTAGTTGGGATAAAACGGAGAGTAGACCGCGTAAGTATTATGTTTTAAGTGAATATGGATTAGAGATGTTTCTGCAGCTGAAGAAAGAATGGATAAAGGATTCGAAAGAGCTTTATAACCTATTAAAGGAGGAGGACAAAAATGAGTTTGATTGATATTTATGTAGAAGAAGTAGCGAAGAGATTACCTGAAAAAAATCGTGACGATATTATTCTTGAATTACGGTCAACAATCGAGGATATGTTACCTGATGATTATAATGAAGATGATGAAAAAAAAGTTCTTGAAAAATTGGGGAGTCCAGTTTCATTGGCAAATGGGTACTTAGATAGGCCGATGCATTTAATTGGACCACGTTATTTTGATGTATATACGACGTTATTAAAAATGATCATACCGATTGCAGCTGTTATCGCACTCATTGCAATGGTTGCAGAAAATTTTGTAGCATATAATGGTGAGCAAGCGGTATTAAATATTATTTTAAATATGATAGGTAAAGGAATTGGGGAAATTATCGAAGTAGGCCTCCATGTATTTTTCTGGTTGACACTTGTATTTGCAATTTTAGAAAGAACAGATAAAGACAAAGGTACTCAACCGTTGACGACAAGTTTAAAAAAGTGGACACCTGATGATTTGAAAAATACTTCGTATGTTCCAAAGAAAAAGTCGATCTCAAAGCTCGAAGTTTTTGGCGGGTTAATGTGGACGGCAATATGGGCAACACTTTATTTTTATGCGAACCATCTTGTAGGTGTATATCATGGTACAGAAAGCGGATTGAAGTTTGTCGCGCCAACTTTTAACCAAGATGTGTTACTTCAGTATTGGCCAATCGTTGTAATTATGATTGTCTTTGAAATAGGTATATCTCTTTATAAGTTAGTACAAGGACAATGGACGAAAAAGTTGGCAATCGTGAATGCTATTCTTCAAATATTTGGAACAATAGTATTCATTGTAATTGTAGTAAATCCGCATTTATTTAATGAAGGATTTATTACGTATGTGGCAAATGTGTTTACTACTTCTCCAGAGGAAGTTAAAAAGTGGTTAATTGGAGGAGGTATTATCATTTACATTTTGTCTGCTGCGTTAAATATATTTGATGGTTTCCGAAAAGCTCGTATTCGTATATAGGAATGAAATTAGAGGAAAGGAAGAATGGGATGATAAGGGAAGCAAGGAAACAAGATGTAACATACATGTTAGAAATTTATAATGATGCTATATTGTATACAACGGCCGTATATACGTATAAACCTGTAACCCTTGAAAATAAAATAGACTGGTATGAACAAAAAAAGGCTGACGGTTATCCAATTTTAGTATATGAACTAAATAATAAAGTAGTAGGATTTGCGACATTTGGACCGTTTAGAACTTGGCCTGCTTATAAATATTCAATTGAGCATTCTGTGTACGTTCATAAGGAATATAGAAAGAATGGAATAGGAACTTCTTTAATGAAAGCATTGATTGCAATGGCAAAAGAAAGGGAATATATGATTTTAATTGCTGGAATTGATGCGGAAAATGAGAAAAGTATTGCTTTACATGAAAACTATGGATTTGTTCATGCTGGTACAATCAAAAAGGCTGTTTATAAGTTTAATAGATGGCTTGATTTAGCTTTTTATCAATTGGAGCTTAGCGGTCCTAAAAATCCTTTAGAAGAATAGAAGTTTAGTATCTTAGGTAGCATGGAGTAATGCATGCTACCTTTTTCTTATTGTAACCATAAGAATGGTTTTCTAAAAAAGGTATTTTATATTATATATTGAATTATTAAAAAGTAATATAACGTTCGGAAAAGAGGCTGTGAAATGGAAAATGTCATTCGAAAAATGAAAGAGATACAATCTGATTATGTTGGGATAGCCATTTATTCTACAAAAAGTAATCGTATAGTTGCTTCATATAATAGTGAATTAAATATTCCGTTAGCATCGGCAGCAAAAGTAGTAATCGGATTTGTAGTAGCGCAAATGGTGAAGGAAAAGAAACGTAATTGGAATGATATACTTCATCATGTTAAATTTAATCCAAATGAAGATAGTGCGCAGTTGTATCCACATTTACAAGGAAGAAGGACTTTAACACTTAGTAAAGCAGTAGAAGTGATGATAGCATGTCATGATAGTTACGTTGCACAGTCAGTTGTAATGTACTGTGGTGGTGGTTGGGATGCTATGAAAATGTATGCCCAAACGTATTTTTCAAAAATTCATATACAAGAGGACGCTAGAGATGAGAAAAATGTTGGAGAATTAAATGAAGTTCTTTCACTTTTATTACATATTTTTCAGGGTTATAAATCAGAAGCGGAATTATGGGAACCAGTTATTGGCGGCATGGTAAGGCAGCAGGGTGAATATGAAGGAATACATTCATATCACTTAGCTCATATGACAGGTGGACTATCTTCAGCTACTATGAATATTGGTATAATAGGAATATTTAACGAATTCCCGTTTCTTTATGTTATTGGGGGAAAAGATTTACCTGATCGACGTGAAAATAAAGAGGTAGATGAAGCTTTTGCAGTAGCTTTGAGGCACATATACAGAGAATATAGTGAAAGTATGCTAGGAGTGAGCGATTGAAAAGAAATTTAAAGACATCAACAATCATTATTTTAATTGTAACGATTATTGCTCTTGAAGTGGGTATCGCACTATACGATCACAATTTGTCATTAGATACTATTTATTTTGCCGCAATCATCATTTGTATTGTATTACTTTTTGGTACACGTGTTTCTAAAGAGAAAGAAAATACATCGAAACAGGGACGAAGAAAAACAGCTATTATATTTTGGCCATCTATTATATTGTCTATCGCTTGTTTTGCAGTTATAAGTTATATAAGAATAGGCTATGTCTCTGTGCCAGGGATAATTGGTTTTTCCTGCTTTGTTACCTATGGTGGATTCGTATTTATTAGTATTTTAAAAAGGAAAAGTAAAAATGAGAGGTAGCTTACAAAGTTGAAAGGAAGAGATATATGAAACGCATAGAGAATGGTACTCGCATTGAAGGAGAATATATAAAGAATAAAGTCATTCAATATAACATGTCTATTTTAGCAGATGAAGTAAAACAGCCAATGGAACAAGTAAGCTTTGTAGTGAAAAATGAAGATGGGAAAATCTTTGGCGGCGTAACAGGAACAATGTATTTTTATCATCTACATATAGATTTTTTGTGGGTTGATGAATCAGTTCGTCATGATGGTTATGGTAGTCAACTGTTACATAAAATTGAAGACATTGCGAAGGAAAAAGGTTGTAGATTAATATTATTAGATTCATTTAGTTTTCAAGCACCAGAATTGTATAAAAAGCACGGCTACCGAGAATATGGTGTTGTTGAAGATCATCCTAAAGGACATAGTCAACATTTTTTAGAGAAGAGGTTATAGTATTCGTGTTTTACAAAAAAGTGGATTTTTAGAAGCATCGCTAACCAGGTGATGTACCAGGTATCGGTAAATGTATTGATAGGAAGTAAACCACTTTCTTGGTTTACTGAATCAGTACCAAAACAAGAAAACATACAAGCACAAGTTTCTAAGCAAAATATCATCCAATCTGGAGCTTTTTCACCTTATGAAACTCTAGACGTTATGGGGAGCGTTAACTTCTTTGAAAATGACAGCTACCTTCATTTTACAATCGGATGGATTAACGTATTTTGTTTCTGAACCAACTAGTGATACGCAATTAAAGGCTCTGAAAGATTGGCTTGATCGAAAAGGTTGGTGGTATAAAGTTGAATAATAATAAATAAATAGCTACTATTTGTGTAAAAAAAGAGCCTTCCAGTTTTGGAGGACTCTTTTTTTACTATTCAAATAGCTTATTCATTAAATCTTGTATTTCACGTCTTCTTTTATCTGTTTCGCCCTTATCAATTGTATACGTATCATCCTCTATTATGAGAACATCACCCTCTTTTGCAGTGGAAGGGAGTTTGGATTTAGGTACATCAATTGTTACGTTATTCACTTCAATAACTGCTAGTTCACCTTCAAAACGGTCAATAATACCTCTTTTCATAATTATCTCTCCGTTCTTACAGAAATGTTAGAACCATCACTATTAATAATTACAGTTCCATTTAAATCAGTTCTATATACATTAACAGACATTGCATTTAACTTTGCTAAAGTTTCTTGTGTAGGATGACCATAACGGTTACCTGCACCGGCACTGATCACAGCGATACTTGGTTTCACTGCATCTAAAAATGACTGGGAAGAAGATGTCTTACTTCCATGGTGACCAGGTTTTAATACATCAGATTTTAAGCTAGAACCATGTGTTGCAACCATATCTTTCTCACTTTTAGATTCAGCATCACCAGTAAATAAGAAAGATTTGCTTCCATGTGTTACTTTTAATACAGCACTCCACTCATTTAGATCGTTACCGTATTCTTTAACGGGAGCTAAAAATTGTGTGTTTAAACCATTGATTGGTAAAGTTACTCCAGATTTTGCTTCTTTAATTGTTAATCCTTTGTTAGCTACTGCAGTTAGGAAGTCTTTAAACGTTTGAGTTGTATGACTTACTTTAGGTGCATATACGTTTTTTACATTCATAGCATAAAGTACTTCATCTAATCCACCTACATGATCAGCATCAGGATGAGTAGCGATCATATAATCAATAGATTGGTATCCTAATCCTTTTAAATAATTTGCTACTACTTTACCTTTTCCGTTGTTACCAGCGTCAATCAGGATCGTTTCTCCACTAGGAGATTTAATAAAAGTAGCATCACCTTGTCCAACATCAATATAATGAACCTCTAAGTTACCTTTAGGCTTAGGAAGAGCTGGACGGAAATTTGGCTCTAATACACGAGCCAAGAATGCAGCAAATTGCTCACGAGTTACTTTTATATCTGGACCAAATGTACCATCTGGTAATCCAGCAGTGATATTATTTTGCGCTAAAATTTTGACATAATTGTAACCCCAGTGATTAGAGGGAACATCAGGGAAATTGACATCGGCACCTGTAGGTTTCAAATCAAAAGTTTTAACAAGAACTACTGCCATTTCTGCACGAGATAATGAACGATCAGGGAAGTAGTTTTTTTCACGTTGTACAATGTTATTGTGTGCTAACTTATGTACAGAATCGTAATAATAGATACCTTTAGTTACATCAGAAAAAATATGATTATACTTAGATGGCTTTTCTAATTTTAATGATAAATCTAGCATTAAGGCCATTTGTCCACGAGTTACATGATCACTCGGTTTAAAAGTTCCTTCTGGCGTACCATTAATGATGCCGTTATCCGATAAATAGTTAATTTCTTTAATTGCCCAATGATTAGATTGGACATCAGGGAAAGATTTAGCACATGTAAGATTTGGAATGAACAACGTTAAAATCATGACAAATGCTGATAGTAATAAACTAAACTTTTTCAAAAAATCGCCTCACTTAATGTATTTTTCACCTTATTAACTTTACCATTTCTTACAAGTAATTCAAAGTTTAATAGGTAAATATTTTATTAGTTGTTGTGTATTTCCATAAATTCATTAATTTGAAATAATCTAACTTAATAGAAGGAATAGGAAAGGTAGTAGAGAATTGTTTGAATTGTAATTGTAAAATCTATATTATAAATTTATACAATTATTTATAATAATTTAAATTATGTTAAATGGGAGAAAGAAAATGTACACGTATAAATTGCAACATGAACAACCAATCTGCGTAGAAAAAATAAGAAAACTTTATGACTCCGTCGGTTGGTGGCCAGAAAGAAAAGAAAACGATATTCAAAAAATGTTAAAGAATAGTATAGCGATTGGGGTATGGGAAAAAAATGAATTAATCGGATTTGCTAGAGTTGTTTCTGACGGTGTTTTCCGGGCGTATATAGAAGATGTTGTTGTACATGAAAGTGTAAGAAATAAAGGCATTGGAGAGAAAATGCTAACAATATTACTTCAAGAAATATCTCATGTTCATATCGTTAGTTTATTTTGCGGAGAGAAATTAATAAAGTTTTATGGTGAAAAGCAATTTCAAGCGACGAAACAAATTGTAATGCATCGTAATCAAATCGTGAGAGAATAAGAGGTGTCAATTAGAATGGATGCAACTAGAACATATTGTTTATCAAAAAGAAAAGCGACAGAAGATTCACCAGATGGTTGGAATGCAACATGTATGAGGCTCAACAATAAAATATTTGCGATATTGAACCATGAAGAAGGTGAAAAAGCGGCAATTACATTAAAATGTGATCCAGAACTTGCAATAAGAATAAGAGATGATTATCCAGATACAATCATTCCAGGGTATCATATGAATAAAAAACATTGGAATACAGTTTATTTACATAAGGATGTAGAGCAGGAACAAATTAATAAAATGATTGATTGGTCGTATGATTTAGTTCTACAGTCATTTTCAAAGAAAAAGCAGCAAGAGTTATTAGATTAATATGTATGAGGGGTGGATGTATTGAAAGACATGATTAAAGATACATATGATAAATTAGCGAGTACATATAAAGAAAATCTAGATGTGGCAAATCCATATAACAGTTATTACGAAAGACCAGCGATGATGGAGATGATTCCAAAGAATTTAGAAGGGAAGAATATATTAGATGCTGGATGTGCAGCAGGGTGGTATACTTCTCAATTTATAGAAAGAGGAGCAAATGTAACTGCAATTGACGTAAGTTCTGAAATGATAAAAGCTGCAAAGGAAAGTATGGGCAATAAAGCAACGTTTCTTTGTCATGACTTGCAAGAAATATTACCATTTGAAGACAATACTTTTGATGTTATTGTGAGTTCGTTAACCCTTCATTATTTAGAAAATTGGAATCAAGTATTTCAGGAGTTTCGTCAAGTATTGAAGTCAGGGGGAGAATTGATATACTCCATTCATCATCCTTTTATGGACTTTACAAAGTTTACTTGTGAAAATTATTTCGAAAAACAATTATTGGTAGATACTTGGATTAAACCAAATATTACAATAGAAGTTAGCTTTTTCAGAAGGTCACTTCAAGATATTATTAATGAAACAACAAATTATTTTGTGTTAGAAAAAATGCTAGAACCGAGACCGGTTGAACAGATGAGAGAAGTAAATGAAAAATCATATCATTATCTAAATACAAATCCACATTTTCTTATTATGAAAGCCATTAAAGAATAGCTAGTAAAATAATTATATTTTACTAGCTATTTTGCAGTTTTAAATAATGAAATAGGAGTTTTGAAATGAATACGAAACGAAATAGATTACTATACGCAACGTTTACAATCATTGTTATTATTTTAGGGCTTAGTTCAAGAAAGTTAGCTTTTGCACTGCCCGCTCTATTAAATGATTATTTAGGTGATGCTTTATGGGCATTAATGATTTTCATTGGATTTGGATTTTTATTTCCTAAAATAGAAACGAAGAAATTGGCTTTTATAAGTTTACTGTTTTGTTATGGGATTGAATTGAGCCAATTATATCATGCCGAATGGATAGATAGCATTCGTGCAACGACTTTAGGTGGGCTCGTGTTGGGATATGGTTTTCTGTGGAATGATTTAGTGGCTTATACAATTGGTGTTGGAGTAGGGTTTATTTTTGAGTTTATTTTACAGAAGAAATAAAAGATTTGTAAAAGGGGTATTCGTTTATGGATGATATATTAGAAATTACAAATTTTGGTTTGGAGATAAAGAGGTCACAGCTACTGAAATAAAAGTAAACGTAACAAAGATTCATTGTAATAATAAATCCTATATTTTAAAGGAAAAGAGATCGATAAAACAGCTATTAGTTGAAATAAATCTAATAGAACAACTTGATAAAAAAGGGGTTAAAGTACAAAGGATAGTTAAAACGAGTAATAATGAAGAGATGTTCTTCTGGATTTTTGTAAATAAAAAAGCTATTGAAGAATCAATAGAAAGGGGTGTATGAATATGAAAAAAATAATATTAATAGGTTCTGGTGGTTCAGGGAAATCTACATTAGCCAGACAGTTAGGTAATAAATTAAGTATAAAAGTGCATCATCTTGATGCGTTATTTTGGAAACCGAATTGGGAAGGTGTACCGAAAGTGGAGCAAAGAAAGGTTCAAAATGAATTAGTTAAAGAAGATGAATGGATTATTGATGGGAATTATGGCGGGACAATGGACATAAGAATGAACGCAGCTGATACAATTATCTTTCTTGATATTCATAGAACAATATGTGTTTATCGAGCTTTTAAAAGAGTTATACAATATCGGAATAAAACAAGACCGGATATGGGTGCTGGATGTGAGGAAAGGTTTGACTTGCAATTTTTCAAATGGATATGGGAATATCCTAAAACGAAACGACCTTCAATTTTAAAAAGGTTAAATCAATTGAGTAAGGAAAAAGATGTTATTATTTTAAAATCTCCAAATGAAGTACGACTATTTTTAGAGAAGTACGATACTATAAATAGTTAGATTATAAAAAGAGGTAACGTGGGGGGATAAAATTGAATAGATTCATTGACCTGGTTGATTCTAATATGGTGAAAATTCCAGCAGGAAAAGTAGAATTAAGAGATGATCGAATAAAAAAAAATGGGAAGTTCAAGTTAAACCGTTTCTTCTTGCAAAATATGTTGTAACGATGGAATTATATGACGTCATTACGAATCATACATCAAATTTATTCAAAGATAAAAATAAACCAGTTGTAAATATCTCATGGAATGATGCCATTATGTTTTGTAATTTACTTTCAAAAAAAGCGGGATTAAAAGAATATTATTCTATTAATAATGGTGGTCAAATTGTTAGTTGTAATTTAGATTCAAATGGGTACCGATTACCTTCAGAAGCAGAGTGGCAATATGCGTGTAAAGCAGGAACTACTGGATACATATACGGTGAACTGAAAGAGATTGCTTGGTATAATGAAAATTCAGATGGACATATTCATGAAATCGGTAAAAAAGAGCCGAATGCATGGGGCTTGTATGATATGTTAGGAAACGTTTGGGAATGGTGCTATGATTTGTATGATGAAAAGGTATATGGATCATATCGAATTTTCCGAGGCGGTAGCTGGGCTGAAGCAGCTAGAGGTTGTGGTGCAACTTGTCGCCGGCGTAGCCATCCTACATTTCATATAGATGACCTTGGATTTAGGCTCGCTAAGTCCATTTAGAAGAATTATAAGAGCCAAACTAATATAGAGAAGATTTAAATTAAGGAGTGTTTTAAGTGGCACGTGTTTTATTCATTAATACTGGATCAGAAGGACATATAAATCCAACATTGCAAGTTGTAGAAGAATTAGTTTCACGTGGGGAAGAGGTTGTATATTTTTCAATAGAATCTTTTAGAGAGCGTATTGAAAAGACGGGTGCTACTGTACGAACAATTGACGATCAAAAATTTATAAATGCTTTTCTTTCCGGTGGTCGAAATTATTTACCAGAGAGAATAAATGGTCTATTACATACGGCAGATGTTATTATACCAAATGTTCTTGAACAAATTGAAGGGGAACATTTTGATTATATCATTCACGATTCGATGTTTGGGTGTGGTCGTTTAATTGCTCAAATTTTAAAGCTTCCAGCAATAAATTCCTGTACATCTTTTGCACAGGATGAAAAATCATTTGAACAAATGTTAGGCCATTTGTCTAAAAATATACCAGTGGAAGTTCAAGATAAAATACATAATGATTATGAACGATTAACTAAGGGAATTGCGGAAAAGTATAGTGTTGAAATAAAATCACCGTATGAAGTTTTCTGCAATCCAGCGCCACTTACTATTGTGTATACAATAAGGGAGTTTCAACCTTTTGGAGATATGTTTAATGAAACATTTAAATTTGTAGGTCCATCTATCTCTACGCAAGTAAAAAATGAAGCCTTTGATTTTACTGCAATTGAAGAAAAAAGCGTAGTTTATATTTCTTTAGGCACTGTTTTTAATGAAGCGCTTGATTTTTATAAACTTTGTATGAAGGCGTTTGAGAATAGTGATTATACAATTGTGATGTCTATTGGCAATAAAACGAAAATAAGTGATTTAGGTAAAATTCCTAAAAACTTCATTGTGAAAAATTATGTACCACAAACAAAACTACTTACATATACAAAGTTATTTATTACACACGGCGGTATGAACAGTACACATGAAGGATTATATAACGGGATTCCGCTTATTGTAATCCCACAAAGTGCAGATCAACCAGTTATCGCCAAGCAAGTGGAGAATCTCGGAGCTGGGGTTAAGTTGTCAATGAAGGAATTAACTGAGGAACAACTACGTGAAAGTGTAGAACTTGTATTAAATAATCCATCATATAAAGAAGTTGCATTGAATTTGAAGGAGTCTTTCCGAAAATCTGGTGGCTATCAGGAAGCTGCTGATGAGATTTTTACATTTATAGGTCAATAATAAATAGAAAATTATACATGAGAAGAGTGTCTATATGAAATGATATAGACACTCTTCTTTTATATGAAGCGGAGAATTCGTTGTTTTGAAATGTTAAATATTCTGTTTTGTAAATTCGAACCATAGTTTTACGTGTTACTAATGCTTTCATCATTTCTGCACAACTTCTGCACATATTTTGATGATTTCTATGTCATGATATATTCATCAAGTGAAATATTTCACAAGGAATGAAATATATTTTCACTGCGGTGTATGCATAACACACACATACATCGTTACAAGATTGTCTCTTGTTATTCTTTTACATCGAAGCCCACATTACACTACAAAGTATAACAAGAAGGGGACAGGAACATGAATAATCGATTATTAAAACAACTACAAAACATGAAAATGAACAAAAAAAGTCTAGGAGCTGTTGCATTAACAGCTGGAATTATTGGCACGACACTTATTCCTCAAAACGCATACGCGCACGGTTTTGTTGAAAAGCCTAGCAGCCGATCTGCTTTATGCAGTCCAACTTATGGTGCACTAAATGTAAACTGCGGAAGTGTTATGTATGAACCACAAAGTTTGGAAGCTCCAAAAGGGTTCCCGCAAGCTGGACCAGTTGATGGCCAAATCGCTTCTGCAGGTGGTAAATTTGGTGGTGTTTTAGATCTACAAACAGCTGATCGTTGGTTTAAAAATACAATCACAGGCGGGGAAAATACTTTTACTTGGAAATATACAGCGCCTCACTTAACAAGTAAATGGCATTACTATATTACTAAAAAAGGATGGGATCCAAATAAAGCGCTCACAAGAGCAGATTTAGAACCAATTGGAACTGTACAACATGATGGCTCTACAGCTTCAAATCATTTAACTCACAAAATTAATGTACCTACTGATAGAAGTGGATATCATGTGATTTTAGCAGTATGGGATGTAGCCGATACAGCAAATGCATTCTATAATGTCATTGATGTTAATCTCATCAATGACGTAAAACCAGACACAGAAGCTCCAAGTATTCCAAATGGAATTCAGGCACAAAAAGTAACAGCGAATAGTATAGAACTAGCATGGAACGCTTCTACGGATAATGTAGGGGTAAAAGGGTATCAAATCTTCCGTAACGGAGAGATGATTGATACAGTACCAGGAACTCATTTTATGGATAAAAAATTACAACCAAGTACAGAATACTCTTATACTGTAAAAGCAATTGACGCAGCTGGAAATGTATCGAAAGAAAGTGCAACGCTTACAGTAAAAACAACAGTTGAGACTCCTGATACAGAAGCACCAACACAACCAAAAGGATTACATAGTATGGGAACGACAGCGTCAAGTGTGGATCTAATGTGGAGTCCTTCTGACGATAATATTGGTGTAGACCATTACGATATTTATAGAGAAACAGAAGGATCATTGAAAAAGATTGCAACATCCAATACGACTTCTTATATGGATAAAAATTTACTTCCTAATACTACTTATAAATATGTAGTGAAAGCTGTTGATGTAGCTGGAAATGAATCTGTACAGAGTGATATATTCGTAATCGCCACAAAAACTGAAAGCGCTTCATATGAAGCGTGGGATGCAAAGAAAGCATATGAAAAGGGAGATAGAGTTCTACACGAGGGAAAAGTATATGAAGCAGTCCAGAGTTATCAAGGAAATGGGGATCCAAACTGGATTTATGCTTTATCATTATGGAAAACAGTGTAAGCCTTACCTAAATATGAACTAAGAGATGATGGGCTTTGATGCAAAAGAAAATCTTGAGAATTCACTTTTCTATTTATAAAAAAGGGTAGTATATAAATTCATATACTACCCTTTTTATTATGATAGTATTTTCGTCATAAGAACGTGCGGAATACCATCTTCTATAAATACATCAGAAGAAGTTTGATAATCTAATTTTTTATAAAATCCTTCAGCTTGTGTTTGACCGTGTAGTTTTACTTTTGTTGCTTCTTTGCTACGTGCAATTTCTTCTAACGCCTTGATTATTACTTTTCCTAATCCGTATTTACGATAGTCTTTTAAAATACAGATGCGTTCTAATTTTCCTGCACCGTCAACAAATCGTATACGACCTGTACCAACAGGAAGATCGTTATAATAAACTAAAATATGTTTACATTTCTCACTGATTTCATCGAATGTATCGAATTCATCTTCAAGAGGGACATTTTGTTCTTTTACAAATACTTCTGTTCTAATATGAAAGGCAGTTTCTAAATCTGTAAATTCTGTTATGACTTTGGAGTGCAAATTGTTCAGTCCTTTCTAGTGTGATGTGTTTTTGTTTTCATAGTATATCATAATAATAAGTAATTAAGAGAAAATATAAAAGCTGACTGTAAGAGTCAGCCTTCATTATAATTCTTTTATCCCATTTTTTGTTCCAATAATTGCTTTGCTAGTCATATTAACAAACAATCCTGTTTCAACTACGCCTGTAATCATTTTTAATTGTGTGTGTAAATTGGCAGGATTCGTTATATTTTGAGGGAATACGCAATCGATAATGATGTTATTGTTATCCGTAATAAACATTTCATTATTTTTTAAACGTAACGTTGTTTGACAACCTAAAGATTGAATTTTCCTTTCGGTTTGTTTCCATGAAAAAGGTATAATTTCAACAGGTAATGGGAAAGTACCTAAATGCGTTACGAGTTTCGATTCATCAGCAATGATAATTAGTTCTTTAGAGGAGGAGGCAACGATTTTTTCACGAAGTAATGCGCCACCACCACCTTTTATTAGTTGTAAATTTAAATTAATTTCATCGGCCCCATCAATTGTTAAATCGAGTATTTCAATTTCGTTTAAGGAGATTAATGGAATAGATAGTTGTTTAGCTAATGCTTCCGTTTCTTTTGACGTTGGTACAGCTTGAAATGATAATCCATCTTTTACACGCTCACCTAATTTTTGTATCGTCCAATATACAGTGGAACCTGTGCCTAGCCCAACTGTCATTCCATCTTTTACAAAGTTAGCGGCATATTCACCTGCGAGTTGTTTTAAATGTAACATATTATTCTGCTGGACGTGGGCCTGCATCAAGACCTGAATTTTCTACTGTAAGTATAGGGCGAACGATTATATCTTTATGTACGTGCATTTGGCATGATAAACGTAAGTGATCTTCAATTCCTTTTTCCGTAATTGCATTTTTTTCATTAGAACTTGCTTCACAAAACTCACCTGCTATAATTTCTACTCTACAAGTAGTGCAGCGTGCTTTTCCGCCGCAGCGATGGAGAATGTTTACACCGTTATCTTCAATCGCTAATACTAACTTTGTGCCTTCTTTTACATCAAAAGTTCCTGCACCTTCAATTGTTAATTTTGGCAATTTTGTTCCTCCTCACGTAAAATTGTACATAACATATTTATGACCGCGAATTATTGAACATAAACATAATTTTTTTATATGCCCCGTAACTTTTTTATTTGTTGAATCGTTAATTAAGTAAGCGCTGAAAAGGAGTGGTTATTTTGTGCACAAAAATAACTCATATTTTTAAAAATCATATCGATATGAATCATTCGAATATAGACTTTTTAATTGAGCAATATGGAGAGTTGAAAAGGTACTGTACATTTTTAACGAAAAATAAATGGGACGGCGAAGATCTTGCCCAAGAAACAATTTGTAAAGTTCTTCAAAAATATAGTAATAAAGATATTTGTATGACACTTGTATATAAAATAGCTAGAAATCGTTGGATAGACCAGATGAAATCAAAATCAGTTCATGAAAAAATAAAGGAACAAATTACTTTTGAAGAACCACAAGAGAACATTGCAGATTTGCATGAAATGGTAGAGAAAGTATTATCTTCATTAAATGTACAACAATCCGCGATTTTATTATTAAAGGATGTTTTTCAATTTAGTATCGCTGATATTGCTAAAGTATGTTCTGTATCGGAAGGTGCAGTGAAAGCTTCTTTATTTCGGAGTAGAAATAGGATGAAAACTGTAAGTGAAGAAGGGATTGAGATAGTCGAATTCACAGATGATATTGAAGTTGTAGTAACGTCTATTCGTGAGGAAAAGCCAGAATTGTTAACAAAGCTTCTTCCAACAATAGATTTTACTAAGTTACCATCTAAACAACCAGTCTTATTATTTAATGCGAAAAAACCTTCTTCCTACAGTTGTATGCTTTTAGCAGCATAACAATTATTGGAGGGATATAAAATGAATGCAATTCCATATGTTGTAGAACAAACGAAATTAGGAGAACGTTCCTATGATATATATTCAAGGTTATTGAAAGACCGCATTATTATTATTGGTTCAGAAATAAATGATCAAGTAGCGAGTAGTGTCGTAGCTCAATTATTATTTTTAGAAGCGGAAGATGCAGAGAAAGATATATTTTTATACATTAATAGTCCAGGCGGATCAACGACAGCAGGTTTTGCCATATTAGATACGATGAATCTCATTAAACCAGATGTACAAACGCTATGCATGGGATTTGCAGCATCATTTGGTGCATTGTTATTATTATCAGGTGCAAAAGGAAAACGGTTTGCGCTACCTAATAGTGAAATTATGATTCATCAGCCGCTTGGTGGTGCAAAGGGGCAGGCTACGGAAATTGAAATAACAGCAAAAAGGATATTGAAGTTAAAGCATGATATTAATAAAATGATTGCAGAAAAAACAGGGCAACCGATTGAAAGAGTAGCACATGATACAGAAAGAGATTATTTTATGACTGCAGAAGAAGCGAAGGCATATGGGATTGTAGATGATGTTGTTACGAAAAAATAAGATAAAACAGGCTAGAGGATACGATAATCCTCTAGCCTGTTTTATTAATCTTTTATCCATTCATCGACTAAAGCTTGATTCTTTTTAATCCATTTTCGCGCTGCTTCTTCGGGATCTTTCGTTTTATTTAACTCAACCATTAATGTACCAAGTTGTTCATCGTTCATTTTCCATTTGTCAAAGTATTTTATGATATCCGGATGATCTTTTTCGAAACCTTTACGAACAGAGTAATAAATGTCATCTTTTTCACCATATACTTTCTTAGGGTCTTTTAAATATTTTAAATCAAATTCTGAAAAGCCCCAATGCGGATTCCAAAGCGTAACAGCGATTGGTTTCTTTTTCGTATATGCTTTCTTTAGTTCACTCATCATCGCCGCTTCAGAAGATTGGACAAGTTTTAGCTTAATATCATATTCCTTCATCGCCTTATTGGTTAAATTCATTAGGCTGCTGCCAGGTTCGATTCCGACAATTTTGTTATCTAGTTCATCTTTATGTGCATTTAAATCTTCAATACTGTTTATGTTTTTCACATAAGAAGGGACAACTAAACCTAGTCCGGTTCCTTCATACCATTTTGATTTTAAGACAATATCATCTTTATAACGATCATTTAGTGGTTTATCCGTAACGGGTAGCCATACTTCTAAATTAGCATCAACATCACCGCGAGCGACACCAGTCCAAATTGCCGCTTTTTCTAAATACATGAGCTCAACTTTGTAGCCTTTTTGTTCTAATAGAACTTTCCACATGTTTGCAGTTGCAATATTTTCTTTCCAACTTGTTACACCTAGTTTAATTTTTCCTTTCGAATTTGCATTTGTTGCATTACATGAAGAGAAAATCATAGTAATAAATAATGCAAGGCATATAAGCCATATTTTCTTTTTCATTGAGAACCTCCTAAAAAACATTTGCCTTTTAAATAAATGTATAAGTAAGCATTCTTATTATGAACGGAAACGAGAATTTTAAATAAATCTTATGAATGTCATTTTTATGTAATATTTCTTTGCAAAATCGCAACACTATGTGAATAGATGGGTAGAAAAGGAGTAGTGACATGGATAATACAAAGGTGCGTGTTGAAAACGTAACAAAAGTATTTGGGAAACACCCGCAAAGGGCGCTTACTTTATTAAAAGAAGGGAAAAGTAAATCGGAAATTTTAAAAGAGACGGGGATGAACGTTGGTGTGAAAAAGGCAACGTTTGAAGTATACTCTGGAGAAATTTTCGTTATTATGGGTTTGTCTGGTAGTGGCAAATCAACTCTAGTTCGAATGCTTAATCAATTAATCAAACCGACAGCAGGACACATATACATAGATGGTGAAGACATCGCAACAATGGGAAAAGAAGAATTACGAAGAGTGAGAAGAACAAAAATGAGTATGGTGTTTCAAAAGTTTGCTTTATTTCCTCATCGCACAGTTATACAAAATGTAGCGTACGGATTAGAAATTCAAGGAGTTCCCGTAGAGGAACGAGAGAGAAAAGCGTTAGAGTCTTTGAAATTAGTTGGACTAGACCATCACAAAGATAACTATCCAAGTCAGCTGAGTGGTGGTATGCAGCAGCGTGTAGGAATCGCAAGGGCACTAACGAATGATCCAGATGTTTTATTGATGGATGAGTCATTTAGTGCATTAGATCCACTGATTCGAAAAGAAATGCAAGATGAGTTATTAGAACTGCAAGACAAAATGGAAAAAACAATTATATTTATTACTCACGATTTAGATGAAGCTCTTCGAATTGGTGATCGAATTGCGTTAATGAAAGATGGAGAGGTTGTCCAAATTGGAACACCGGAAGAAATTATGATGAGTCCTGCGAATGAATTTGTAGAGAAGTTCGTAGCGGACGTGAATTTAGGAAAAGTAATTACAGCGGAATCTATATTAAAACGACCAGAGACATTACTAATTGACCGTGGACCACGTGTGGCACTTCAAATTATGAGGAACGCCGGCGTTTCAACTGTATATGTTGTTAATAAAAAGTATGAGTTTTTAGGTATATTAACAGCAGATGATGCAAGTAAAGCTGTTCAAAAACAGTGGCCAATTGCTGATTTATTACTTACCGATATCCCGCATGTGTATGTAGATACGTTACTGGAAGAAACGTATGCGAAAATGGCGGAGATGAAATATCCGTTACCAGTAATTGATGAGAAGAAAAGGTTAAGAGGAATTATTAAACGTGAAAGTGTCATTCAAGCTCTTGCAGGAAACATTGAGGAAGAGGTGAAAGACGATGAATAATGTACCACGTATTCCTTTAGGGGAATGGGTTGATTCATTTGTTGCGAGTTTATATGAGCACCTTGAAGGCTTATTCCGAGGATTCTCTTATATTATTGGTGGATTCGTTGATTTACTCACTAATTTTTTAACAATAATACCGGCCATATTGATGATTATTATTCTTTGTTTCCTCATTTGGTACACAACGAGAAAAGTATCTTTAATTATTTTTACACTGATTGGTTTATTATTTATTTTAAATATTAACTACTGGGCACAGACGATGCAAACATTAGCGCTCGTACTTACATCTGTGATTATTTCAATTATTGTCGGAATCCCAATCGGAATTTTAGCTTCTCAAAATGAACGCTTTTCAAAATTTTTAAAACCGACATTAGACTTTATGCAAACAATGCCGGCTTTCGTATATCTTATTCCTGCGATTACATTTTTCGGAGTAGGTGTAGTACCTGGGATTATTGCATCAGTAATCTTTGCAATGCCGCCGACAATTCGTTTTACTGACTTAGGAATTAGACAAGTTCCAGAAGATTTAATAGAAGCAGCGAATGCGTTTGGCTCTACCGCATCACAAAAATTATTTAAAGTACAATTACCACTCGCAACCGGAACAATCATGGCTGGTGTGAACCAAAGTATTATGCTTTCTTTATCGATGGTTGTAACAGCATCTCTTGTAGGAGCACCAGGTCTTGGAGTTGATGTATACCGTTCTGTAACACAAGTTAATATTGGAATGGGATTTGAAGCCGGACTCGCTATTGTTGTCATTGCGATTATATTAGACCGCATTACACAAGGATTTCATCAAAAAAGAAGATAAAAGGAAAACACACTTTATTATACAAAGTGTGTTTTTGGTTTAAAAAGATGCATACGAACAATGACAGAACCGCCAGTTGGGGCACAAGCTTGGTTTTGATGTTCCATTGATTTTTATTAAATAATTATTTACTTCGATTAATGAGATTAGTTTCGCTGATTTACTTTCAAGACTTGCAATACGCTGCATCATTCATTGTGAATTTTGATGCAATGTATTTCTTACGGGATGGGGGGAATACACATATTGTTGATTTATATATGGATTCCAATGAGGATGTATTTGAATCACTCCTCCTTCAATAAATTACGAAGCTTTCTTGTAGTAAATGCCTATGTTTAAATTAATGGTTACTTAAAATTTTTTTATTATAAAAGGAGTATGTACAAAAAATGGAAAATATTATATGTGAAGTTAAAGTACATTTTTTGGAAATATTCAAGTGAGATAGTGAATATATTAATACATTCAAGTAAGTGTATGTTATTTAGGGAGAAATGATGGGAGGAGATGCAATTTTGGCTAAAAATAATAAAAGGAATGATGCCTTGGCAATAGGTATTGGTATAGGGGTTGTAATCGGTGTGTTTCAGGGGTTCTTCACTAGTAGTTTAGTAATCGGAATTGTGATTGGAATTGTAATTGGAAGTGTGTTTTTGAAGAAATAGTAAGTTTTAAATTTATTTCAAAAAATGCGCTATTAAAAGAATGAATTTTCGGAATATAAATCCTGTTTTTCCTTTTTTTATGATATTATTAATAAAAAGGATGGTGAAGGATATGTCAACAAACAATCAATTAGAACAAAAATGCTTTATTTGTGAAAAACATAGAGGAAACATTACAGTTCCAGGTGGAGCTATTTACGAAGATGAACTCGTTTATGTTGGACATGTCCATTGGGATAATGAAGAAACATACCTTGGTTATGTCATGATAGATATAAAAAGACATGTACTTGGCCTTGCTGAATTAACGGATGAAGAAGCAAAAACGTTCGGACTTATAACAAGTAGGGTAAGTAAAGCGTTAAAAGAAAGTGAGGGAGCAGAACATATTTATGCTTTTGTTTCAGGGAATGGTGTGCCACATATGCATATGCACCTCATACCGCGTTATCCAAATACACCCAAAGAGTTTTGGTCACCGACTGAAGTAGCGAAATGGAATGGTGCGCCATATGGTGACGCAGAGAAAATCCAAAAACTATGCGAAAGAATACGAAAGTATATGGTGATTGAATATGCATATAACAAATAATAGACAATATTCATGGGTTGGAAATACAGAAATGTGCTTAGGAGAAATTTCAGTTAAACAATATGGTGACACTGTACTTGGAAAATACGGCGGGAATATAAGCGCCGGAGCAAAAAAGAACGAAGATGGCGCGTTAGTTTGGTCAAATGGTGATTGGGAATTTGCAGCTATTTTAGATGGACATAATAGTGCGGAAAGTGTTGATTTAGTAGTAAATACAATCCAACAAGAATATGAAAATATAAAAGTAATGATGAATGAATCGATTGAAACAGTATTTCGATCTGTTGAAAATCATCTACTTACAATCTTTCAATCCCCCGTATTTAAAGAAAAGTGCAAAAGAGTAAAAGGTGAAACAGCGTGCTTACTATGTGTAAGAAAAGAAAACTACATATGGTGGTTATCTATTGGCGATTGCTTAGTTTATGTATTTCATGAAGAGTTACATAAGTTAGGACAATATGCATTAAATCAACGTCACTTTTACGAATGGATTGGAAATGTAAATACCTTTGATTTATCTGTACCTTGCTATTCAACAGGAATTCGTGAATTACGTACTGGAAAAAATCGAATTGTCATGGTTACAGATGGGGTATTAGAATGCGGGGAACGACACTATGAAACACCATTAAATCTATATAACGATATGAATAGAAATGATATAGAAATGGAAGAAAGTGTTCATCATGTATTAGAGCACGTTCATCATCAATTCGGACGAGACAGTGCGACAATTATTAGTTGGGATGTTGAAAATAAAAGAAATACTACGTATCCGAGTGATCAGCTGGATAAAAAGTAAAGGAGGGGACATCACTGCTTTTAGCTAAAGGGATTTTATTAGTATTATGGATTATATCCTTATTTGTTTTGGAAAAAGTAGTGAGAAAAAAATTAAATATACCGAAACAAACTGACTGGAATAGTAAATATGTAAACAACGCTCATAAATGGGGGACTAGGGCTCTTATCATTTCTTATATAATTGTTACGATGATATGTGTCACTTTCAATCCCATTTATATTAGTAATTTACCCATACTATTTTTAATAACTTTATACTGCTTTCAATCATATATGGAGTGGAAATATGATAAAGAATCGAGGGAGTATGTCATTTCTTTAGGTACGGTTCCATTATTAATAATAACAGGAATTATGATTAATCTTTTCTTTTATAACTATTGGATTTAATTATATGTAGAATAAATGGGGAGACAAAATGAAAATATCTAAATTACGCGCTGAAGTAATGATTTTAAATGAAGATCATTCTAAAGTACTTGTTCAATGTGATGAGAATGAATTATTTTACCGTTTTCCAGGTGGTTCTATTGAATTTAGTGAAACTGCAAAAGAAGCGATAATACGAGAATTAATGGAAGAATACGATTTGAAGATTGATGTTCAAGAGTTAGCCGTTGTAAATGAGCATATTTTTGAGTGGAACATTGAGAAAGGACATCACTGTACATTGATACATAGGGGGACTCTTCAAGAGAGAATGACAAATGAAATAAGACATAAAGAATATGAGGATATTATATTAATTTGGAAAAGTATAAATGAATTAAAGAAGAAGCCCACATATCCTAAAGGGATTGTAAGTTATTTAGAAGAGAATAACCGAAATATAGTCCACTTTATTTCTAAAAATAAATAAAGTAATAGGAGGGGGATAACAATGGACATTTCTACAATCTTGATTATTATTATTGGACTGGCTATAGGTGGTTACTTATTAGAACAGTTTTTAAGAATAAAATTAAATGTGGTGAAAAGAGGCTTCTTTGGATATAAGCATGTGAATAGTTTACATGTAAAAATAGAAATAGGGCTTATTATTATTTATGTAATAAGTAGTTGTTATTATATGTTTAAATTTGAAAACGCTAAAATGGCTTATGTCATGTTCGTTTATTTAGGGATATCATTGACTTTAAGAGCATGGATGGAATGGAAGTATGATAGAAAATCAAAAGAATATATACTGTCGATAACGGGAATGGTTACATGTATATTGATGCTCTCAATACTCGTTTATTTCGTTCCACCTGCTGCATAATAAGGTGATTATTAATGGTACAAATAAAGAGTTAACTAATAAATAAGAAACCATTTACTACTAAATGGTTTCTTATTTAAATTCATCATTTATCCCACTTTAATGGGCAGTAAGACCCCCAACTCAAAATTCAACGAAAGCAAAGAATTTAGGTGGGAGTCGGGCTGCCCATTAAAGTCCGATTGGTTCAACTAATAATCAGTGGGGATGAAGAAAACGCCCACTGATTAAAGTTTCACTTTATTTTGGCTAATATGGATGTAACGAAATTTGTTTTATCCTCAGCATATTGATGTTTATCATTAGGATTAGCTTGTGAAAGTTGAACCTTTAACTGTTCATACTGGATACGAGAAGTTTTGTTGTTTATTAAGTAATCTCTGAATTGTAATTGCTCTATTAAATATGTATTTCCTTGTTCATACATATGAATTTGATGAGTTCGTGGTTCTCCTTTATTAAAATAATATCGCTCAGGTAGTACATTTTTTCTATATTTATAGTTAAGTAGTTCTAACTTTTTAATGCATGTTAATCCGTCCTTATAATCTTCTAATTCAATTGCAATGTCAATAATTGGCTTTGCGCTTAAATGTGGAATAGAAGTACTACCAATATGGTGTATCGCTAAAATATGCTCGCCAATTTGTTCCTCGATGAGTTGTTTCTCTTTCATAAACTCAATTTGCCATTGTTCAGTCCACGGAACTAAAAATACTTGTCCATATGGTAAACCTAACATTTAATTGCACCTCTTTCAAAATGGTTTTCAAAAAGTCTATTACATTTTCTTAAAGGTTCTCAATACAAGGTATTCCCACAATCTCCAAGGAAGAATCATCTTTGCAAAGATCATAAATTTTACACCTTTTCCGATCGGATATCGTAAATTCGTTCGCTTAGATTCAGTGATTTCTACAATTTTATTAGCAACATCTATCGGATTACCAAATGTATCACTGCCGCTATTAATATGTTTTTGTATTTTATTCATATAATCTTTGTAAGGAGAAGTGGTATCAGATTGGTTTGTAGCTAGTTGTTTACCAACTTCCCATATGTTTGTGTTATAAGAACCAGGTTCCACTAAAGCAACATCTATTCCGAAAGGTTTTACTTCTAAACGAAGGGATTCACTCCAGCCTTCTAATGCATATTTTGAAGAAACGTAAGGGGATAGACCAGGGAATCCAACTTGACCACTAATGCTGCTTATATTAATGATTTTCCCACTTTTTTGTTCTCTCATATAAGGTAATACAAGTTGAGTAATTGATATAGCTCCAAAAAGGTTCGTTTCAAATTGTTTACGGTATTCCTCTACTGGAATTTCTTCTACAAAGCCCCCATTTGCATATCCTGCGTTATTAATAAGTAGATCTACTCTATTTATTTCTTTTATATATAATTGAAAGTTATGTATAGAGTTTTGATCGGTTACATCTAATTGTTGAACTGTTATGTTTTGCTGCAAGTGGAGTTGAGTAGCTTGAGATATTAAGTTCGCTTGTTTTTCAAGGTTTCGCATTGTAGCGATAATTAAATAATCTTTTTTTGCGAGTTCGAGTGTAGTTAATAGTCCAAATCCACTTGAGGCTCCTGTAATAATTGCGACTTTTTTGTTCATTTTCTGCCAGCTTTCTTTTTCTTTTATCATAACGAGTTATGATAAGAAAATCTATTATTCTTACATTTTCTTTGAGAGCTATTCATGTTAATTCTACATACTATTAGATTTTTAAAAGAGGGAATGATACGGACTTATCGTATATAGAGAAGTGATTATGAATACGTTAATGAAATGAGGGAAGAAAAATGGCCCATGTGAAAGATGTATTAGCAGATCAATTATTGGCGAATGCAAATGATCCTAGTTGGTACATTCCATTTTCAGATGCAGTGAAAGATTTATCAGAGAGGGAAGCTTTCTGGAAACCGAATGAAGAGAGTAATAGTATAGCTGAAATTGTACAACACTTACTGTATTGGAACTCAACGTGGCAAACTAGATACAAAGAATCAAATGTGAATGCCGTGCCCGCAATTGGTGATAATAACAAAAGTTTTATGCTTTCAGATAATCAATCTTTCGATGAGTTAAGAGAAAAACTACTAGAGAAACTGTTACAATGGCAAAAGCTTATAGATGAAGAGAAGGTTGAAAGTGACGTAGTTGGATTTCCTGTTTCTGCAAAGTAGTGGGAAGTATTAGCCAATGTAACAACTCATAATGCTTATCATATAGGTCAAATTATTTACATCCGGAAGTTACAGAAGAGTTTTGATCCTGAATAAAATAATAATTCTCAAATTAGGTGAACAAAAGTGGACAAAACGAGACAGATGTCTCATTTTGTCCACTTTTTTATTTTGAAAGAAAAGAGAAAACCTATTAAATCAAGGATTAGAATTTGGCACAGTATTTGCAATATAAAAGATGAAAAAGAAAATAGGAGGGCTGAACATGTTAAAAACAACTGAAAGTAAAGGGAATGAAATTACGAAAGAACAAGCTCGTTGGATGTATGAAAAAATGTTAGAAATTCGTAAGTTTGAAGATAAGGTACATGAATTATTCGCGCAAGGCATTCTGCCAGGTTTCGTTCATTTATACGCAGGTGAAGAGGCAGTAGCAGTAGGTGTATGTGCCCACTTAACGGATCGTGACAGTATTACAAGTACACATAGAGGACATGGGCATTGTATCGCAAAAGGTTGTGATTTAAACGGTATGATGGCTGAACTTTTTGGAAAAGCGACAGGGTTATGTAAAGGGAAAGGCGGTTCCATGCATATTGCTGATTTAGATAAAGGAATGCTTGGTGCAAATGGGATTGTAGGCGGAGGTTTTCCACTTGCTTGCGGCTCAGCATTAACAGCTAAATATAAAGGAACGAAAGATGTAAGTGTTTGTTTCTTCGGTGACGGAGCAAATAATGAAGGCACATTCCATGAAGGGGTTAATTTAGCTGCGATTTGGAAGTTACCAGTTATTTTTATCGCAGAAAATAACGGTTACGGTGAAGCAACGACATTTGAATATGCTTCAAGTTGTGATTCCATTGCAGATCGCGCGAAAGCATATAATATTCCAGGTGTTCAAGTAGATGGAAAAGATTTACTTGCAGTGTATAAAGCGGCGGGAGAAGCAGTAGAACGTGCGCGTAATGGCGGTGGTCCAACAATAATTGAATGTATGACCTATCGTAATTACGGTCATTTCGAAGGTGAAGCACAAACGTATAAAACTTCAGAAGAAAAAGAAGAACATTTAAATGAAAAAGATGCGATTGTGAATTTCCGTAAGCATTTAATTCATGAAGCTTTATTAACTGAATCTGAGCTTGTAGATATGGAAAGGGCAGTAGATGAAGCAGTGCAAAAATCAATTGAATTTAGTGAAAATAGTCCATATCCAGAGGATGAAGAGTTATTAAAAGATGTATACGTTTCTTACAAATAAGAGGAGGGTGAAAAATAATGATTAGAACAGTAAGTATGTCAACTGCAATTAATGAAGCAATGAAAATCTCAATGCGTCGTGATGAAAACGTAATTTTAATAGGAGAAGACGTTGCAGGTGGTGCACAAGTTGATCACTTGCAAGATGATGAGGCATGGGGCGGTGTACTCGGCGTTACGAAAGGACTTGTGCAAGAGTTTGGCCGAAATCGTATTTTAGATACTCCAATTTCAGAAGCAGGTTATATGGGAGCGGCGATGGCAGCGGCGGCAACAGGACTACGTCCGATTGCTGAATTAATGTTTAATGATTTTATCGGTAGTTGTCTTGATCAAGTATTAAACCAAGGGGCAAAGTTCCGCTATATGTTCGGTGGTAAAGCGAAAGTGCCAGTTACAGTACGTACGATGCATGGTGCTGGATTTAGCGCAGCGGCACAGCATTCGCAAAGTTTATATGCGTTGTTTACGAGCATTCCAGGTATAAAAGTTGTCGTTCCTTCTACTCCGTATGACGCAAAAGGCTTATTATTAGCGGCAATTGAAGATGATGACCCAGTAATCTTCTTTGAAGATAAAACACTTTACAATATGAAAGGTGAAGTGCCGGAAGGATACTATACAATTCCATTAGGAAAAGCAGATATAAAACGTGAAGGTTCTGATGTAACAATCGTCGCAATTGGAAAACAAGTTCATACAGCACTTGCAGCTGCTGAGCAATTATCGAAAAAAGGACTTGAAGTAGAAGTAATCGATCCACGTTCTTTATCACCGCTTGATGAAGATACGATTTTAGCATCTGTTGAAAAAACAAATCGCCTTATTGTTATTGATGAAGCAAATCCAAGATGTAGTCTCGCAACAGATATTGCGGCAATTGTAGCGGATAAAGGATTCGATTTATTAGATGCGCCTATTAAACGAATTACAGCACCACATACACCAGTTCCATTCTCTCCACCACTTGAAAAGTTATATTTACCAACGCCGGAGAAAGTAATTGAAACTGTATCAGAAATGATCGGAGACCAATCTTTATTACATGTGTAATGAAACTATGAGAAGGGAGAGAGAAACATGGCTGTAGAAGTTGTAATGCCGAAGTTAGGTATGGCGATGAAAGAAGGTATTATTACGAGCTGGAATATTAAAGCAGGTGATCATGTAGCAAAAGGTGAACTAATTGCTAGTATTAACTCAGAAAAAATCGAAACGGAAATAGAAGCACCAGCGGATGGAACTGTTATTGATATAGCTGTAAGTGAAGATGAGGGAGTTCCACCTGGCACTGTCATTTGCTATATCGGTAAGCCGAACGAAAAAGTAGAAGTCTATGAAAGTAAAAATATTATAGAAGAAAAAATACCTAACCCTGAGCCTGAAAATATCCAACATCCAGAACCATATGCGAAAGAAGTGGCGAAGCAAAGAATCAAAATTTCACCTGTAGCGAAGAAAATTGTAAAGTCTGAAAATTTAGATATCAAGGCATTAGTTGGTACAGGCCCTGGCGGAAGGATTACAAAAGTAGACGTATTAAAAGCGATTGAAGAAAGAGTAATAATTCCAGAAGTACTTAAACAAGAAGAAAGCAAAGTCATTCCTGTTACTGGTATGCGAAAAGCAATTGCGAGCCGTATGCATGCAAGCCTACAAAATAGTGCGCAATTAACATTAACGATGAAAGTGGATGTTACAGATTTAGTAGCTTTACATAAAGAAATAGCGGAAGTGGTACAAAAACGGTACGATAACAAACTAACTATCACGGATTTCGTTTCTCGTGCTGTTGTATTAGCGCTTAAAGATCATAAAGAGATGAACAGCGCTTATATAGATGATGCCATTCATCAATTTGAACATGTTCATTTAGGCATGGCGGTCGCGTTAGAAAAAGGACTAGTCGTTCCAGCTATTCGCTTTGCAAATAATCTATCTTTAGTAGAACTATCTAAAGAGATTAAGAATGTGGCACAAAAGGCACGAGCAGGCAGTTTAAGTAGTGATGATATGCAAGGAACAACCTTTACAATTAGTAATTTAGGTAGCTTCGGTATTGAATATTTTACACCAGTATTAAATACACCTGAAACTGGTATTTTAGGTGTAGGGGCAATTGAATACGTTCCTGTATATAAAGGGAAGAAATTAAGAAAAGGAAGTATGTTACCTTTAAGTTTAACATTCGATCATCGTGTATTAGATGGTGCACCAGCAGCTGCATTTTTACGCACAATTAAACGTTATTTAGAAGAACCTGTAGCAATTCTTTTATAAAGAGAAGGTGAGAGAATGAGTAAATTAGTCGTTATTGGAGGTGGGCCTGCTGGTTATGTAGCAGCAATTACCGCGGCTCAAAATGGGAAAGATGTTACTCTAATTGATGAAGCTGATCTTGGCGGGACTTGTTTAAATGTTGGTTGTATGCCTACGAAATCATTGTTAGAAAGTGCAGAAGTGCATGACATTGTGAGAAAAGCGAATCACTATGGAATTATGCTTAACGAAGGAAGTATTTCAGTTGATTGGAAGCAAATGCAGGCAAGGAAATCACAAATCGTAACGCAGCTCGTCCAAGGAATTCAATATTTAATGAAGAAAAATAAAATAAAAGTTATACAAGGTAAAGCGAGATTTAAAACGGATCATCGTGTGAGAGTTACACACGGTGATAAAGAAATTGTAGTAGATGGAGAACAATTCGTTATTGCGGCAGGTTCAGAACCGACTGAATTACCTTTTGCTCCATTTGATGGGAATTGGATTTTAAATAGTAGCCATGCAATGTCCCTAGAAAATATACCGAAATCATTATTAATCGTTGGTGGTGGTGTAATAGGGTGCGAGTTTGCCAGTATTTATAGTCGTCTTGGAACAAAAGTTACGATTGTTGAAATGGCACCGCAATTATTACCTAGTGAAGATGGAGATATCGCACAAATATTAAAAGAGAAATTGGAAAATGATGGCGTAGAAATATTTACAGGAGCAGCTTTAAAAGGATTAAATAATTATAAGAAGCAAGCTTCATTTGAATATGAAGGAAATATCCAAATAGTCAATCCGGAAATTGTTCTCGTTTCTGTCGGTCGAAAACCACGTGTGCAAAAATTAGGTTTAGAAAAAGCAGGTGTTAAATTTTCAAATAAAGGAATTGCTGTGAATGAACATATGCAAACAAATGTACCACATATTTACGCAGCAGGTGATGTGATTGGCGGAATCCAGCTTGCTCACGTTGCCTTCCATGAAGGAACTACGGCAGCATTACACGCGAGTGGAGAAGATGTAAAGATAAACTACCATGCTGTACCTCGCTGTATTTATACAGCTCCAGAAATTGCTAGTGTCGGTTTAAGTGAAAAATTAGCAAGAGAGCAATATGGTGATATTCTTATCGGTGAGTTTCCTTTTTCAGCAAATGGAAAAGCGCTTATTATTGGGGAACAAACGGGTAAAGTAAAAGTTATTGTAGAGCCTAAATATCAAGAAATTGTAGGAATTTCTATTATCGGTCCTCGTGCAACCGAACTGATTGGACAAGGAACCGTAATGATTCATACGGAAGTTACTGCTGATATTATGAGAGATTATATTGCAGCGCATCCAACTTTATCTGAAGCGATTCATGAAGCGTTATTGCAAGCGATAGGACATGCTGTACATGCTTAGATGGAAATATAATAAACCACTATTCTCTAAATGAATAAGAGAATAGTGGTTTGAATTTTTATAGAAGAAATGAAATACCTTATTACTATTTAATTTCAATAGCTGAAGTTTTATCGTTCCATTCAGCAGATAAATTAGCAGTTTTACCATACCAATCAGCGTGTTTAAATAAAACACCTTTTCCTAATCCTTGTGTAGAAGTATGCTCCCAAAGTGTCGTTGAATAACTTGCAGAAGGTGACGCCGTACTTACAGAAGAAATTCTATCGTTCCAGCTAGATGGTAAGTTTTTAAAGCCACTGCTCCAGTAAATGTATTGCCCACCTTTATTTATATGTTCATAAAAATCTGTACTACCAGCGCCGCTACCTAAAGGATTAATTTTATTTTTAAGTGCTTTTTTATCCTTTTCAATATAAGCATCCAATGTTTCTCTACTAGTAAAACCGTAAGCTAACCAATCTCCATTTTCATTTTGCTCTGGTAATACCATAGTAATTTGGATATCTTTCTTATCCTGATCACTTAATTTTGTAAGTGAATTAACATTCTGTTCATCCACTTTTAAATAATCAAAAGACTTAATTGTGTTACCTTTTTCTTCAGCACTTGCTACCCCTAGTCCTCCAGTTAATGCAAATCCTGCTACTAATGTACCCGCTACTAGTTTTTTTAACATATAACCATCCCTTTTTATTTAGATTTTTGTACAGGTGAATTCTTTGTACTAGTAAAATGTATTCTAATTATTAATTATTGTAAATATTCTGAAGTTTTAGAAATAAAAGGCGGAATATTTACAGTTTTGCATTTTTTCTTTAGAAAAAATAGTTATTGGAATGATATAATAAATAGATATATCGCTTTTGTTGGATGTTAAAATGTTTTAGGAGGGAAGCTATTGAAATATTTCAATAAAGATTGGTATAAAGAAATGCAAGTGTCTGGATTTTTAATTTTCCCAGAAACAGTAGAAGAATGGGAAGAGATGTTACGAGAGAGCGAAGAAGTAAGAATTGATTATAAGCAAAGTTTAAGAGAAGACGTGGAAGAAAAGAAAGAAGATTTATTAAAGTTTCTACCTAAGTCATTACATCCATACATTCATGACAATACAATTAATTCAGAATACCCATCGAAACAATTAAAGAAACATATGCTTGAATGGACAGTAGATTATGAGAAAAGAATGAATGATTTAGAACAAACTTATATAGATAATTACAATAGTATAAAAGAAAAGCTCTCGCAGAATGTCGTTCAACTACATGATTACTCACTACATGACAGTGTAGTCAAATCAGTAGAGAGATTATCAAAAGATACGCTAATTATTACTTTGGATTGCAGCGGTACGTTCAGTGAATTTGATAAACTACAAGTAACTTTTACAGGGGTAATGAAATGTTCTATTCCGGAAGAATTTGAAGGTGCTTGGTGGTTATGTCATGAAATAGATCTTACGAATGAAGGGTTCGAATTGAGGATTTTATTTGATTGTCCATTTGAAGAAGTGACGATTTGTGCAAAAGACGTACTGCTTGAGATAAGTAACTAGTAAACTTTACAAATAAAAAAACAGTCTTATAGGACTGTTTTTTTATTTAGATGCTAAATTATCAAGTTTCCAATATGTATCTGTTAACGGCGCAGCTTTGCTATCTATGTATAAATACATATTATTTAAATCTTTTGGTGAAGTTTTCATATTAAATTCAATGTCGCTAGTTAAAGAAAACTCAGATGGAACCTTTTTAGCATTTTCATTTTGTATAACTTCACCTTCGTATTTTTTACCCGTTTTTTCATCTTTTATGAAATATTTTATTTCTGAAAGATCTATCGTTTGTCCGTCAGCACGAGCGTTATTTATAGTAACACGAGCTGTGAGACGCCACTCTTTGTCTATTTTTTCGAATTTAGCATTTTCAACAGTTGCTCTATAGTATTCATTTTTAACTATTTCCCCATAGTGCATTGCATTCTTTTCAAGAGCGCTCTTTTCTTGTTTCGGTGCAGTATTCCCACTACATCCTGCCATAAGTCCTGTAAATAATAATGCTGTACAAGTTACTTTCATTATAGATTTCATAATAATTCCTTTCTGTGTTAAAAAGTAAAACATAGGAATAATTTTACATGAATAGGAAAGGAAATGGAAGTGTATTTGCAGAATATGCAAATATGCATTTATTTTGTTGTCAAGTTAATGGAATAGAAAGAGGGAGAAAGCTGAATAAAACAGAGTGAATAAGAATTGAAAATATTGTAACACGGAAGAGACATGCATATAATTAAAATAAAGATAAAGTTTCAGAATCTTCAATGACGGCGGTGGATACATGTTTACTGAAGAGCGTAGAGAGAAAATTTTAGAGTTACTTAAGAAAAACGGAAGGGTAATTGCTAAAGATCTTGCGGAAAGTTTCGATATGTCTATTGATTCTATAAGAAGAGATTTGTCTATTATGGAGAAGGATGGCTTGTTAAAAAGAACACATGGAGGTGCAATCGAACTTACTAGAGTAAGAAATTTAACTGCTGAATCATCGAAATGTTATCGTGATAGTTCACTAGGTGAAGAAGCGATTGCGAAAGTTGCTGCATCCTACATACAAGAAGGAGATTCCGTTTTTATTGGCGGAGCTTCTATCCATTATGCAATGTTAAAGTATTTACCTGAAACGTCATTTACAGTGATTACGAATGCTTTAGAAATTGCTAGTAAGTTACGGGATTATAAGAATGTAGAAACGTATTTAATTGGTGGAAAGGTGAAACCATCAGGAAAGATGACAGATACACTTGCCTCTGAAATGATCAGTAGGTTATCAATTGATATTTATTTCTCTACAGGTGTTGGCATTTCATTGAATGGTATAAGTACTACAACACCGGAAGTTGCTTATTTTGGAAAAACAGTAAGTAAAATTGCTAGAAGAAATATTTGTTTAGCTCCGCATACTAAACTTGGAAGAGATTGCTTTATTAAAGGAGAGTCACTGAGAGAAATTGAACTTATAATAACAGATGAAGAAGCTCCTAAAGAAATGATTCAACAATTTGAGAAACAAGGCAAAGAAATTTTGATAGCATCAATAGACTGCATTTAAAAGGAGTTTAAAATGATTATAAAAGAACAAGAGTTTTATATAAATGGATTAACTTACACAATTCGTTCAGCAGCTCAAACGGATGCGGAGCAATTATCGAAGATTAGAGTTCAGATCGATGGCGAAACTGAAAATATGGATAGAGAAGCTGGAGAGGGATTTATAGATAAAATAGGTTTTCAAAAAATAATAAAAGCAGATAGTGAAGAGGTGAAGAATCTCTTTTTAGTTGCAGAAGTGCACAACCAAATCGTAGGGTTTTCAAGATGTGAAGGATCAAATTTGAAAAGATTATCCCATAAAGTAGAGTTTGGCGTTTGTATTTTAAGAGAGTTTTGGGGATATGGAATCGGGAAGAGTCTCTTGCAACAATCTATTCAGTGGACTAATGAAAATGAAGTAAAAAAGATATCATTACAAGTGTTAGAGACAAATGAAAAAGCCATTCAGCTGTATAAAAAATTAGGTTTTGAAGTAGAAGGTATTTTGAAACATGATAAAAGACTGTCGGATGGGAAGTATTATAATACGGTTGTAATGGGAAGATTCATAAAAGAGGTGTAGTGGAATGTTTTACAGAAGAAAGTACTATATAGTAAAGAATGAATTTGTAGAAACATTTAATGAGCACTTTACTAACACGAACTTACCCAATCAATTAAAGCATGGTTCCAGGTTAATAGGACGCTGGATGAAAGATAATAATGATGATACAACAGAAATATTCGCTATATGGGAATATGATAGTTATGACCAGTATAAAGACATTGAATCGAAAATTAGAAACGACAAGATACATGTTAACAGAATACATGATTGGTATGAAAAACATGGCGGAAGAGAATATGTTTTTCAGAAGTACATATTAGAGTTAAAAAATGAAGAGTTAGTATGTACTGTAAAGTGATTGAGGAGTGATGCATAATGGGAATGAAAACAAAATTATATTTTAGTTTAGCATCCACTATTTTATTTGCAATAGCGTTGATAGTTTTCTTTATAAACGGCAATCCACAAAAGTGGTTTTGGTTATGTATTTTCTTTGCGTCTATCATACAAAATATAGTTTTACTAAAAAAGAATAAAGAAGCGCATTAAGATATTCAAATTATTAACATATTTGTGTCGTCTTTCTAGATTTATTGAAAACGCTTTTATACAGTTTTATAATAAAAGTATGTTTTACAGATCTCCAAAACAATGAATAGGGAGATGATACAATGTTAGCTTCACCGTTTTACTTACATACATGGAAAAAGTTTGTTGATGAAGGAGTCCTTGATTCGAACCGTATTAACGAAAGAATTTCAGAGTCATGGCATCGATGTAAACAAGCAAATGTGAATCCTCATATGAATAAAGGTCAGAAAATTTTGTCTTCTAATATTTTTCAGGATCAAAAGAAAAAGAGTGAAATCTTCCTAGATATAGCAATACCCCAAATACAAAAAATGAGAAAAACCATTGATGAACTGCAAATGATGGCATTATTAATTGATCCAGACGGTTACGTTCTATCGTTAAGTGGAAATCAACAAACGTTGAAACGAGCGAAACACATTAACTTCATTGAAGGTGTGAAATGGACGGAAGCAGCTGTTGGTACAAATGCGATAGGAACCGCATTACAGATTGAAGAGGCTATTATGATAAGTGGTACAGAGCATTATTCTGTCGCATCTCATAGCTGGAGCTGTGCGGCCGCTCCCATTCATAATGATGATGGGAAATTAATTGGAGTTCTAGATTTTTCTTGTCCAATTGAATTTTCCCATCCGTATATGCTCGGGATAGTAACTTCGATTGCACATTCGATTGAACGTGAATGTAGTATTCGAGTGCATCAAAATGAATTACATTTAATCCATCGTTTTTTAGATGTAATTGACAGTGATGAACAAGTTGTTATTTGTAATCATCGTGATGTTATCGTTTCTGCAAGTAAAAAGGTTCGAGAACGAGTTTCTAATTGGTCACGAATGAAACTAGAAGATCTAATGCAAAATGGATTGAAACCTAAGTTAGAGGTACCAGTATATAGTAATGATAGAATGATTGGGAAATGTATTTATGTAAAGGAAAATAAACAAGGAAATGTATTTTCTACTTCCCCAGCTATAAACAAAATTACGTTCCCTGGAGTTATTGGGACAAGCAATGCATTTCAACATACTTTAGAAGAAATTAAGTTAGTATCTCCAACTGACGCTAGTGTATATGTTTGTGGTGAAACAGGTGTAGGGAAAGAATATGTAGCGAGAGCGATTCATGAAAATAGTCCAAGAAAAAATGGTCCTTTTATAGCTGTTAACTGCGGTTCATTGCCGAAAGAATTAATGGAAAGTGAATTATTCGGTTATGCTGAAGGTGCATTTACAGGTGCACGGCGCCACGGATATAAAGGGAAATTCGAACAAGCAGACGGAGGGACAATATTTTTAGATGAAATTGGTGAAGTGCCGCCAGAGATGCAAGTCGCATTATTGCGTGTTTTACAAGAACGAACAGTAACCCCAATTGGCAGTTCAAAAGAGATACCAGTAAATATTCGTATTATTACTGCGACACATAAAGATTTATTGCGATTAGTTGAGGAAGGCAAGTTCCGTCAAGATTTATATTATCGTTTACATGTTTATCCACTATATGTTCCATCGTTAATAGAAAGAAAAGAGGATATTCCGTACTTCATACAACATTTTTGTGAACGAAAGAATTGGAATGTTGCATTTCCAAAGAGCATTTGTAATCAATTTTCACAACATACATGGCCCGGAAATATTCGAGAATTATTAAATGTATTAGAACGTATTTACATTTTGTCGCAAGGACGGGAAATATGTGAAAAACAAATCTCTTTTTTATTACAAACAATAATGGGATATCAACATCAACTTGCATTGCAAGCAGAAAATAAAACAGAGCATACATTAAATTTCCGTGAAAGAATACAGCGTGATAGCATGATTGAAGCGCTAGAAAAGACGAACGGAAATGTTTCGTTAGCTGCAAAACTGTTAGATGTACCTCGAAGTACATTTTATAAACGAATGCAGAAATATAAGCTATAAAGTAGATTTTTGTAATCTACTTTTTCTTTGTGAGCTCATGTTCTGTCGGAATATGCGCTTACCGGGGAAATAATAAAATAGTTAAAAATAAATTTCCGAAAGGGGGACTTATGTGAAGTATATTGAAATTGGTATTGGAAATAGGTGGTTCGTTCGAACAGAAACAGAAAATACAGATGGAACTGAACTTGAGGAACGAGGAATTATAAAACCTATTTATTTTGAGTCTTTATCCCGCATTAACGGGCAGTAAGACCCCCACCTCAAAATTCAGCGGAAGCAAAGAAGTTAGGTGGGGGATCAACTGCCCGTAAATGTCCGATTGGTTCAACTAATAATCAGTGGGGATGAAGAAAACCCCACTGATTAAAGTTTCACTTTATATGTACGAATTTGGTTTCGGAAATCATGTTTTATTTTTGATACGAAAGAGGGGTTTAAAAAGGTTAAGAAGAGGAGGATTGAATATAAATTTATAGTTGGGATTGTAAGTAGAATGAATAAAGAAAAGGTGTACTGACATAAGTCGTTATATTGGCTAGGAAATTCTTTGGACGTATATCAAATTCATAAAAAGCAATTTTGTAAATATAAATTATTAAGAAAGTCGCTAAGGAAACTTAGTGGCTTCTTTTATAGGAGGGATTTACGTATGAATAGAATTTTAACAATTTTACTTGCAATTATTGTAATGGGGTATTCCATTTATAGTTGGGATGATGCTTCGAAACAAAGCGTACTAATTTTACAAACGCTGTTAGGATGTATGTTAGTTAGTATGGGGATACAAAATTTCAAAAATAAAGAAACAGAAAATAGGAGTATAGAAATTGCTTTACTACTTGTTGCTTTATTTTTAATTATTGTATCGTTTATTAAATATTTTAAATGATTTTCTTATGACAATAAGCATTCTCAAAATAAAAGTTAAAATTCTACTTGTATTTCACTATATAAAATATGGCATAATGATTTAGTTAATATAGAATTGGATAGGGTATTTGAGAGGGGCAGTTTAATGAGTTTCGCACTAGAAATAGTAATAAAAGCACCAATTGATGTAGTTTGTGACTATATTGTAGAAGATGAAAAAATAAAAGAATGGAATACGTTTATAATAGAAAATCGTTATCCTTCAAATATGGATAAAGAGAATCCATGTGTAGGAGATACATATATCTCTGTTCAAAAAGTCGGTAAGAAAATAATTGAGGCAGAAGTAGAAATCATTGAATACGATACACCACATATTATTTCACTAGGAAGTGAAATGAAGCAAGGTTATTCAGCGATGACTTATATGTTAGAAAAAGATGAGGAAGGTACAGCACTAACATTAATTTCAGAATATGAACCTAGTAATTTTTATTATAAAATTATGTATAAGTTAACAGGTTGGATTTCACGAGGTTTGACTATGGAACAAATGGAGCGTCTAGCAGAATGTGTAGAAACTGCTTATAATAAAGAAAATTAATATTAGTTACCATATCCAGATAAAATATTTTTATAAATGTAAAATAGCACACCTTATTTATTGAAGGTGTGCTATTTATATAACCCCGTCGTATACATTTCTTTCAATGTATGTACTATCTCTTCTAACTCTAATTTTTTATCATTTTTCACAATTGTCCAAAGAAACATTTCATTCATTGCGAACCAAGCACGTGCTACAATTTCTTTATTTAATTCAGGCTGTGCTAATCCACTTTCTTGAGAGTATGTAATATCCTGCGTAATATTGTTTATAAATCGTTCCCGTATCTCGTCCCATTTTTGACGTATCTCTTTTGATAATCCGATCGCTTCTTCTACTACTTGTAAAATAGCTCGTTCTTTCTTTGCTAGTTGCAGAAATGCTCTAACTTGATTTTGAATCATTTTATATGCTTCTTCTTTTGTTTGAGGTGAAAAGGAGCGCTCGGCAATATCATAAAATTGATTCATGACATCTTCCATTAAAACGATGAGGAGGTCATCTTTGTTTTTAAAGTATACATATGCCGTGCCATAACCGGTTTCTGCATGTTTAATAATTTGTGTAATTGTCGTTTTTTGAAATCCGTTACGTATAAAAATAGTGTAACCAGCGTGTAATAGTTTTTTCTTTGTTTCTAAGGAGCGGTGTTTTCTTGATGAAAGAGTACTGTTTTTCAAAGAATCACCTCTTTATACTGAAATATCTGAAAATATAACTGTATTGTAAAAGAAATTCACATATAAAGTCAACTGACATAATATCATTGACGTTATATCAAGTAAGGTGATATATTTCAATTAGTTAGAATAAAAAGAAAATTAAAAGAAGGTGACACCATGTATAAAGAACCATTTCAACCGAATTATGAATATGCGCTTGAATGTGATAAACATGATGAACTGAAAGATTTTCAAACTGAATTCTATAAAAAAGAAGGAACGATATATTTAGATGGAAACTCATTAGGGCTACTTTCAAAAAGAGCAGAGAAATCATTACTTACGTTGCTCGATTCATGGAAGGAGTATGGAATTGACGGCTGGACTGAAGGAGAGCATCCGTGGTTTTTCCTTTCGGAGAAATTAGGTGAATTGACTGCGCCTCTTATTGGAGCTTTACCGGAAGAAACAATTGTAACCGGTTCCACAACGACGAATATTCACCAAGTAATTGCGACGTTTTATGAGCCGAAAGGAATACGTACAAAAATCCTTGCTGATGAATTAACATTTCCGTCAGATATATATGCACTTCAAAGTCAAATTCGTTTAAAGGGCCTAGATCCAGATGAGCATTTAGTACGAGTGAAGAGCCGAGACGGTAGAACACTTTCTGAAGATGATATTATTCAAGCAATGACAGATGACATCGCGTTAATTTTATTGCCTTCTGTACTATATAGAAGTGGACAAATTCTTGATATGAAACGTTTAACAATGGAAGCTCATGAGCGTGGTATTCATATTGGATTTGATTTATGTCATTCAATCGGTTCTATTCCGCATCATTTCAAAGAGTGGGATGTTGATTTCGCGATTTGGTGTAATTATAAATACTTAAATGCGGGACCTGGTGGTGTTGCAGGGCTTTATGTAAATAAAAAGCACTTTAATAGACTTCCGGGATTATCAGGTTGGTTTAGTTCTAGAAAAGATAAGCAGTTTGATATGGAACATACATTAACAGCTGCTGATCATGCAGGTGCTTATCAAATTGGTACACCACACGTATTAAGTACTGCACCTTTAATTGGTTCTCTTGAAATGTTTAAAGATGCTGGTATAGAACGTTTACGCGAAAAATCATTACATATTACAAGATACATGCTTAATTTGATTGATCATGAATTAAAAGATTTCGGATTTACAATTGGAAATCCATTTGAGGATGAAAAACGAGGCGGGCACATTTATTTAGAGCATGCAGAAGCAGCACGCATTTGTAAAGCGTTAAAAGCAAATGGAGTTATCCCTGATTTCCGTGCACCTAATGGAGTAAGACTTGCACCGGTCGCTTTATATAACACATACGAAGAAGTATGGAAATCTGTACAAATATTAAAGAAAATAATGAAAAATGAAGAGTATAAGCAGTTTGAAAATAAGCGAGAGGTTGTGGCCTAAGTATGAAAACATCAGAGTGGATTGATATTTCACAACCGCTAAATAATGATATTGCTACTTGGCCAGGGGATACACCATTCTCGTATGAAGTTTCATGGTCAAAAGAAGAGAGTGGTTCAGTAAATGTCGGAAAGTTAACGATGAGTATTCATACAGGCACTCATATTGATGCACCGTTTCATTTTGATAATGAAGGAAAGAAAGTAATAGACTTAGATGTTCAAGTTTATGTCGGACCAGCGCGTATCATAGATGTTTCGAATCTTGAAAGCATCGGGAAAAAGGAATTGGAAAACTTTCATTTAGAAGGCGTAGAACGATTGTTGTTACGCACATCTTCACATGGTAAAGCGAATGAATTCCCAGATGTAATCCCGCATTTACGTGCGGAAATAGCACCATTTCTTTCAGAAAAAGGTATACGTTTAATCGGAGTGGATGTACCATCAGTTGATCCATTAGATGATAAAGAATTAGCAGCGCATCATCAATTATTTAAACATGGCATACACATTTTAGAAAATGTCGTACTAGATCACGTAGCAGATGGCGATTATGAATTGATCGCATTACCACTTGCCTTAACAGAGGCAGATGGCAGTCCAGTTCGAGCAGTTATTAGACCAATATAAGTAGAAATATATAAAAGGGGCGTTTGGCTAATATGAAAGAAAATGAAAAGGTAATTATGGAAAAAGGGATTCATACGGACTTTAAAGAGAATATGACGTATGGGGAGTATTTACAATTAGATAGTTTACTATCTTCTCAAAAGAGATTATCAGACCATCATGATGAAATGTTATTTATCGTAATTCACCAAGCAAGTGAACTTTGGATGAAACTTATTTTACATGAGTTAAACGCAGCAATTGAATCTATTAAACAAGATAAATTACAACCAGCTTTTAAAATGTTAGCACGTGTATCAAAAATTCAGTCTCAAATTATTCAATCTTGGGATATTCTTGCGACATTAACGCCATCAGAGTACATTGAGTTTCGTGACTCGCTCGGTCAAGCTTCAGGTTTTCAATCGTATCAATACCGTATGATTGAGTATGCGCTTGGTTATAAAACACCATATGCATTAAAAATTTATGAAAAAGATCCAGAATTACACGCTCGACTTTATACAGCGCTACATGCACCAAGTTTGTATGATGTGGCAATTCAAGCACTTGTAAAAGAAGGATTCCCTATTCATAAAGATGTGTTAAATCGTGATATTACACAGCCTTATGAAGAAGATGCAACGGTAGAAGCAGCATGGTTAGAAGTGTATGCCGATGTGAAAAAATATTGGAACTTATATCAGCTTGCTGAAAAATTAATTGATATCGAAGATTGGCTACAACAATGGCGTTTCCGTCATATGAAAACGGTGGAACGCATTATCGGACATAAAATGGGAACAGGCGGCTCTTCTGGTGTATCGTATTTAAAACGAGTACTTGATCAATGTTTCTTCCCAGAGCTTTGGAATGTTCGCACGAAATTATAAAAAAGAAAACTGTCAGTAATGAACTGTAAACTGGTACCTGTAGTTAGGACACTTGAAAACGAGTGTTTTTACTACGGGTATTTTTTATATACTTGAATTTCAAGATATGGAGATTAGGGGACATCATGAGTAAAATAATATTTTCAACTAAAGAGATAAAAAACTTCAAAACAATTCAAATGTACAACGATTTAGCAGTATAACTAAATTTGATAGATGTATTCAAATTAGAAAATAAATAGACAAGAATGGAGTAGGGTGTTATTAAAGTAAAAATAAAAAAGTTAAGTCTTATTGTTTTGAGGTCGTAAAAAGTGCTCCAAAACACTGAGGAATCAATAAGGGGAATTTTTTAAAAGCAGACAGAGCGGGATTTACTACAATCGTAAACTTGTTTTCATTTTGTTAAAACACTCAAAATTCCTATTAATTATGAGAAAATTTCATATCTTATTTATAAAATTTATGTTATGGTACAATATGTAAAATAATTACAATGTTTTCTAAGGGGAGGATACATAATGAAAGCAAAGAAACTAGTAAGTTTTGCGATACCGATTATGTTATTGGCAGGTTGTGGTACTGATAAAATTGACGCAAAACCAAAAGAAAAAGTAGAGTCTAAGTCAGAAACTAAGGATAAGTTATCAAAAGAGCAGTATCCAGTTCGTATGACTGGTTTATCTTCTGAATTAATGAATAAAATTTCTTCTATAACTGAGATAGCATTAGATAAAACGAAGGACGAAAAGGATCTAGTAAAAGGGTTGGTAAAAGAAGAAGCTGAGTTACAAAAGACTATTACCAAGTTTGATAAAATAGAACCGCCTAAAGAGTATCAAGACTCACATAAAGAAATATTAAAGGCAGTAGGCTGTTATAGTAAAGCATATGCAATTCAAGCTAAAATGGCAAAAACGAATGCTAAAGACATAGATAAGTCAAAGGCAAAAGAATCAATGGAGTTAATCAAAGAAGGTAATGGTTATTGGAAAGCTGGTTTCAAACCAATTGAAGATGCCACAGTAAAAAAAGCAAACGCTCTTGGTTTTGATACAGGGACAAAAACTGATACTCCTTCAACTGCTAAATCCGATGATGATAATGTGCAAATATCCGCAGACGGTAAAGAGTTATTTGGTTCGTGGGGTAGTTACAGAGGTTCTGAGTTTCATAAAGGTTTAGACTTTAGAGAAGATAATTCATTCACGGCTTATGATGATACTGGTAAGACTTCTTATGAAGACAACCATATGACAGGTACGTGGTTATATAATGCAGATAAGAAGCAAGTAACTTTGATTCCTACTGAATTTGTTAAAGATGGTAAGAAGATAGATGCTAGACAAATGAATGCGGTAGTAGATTATACAGTTGAGTTTCTCAGAGCAGGTTCTTTAAGAATGGTAGATAATAAAGGTAACAAATTAGAAGTAGAAAGACAGAAGTAGATATTGTTTTAAAAAAGGTTTTACATGAATTTTGATATGGATGAGTAATAATAACAAAAACGTAATTCTCTATAGAAGATTTCGAATTAAAAGTGGGAAAAAGGAAGAATTCAAAGAACTACTATCTGCTAATATGAGAGAGATGGAACATGAACTAGCTTTTGTAAGTGCTGTTCTTTCAGATGATATTGATAATCCAAATGAGGTTATTCTTTTTGAAATTTGGAAAGGAACAAAGGAAAGTTAGCTAGAAGAAGAACTTCCTAAACCTTATAGAAATACATATGAGAATAAACTAGTAGATTTAATCGATGAAAGAATAATTAGTTATCTTACACCAACGAATGAGTGGCGAACTAATTTATCAAACAAAAAAGTAAATTAATAAATAATTTAAAGAGTGACTTGTCTAAAAAACAGGTTGCTCTTTCGCATTTAAAGAAAGTATGGTTTACTATAACAATTATCGATATCAGTGGAACTTAAAGAAGCTGACTCCCATTCAAAATAGGAATCAGCTTCTAATTGCTTAATCTCTTTTTTTATATGTCTTTGACATAGTTACCAGATTAACTGGCAGGTTTGTTTTTTATTTGAACACAAGTATGTTTTAATGAAAGCTACAAGATATAATAAATTAGGTAATGATTTAATTGGAGGTAAAGTTTTGAATTTCAAGCAACTAGAAAATAAATTTGAAAAGAAAAAAGTAAATACATTTCTTGTTTATCAAAAAGGTGAGTTAACAACTAAATATTATAAAACGTTAGAGTGTGAAAATAATCTATTTAAAATAAATTCGATTACAAAAAGCATTGTATCTATATTAATTGGTATTGCAATTGATAAAGGATATATAAATGATATACATACACCGATTATAGAGTGGATTGAAAATGTATCAAATGAAAAGCGGGATTTGACTCTTTATCATCTATTAACGATGACTACAGGTGAGGATTGGAAAGAGTTCGGAAATGGAGTAGTGTTCCCAAATGATTTTGTAGAATCGGAAAACTGGGTGCAGTACATAGTAGAAAAACCAATAATGGAAGAACCCGCTACAAAAATGAATTATAACTCAGGGTCTTCTCACTTGCTGAGCTATATTATTCAAGAAGCAACTGGAATGCCGACAGAACAGTTTGCGAAAAAATATTTATTTGATCCATTAGAAATTACCGAATATGAGTGGCAACAAGACCCCCAAGGCATACATGTTGGCGGTTTCGGTATGAAAATGAAATCTAAAGATTTATTAAAGCTCGGAATATTATGCTTGCAGCATGGATATTGGCAGGGGAATGAAATTGTATCATCGAAATGGATAGAAGAATCAAGTACAGCTCTATTTGAAACGTATGAACATGTAGGGGCGTATGGATATCACTGGTGGGTTTTGAATAACGAAAGATTTCACATACCGCATTGTATGTACTTTGCTATGGGATATGGCGGGCAATACATCGTTGTCATTCCACAGTTAGAGCTTGTTGCTATTATAAGTAGTCATATGCCAAAACGTGGACTTGTTCCATTGAAATTGTTTATTGAGCATGTACAAGAGAATTATAAGTTTAAATAAGCAGACAGAATGTATGAAAGGTGTAAATATAGGAATGGAGTTTAGAAATGAAAGAACCCGCACTGTTTAAAATATAAACAGTGCGGGTTCTTTCATTTTATCTACTCGTCTTCTGAAACGTCATCTTTATAAATTTCTCTGTCTTCGTTTCAAATTCAACATCAACAAAAACGCCATATTCTTTTCCATCCTCACGTAGCCACAATTTAAATTTTTCAACTGTTATTTGAATGGTTTTTGGTTTTCTACCTATATGAAGGTAATCAATAATCTCCGCTTTTGGATATTGTTCTTTCGTCTTTTCTACAGCAAGTTTCCCCCATTTGGCATACGGTGGCTGCGCATGAACAATTGATGAGCCGGTATATGTATTTGAACATGTTGTGATAAATAAAATGACGAGTGCGACACGCTTTAACAATTTTTTCATGATGAACTCCTTTTATATTTTTTTATATTGTTTACATATTTTTTCAACGATATGAGTTTGGATTTTTTTGTCTTCTTTACATAAAAGCGAGGCTTTTACAAAACATAACCAAGAAATCATTTACATAATTAAGGAGGGAAAATTATGCGCCAAAAAGCTATTTTTAAAATAGCAGTTTTACTTGCGTTCATAGGACTATCTTTGATGGTTAGTAGTATACAACTGAAAAATGTAGAAGCTTTTTCTAACCAAGTCATTCAAAGAGGGGCATCTGGCGAAGATGTCATTGAACTGCAATCTCGTTTGAAATATAACGGATATTATACGGGAAAAGTGGATGGTGTTTTCGGATGGGGTACATACTGGGCACTTCGAAATTTCCAAGAGAAATTCGGATTACCTGTCGATGGTTTAGCTGGAGCTAAAACGAAGCAAATGCTCGTAAAAGCAACAAAGTATGATAAGTCAACTTCTAATAAAGGAAATAGTGGTGGTACTGCACAAGAGAATAAACCATCTCAAAATAAAGGGACAAATGTTCCCAATGGTTATTCTCAAAATGACATTCAGCTTATGGCAAACGCAGTATATGGAGAATCTCGTGGTGAGCCGTACTTAGGACAAGTTGCGGTAGCTGCAGTTATTTTAAATCGGGTTACAAGTGCATCGTTCCCAAATACCGTTTCGGGTGTCATCTTTGAGCCAAGAGCATTTACCGCGGTAGCAGACGGACAAATCTATTTAACGCCAAATGAAACAGCGAAAAAAGCTGTATTAGATGCAATTAATGGATGGGATCCAACAGGAAATGCATTGTATTATTTCAATCCAGATACTGCAACAAGTAAATGGATTTGGACTCGTCCACAAATTAAAAAGATTGGGAAACATATTTTCTGTAAATAGAGCGGAGGTGGAACTATGTTACGAGGTATTATCATTGTATTATTAACAGTCGGTGTAGTCGGAACAGGATACTGGGGCTATAAAGAACATCAAGAGAAGAATGCAGTATTAATTCGAGCGGAAAATAGTTATCAACGTGCGTTTCATGATTTAGCATATGAGGTTGATTTATTGCACGACAAAATTGGAACAACGCTGGCGATGAATTCACGCGCATCTTTATCGCCTGCATTAGCAGACGTATGGAGAATAACATCTGTAGCTCGTTCGGATGTAGGACAACTTCCTTTAACATTAATGCCTTTTAATAAAACAGAAGAATTTTTAGCGAATATCGGTGATTTTAGTTACCGTGCAGCCATTCGTGATTTAGAAAAAGAGCCGTTAAATGATCAAGAATACAAAACATTACAAACTTTATATTCAAATGCGGGGAATATACAAGATGAGTTACGAAAAGTGCAACATCTTGTTTTGAAAAATAATTTACGCTGGATGGATGTTGAGATGGCACTCGCATCAAATCGCGATCCTGCAGACAATACAATTATTGACGGATTAAAGACAGTAGAAAAAAATGTAACATCGTATTCCTCTACAAACTTCGGACCAACCTTTACAAGTGCACAAAAAAATAAAAAAGGTGGATTTGAAGCAGAAGGAAAAGCAATTTCTAAAGATGAAGCGGCGAAAATTGCAAAATCGTTTTTGAATTTAAAAGGAAATGAAAAAGTAGAAGTTGAAAAAAGCGGAAAAGGTGCGAAAGAATCTTTCTATAGTGTGAAAATAAAAGATCCAGCAACGAATAATGAATTTTATATGGATATTACCGGGAAAGGCGGATATCCAATTTGGGTTATGAATAATCGAGAAATTAAAGAACAGAAAATTAGTTTAAACGATGCAGGAAGTAAAGGTTTGACATTCTTAAAGGACCATAAGTTTAAGAATATGGAGCTTTTTGATAGTTCACAATATGATAATGTTGGTGTATTTACGTATGTAGTAAATGAAAATGGTGTACGAATTTATCCAGAAGCAATCCAAATGAAAATTGCTTTAGATGACGGTTCTATCGTCGGATTCTCCGCAAAAGAATATTTAGCATCACATCAAAAACGAACAGTTCCATCAGCTAAACTAACTGCAGCAGAAGCAAGAAAGAAAATCAATCAAGATGTTAAAGTTATGGAAGAACGTAAAGCTGTCGTAGTAAATGATTTGCATAACGAAGTACTTTGCTATGAATTTGTAGGTACATTAGGAAAAGATACGTATCAAATTTTCATTAATGCAAATAGCGGCGCAGAGGAAAAAGTGAAGAAAATGCAAGCTGTTGAAAAAATTTATGATTAAACTTTAATAGTAAAGTGGTGAGAATAATGAAGATTCTAATATATATGTTGATGCTTTGCTTATTTATAACTGGCTGTAGTATAGGAAAAAAGGACAATTCAAACGAAAAACCAGAGCAAAAAAATGTTTCGACGAAAAATGTTAATTACACGAACAAACCAAATAAGCCAAATGAAAAAGCAGCGGACCATTTAGCATCTTTAGCTGCAAGTGTGCCAGGTGTGAATGATGCAACTGCCGTAGTAGTCGGTAAATATGCTATTGTAGGTATTGATGTAAAAGCGAAACTTGATCGAACTCGCGTTGAGTCCATTAAATACTCTGTTGCAGAAAGTTTAAAAAACGATCCTGATGGTGCTAATGCAGTCGTTGTAGCAGATGTTGATACGTATGAAAGACTAAAACAAATTGGAAAGCAAATTAAAAAAGGAAAAACAGGCGAAGGTATACTAGATGAGTTAGCTGCAATTGTTGGCCGAGTCATGCCACAAGTTCCAAATGACATGATTGAAAATCGAGAAACGAACCCAATTAAAGATAATGATAAACAATTACCAAAAGAGGAAGAACAAGAACTAAGAAAAGAACAGGATGACCAATCAAATAATCATTTGAATAAATAAAATTAACCTTAACCCTGTACTAAATTGTGCAGGGTTTTCTAATATAATATTGAATATTCAGTTTATTTTTAAGGGAAAATATGGTTTAATTATTATGGGAGGGACAACTGTTATGATGAAAAAAAGCGCATTAATATTATGTAGTTTATGCTTAGGTTTCAGTATGACAGCGTGTGAACAGAAGAAAGAAGTGAAAAAACAAACAGCGACTTCTTCAACCGTGATGGAAAGTGAGAAGAAAGAAACTATTAATATAAATCATTTCTCGAATATAAATGAAGGAATGACTTATACAGAAGTGAAAGAATTAATTGGTTTTGATGGTAATTTACTTATAGAAGAAGGTGTAGAAGATTCTACACAAATTAAACAAATTTTTGCTTGGAAGGGAAGCAATTCAACTGCATTAGTTGAAATTACCTTTTTAGATGGAAAAGTACATTCTAAAGTGCAGCAAGGTTTAAGTTAATAAGTAAAAATGGGAGAGTTTAACATGAACATACATACTGGGGAAATACAATTAGTTCCGTATAAAGAAAAATATAAAGAAGTTATACAAACATTTACTTTACCAAGTGAACAAGTCCAATTCACATCAGATCCGAGCGAATTATTGGAGAAAGCAAAGAGTGATCGTACAAAAAATGTGATTGTTATTTTAGATTACAACGGGATACCTGTCGGTCTTTTTGCATTGCAAACGGGAGATAGAGTACAGGAGTTCACAGACAATCCAGATGCATTACTTTTAACATCATTTTCTATAAATTACGATAGACAAAGGAAAGGATATGCTGAAAAGTCATTGGTACTATTACAAGACTTTGTACAACGTTATTTTTCGATAAAAAATGAAGTTGTACTTGCTGTAAATGAAAAAAATATTCCTGCACAAAATTTATACGAAAAAGTCGGCTTCCAAGATAAAGGTTTTAGAAGAATGGGACCAATTGGTCAACAAATAATAATGCATTTACCTATCATAAAATAATGAGAAGAAAAACTTACTCCTCGCGTAACAAAGTAGTAAGTTTTTTTATTTAGAACGATAAGAGAATTAATATTAAAAGGCTATATTTTAGAGTAAAGAAATTATAGCTAGATACATAAAAAATTAAAGATACTTGAAAAGCATTAATTTTAGTTATTTGTACAATCATTACATAATATTTTTAGGAGGCTTAGCTTTATGGAAATAATTCAATTACTAAAAAAGGATGACTTATTTAATAAGGCAATAGATGTTTTTTGGAAAGAATGGGGTGAGGAAGGTGGGCGTGCTTTTTATGAAGATTGTATGACTAATGCTTTAACTAATTCAAATGGCATACCGAGTTTTTACATAGCAAAAGTAGACGATAAGATTATCGGAACGTATGCATTAATTCGCAATGATTTAAATAGTCGTCAGGATTTGAGTCCATGGCTAGCATGTTTGTTTGTAGATGAAAAATTTAGGGGCAAATCTATAGGCAAAAAATTGTTGAATCATGGACTGCTAGAAGCAGCAAAAAGAGGGTACAAATTTCTTTATCTTACTTCAGATCTTAAAGGCTATTATGAAAAATATGAATGGGAAAAAATTGGAGTTGCTTATGGGCCTAGTGGAGGGCATATACCTTTGTTTAAAAAGTCAACGGATCTATAACGAAATTAAAAAACGATAAGAAACTTACTTCAATACAATGTAGCAAGATTCTTATCTTTTATATTATTACATCAATTGTGAAACACATTTGAATAAGGAGAAATGATATGACCATTTATATTGCGCTTCTAAGAGGAATTAATGTAGGCGGGCATAAGATAATCAAAATGGCTGATTTAAAACAAATGTTTGAATCAATAGAGTTAAAACAAGTAAAAACATATATTCAAAGCGGTAATATCGTGTTCGAATCTGAAAAAGATATTGATTTTTTAAATAAACAAATACAATCAGAAATTAAAAACGTTTTTGGATTTGATGTTCCGGTCATGTTAAGAACACATGTTGAATTTATAAATATGATAAAAAGGTGTCCTTATGAAGTCGATTCATTACTTGAGGGGGAAAGTATACATGCTGCCTTCTTAGCAAATGAACTTTCTGAAAAAGAAATAGATCAGCTGCTTATGCAAAAAAATGAAACTGAAGATTGTTATATAGATGAAAAGGTAGTGTATTTGTTTTTCAAAAATAGCATTCGAAACTCTAAATTAATGAACCAGTTTCAGAAGTTACATACACCAGCTACAGTAAGGAATTGGCGGACTGTGAATAAGTTAAAAGCGATAGTTGAGGGAATGTAAATACAAAAAGGTGAGATTTTCTATATTCAGAAAATCTCACCTTTTTATTTATATTGTTTTGCAACTATAAGTTCGACAATAGGATAAATAAAGAAAGAAGAGCAAAGGGCGATAAAAAGAGGAAGATTCTTTATTTCATCGAGTAATAGGAATGTAAATCCTTCTGATAATAGTAAAATAAAAAATATTAGGCATATTAGTACAAAATAAGCAACTTTAAAACTTTTATATTGGATTTGTTGTCCCATTTCATCTTGGTTTTCTTCCGATACTCCGTTTGGATCTCCCCACGTAATATAATTGAAGAGGTAGCTAATTATTATTGCACTTGCGAATATTGTTCCACCTAATATCGCACCTTCAGAGATGTATTTATAGACCCCATATATAAGTACTCCAAGTAACGATAAAATGATTGTTAGTAAAATGAAATTTTTGCGATTCATATTAGAAACGACACCTCCATAGTTGTAAAAAACTCTTTACAAACATAGTATAAAATTGGAAAACATTCATATCAAATATTTTTTACATGAATGGTGTAATAATATAACGTTTTGTTTTTGCGATTCATAAAAAATTACATTACATTTGAATGTAAAAGAATGGGCTCGCATATATTTGGAAGGGATGTCAGATTAATTTAGGGGGTAGTTATGTCTATTCTTTTAAAAGCTGGTGCTGATGCAGGAAATAACGGTTTGAAGTTAATGGTGAAAGGGCAAGATCCTATTTTTATTCCGAGTATATATGCTTTATATATAGGAGAGCCTACTGGATTGTTAGATGAGGGAGATGTTTCCTTATCTGAATTAGAAAATCACATTGACGTGACCATCAGTTCTCCATCGTTAATGTTAAATAACGTGCGGTACATCGTTGGAGAAAAAGTCATTCAAGATCAATTAAAAGGTACTGAGGTTGAGAAGAAATCAAATAAGTCAACTGATGAGTTAATGGTTATTACAATTTTATCTGGTTTAGCGGTAAGTGCTATGCGTCAAAGTCCAACTTCTAGTCATATTAATATTCGATATGATTTATCTGTTGCTCTTCCTATGCAGCTTATTACACAAGAAATAGCTGCGGAAAATGCGAAACGTTATATGGGCAATCATAAGGTTGTATTCCATTATCCTAACGGACGTGATGTGACAATTAATATTTCTATTGAATATTGTAAATGCCTACCTGAGGGTGCTTCTGGGACGTGGGGCATTGTATATGATGAAGAAGGAAATGTTGTAAAACATAAAATAGAATGTGAACAAAATCAAGTTTCAGAAATTGATTTTGTTGATAAAACATTATTATCTTTTGATATTGGCGCAGGGACGACAGAAGAAGTAGTTTCACTAGGTGTTAACTTTAGACCACAATTAAGTAAGGGCTTATCATATGGTGTGAAAGAAACGTTACTACAAATTATTACGAGATGGAACCGGAAGTATCCAACAAAGACGATTGATAGTATTACAGAGTTTAACCAAATTTATTTAAATGAAAAGCACCCAAGAAATGCGTTATTAGTTGAGGAGTCACAACCGGCATTATTAGGATTAGCAGCACGTGTCGCAACGGATATTATAAATAAAATTGATGATATGAAGGACGATCCATACGTATTTATTTATGGTGGGGGCGCAGTAATTATTAAAAATAGTTTAAAAATGATTTTAAAACAAAAAGGACGATTAACAAATGTAATCTTTGTGGATAATCCATTATTTACAAATGCACGTGGATTATTAGTCTACACTTGTTCACCAAAATATAGAGAACATAAACAAAAAGAGTTAGGGTTTACAAACTTAACGATAAGTTAGTTGGTGGAAGCATGCGATCTAGGCGATATAAACGTGGTGATCGAGTGAAAATCAATATTCATAAGTCAGTATCACCTGAAATGCTTGCATGGCTAAATAAACAATCAAACCCAACTAATTTCTTTTTCTTTGCAGCGCAGCAACTCTTTAAACAAGTAGGAGATATTGATGTATCAAAAGCAATTCCTAGTAGCCATGTTTTCTCATTATACGTGGAACCATCATCCTTATTAAAAGTTGAAGTAAATCCCTTTAAAAACGTGCCATTAGAAGCAAATAAATCCACCGATAATATAAAAAAAAAATCATGGGAAGCTGTTGATCAATTAGATTGTCCGTTTTTTTAAACATAGAAAAATAATAAGTATTGCCCATCACTATACATATGGATACAGTGATGGGCTTTTTATATAACAAATAGAAGAGGCACACGACAATCTGCACTCCTTCTATTCGTAATTTATCTATATTTTAGCTGTATGTTCAGTAACAGCATGAATTATGTCTTCCCAGTCATCAGGGTGAATCTCATGTCCGGCACCTTCAAGAGTTAATAGAGCTGAGTTAGGAATCTCATCGATAAGTGCGAGACCATGTTCGAAGGGGAGAGCAGTATCGTCCGTCCCGTGAATGACTAATGTAGGTGCTTGTATGAAGTGTAGCACACCTTCATATGCATCATCTCCTTGAAGTAAAGCGTGATTAAACATGCTTAATAAATTGTTAGCTCGTTCTATTTCTTGTTTTACTTGTTTATAGACTCTTTTTTCATCAAATGTTCGTTTTGATCCACATAATAGGCGAGATCCGGAAACTAAATATTCAGCTACAACTTTATCATTTGTCCAATCTAAATGCGTGCCATTTGCGTGATGTGTTAAAATTCTTTCATCCATCGGAGGTAAATCGCGCGTGTTATCGTCAGATCCTATTATACTTGTAGCTAATAATGTTAACGATAAAATTCTTTCGGGATGTTTTACAGCAGCAATTTGAGCGATCATACCACCTAAAGACATACCAAATAGATGTGCTTGATTAATATGATAAGCATCAAGTACCCCAATCGCATCTTCTGCCATATGTGTAACTGTATAATTGGAAGTTCCAGGATCGTATGCAACAGAGCGTCCCACATCACGGTTATCAAAACGAATAACAAATTTCCCCGTGTTAGCCAACTGTTCACAAAACTCTTCATCCCAATACACCATTGAACACGTAGCACCCATAATTAATAAAACAGCTGGGTTTTTAGGGTTCCCAAAGCTTTCTGTACATATATCGATCCCGTTTATTTTAAATATCTTTTCAGCCATAGCATTCTCCCCATTTCTTTTGAATTAAATTTAAAATATAGTTTTGAAAGATTCTAAGGTGGTTGTAAGTTTCGTTTTGGAACTTGCAACGCTTCTTACGCAATTTACCCCCAAAAATAAGTTTATGATAATTCAAGGGGAAAAATTTTGAGAAATATTTGTATATTATTAAAATAAACAGCAAGGAGGAGAGGAAATGAAAGCAATTGTTATAGAACAATATGGTAGTGTTGAAGAATTAAAAGAAAGACAAGTTTTAAAACAAATTGTTAAAAGTAGCGTAAAGTTGTACTGTTTAATGAAGCAAGGGGAAGAGAAGCTCATATTTTGAGTGAAGGCCAACATGTTAGAGGTAAGATTGTAATAAAAATGGAATGAAAATGATTAAGTATCTTTCAAAATTTTTCATTATACCCCAAAACTAAAATATTTTGGGGTATTTATTTTTTAGCTTAAAGATATTGTGCATATGCTTTTATAGCTTATAGTTTCGTACTGTATCATGTAATTTCTCTAAACCAATCAACATATCTTTTTCATTTAACATAGAATAGCTAAGCCTTAATTGATTATTATTTGTATCGTTATTTAATAGACAAGCTGTCCCTGGTAAAAAAGATACATCTACTTCATTTGCTTTTTGTAATAAGGTAAAGGGATCAATCGAATCAGGAAGTGTAATCCACAAATTAAATCCACCATTTGGCATTTCAAAGTGTATTTCTTTAAGTGTTGATAACATATTAATCGTTATATCACGCCTAATTTGTAAAGCTGTACGTAATTTTTCTAAATGGTTTTTCATACGTTCTGCACGTAAAAAAGGTAGAAGTGCTTTTTGTGTTAATAAAGGACTACCGATATCCATTGAACCTTTTACAGCATATAACCATTCGAAAATAGGTCCATCAGCAATAAGAGATGCGATACGTAGCCCTGGTGCTAACGTTTTACTAAATCCTTTTATATATATTACATGGCCATTCGTATCAAAATTTTTGATCGGAGAGGGGACAGTAGCGCCCTCAAAATATATTTCTCCGAAAGAATCATCTTCAATTATAAAAAACTTATATAGCTCTGCTAGTTCTATAAGTTCCATTCTCCGTTCTTTACTCATTACTGAACCTGTTGGGTTCTGGAACGTTGGATTCGTATACAATAAAACGGGATTTTTACTTTGACAAATATCATCGATTAAGTCGGAGCGAACGCCATGATAATCAAGAGAAATAGGTATAATTTGAGCACCTTTATTGATGAAAATATCAAGTGCAGCACTATAACACGGACTTTCCACTAATACAATATCACCAGGTTTTAATAATGTTTGAGCAATTAAATCAATTCCTTGTTGAGCGCCGCTTGTAATTAATAATTGGGATGGATCTGTCACTAATTGCTGGTGTTCGTGTAAGTAATTTGCTATTTCAACTCGCAGTTCATAATCTCCTTGAATTGGCCCGTAAGTTGCTAGAATTATCTGGTCTTTATGAAGTATTTTATGCATTTCGTCTGCCAAGAATGGGTTTGGCAATAAACGAGGATATAAAATCGCTTGAGAAAAATCATAATATCTCCGGTGCTGATTCATTGCGTATTGAGAACGTATAACATTAATTGTTTTCGTTTGTTGCCACTGATACGGAATTGGTTTGAAATCTTTCTTTACATGTTTATGTATATAAGCACCTTTTCCTTGCTGGATGCGTATATATTCTTTCTTTTCTAACTGCTTATATGCTTTACGAACAGTTAATAGGCTAATCTGTAAATCTTCGGCCATAGAGCGTAAAGATGGAAGTGAGTCACCATATGAAAGCATGCCACTTTGCACTCTTTCAACGATTTGCATATATATTTGTCTGTAATACGGTATGTTGGATTCTTTACGAAGGACAATCTTCACGGTTTCACCTTTTTCGTTTTTATTTAATTAAAGCGAAAAATATATATAGAATCAACTATGATTTTAGGTAACTGTTATATACATAGTTACACTGTTATACACCATACCTTCTATACTCATGTTAAGAGTAAAAAGGAGGAAGAAAAATGGTCATTTTCAATTATATTTTAGTATGTATTATTTTCGGAACAACATTTTTAACGATAAAAATTGGAATTGAAGCAGGAACGCCCCCGTTATTTTCAGCGGGAATTCGTTTCTTTTTAGCAGGAGTAATCTTGATGATTATATTTAAGTTAAAGCGAAAAGAAATAATGCCACATGTATTTTCAAAGCGTATTATATATGCTGGTTTTTGCTTAACGTTTATGACATTCGCTACATTGTACTGGGCAGAACAATATATTTCTTCAGGGCTAGCTGCTATACTATCTGCTACGGGACCGATGATGATATTGTTATTGCAGGCAAAGAGAAATAAGACAAAATTACAAAAGGAGCAACTTCTTGCTTTAATTATTGCACTAATAGGTGTTGTTTTTGTTTCTTTACCTGGAATTCACCAAGAAATAAGTTTCATATGGAGTATTGCTTGTTTTGTATTAATAATAGGAGAGTTATTTTACGGAATAGGCTCAATTCGCTCAAAAGAAATACTTTCGGATTTACAAAGTGTATCGCCATTTCTCATAAATGGTATTCAAATGTTTTATGGAGGAGTGTTACTACTAATCGTCTCCATCATAGTAGAACAACCGAATGTAACTGTATTAGCTTCATGGAGTGTACAGTGGCCTATTTTATATCTTATCTTTATCGGATCAATTGGTGGGCACGGATTATATTATTGGCTCTTATCAAAAACAAATCCTGTATTCCCGTCAACCTGGTTATATGTCTCACCATTAATTGCTATTATAGTTGGATACATCATATTAGGAGAACCTTTAAACCCTACAATGGGAATAGGTGCTTGTTTCATTTTAATTGGTGTATTTTTAGCTAATCGATCCACACTCCGGTCTTATTTCAAACAAGGGAAATTATTTGAGAAAGAAATGTAGTAGAATTAAAAACACAGTTGGAAAAATAACCAACTGTGTTTTTTACTTAATTTACTTTCTTTATAAACCCTTTATAATGACGTTTCACAAGCTGACTTTCTAACGTCTTCATTGTTTCAAGTGCTACACCGACAATGATAAGTAAGCTTGTACCACCAATTTGTGCAGAAGGTGGTAATGTAGCAATTTTTGTGAATACGAGCGGTAAAATTGAAATGGCACCTAAGAAAATTGCACCGATAAATGTTAAACGGTATAAAATTTTCGTTACATATTGTTCTGTTGATTTACCAGGGCGAATACCAGGCACATATCCATTTTGCTTTTTCAAATTCTCAGCCATTTGTTCAGGGTTTACTTGAATAAATGCGTAGAAGTATGTAAAAGCAACGATAAGACCGACATAAAGTGTCATTCCAATTGGATGTGCGAAATCCAGATTAGCAACTAACCATTTTGATACGCTTGAATCAGGGAAAAGCTGCGCAATTGTACGCGGCGTCATTAAAAATGCAGAAGCAAAGATTACTGGAATTACACCAGCACTATTTACTTTAAGAGGTAAATGAGTGTTTTTTGCTCCTTGATATGGATTGTTGCCTGAAACAGCTTTCGCATATTGAATCGGTATTTTACGCACGGCTTGTTGTATGTAAATAACACCGACAACTATCGCTAAAATTACGAGACCAATTAAAACCATCTTTATGATGTGCATGAATAATTGATCGCCTGCATTTTGAAATTGTTGTAAATAAATTTGGTTCGCAACATTTGGAATCGCTGCTACAAGTCCTGCGAAGATAATCATCGAAATACCATTACCTACGCCATTAGCGGTAATTTGTTCACCTAACCAAAGTAAAAATGCAGTACCTGCAGTTAAAACTGTCGCAATAAATAAGTATGTAGTCCAGCTTTGATCTGTTATTAATTGTCCACCTGCTATATTATTAAAGCCATAAGACATCCCAATGGCTTGTATGAATGCGAGAATGATTGTAAAGTATCGAGTGAATTGAGCTGATTTTTTACGGCCCATTTCTCCTTGCTTTGCCCATTCCGAAAATTTAGGTATAACGTCCATTTGTAGTAATTGCACTATGATGGAAGCTGTAATATAAGGTGTAATACCTACAGCAAAGATTGAGAAGTGTTGCAATGCTCCTCCGCCAAATACGTTTAGCATACCTAAAACGTTAGCTTGATCTTGTACTTTTAATACCTCTGCGTTGGTATGAGGAACTGGAATAAACGTGCCAATTCGAAAAACGATTAACATCGCTAATGTAAAAAGGATTTTCCTTCTTATCTCAGCTACTCTCATGAAATTTGAAATCGTACGAAACATTATGTCGCCTCCTATATTTTTATCAGTTTAAAACTGATTATTATATCCCGATGAAGTAACCACAAACCTCCTTCCGCATTAAATTCATTTGACAAATGGAATTTTATACATTTTGTAGTTTTCACGGATATAAAAATATAAGGTATTTTTAGCGACCTATAAGCTTTTCGTAATCATTCAATACACATAATATATCGAATAAATTAACAAATGTACATACATACGCATGAAAAATGAATGAATAGGAGCATTTTTTACATTTATTTAATGATAAATTGATAGGACATTATTATTAGGGATTGTTATACATGTTATAAAAATAAAGGTGAGACATTATGATTTATAGCTAATATTCATTCGAATGTGTCAGCTAATAGTTTCTCCCAATCTTTAAAGGATAATTTATCAGTTATATGTTTTAGTGCATTAGGTACAATAATATGACAAATAAGTTCTAAGCTATTACCATCTGGATCAATAAAATAAACAGATGCATTACCTTGATGTGGACGGACAAAAGGTGCAATAGATTCATTACTCCCAAACGGAACAGCTTTAATTTGAAGTGAGTGTAACCAATTTAATGATTCTTTTAAATCCTCATATGAAACTCTAAATGCAATATGACGTAAAGAAGGATGATATTTCGTTTCACATTCAGAACCTTCCCATAACCCCAGCCAACTCATTCCTTCTTCAATCCAAAAGAATGCTGTTGATTCATCGCTCCAAGCTAATTTCAACCCTAGTTTTTCATAAAATTCAATTGAGTTTCTTAAATTGCTAACCGGTAAGTGTGCTTCGTATATTCCTTTAATCAATTTAAAGACTCCTTTATTCTTACAATTTCTTATCATTACTATAGCTGTTAAAAAAGAATATAGAATCGAGTAAAAGTATGAAAGTACATACAACTTTAGTAGTAAATAATTTTATTTCAATTAAGATTTATGCAATTAAGGAATTTGTTTATTTAAAAGGGATTTATCAAATTGAAAGATAAATAAATTGAATAGATACTTAATAAGGGGATGATATAAATGAAAGTAGTTGTAAAAGAATTACGACCATTAGAAGTGGCATTTATAAGAAGAACTGGTAGTTACTTTGAACCACAAGATCATTGGGGGAAGTTATTGAACTGGTCTATTGAAAATAAGCTTTATCCATCTGAGCAATCATTTATCGGAATTTCATTAGATAACCCTGAACTTGTTGCAAGTCATATGTGCCGACATGATGCTTGCGTTACCATACCTAAAAACTTTGAAAAAGAACAACATGAGGATGTGCAATTTAAAAGTGTAGATGGAGGTCTATACGCTCTATACCAATTCTATGATGAACCTCATAAATTAAGTGAAGTGTATCGATATATGTACACAGTGTGGTTACCAAATAGTGAATATAGTGCAGATTATGATAGGGATAATTTAGAGTTTTGTATGAACAATATTGCAGAAGACCTAGAAGGAAAATTAAAGGTTGATTTATTTGTGCCAATAAAAAAGAACAAATAATAAGTAGTATAAATTATAAGCGGTATTAAAATAATTGTTTTTTAATAGTATAAAACCCACTCTTAAAAATAGTTGAGAGTGGGTTTTATGTTGTTATTGAGAAAAAGTTTACTTTAATTAATATGAATATTTGTTTATATGATGAATGTACGTAATAGTACATAATAAAAAATATTATTTTTTTGTCACAAAAATGAGCATTCTGGTTTCTCTATAATGCAGGCATCAAAAGAGAGAGAGGTTTTATTCACATGCAAACAATAAAAAGTGAAGAGAGGAATTTTTCACATATAACATTTGAAGCGTTGTTTAAACAAAACTATGCGTATGTTGTTAAACAAATAATATGGATCATTAAAGAACAGACGGTTGCTGAGGAATTAGCGCAAGAGGTGTTTTTGCAACTGTATCATTCAGATTGGAAAGCAATAGAAAATTTACGTGCTTGGCTTATAAAGTCTTCTACTTATGTCGCCTATAACTACATTCGTTCTGAAAAGAGACATCAGGCAAGAATCGATAAAGAAACCCAGTATCAAGAAGTTCAAATTGATTCGTCATTAGATGATGAATGGATTAGAAAAGAAGAAATTACAAAAGTACAAATGGTGTTGCGAAAAATGAAAGAACAAGATCGAACAATATTATTAATGAAATTTTCAGGGTTTCGGTATAAAGAAATCGCGCAAGTACTTCAGATTGACGATGCGTCTATTGGAACAATGTTGGCAAGAGCTAAACTAAAATTCCGGAAAATTTTTGAACAAATGGAGGGGAAATAAATGACTTGTTATGAAATAGGATCCATTCAATCATATATTGATGGTGAACTTTCCCGTGAGGAAAGAAAACAATTTATAAAGCATTTAGACAAATGTAAGGAGTGTCAAAATTTATTAATTGAGTTAACAGAATTAAATCATTGGGAACATTCAACACTAGCCGAGGAGAAGCTTCATGAGATTCCAGAAATAAATATTGATGTCGAAAAAGCATGGCAAACATTTAATAGTTATAACCAGACTAATAATGTATTTAGTACAAATCAAACGATAGAAAGAAAGCAGGGAGTATTTTCAAATATGAATAAAAAATCAAAGCATTTCATGTATACAGCGGTTGCAGCGATAGGTATTTTTACTATAGCTATGATTCCGCAAGTTCAAGTTGCAGCAACTAATATTGCTTCTTACTTTGCTAATGAGGTGTTAAATGATACGGTTGTGAATGAAGGAAGTAAAGATGAAAATGGTGTACAACAAGAAGGTATGTTGAAAGGGCAGTTTATACCTATTGATGAAAAGATAACAGATCAAGGGATAACTGTACATTTTAAAGAATTATATGTGGCAGATGCACGTATATCTGTTCATTATAGAGTTGAAAAAGCCGATGGAACTCTAATGCCATTTGAATTTGATACACATGGATTAGATATAAAAAGCGATGGAAAAGTAAACGGACAACAAGAAGAAAATCCTGAATATAATACAGGAAATGGTATGTTTTCACAATTATCATTTATTCAAGGTGAAGACAATTTACCATTCGAATTATTGTCAGAAGGAAAAAAGTTAGAGCATGTGGGCATTCGCGATAAAGACAGACCAGAAGGTGTCATTACATTTGTTGAAGGTCCTGAAGGAAAAGGTTCCTTTAAACAACCTTTAACATTAGATGTAAACATAAATAAAATAGGAAAAATAGGCGGATCTTGGAAAGGGCAATTTCAAATTAATCCTGGGAAAGTTAATAAGTAAAACAAATTTATATGAAAAAAAGAATAACACAATACATGTCGAGTGCTATCTTTCTCTATGGGTTTGCTTTTATCATGTTTGTTTCTTACATTATCTTAACTATCTCTTTCATTTACTAATCAAATAGTAACGAAGAATTTCAATGTATTAGATAACGGATTTTTAATGGTTAATGTGCAGAGAAAATACCAAGTAAACAATTAAATGAGACGAGCATATACTAATAAATGACACAATGCATTTATGATTTATAATCGTATGTAAAGAGCGCCTTAGGGAGCTCTTTTTTTTATTGAAATTCATGCACTTATATAAGTTGTTCTTTATTTATATCATCACCCTTATATTATGTAATTTTGCATAATGTTACATAAATTGTGTATTTTCCCTTTTTTTCGACAAGAACAGCAAGTATACTTTGTACAAGCTTTCTATTTCAAAAATTATACGAGGTGAAAAAATGAAAAACAAAAAGACGTTAACTAAAGTAGCATTAACAACAGGTTTAGCTTTAACAGCAGTTGCACCATACGGAGTAGGTCATGCAGAGGAAACAGATCAACTACAAGTTCAAATTCAGGAAGAATCGTTCCGTTCGGGTGAACTTACACAACCGTCACAAAAAGCACCAGAGAATGTAGTAAAAGATGCTCTGAAGGAGAAAACAGAACAAGCTCTTTCTCCAAAGCAAGTCAATGGAGAAACGGGAGTAGATTATAAAGTTCTTCAAAAACGTGGTTCATATGATGGGACTACACTTGTACGTATTCAGCAAACATACGAAGGAAAAGAAGTATATGGCCATCAATTAACTGCACACGTAGATAATAACGGTGTTATTAAAAGTGTTTCAGGCGATAGTGCGCAAAATTTAAAACAAGAAGAATTGAAAAAACCTATTAATCTATCAAAAGATGAAGCAACACAATATATTTATACGAAGTACGGGAACGATATCAATTTTATTTCTGAGCCAGAAGTTAAAGAAATTATTTTTGTTGATGAAAATAATGGACAAGCTAGCAATGCATACCAGGTTACATTTGAAGCTGCAACACCAAACTATGTTTCCGGAACTTATTTAATAAATGCACAAAATGGTGATATGTTAAAAAATATGGTACAAGAATCTAACTTAAAAGCAAGTGAAAAACTAGTTGGAGCATTAAAGAAAAGTAAAAAAAGCAATCTTACATCATTAACTGGAACAGGAAAAGATGATTTAGGTATATCACGTACATTTGGTATCTCTAAACAAAGTAATGGAAAATATGCTCTTGCTGATTATACAAGAGGGCAAGGAATCGAAACATATGATGTGAATTATAGAGATATTACGAAAGAAGAAAGCTATTATCCTGGTACATTAGCAACTAGTACTTCGACAACATTTAACGATCCAAAAGCAGTAAGTGCTCATTACTTAGCAACAAAAGTATTTGATTTTTATAAAGATAAATATAAGCGTAATAGCTTTGATAATAAGGGACAAAAGGTAGTTTCAGTTGTACATGCTTGGGATTCCGGAGATACGAATGATCCGAAAAATTGGCAGAATGCTTTAAGTGCGAATAATGGAAGTATGCTTGTATATGGAGATCCTATCGTCAAGGCATATGACGTAGCTGGCCATGAATTTACACATGCTGTTACTTCTAGCGAATCTAATCTTGAATATTACGGTGAATCTGGTGCGATTAATGAGGCACTATCTGATATTATGGGAACATCTATTGAGAAATACGTAAATAATGGAAGTTTTAACTGGACGATGGGAGAACAAACTGGATCTGTTTTCCGTGATATGGAAAATCCGGCTTCTGTTCCATCTTCACTTGGTGTACCTTATCCAGATGATTACAGTGAATTTAATGATTTTAATGGATGGGATCAAGGTGGGGTTCATTTTAATTCAAGCATTATTAATAAAGTTGCGTATCTTATTGCAAAAGGTGGAACTCATAACGGAGTAACTGTTAAAGGGATTGGTGAAGATAAAATGTTTGATATCTTCTATTATGCAAATACAGATGAGTTAAATATGACTTCTAATTTTAAAGAATTAAGATCAGCATGTATTCGAGTGGCAACGAATAAATATGGAGCAAATACAGCTGAAGTTCAAGCAGTTCAAAAGGCATTTGATGCAGCAAAAATTAAGTAAGTTAGAAATATAGTTATCATTCATTTATTCTTACATTATGAAAAACAGCTACTGTCGTTTTATAGATAGTAGCTGTTTTTTTATGCAGCAATGTATGAATGAAAATAGACTTACTAAGCAATAATTAGGTTGTCTATCTTTATGAAGTTACGACACATATATAAGGTTTAAAGTACATAAAAACAGAAGATTAATAATATATTGACCTTTTAATAGAAAGTGCTATAGAATGAAAGCGATAACAAACGATTGCTTTATAATGATTTCCCTGATCTTTTAGTATTTACAAATATATGAAGACATAAACAAACCTATTTTTTTAAACATTAATGCAAACGTTTTCGTATTAAAAGATCATTGAAATGCATATGTGAAATCAGCCAATATGGGGGTGAAATAAAAGAGATTTTTAGATTCATTTAAGTAGCTGTAATGTAGTACGAGCAGAATATAACGTTCATACCATTTAAAGAAAGGGTGTATGTGGTGCAAATGATAAAAAGATTAATTAACAAATCAGTTTTATTACTTACTATAATCGTTATGTTATCATCTGTTTTCTCTTTTCAAAGTGTAAAGGCAGGTTCAAATTCGAAAACAACTGAAGTTATCATTCATTACAAAGAACAGTCTGGAAATACAAAAGACTGGAACCTTTGGATATGGGGAGAAAATGCGAATGGTACATCATATGAATTTACTGGTGAAGATGAATTTGGAAAGTACGCTAAAATGAATATAGATGGTGACTATAATCGTGTAGGATTTATCATTCGTACAAATGATTGGGAAAAAGATGGTGGCGATCGTTGGATTGAAAATATAAAGGACGGTCGTGCTGAAGTATGGATTCTTTCTGGTGATGATAAAGTATACAACTCTAAGCCTTCTGCGGAACTATCAATTCAAAAAGCATCTATTGATAGTTTCAATGAAATTACTGTAACAACTAATGTCCCGTTTCATATTAAGGAACGGAATATTGAAATTGAAGGCATTAAAATTAAGGATATTAGTCCTTATGATAGAAACAGTGGGAATGTTACGAATAAGGTTAAAATAATTACGGAGCAGAAAATTGATTTAAAGCAGACATACAAAGTTAAAATCGAAAACGTAGCTGATGCGAATACTGAAATCGGTAAAGTCATTCGTAGTGAGGAATTTGATCATTCATTTTACTATGGTGGTAACGATTTAGGTAATATATATACGCCACAACATACGAAGTTCCGTGTATGGGCTCCTACTGCGAGTGAAGCGAAGTTAGTTACATATAAAAAATGGAACGATAAAATAGGTACTGAAATAAACATGCAACAAGGTGAAAAAGGAACTTGGAAAGCAGAACTTAGAGGGAACCAAAAAGGCCTCCTTTATACGTATAAGGTGAAAATTGGGGATAAGTGGACAGAAGCAGTTGATCCGTATGCACGTGCTGCTTCTGTAAATGGAGATAAAGGGGCAGTTGTTGATTTAGAAGAAACAAATCCGGAAAAATGGAAAGCAAACAAAAAGCCAAAATTTAAAAATCCGGAAGATGCTATTATTTATGAATTACATGTACGTGATCTTTCTATTCAGCCCGAAAGTGGTATTATACAAAAAGGAAAGTATTTAGGGGTAACAGAAAAAGGAACAAGAGGGCCTGAAGGTGTGAAAACAGGACTTGATCATATGAAAGATCTTGGTATTACGCATGTTCAGTTGTTACCGATATTCGATTATGCATCAGTAAATGAAGAGAATTTAAACGAACCACAATATAACTGGGGATACGATCCAAAAAATTTCAACGTTCCAGAGGGATCCTATTCTACAAATCCATATGAGCCAACTGTTCGAATAACTGAATTAAAGCAAATGATTCAAACACTGCATGATAATAATCTTCGTGTTGTAATGGATGTAGTATATAACCATATGTATAATGCTGCTGAATCTAATTTTCATAAGTTAGTTCCAGGTTATTATTACCGTTACAATGAAGATGGAACATTTGCAAATGGAACCGGAGTAGGAAATGATACAGCTTCAGAACGAAAAATGATGCGAAAATTTATGGTGGATTCGGTCACATATTGGGCAAAAGAATATAACTTAGACGGATTCCGTTTTGATTTAATGGGTATTCATGATTATGAAACGATGAACGAAATACGTAAAGCTATTAATCAGATTGATCCATCTATTATATTGCATGGAGAAGGCTGGGATTTAAATACACCTCTTGCAGCTGAGTTGAAAGCAAATCAAAAAAATGCTGAGAAAATGAAAGGAATTGCTCATTTTAACGATAATATACGTGATGGATTGAAAGGTAGTGTGTTTGAGGAGAAAGAAAATGGCTTTGTAAATGGAAAGGAAAACATGGAAGACCGTATTAAAAAAGGCATTACGGCAGGCATTAACTACGATACAAATTCGTCTACTTATCAAGATCCGGAGCAGGTGCTAACTTATGTGGAAGCACATGATAATCATACATTATGGGACAAACTTGAGTTGACGAATCCAGATGACAGTGAAGAAGTGCGAAAACAAATGCACAAATTGTCTTCTTCGATTTTATTAACATCACAAGGTATTCCATTCTTACATGCAGGACAAGAGTTTATGCGCACGAAATATGGTGATCATAATAGTTACAAATCTCCTGATTCAATTAACCAAATGGACTGGTTACGCCGTGCAGCATTTAATAATGAAGTAGATTATATGAAGGGCTTAATAGAATTACGCAAAAAGTACTCAGCTTTTCGAATGACATCTGCAGAACAAATTAAAAAACAGGTCTCTTTTATTGATACCCCAAAAAATGTTGTGGCTTATTCGATAAAGGGAATTAGTAATAAAAACGAATCTTTTATGGTGGCTCATAATGCAAATAAAGAAGCCGTTGACATAACGCTTCCATCGAAAGGTCCTTGGAAAGTACTAGTAGACGGTAAGCAGGCAGGTAGTAAAACACTTTACGTTGTTCATGATAATAAAATTAAAGTCCCTGCATTAAGTTCATTTGTTTTAAAAACAGAAAAACCAATTAAATAATTACGAAAAGCGGAGTGAAGGTTATTTTCACTTCGCTTTTAAAATTAAAACGATATAATTTCACATACTGTAATTTTATTACAATTCAATGAAAAACATAAACAAAAAGGAGAAGACTCAACAAGGTTTTTCTCCTTTTTATTGTGTAATTGGGGTGATTATTGTTGCAAAACCATATACAGAAATATCGGTATAAATCTAGAGTTTTGAAAATAGCGAAAGATAAGGAAATGAATCTATTCACTAAATGACGAGAAAATGACAAAACTGTAAGAGTGCACGAACGTTTGTAAGAAAGTTCGATGTTTTCCTTTTTCATTTTTTATTAAAGTGAAAAAGAAGAAAGCGGTGTCATAAGAGATTGATATTTTTAGATGGGTACAATAACTAAACTTATTCATGCAGTGAAGGTATATGGCAATCCGTAAAATAACATACTAAAAAGGAGGGGTTTGAAAATGATTTATTCTCAATTTAATATTGATAGTTTTCGAGCAATTAATGATTTAGGTAAACAATATTCATTCCTAAACTCAACCATGATATTTTTGGCAGAGTATATGGTATATATTTTAGCTTTAATTATTTTAGCTCATTGGTTTACTGGACCCAGAAAAAGTAGGATGATGATTATTCAAGCGATAGTTGCTTTTGTAATTGCTGAGGTGATTGGAAAAATAGCGGGTAAATTTCATTTAAATTATCAACCGTTTGCAGTATTACCTGATGTAAACAAACTTGTAGAGCATACTGTAGATAATTCATTTCCTAGTGACCATACGATTCTCTTTTTTTCAATTTGTTTTTCGTTTTGGCTTGTTCGTAAAAAAACTGGATGGTTATGGCTTATACTTGCATTTTGTGTAGCAATCTCTCGTATTTGGGTAGGGGTTCATTATCCATTTGATGTTGCAATAGGGGCTTTAATAGGATGTGTTTCAGCGGTGTTTTCTTATTGGTTAGTACCGAAATTTTCTTTTATCAAACAATTACTTACTCAATATGAAAGAGTAGAGGAACGTGTTTTACCGTCAAAAAACAAATCAAAAGGATTTTGAGTATAGCCTATTCTCATCCTCATTACTATTTTCAGCAAGTTGAATGGATTCAGACATTCAATGCACCTATCCATATCCATAAAGACGAAAAGGAATGGATATGAATAGGTAATAAAATAATTTATTACCTAGACGTATGATCTAAATACTTTCCCGTAAACATTTTATAAGTATTGTTATTGCAGAATTAAACCTACAATCATAAGCCAAAAATATTGTATTTTTTAAGATGTTTATAAGCTTATATAACAAGTCGAAATAGTGTGCTTTCACATTAAATAACAAACAGAAAAGGACTTTCGATTTATCTCTTAGAATATTGTTCTTTACAAGTCCTTTGATATTAATTCCTTTTTTGATCTCTACGGAAATATAGAAAGGGTGTGAAATTATATGATTGGTTATAAAGCGATGTTGTTTGATTTAGATGATACGTTACTTGATAGGGATAAGGCAGTAGATAACTTATTTTTATTAGTTTTAGAAAAGTGTTATGAGGATGTTAGTGATACAGTCAAAAACACTATGTTACAGAAATTCAAAGAATACGATAAAAGGGAATACGGTATTAGCGATAAAACGATAGTTTTAGAATCATTATTTGATGAATTCGCGCCGAAATATAGATTGCCACACAATTACATCCAAGATTTTTGGAATAATAGTTTCCCTAGATGTTTTTCAATAGACCAAAATACTATTCATTTCTTAAATCAAATAAAGAAACAATTTAAAGTTGGAATTATAACAAATGGCTCAACTCAGAGGCAAAAAGCTAAAATATTTAACACGAATTTAAATAGGTATTTTGAAACAATCATTATTTCTGAAGAAGTAGGATTTAGTAAACCTGATAAACGTATATTCGAACTAGCATTAAATAAGCTAAATTTACAGCCGGAAAATACTTTATTTGTTGGGGATGACTTAGAAAAGGATATTGCTGGTCCTCAAAATGCAAATATAAAAGGTGTGTGGTTTAACCCTCAGAAAATCAAGAATACTACCCAAATACAACCATATGCCGAGATTAACACTTTGGATAGTTTGTTAAGTTATGTTACTCCACAACATTTTTATAACAAGTAAAAGCAATTTCATATATATTCAAAAATATAAAAAAGAGAAACTATCATTAATTTCATTGACTGTATTAATAATAAAAAATATATATTTACAATAAAAAATAAAGGCGATTTTAATAGCTGCGGCTAATTTAATCTATGATTAATACGAAGTTTTGTAAAACAATTTTACTCATACTGTGTAAATTATAAAGAGGTGGACTATGGAGATAAAGAAAGTAGTAATCGATGGAATCAATATTGCGGTCATTAGAAACGATAAGGTATTAATATCGGATGTTCAGTCTGCATTAGATACTATGGCAACAGTTCAATATGAGGTAGATGCGAAACATATTATTATCCCAAAATCTTTAATAAGCGAAGACTTCTTTGATCTAAAGACATGTCTTGCGGGCGATATTCTTCAAAAGTTTATAAACTACAAGGTAAAGTTTGCTATTGTTGGAGATTTCTCTATGTATTCTAGTAAAAGCTTAAAGGATTTTATTTATGAATGTAATAAAGGTAGAGATATTTTTTACTTATCAACTGAACAACAAGCAATTGAAAAACTAAGTACATTAAAGTAATAATTATATCCTGCTAAATTCCCTCATTTCACTTAGTTCATGATTATATATGATATAGAAGAACTGATGTTTGTGATAAACTAAGAAATGAATAAAGGGGGAGTTTTCTTGAACAAATTTAATGATGTAATTCGAAATTTAAACAATACAATGTACAAACCTAACAAATTAATACTCACGAATCTACAAGAAGAAAAGCAAAACGCTGAATATGCGGGATGTTTATTTCATTTAAATCATAAAAGTATTCGTTTTAGAATATCAAAAATTACCCCTAATAAAATTGGGCAATTCGTTTCTTTTTGGGAGAAAGATTACAATATGCATAATCAAGCATTTTCTTATGACGCTGCTCCTGATCTTTTAGTTATCACTTGTATAGATGAAAATAAATTAGGGCAATTTATTTTCCCTAAAGAAATTCTTCTTAAAGAAAAAATATTAAAAACACAAAGTCAAAAAGGGAAGATGGCTATGAGAGTGTATCCTATTTGGGATACCCCTGTTAGCAACCAAGCGAAAAAGAGCCAAATGTGGCAACTTCAATATTTTGTTGATTTAAGCGATTATAATAATTTACCTATAGACAAACTATTACATTTGTATTCGTAGTTTTTTATCTTAAGTAACCTTGTGAGTTAGACTTTTTGTACCGGTACAGTTAAACAAAATGGACATTGTTTCAGTACCCCATCAAATTTACAATCAGCATATACTATTTTAACTTATACATGCTAAGGGGTGCTGACTATGACAAGTCTAAAAGAAAAGATGTTTACAAGGTTGAAACTTGCAAACTGTACTGAAGTGAAGTTTGAAGAATTAAATTCAATTCTCTTTGCATTTGCACACACTATACCATTTGAGAATTTAGATGTTATAGCACGTAATGCAAATACAATTACTACGGAAAATTTACAGAATAAAATTTTAACTACATCCCGCGGCGGACTTTGTTATGAATTAAATACTCTTTTTTACTACTTTTTAAAAGATTGTGGTTATGATGTACAACTTGCCCTTGGAACCGTATATAAAAATGATATAAACGCTTGGGCACTTGAGGATGGGCATATAACGATTATTTTAAATTATGCTAACGAACGATACTTAATTGATGTAGGTATTGCTTCATTAGTACCTTTAATCCCCGTACCTTTTACTGGAGAGTCTGTTTCCTCTAAAAATGGTTCGTATCGAGTAAGAAAACGAGACACAAGTAAAGGAAATTATGTTTTAGAAAGAAAAGATACGAATGGAGATTGGAAAGTTTGTCATGCTTTTTATAATCGTACCATTGATGAGTCAGTAGTGAATGATGTTCAAAAAAGAGTAGTAGAAGATGAGAAATCTATTTTCAATAAAGGACCAATTGCAGTCAAATTGACGGAATCTGGCCATGTCTCTTTAACCAATACTAGTTTCACTGAAATAGTTCATGGCGAAAAAACGAAACGTGTAATTACAGAAGATCAATATAGGGAGTTTTTATATACTTTATTTGCTATTGAGTTATGATGAAACGAATAGCTAGCCGATTCTTATGCAGAATCGGCTATTTTACTAATTTTGATTTAAAACAACTATTAAAGTTTGATTTTCTTAATAGATATAATACACTAGAACAGTATGAACAATGAATTTTGAATGTAAAGGAAGATTTTTATGTCAATTATTGATAAATTGAAACTTAATAAGTATACAAATATGGTCGTAATTAATGAACCTAGTGATTATGACACTTTTACAGGGAAAGAAACTGTATTTTCAAAAGAACACGATGCCATTTTTATTTTTGTAGAAACACTTGATGAAATGGTAAAACAAACGAATTTTATTATTAGTAATGAAGAATTACTAATTGAAAAAGGCTACATATTCTTCGCGTATCCGAAAAAAGGTAATTCTCGTTATAGTACGTTTATTCACCGTGATGAGATGTTTCCTGCATTAAGCGTTGGCGAAGATGGGTATGTAGGACAGAGTGATATTAAATTTGCACGAATGGTAAGTATGGATGATATCTTTACTGTTGTAGGCTTAAAGCGCGAAAAGAAAAAAGAGAAGAAAACGCCTGCTATGAGTCAATGTGTTGCTGATTATGCAGATCGTATTAAAGATGTGGAAGCATTATTGGTTAATCATCCGAATGAACTTACGTTTTATCAAAGTTTAACACCTGGATATCAAAAAGATTGGGCACGTAATTTATTTTCTGTAAAACAAGAAAAAACACGTGAAAAACGTCTTGAGAAAATGATTGAAATTCTTTCACAAGGATATAAAACAATTGAATTATTCCGTAAGAAGAAAAAATAATGGTTAGGAACGTCACAATGATGCAACAATTAATTACGCTTAGCACATTGAAAAAAGAATTCCTTTCAGTATACTAAAGTATGTTCTTATATTCAAATAATTAGCAAAAGAGAAAAGGTGTTTGAAATGAAATCGTATATTGTAGTTGGAGCCGGTATTCTGGGAGCGTCTACTGCTTATCATCTTGCTAAAGCAGGTGTGAATGTTACTATCGTGGATCGTCAACAACTAGGTCAAGCAACTGATGCAGCGGCTGGTATTGTATGTCCATGGCTTTCACAGCGTCGTAATAAAGCGTGGTATAAAATTGCTAAAGGCGGTGCACGTTACTATTCTTCTTTGATTCAGCAATTAGAAGAAGACGGTGAAACGGATACAGGATACAAGCGTGTAGGTGCAATTAGTTTACATACTGATGAGAAAAAGTTAGATAAAATGGAAGAACGAGCTTATAAACGACGTGAAGATGCACCAGAGATTGGAGAAATTACACGTTTATCAGCTGAAGAAACGAAAAAATTATTCCCAGCATTATCAGAAGAATATAGTTCTGTTCATATTAGTGGCGCTGCACGAGTAAACGGAAGATCATTGCGTAACGCATTAATAAGTGCTGCGAAAAAACATGGTGCAACTTTTATAAAAGGAGATGCAGTATTAGTCCGTGAAGGTAATCATATTACTGGAGTTAAAGTAAATGACAAAACAATGGTAGCGGAAAAGGTTATTGTAACTGCAGGCGCATGGGCAAATGAAATATTGAATCCATTAGGTATCAATTTCTTAGTTACGTTCCAAAAAGGACAAATTGTTCACCTGCAAACGGAAAATACAGCAACAGAAAATATGCCAGTCGTTATGCCACCAAATGATCAATATATTTTAACGTTTGACAATGGTCATGTCGTAATTGGTGCTACCCATGAAAACGAAACTGGCTTCGATCATCGTGTAACAGCAGGTGGTTTACATGAAGTATTTCATAAAGCATTAGAAGTTGCACCTGGTTTAGAAGATGGTACTATGCTTGAAACAAGAGTTGGATTTAGACCGTTTACTCCAGGATTCTTACCTGTTATCGGACCACTTCCTAACTTCGACGGTATTCTTGTTGCAAACGGATTAGGAGCTTCAGGTTTAACAGCTGGTCCATATTTAGGTTCAGAACTTGCTAAATTAGCACTCGGACAACCAATTGAGTTAGATTTAAACGATTATGACGTTGCTGGTGCAATTGAATAACAAAAAAAGATTAGGATTCGCTCCTAATCTTTTTTATTTATAGGTAATTTTGTTAGTTAAATCATAATTAGTTCCAAAACGGGATGTTTTGAATGAATGAAATCGTTAAAATAAGAGTTGATAGAGAACCAGCAGATAATAAAGTTACTATTTTTCGCCCATTTTGTTCTTTTGAAGGTTTTATCAGTTCTGTAATTAACACAATCCAAATTATTATAGATACTATCGATATAATATTTAAGAACATATATAACACCTACCTTTTTAAAATACAAATACCAAGGGGAAAATAATAGTTTGAAGTTGTTTAATTCTTGTTTTATTTAATACTTTAATTGCTTTAATAATCTTTTGTTTAATTCCCACAATGCTGTTTTGTTACTATCCCACTTTAAAAGCGTTACTGCTTCCTCAAAGCATAACCATTTATAATTGGAGTGTTCTTTGGATAATGAAATGTTTTTTGTAGAAACTTTAACTCCAAAAGAAAATTCTTTTATTACATAAACATCTTCTCCCCAAAGAAACCCGCCGACTACATCCTCTACAGGTAGTGAAGTTACAGATTCTAATTGTATATAGGGATATTCTTTTAAAATACCAGCCTCTTCAAATGATTCCCGTTTTGCTGATTCAATAGGAGTCTCACCATCTTCTCCACCACCAGCAATTCCTTGCCAAAAACCATAATCACTTCGGTTAAAAATAGCGTATTGAATAGCATCTTCAGTGATTATATAAGGAAATATTAATACTTGATAGGGTGCTCTCATTGCATAACTTCCTCCCGAAAATAAACTTTTAATAAATATGAATATTAATCATAACGGGGGAAAACTGCTTTTTACTAATCGAAATTTACTTAGTGTGGTTTTTCTCCGAAATGCTGCCGATATCCACAATAGTTAATTACTATATGAAGTGGGAGGGTTTTTGAATAAAAACACCACGGATAAAATAAAGATTACAGCCTTCAAACTGCCCCAATACGGATATACAGCATGATCTGTTAAACTAGCATATTGAAATATATTCTCTAAACCGAAAATTCCTATCATGACTGCTGAGAGGAATGAAGCTGATCCGTATGTTCCATTGCGATAGAGGGTAAATAAATATATTGCACATGTAAGTGGTACGATGATTTGTAGTAGGATTGCCATGGATTGTCCCCCTAATTTATATTTTATAGTTATATCATATCAAAAAATGTAATAAAAAGGTAAGTAAGTTAATTGATGCTAAGGAGAAAACAGGCGTGTACAAACAGAGATATTGCGACTTCATAGCTATAGTTTTGATACTAATTAAACTACTCTAATCATATTCTTCTATATAAAAGATATAAAAAAAGGGGGGAGTTAATTGACAAACGTTAAGATTCGTTTACGGCCCATCGTTCATAACTTAAATTTACCGACTGTAATAAAAACAGCTATACTTCCAGATGAAACGACCGAAAGGCTATTTATCGCAACGCAATTAGGAGAAGTTTTTTACATAGGAGACGGAGATATAAAGACATTTTTAAATATTCGTCACCGAATTATTAAATTAGGCACATTTGAAGAAGGTGTTGCTAGTAGCGGTTATGATGAACGCGGCTTACTAGGACTAGCGTTTCATCCGCAATTTAATCATAATGGCTTATTTTATCTTCATTATTCAGTAGCCGGGACTCAAGGACCAGGAGCGCTTTCAAAACAATTTAAACCGAATCCTTGTGACGAGAAAACTTTAAACTTAAAGTGGACAAATAGAGATACTCAATATGATCATATCGATACAATTGAAGAATGGATTTTACAATCAAACGGTAAACCTCAAAAAAGAAGAACTTTACTTAATATAAGAAGACCATTTTTTAATCATAACGGCGTAAACAGCTTAAACTTTTCACCTGAGACTGGAAAACTTGTTTTTACAAATGGAGATGGTGGTTCAGGCTATGATCCATTTAATTTAAGTCAGGATGATTTAGAAATAGCGGGTAAAATAATTGAAATCGATGTAAGTAGAGATACATTCATAACCAATCCTCCAGTAGTTACACGCTTTAATGAATTTCCTTTATCTATACAAGAAACGCTTACAGTCGTTGCAAAAGGCGTTCGTAATATAACAGGTATTTCATTTCAAAGGTTTTATAATCAACATATCAAATATGCCGGTAACGTCGGACAAGATATTGTCGAGTCTATTTTTTCTTTTGTTCAATATAAACCAATACCAGTTACCGAAATCGTTCAAACCCATTTAATGAGAGAGACTCCTGATCAATATGGATTTATTAACTTTGGGTGGAGAGGATGGGAAGGAGAATTACCAACTTCTTTTATAAGGCACTGTTCTGAGAATCCAACTTTAGATGAGAGAATAATGGCTTATTATAATGAAACTATAGAAACATCAGTGCAGCGTATACAGCCTCTAATTAGTTATTATCATAAAGATTCCAGACCAGATAAATTTGAAGGAACTTCACTTACTGGCGTGCAACCGTATATGGGAACTGCAATTCCTAGTTTGACTGGTAGTATTGTGTTTACTGATCTTGCTAAAAAAGAAAAATCGCAGTCTCTAGTAAAAGGTGCGTTAGCATATTCTAGAGCTGGTACGCATGGTAAACATACTGACTTTCATGTTATTGAAACCCATTATGATTTCGGTGAGCAGGCAGCTTATTTTATGAGTTTAGGAACAAATTTAGATCAAACTAGATTATATTTAGGGGTTTACGGTTCTATGAAAGTAACGGATTTGAACAAAGGTACTATTTTTGAAATCGTTCCTTAATATGATAGACACTCTCGGAATTATTCATTATATAATCGTCCACTGTATAATTAGATATCTTTAGGGGGATTTTGATGAATCACTTTAGAAACTATTGGTATCAACCGATGATCGCTCATGGTACGAATTTTGTTCATAAAAGAAAGATGACGCCAGCAAAGAGATTAGTCACTACAGCGTTACTCGGTTCACTTGCTGCTATTTTTCAATCTGCAGGCAACTTAATTCCTGGTATTGGGTTATTTATTAGTCCATTTGCGACGCTGCCGATTTTTCTAGCTATTTGTTATTCTATTCGCGGGGGAATATTCTCTTATATTTTAACTATTTTCCTCTTATTTATTATTGAGCCAAGTGAACTGATTGTCTTTCCCTTTACTACTGGTTTATTGGGTATAGCGTTAGGAGTATCCTTTATACAATTCAAGAGGAGGATTTGGGTGGTTGCCTTTTCAGCGGTCTGTCTACTTATAGGTATTATGATCGTTCTTGATATTTTTCACTTTCCTGTATTAGGTCCTACCGTTCATACAACTTTGGATATAAAAATTATATTATCGATATTTATAATGAGCTTTCTATATTGTTGGGTCTATGCAGGCCTTTGTAGAATAATGTTGAATAGAGTATATAAAGTATGGTCTTAACAATTCCTTTTATATTATAAAAGAATGGAGATTTAGGTCGTGTATAACATTGAAATTAGAAGACCCAATTCGGATGATATAGATAAAATGAATTTGTTTTTTCGTCTTGTTATTACTGATACCTTTAATAATGAGGGGTTATCACAATTATTAGATGACATAGAAAATGAAATACATACGAAAAAACAGTATTTGAAAAATGATTTGGAGAGCAATGGGGAAAGTCGTTACTTTTTAGTAGCAATTGATACAAGTAACGATAAAATCATCGGAACAATTGAAATCGGTCCAGCAAGTACATTGATTCATAGCTGTACAGGTGGTGTATTTAAAGATTTATATGAAATAGGAACTGTATTCGTACTACCTGAATATCAACAAAAGGGTATAGGTAATTTATTACTACATGCAATGTATATTACGTTACTTAGCAGAGGGATAACAGAATACTGTTTAGATAGTGGATACAAAAAAGCGCAAAGTATATGGACGAAGAAGTTTGGAGAGCCTAGTTATGTACTGAAGGATTATTGGGGAGAATCAAGTGATCATATGATTTGGAAGAAGAGTTTACATGATACACCTATAATATTTGAATTATAAAATGAAAAATGTCTCTGAACGTAGCTTTTCTTACATATGTATGCTATTATTTATCTTTATAATAAAAGAGGACGTGAATGAACTTGATTAAAATTAGTATCCCTGAAGTTGATGTTACAATTACTGAACGTAAACAAGTTATTAGAGGAGACGAGCCAAGAATTACGCCAATCAATGGCTTTATCGATTTTCACTTGTTCCCACGAGATAAAGGCGGCATTTTTATGTTTTACAACATTAATGACGAACTTCTTTTCGTAGGTAAAGCTCGTAAAATTAGACAACGTATTAAGAAGCATTTCGAAGATAACGTTTCGCCAATTAAAAATCACCGTGATGAAGTATACCGCATTGATGCATGTATCGTAGAAGATCCAACAGAAAGAGAAATTTACGAAACATATATCATTAATGAATACAAAGCAAAGTATAACGTTGACAAAGTATTCTATAAATAAGTAATAAAAAACAATCCTAGCACACAGACTGGGATTGTTTTTTATTTAAATTTAGTCCTCATATTTTTCTCCTTTTTTTAAATGATTCGCAACAATAAAGCAGCATACACCTATACATATGAGCACAATTCCAATCGTTTTATGTTTTCCCTCAAAGAAAGGAATATCAGAAATAACATTTGTCATACATAGTCCTAAAAATACAAGGATAGGGCCCACCCAAAGTAATACATTACCGAATTTTGTGTGCTTCCACATAATAACCCTCCTTAATTCTCTTTACATATATATCCATAAATTAAAAGTAAATTCATAGAGAAATATAGTTTTTTTCATATCGAAAAATTAACCTTCATATATTGGTACAAGCAAACGAGAAAGGGGACCATCATGAATTGGTTAGAAGCTTTTATTTTAGGAATCATACAAGGTTTAACAGAGTTTTTACCGATAAGTAGTACAGGGCATCTTTATTTAGGCAGGCATTTGTTTCAATTAGATGAAGCGGGATTATTTTTAGATACGATGCTGCATATTGGGACTTTACTTGCAGTGTTTATTTATTACAAGAAAGAATTTGTATATTTAATTAAAAATCCATTTTCAAAATTAATGTTGCTACTTATTGTCGGAACGATACCCGCAGTTGTAATTGGATTGTTGTTTAAAGATTTTTTTGAGGATATTTCAAAAACAGGTATTACGATTGGCTGGGAGTTTTTAGTGACAGGATTCTTTCTCTACATGGCGGATAAACAAAAGAATGGTCGTAAAAAAATAGACGACATTACATATAAAGATGCGTTTATTATCGGTTCATTTCAAGCGGCTGCTATTTTTCCGGCAATTTCTCGTTCTGGAATGACAATCGTCGCTGCATTATGGAGGAAGTTGGACCGCGAAACTGCTGCTTACTTTTCTTTCTTATTATCAACACCAGCCATTGTCGGAGCTATCATTTTGCAATTTGCAGATGTTTTTCAAGGGAAAGCAGAATCTATTTCTAGTACATCTTTAATTGTCGGAACGTTATCAGCAGCATTTTTCGGTTACATAGCTGTTTCATGGATGATTCAATACTTAAAACGTCACTCTTTAAAAGTATTTGCGTATTACGTATGGGGATTAGGCATTTTAATTATAACGTTACAATATACTCATGTGTTTTAATTATAATAGTAAAGAAATTAATTAGTTTAAGATCCTGTTTCATTCATAAAAGACAGGGTCTCTTTTTATTAAGGAGGAAAATATGTTTAATAAAGCTATCGTTATTGGCGGAAGTATCGCAGGAAAGCTCGCAGCAAAAGCATTATCAACTGCTTTTAAAGAAGTAATCATTATAGAAGCCGGTGAAAGATGGGATGGAAAGTTCTCGAGAAAAAGAGTCCCACAAAGTAATCATCCTCATGTGTTATTAAAAGGTGGAGAAAAAGCCATTGAGGAATTGTTTCCTAATATTACGAATGAATTAATAGAAGCAGGTAGTGTCGTACATAACTTTACTCGTGATTTAAAATGGCATCAATTTGGTTTATGGAAACAACCATTCACAGGAGAAGTACATATGATTCAACAAAGTAGATTTTTGCTTGAATGGCATATTCAAAAACGAATAGATCAGGTTTCTAATATTACTATTAAATATGAGACAGTGATTGAAGGGTTATTAATAGATGGAAAAAGTAACAAAGTATGTGGAGTAAAAGCGAAATGTTTAGAGACTGGTACACAAAAAGAAATTCAAGCAGATATAGTTGTTGATGCAAGTGGATTCGGTTCAAAAAGTATAGCATGGTTACGCGAATATAATATCGAAGTGCAAGAAGAGAAAGCGCGTATTGATTTATTTTACACAACTAGAATGTTTAAACTTAAAGAAAATGAGAAATTAGACTACTGTAATACGCTAATGTCTCCAAGTTTCCCTGACAATCCGTATGGCGTTCTTATTCAAACGATTGAGGATAATCGTTATTTTGTTACTTTCAGTGGATATGCGAATGAAAAAGCACCACAAACAGATGAAGAATTTTATGATTTTGCTGAAAACCTATCAATCTCTAATGTTACTGATTTTTTAAATAAAGCTGAAGCCATTTCACATACCAAAACGTACAAAATTCCATATCAAGTACGTAGGCGATTTGATTTAGTGGATAATCTACCCGAAAGATTGTTAGTAGTTGGGGATGCACATTGTCGTTTCGACCCTGTTTTCGGTCAAGGTGTTTCAGTTGCTGCTATGGAAGCTCACCAATTACAGGTACTTTTGCAAAGAAAACAAAAGCTTGATAAAGCATTTACACAGCAATTTTATAAAGAGGCTGCTCATATCATACAAACTCCATGGGAGATGACTATAACGGAGATATCGCGTCATCCCCAGTTAAAAAGAGAATTAACGATAAAGCAAAAATTTCAGCTATGGTATACGAAACAAATATATCAACTATCTGCAATTGACTCTGACGTTTATATTCGATTAGTAAGAGTGATGAATTTAATTCGGAGTCCATTGCACCTATTTCATCCGAAAGTGTTATTTGCTGTATTACTGAAGCGCAAGAAATAGAAGGAAAATAGTTGATTAAAAAAGAATATATAACAGTTAGTAGATATAGAAGGGGTAATCGAGATGAAAATATACATAGAACAATTAAAGAAACACGATGCTAAAGATTTATTTACATTTGAACTTACGAATAAATCTTTTTTTGAAACAATGGTACCAAATCGCGGCTCGCAATATTTCGATTTTGAATTTTTCCAAAAACTACTAGACGATTTATTAATAGAACAGGCGGATGGAGATTCCTATTTTTATTTAATTCGTAATGAAAAAAAAGAAATTGTAGGACGAATAAATTTAGTGGATATTGATACAGAAACGCGAAGCAGTTCACTAGGATATCGAGTTGGAGAAAAGTTTACTAAAAAAGGAGTTGCAACAGCAGCTGTAAAATTAGTTTTAGAAGTAGCGAAAAATAATAAAATTAATGAGATTCATGCTAAAACAACTACTAATAATCTCGCATCACAAAGTGTATTAGAAAAAAGCGGGTTTTCTTCCTATCAAAACGAAGCAGATACAACATTTGCAGAATTAAATGGAGAACATGTAAATTTTGTACATTATATTTGGAGAAATACTTCGCGCTTATAATAAGGGGGACTTATTCATGAATGATTTACGTTATCCAATTGGCCAATTTACTTACAAACGCCCTATAACGGAAGAAATGATAGATACATGGATTCAAGAAATTGAAGATTTACCAAATGAACTAACAAAGGCTATTAAAGATTTAGATCAGAAGCAGTTAGATACGCCATATCGAGTTGGTGGATGGACGGTTCGTCAAGTAGTCCATCACGTTGTTGATAGCCATATGAACAGCTACATACGCTTTAAATTAGCACTAACAGAAAAGAACCCTACGATTAAACCGTATAAAGAAGAAAAGTGGGCAGAACTACCTGATTCTAAATTACCAGTAGATGTTTCACTAGTAATGTTAGATTCATTACATAAAAGATGGGTTAACCTTTTATATTCTCTAGAACTTGAAGATCTTGAAAAGACATTTAATCATCCAGAAACAGGCGAAACAAAACTTGCTGCTGCAATTGGACTTTATGCATGGCACGGACGTCATCATACAGCTCATATTACTTCATTAAGAAAACGACTAAATTGGTAACATGAAGATTACTTTAAAGAAGGCGACAGAAAATGATGCAGCAGCTTTATTTCAAATGCAAATAGACTCGTTTAACCCTTTATTAAATAAATATAAAGACTATGAAACAAATCCAGCGAATGAATCTATTGAAAAAACGATTTTAAGGATAAATAATCCAAGTAATAACTTTTATAAGATAATATTTGATTCGAACCTTGCTGGAGCGATATGCATTTCCAAAAAAGAAATACCATATAAATTTTGGATTAGTCCAATGTTCATTCATCCAAACTATCAAGGGAAAGGAATTGCTCAGCAGATACTTATTTTAATTGAAGAGATGTTTCCAGAAGCACAGTGTTTTGAACTTGCTACGATTTTAGAAGAAGAAAAAAATTGTTTTCTATACGAAAAGATGGGATATAAAAGAACAGAAGTAACTAAGAAATTAAATGATGAAACTACACTTGTTTATTACAAAAAAGAAAGGTAAAGCATTTGAAATACGCTTTACCTTTTTCTGTTATCTAAGATTAAATATACAAAATTGATGCATATTCTTCCAAAATACTCGGGTTAGTAATTTTAGAAATGAATAAACATACGAAAAAGCGTTATTTCGTCGTATATGTTACTAACGCTTTTTGAATGCTTAAAACACTATCGTCACCTTTAAATTCTTTCGTAATTGGTGTACTCAAACTAGATACCCAAATTTTAAGCTCAGCATCTAAATCAAAATGCCCAGCTGTTTCAATGCTAAATTGTGTAATGCTTTTATAAGGAATAGAATGATACTCTGTTTTTTTACCTGATATCCCTTGTTTATCTACTAAAATAAGACGACGATTTGTAAATACGATTAAATCACGAATTAATTTATAAGCATGCTCAACTTTCTCATCGCTTAACATAATCTTCTCTAAATCACGTTCAACACTTTCTGTACTCGCATTTGATGCATTTCCTAAAATACCGCTGAATAAACCCATAGGAAATTCCTCCTCCATTATTTGTGGATTGTGTTACTTATATTGTACCATGCAACTCGATGTGAAGTTATGATATTACATTAGTAGTTTCTGGCTATTGTTGTAACCCTTTTATATAACCTCATCTTAATATCTTATGCTAATATATAAGTAAGAAAATAGAAGCAGAGGGATATAGCATGAAAAATATCGGTTTAGTATTAGAGGGTGGAGGAATGAAAGGATTATATACTGCGGGCGTACTCGAATATTTTATGGAAAAGAACTTATACTTTCCTTATGTAATCGGTGTATCGGCTGGAGCATGTATGGGAGCCACTTATTTATCACGCCAAAAAGGAAGAAATAAAAAAGTAAATACAGAGCTCGTATCAGATCACCGTTATATATCTTATCGAAATTTCATTCAAAAACGTGAATTATTCGGAATGGATTTTTTATTTGATGAAGTACCAAATAAAATTGTGCCATTTGATTTTCAAACTTTCTTAAACTCAAATGAACAGTTTGTTATAGGAACGACTGATTGCAATTCAGGAAAAGCAGTTTATTATAATAAAATAGAACACGGTAATGACATATTAAAAATCATTCGTGCATCAAGTTCGGTCCCATTTATAGCACCTGCTGTAGAATATGATAATCGAAAATTGCTAGATGGAGGGATTATAGATCCTATACCGGTTTTAAAAGCGCAAACTGATGGTTATCAAAAGAACGTCGTAATTATGACAAAGCCAGTAGGATATGAGAAGCAGCGAAATAAGTTTTCTGGACTAGCTAAAATTTTATATAGAAAATATCCGAATATCGCAGAGTCCTTAGTAGAACATTATCGTTTTTATAATGAGACGATATCTTATATGAATCATATAGAACAAAAAGACAACTTTTATGTCATTCAACCTAGCGTACAGCTTCCTATAAGCGGAATAGAAAGAAATAAAGAGAAACTTGTTAACCTATATAATCTTGGCTATACAGATACTCAAAATCATTATGAAAAATTATTAAGTTGGATAGAGAAATAAAGAGGTGGAAAGTTGCTATTAGGAAAAAAAGTTATTTTTAATGAATTGCAGAAAATGTATAGTCCACTACAAAAACCGTTTCCGTATGGTGCTATAGGAAAATTGCAGCAAGACTTAAAAAGTAAATTTACCGAAGATGACTGTATAAACGCTGATTTTAATCATTATTGGATGCATACAGCAGGTACTTTAAATTCTGTACTAAATAAAAAAGAAAAGAATATTTCGTTTCAGCAAATACAGTGGCTAAGAAAATCGTTTTATGAATGGTTTCCGCAATATCGTTTTCTAGAAACAGAAATTGTGAAGTATCCCATTTTGTATAGAGATTTCATGAATTATGAGAAGACACGAAAACTATTACTATATTATCTTACTGAATAAAAATATAAACGTACGGGTGCGTTTTTTTGTTCATAAAAAATACAATTTTAACACCTTGTTTATATAGGGATTTTAAAGTGCAGAAAGAAGTACATATAGAATACAGTAAGGGAGGAGAAGCGTTTAGCAATTGTTTTCCTTTAATGCATTGTCCTACTCGAATATCGTTAGTTATTTATGTTAAAATATTTCGAGTGAAATTAAGACAGGAGGGGCAACATTAACATGGAAAATGTATCAAATATAGATAAATTGGAATCAATAAAATCTTTACAATCAACAATTCGTAAACTTGAAAATGCACTATCACAAATGACTCAAAAAGGTGCAAATACTACATTAGTAAAAAAACGACTTAAAGCAGTTTGCGTAGGGTTAGCAGTACTAGAAAATATTTGGAATCAAGAAAATCACCAGTATAGCCAAGAAGAGCTAGCAGAAGCTTGTAATATCCTTGCTGGTTTGCTTCCATCAATAGAGAAGGCCTATGATAAGTCTAAAGTTGGAAGTCCTCAAAGAACACTTTTAACAAGACGGATAAAAGCATTAGAACTGTCTATTCAAGCAATTGATAAACTTTCTAATAAATAACTCATCTACATACATAACATCCTAATCCTAAATTTCATAAAAGCAATCTAGTAAAAAGAAATATAAAGGAGGAAGATGGGTGACTTCAATAATTAGTCCTCAGTTAGAGGAGCTTACTAATCAATTAAAGAATGGAAACGAGCAAGCTTTGTATACTTTTTTGCATGAAATAAAGTCGAATCATACGCCACTAATAGAACAATATCCTGTAGATAGTCAGTATAGGCTTATAACGTATATTTGGTTAGGGGACCGAAAAACTGAAAACGTTTATGTATTCGGTAGTTTTCCTGGTTGGGATCTGTCTGTAAATCAACTACAACGGTTGTTACAGACAGATATTTGGTATGCAACGTTTAGGACGGATAAGAGTTTTATTTCAACGTACTATTTTTCAGTAAACGATGTTTTCGAAAATGATTGGATAAAGCGTAGTGAACAGTATCGATTAGACCAATTTAATGAAAGTACATTTGGAGGTACCAATAAAGCGTCTTTGTTAAACATAGGAATGGAGGTGCAATATAGCAGTCGTTTTCCTTCAAATCATTATCCATCCGGAAAAATTGAAACATATTCATTTCATAGTAAGATTTTAAATAACACACGTAAAATTCATATTTATACGCCTCATAATTATTCTCACACTTCACATCTTCAAGAACTTCTCATTGTATTTGATGGAAATTCATTCATTAATGACCTTTCACTCGCAAAAACACTCAATTATTTAATTTACGAAAGAGAAATCCCATCTTGTATTGCTGTTGCTATAGATTCAGTTAATCGCCTAGAAGAGCTAACTTACAACGATAAAATGAATGCATTTTTCAAGGAGGAATTACTTCCGTGGATTCAGGCGAAGTATCGTGTGCATCAAGAAGCAAAACATACAACAATTGCCGGTTTCAGTCTTGGTGGCTTAGCAGCTTGTTATGCTGCGCTTCAAAATCCATACATTTTCGGGAACGTGTTGTCGATGTCTGGATCTGTACATTGGAAAAAGGATGGGTATGAAAATAAAATTCCTTGGATTGAACATCAAATTTCATCTATAGATTCAAATGCGATGCAACCTCATTTTTATATAGCAGCAGGAGAACTTGAAAATAAACCTCTTTTAACGGCTAATAGACGTCTGTATAAAGCTTTAAAAGAAAAGGAATACCAAATTACTTATGAAGAGTTTCAAGGCGGCCATGACGGCGTTTGGTGGCGAGAAAAGTTATTTGATGGGTTGAAAGCATTGAAACGTACAAAAACGCTACTATAAAATATAAAGAGGAGAGATTCTATGAATCAAGAAGAACTAGATAAAAAATTAAAAAAGCAAGAGATTTTAGTAAAAGACGAGAAAGTTTGGACCTTTACGTATGAGGACCATATTAGTTCTATCGTGAAAGAAGCAGAAAAGAAAGGGTCTTTTGATAATTTACCTGGTAAAGGGAAACCTCTAAATCTAGATAAAGATCTTTCGTACAATCCTGAAAAGCAACTGTATAGAGCTTTGAAAAATAATCATGTATTACCTAAGTGGATTGAGCTTTCAAAGGAAATTGATGATTTAAAAGAAACGCTAAAAGAAAACACAAATACTGCAGAAGCAGCGAATTTAATTCGAACTATTAATAAAAAGGTTTTAGAACATAATTTACTTTGTCCACCAAGTGCGCAAAAAACGAGGGTAAAAACGGATTTTTAACGATTTTTAATGAAGCTATCTTTTGCTATATAATTAAGTAAGGTATTTTCAATTCATTATTAAAGGGAGGCAAATGCAATGAAGAATACGTATCAACTTCAAATTCCGAAAAAACTAGAGCAGTATCGTAGTATTTTAGAAGAAAGTGTGAAGCCGTATATTAAAGTGACTGGAACATTAGCAGAGACAACGCTTTTTGAGAGTAAGTTTGGTGGTTATCCGTATTTACCTATAGATCAAGAGCATCCTAAAGATTCAAATGGACAACCTATGATGTTACTTGCACAGCTAAACTTTGAAGAAATGCCGTATGTTGAATATATACCTCAGGAGGGAATGTTACAGTTTTTTGTAAGTGCTGCTGATGAGCTTTACGGCGCGGATTTTGATCATCCAACAATACAAAAAAACTTTCGAATTATTTATCATTCTACAATTATAAAAGATTTAAATAAGGTAATTACTGATTTTAGTTATTTAAACACTTTAGAATTAGAGGACTTTATTATTCCCGAAGCAGCGAAATTAAAGTTTGAATTAGGTTATCAACCAGTAACATCAAGGGATTATCGATTTGAAAAGATGTTTAGTGAGGAAATTGATTGGGAAGAAATTGTTGATGAAGAAAATAATACAGAATTAGGCGAACTGTATGATGATTTATGTGAAGATCAAGGACATAAAATTGGCGGTTACCCATTTTTTACACAGACAGATCCAAGGGAATGGGAAGAAAAACACCAGCAACACGATATATTATTACTACAAATCGATACAGATGATTCATTAAATATTATGTGGGGAGATTCTGGTGTTGCTAATTTCTTTATAAAGAAAGACGATTTGTTAAATCTAGATTTTTCCAATGTAATTTACAATTGGGATTGTTATTAAGAGTATATAACTGAAATACTAGCAAGCTAAAAAATCTTCCTGAAGGTGAGGGAGATTTTTTAAGTTAAAAATAAACGTTATGTCAACTAGAATAAAGAACGGTAAGTACAATAAAAGTCAAGCGCAAATAACAGAAATAACAACAAATAATGTAAAGTTATAAAACGTGTGTAAATAGCAATATAAATTCATTAAGTAAAACATAAAATGAATTTAATAATTTATATTTTGTATAGAAATCATTTTTCTGTATAAAAAAATTCTTGTCGATCAAAAAATTTTTTTGATTCGTTAAAGCTTAATTAATAATCGTTTAAAATTCGTCGTGATGGATTTATAACAAAAAATGATAAAAACTGTAGAAATTCGTTTAAATAAGATTTTGTATGAATCTCACTAAAAATCTCCGTTTCATCTCATTAAGTATAGTTTACTTGGTTTTTGATACCTGATATCGCTTTGTTTCTATAACTACCTATAATATATATTATGTTAACTGTAAAAAAATAATAAACTTATTATATATTAGTAACAATTGTTAGACTCCTCCTTTTCTTTTGATTCATTCTGTGTGATGGGTTGTTTAGTTGCTTGTTTTTTTTGTGTTTTATAAGTTGTTTATGAAAATTTCTCCAGATATACTTTATATTTAAGACAAAAAAATGCAATTCGTTTTAAATGAACACATTAAACGAATTGCATTGATACGATGACGAATAAGTTTTTAAAATTAGTTTGCTACAGCAATTGCTTCGATTTCAATTAATAAGTTATCGTTAATTAACTTTCTAACTTCTACAGCTGAACTTGCTGGTGGATTTTTAGTATCAATGTATTGGTCTCGTATATCTCTAACAATGGCCATTTGAGAAATATCTGTTAAGAAAAATGTTAATTTTACTACATCGTTAAATTTTAATTCCGGAGTTTCTAATGCACTTTTAATATTTTCGAATACTTGTCGCGTTTATGTAGCCAAATCGCCAACGCCAACTATTTGACCATCAGTGTTAATCGCTACTTGTCCAGATATGTAAATTGTTCGTTTAGCGTTACAAACTTCGACTACATGCGAGTATCCAAAAGTTGGTGGCATCGTTTCTGGATTGATAAATTTCTTTTGCAAGATTCTTCTCTCCTTTTATATCGTATTTTCTATATATTTTATTGATTATCTGTTTGTAAATGATTAATTTTGTTATATTCATGTATTTTCCATTGTTCTTGATCATAATAGATGCTACTTATACAGGCAGTAAAAAGTTTTGTTTTTCTTGATCCAATTTCATTATTTGATATTAAAACTAGAATTGTATTTATGACGGCACTATGAGTAACTAAAATAACATTACTATTTGCATATTTTTTCAAAATTATATTTAAACCCGTTATAATTCTTGTTTTTAATGGTTCTCTCGGTTCTTGATTTGTATAATTACGATTTGGAAACATTTTCACCCGGTCTTCTGTCGTTAATCCTGAAGCCATACCATAATCACGTTCTATAAAATTTTCCATTTCAATGATTTCAACTGGTTTTAACATGTACTGATTTATGATTTCAGCTGTTTGTTTTGCTCTTGATAAAGGACTAGAAATAATTACATCCCATCGGTTTTCACGCAAATACAAACCACATTTTTCGGCTTGTTGCTTACCGTTTTTATTTAGATCAATATTCTCACGGCCTTGAAGCTTTCCAATAGCATCCCATTCAGTTTCACCATGTCTAATTAAGCATACAACAGTCATATACATACCCTCCTACTACATTTAAATGTAAATCTATTTGTCTATCTGCTGCTACGAAACCTTTTACTAATTGCATTTTCTTATAATTAATATCAGTATTAGTGTTTTAGAAATATTCTTCAAATGTTTCGTTATCTGCTGTAATTAAATTTAATGTTGAATATCGAGAATTTCCATAAAGACCAATTTGAACTTCTCCTAAAAACGAAACGTATGTTCTTTGTTGTTTGCAAGAAATTATTTACCAAATTAAAACAATTTACATTTACTTTATATTCGTTTTAACTGCTGCATGATTTGTTTTTTGTATATAAGAATAATGAATTCGACAAATTTATGAAAGGTACAGCATTAAAGATGAAAGGTAAATTAATTTCGTTTAAACTACAAATAGCTACAATAACAACATACGTATATTGTTAAACGTAAAGAGGAGAACGAATGAAAAAGAAATATATGAATCAAATTCATACTGATGTAAGTTTTAAACCGAAAGATATTATTGGTTTAATGACTGATTACTTTAAAATGAAATCAAAGCTGCGTCCTTTAAAGAATTTACCTATTGTTCTATCGGATAAAAATAATGAGTCTTTAGAGAGTGTGACATGGTTTGGGCACTCTGCTTCCCTTGTGAAAATAGAAGGTAAAACATTGTTATTAGACCCAATGTTTGGAGATACCTCTTCCCCATTCCCTCTGTTTAATAGCAAACGTTATAGTGGTGCTTTTTCTTTAGAACGTGAAAACCTTCAAGAAATTGATGCGATTATCATTTCTCATAATCACTATGACCATTTAAATTACAAGAGTATTATGCAGTTAAAAGATCGTGCAAAACACTTTTATGTCCCAACTGGAGTTGCGCAATATTTAATGAAATGGGGCGTTTCACCTAGTAAAATTAGTGAGCATAATTGGTGGGACGAAATTATGTTTGATACTATAAAATTAGTTTGTGCACCTGCAAGGCATTTCTCTGGACGGAGTATAACAGATAGAGATTGTTCGTTATGGTGTTCATGGCTTATTTTAGGGAAAGAGACAAAAGTTTTCTTTAGTGGTGATAGCGGTTATGCTCCTCACTTTAAGGAGATTGGTGATAAGTATGGTCCATTCGATCTTACGTTAATGGAATGTGGGCAATATGATCCGAGGTGGTCTGCTATTCATATGATGCCTGAAGAAACGGTACAAGCACATATTGACGTGAAAGGAGAACTCCTTCTTCCAATTATTGGGGTGCTTTTACATTAGCATTACATGAATGGAGTGACCCGATAGAACGTGTTACAAAAGAAGCCAAGCGTTTAGAAGTTAAAGTTACAACGCCTCAAATTGGCGAATCTATTACGTTAAAATCTACAGACTATCCTAGGTATGCTTGGTGGCGAAAAATCTAATTATTATAAAAAGCGAATCTGTCTTATATAGAAGATTCGCTTTTTTTCTTTTTAATTATAATGTATTTTTTACAAACTGATTAAATTTGTCTATCTCTTCAACGAATGGATTATGATTACTTTCTTCAAATTTAGTTAATACTGCGTTCGGGATTAAATTTGCTATTTCACGAGAAAATATGTAGGGACATTGTGCATCATGCTTACCACAGTATATAAAGCTTGGAATTTTTATGAATTTAAGTTTCTTACGAACATCATAACCCTTATATTCAACTTGTCTAAAATAATTTAACCGATTGCCAACTGTCTTTCCGCTATTCGGCAATTTTAATGCCTCTTCAAGCTTTTCTTCAGAATAAAAAGACATAAGTGCCCACTCTTTACTTAATACTTTTCTTTCTTCTTGTAATGTACTATCATCATTTAATGCATTCATAATTGATACGATTCTATTAAAATTTTCATTTTTACTACAGTATATACTATCTTTGTGAGATGCATATTCCATACTCGCTGCTGCGCCACCAACAATTATTTTCGTTAAACTTTCTTGTGCTTCAGTCGCATATACAAGAGCTAACATCCCTCCTGTCGAATGACCAGCAAACCCCCACTTATTAATATATAAAGCTTCCCGAATCTCTTCTAAATCTTTAACCGTTTCCATCATACTATATTCGGAATCAGTATTTGCTAAATCTGAATTGCCGCAACCCTTTAAATTAACTAAATATACGCTATAAAAATTAGTGAACGGGTTTGCAAAAGTATTTCCATTATCGTTATACTCGCTATACATATGTGTAACGCATAAAGGCGGACCTTCTCCCTTCACAAAATACTCAAAATTACCTCTAGTAGTTTTGATAATATTTGTTTTCCACATATGGAATCTCCTTTCTAAAATTTTTATCTGCTTTTTAGAAGTGAATTCATAAATAAAAATATTACTTTACTATATTTGCTTTCCCATTATCTAAAATTCTATTTGCTGGTACACTGGACATTTCAATCACTGTATTCATACTCTTATCTGTTAGTTCAATAAGCTCCTTTTCATGATTGATTTTCTGTAAATCCCACACCATTCCACTGAATTTGTTATGCTGTCCACTTATTCTTAATATATTTTTTGTTTTACTCGATGGCTGTATTTGTAGATTTGTAAATTGGTTACCGCTAATTTCGTTTGGCGTAGTTACATTACTATCCATATAAATCATATTTACACAATCTTCAAGCGAGAAGTTCATAAAACGATTGGCATTTATCCAGGCATAACCAGATTGCGGTTTCTTAGCTACTAATTTTAGCCCCGTTTCCATTCCTACAACTTTAACGTTTTCAAAATTAACAAACGAAATTTCATTTTCTTTTCCAACCGAGTATAAAGAAATTCCGGTACCTTTATTTGTTTCTGTCCAATTAATAATATTTATATCTTTTATTTGTGTCTTGTGCCACGTGTTATAATATTTATTTTTGCCGTCTAAATATATAACTTCAGAATTAAATGTAGGGTCGTCTATAGCTATATAGGCTCCTTCAATTGATGCGTTTTTTTCTAATTCTAGAACTCTAAAATTACCTTCGACAACAAATTGTGTTCCGTAACCAAATAATAACTTTACACCTTGTTTCACTATAATTGGCGAGGTGATCTTGTACTTCTTATCATCCAGCAATACCGTTTTCGTTTTACTAGATTCTGCTTTATTAATAGCAGATTGTATTTTATTTGAATCATTTTTACCTTTAAAGTCTTCTACATACACTTTATCATTTTTAGCTACACTATCTTTTTTTGTGTATTCATAAAAAGCAAAAGTAATTAAAACTAGAGCTATGAGTAAAATAATTATTTTCTTCAATACCCTCATCCTCATATAAATTTTCTCCTTAGCTACTCTTCGAATAATTTAAATGATAATTATTTTGCTGTGTATGATAGATTACAATTCCTTCTTTTTATAATTGAACTATATTATCTATAGAACTATCCTGCTTAGCCAATTCTTCATTTCTATAATCTATTAATTTATGATTAGATAAAACAAAATTGTGCTCTAATATTAATTCATTGTGGAGTACTTCATATAAAAAATTTGGTATCATCTCTCCTACACCGTAATTATAATCACTTAGAATCCAAGAAATCTCTTTCCAATCTAAAATTCCTTCTGATACTTTTTTAGGAGTTTGATATGTAAATTCATTCATTAGCTCAATTAGATAAAGATACATACCCCCAGAATATGAAGAATCCTCCCACTTAATAATGCCTTTAAATTGAATTTGTTCATGCGTAACTTCTATATTAGTCTCTTCTTTTATTTCACGAATTGCATTTTCTAAAGGTGTTTCTCCCTTTTCTATCTTTCCCCCTACCCCATTCCACAATCCTTTTACAGGGTCATATTCTCTATTTAACATAAGTATCTCTTCATTTCTTTTTATAAAACATAAAGTGTGCTTGTACATAATATGCTTCCTTTCTTATGAATAAGTTCTTACTGGAGATATAAGATGTACTGCTGCAGATTGTGTCCCTGCTTCAATTAATATCGGTCTCATAGAACCGCTAAAGCTTAAAGTAACCGTTTCTTCTTTTATTGCCTTTAAAGCATCTAACATAAATCGTCCATCGAAAGATATATTTAATTGTTTTTCACCTTGAATCGCATCCACTTGTTGCGTCTCGCATATTTTTCCAATCTGAGAAGCGTTAGAAGAAACTTTAATTGTAGATTCGTTTACAATTTCTAAGTTAACATTGTTATTTGCCCATTCACTTGCTAATAAGCTTGATCGATCTACGCCTTGTAAAATCCTTTTTCTATCTATGTTAATGACTGTTTGAAAGTCATTTGGAATTAAACTAGATATATTAGGATATTTCCCTTCAATTAGTCTTGAATATAATGTAGTTGTGCCGAATGTAAAAATAATGTGACTTTCTGAAAGATAGATGTATACGAATTCTGAATTACTACTCATTAATTTTAGCAGTTCGCTAATAGTTGCACTTGGTACGATACAACTTGCTTTCGTATCTGTAGCAATTATCATTTCGCGTTTAGCAAGTCTATGTGAATCAGTTGCTACGCAAGTTAATTTATTTTGATCTAACTCTAAATGAACACCGGTAAGAACAGGTCTAGATTCATTTTTCGCTACCGCAAAGACAGTTTGTTTAAACACTTCGATCAATTGTTCTGTTTCTATTTGTACTTTTGCATGATCGTTTATAAGTGGTACATTCGGAAACTCGTATGTTGGAAGTCCATTTAAGTTTAATGTGATTTCTTCTGATTGTATCGTAATGATTTGCTCATCCTTACTTTTTATTGTTACATGGCTTGGCATTTTCTTTATAATTTCAATAAAATATTTAGCAGGTACTACTATAGTTCCTGCTTTTAATATAGTTGTTATTCGGTCGTCTTCAGTAGAACTAGGGATGAATTTTTCAATGAAAATGTTTGAATTACTTGCGATTAAAGTAATTCCGGATTGATCTGCAGTTATTTTTATACCGGATAGTATAGGGATTATAGCTTTCGTAGATATAGCCTTACTTACTTCTGAAAGTGCTTGAGTGAACTGTTTATGATTAACGATAAACTCCATGTTTCCCCCGCCTTACATAATATGATAATTTTATGAAGATTGATGAACGATTGTTCCGTTAAAAAAGTAAGGTACTGTTTCTTTCCTTTGTAATGTATTTAATAATTGTTCTGGTATACGTAAATGCGGTGCTGCTCTATGTAATTCCATCCAAGTAATCTCTTCAATTTCTTTTGGTCTTGATATATTTGTTTCCCCGCCAATTATTTCCCCTAAAAAATTAAAGAAAATTGCATGGTGTCCTCTCTCTTCAAAAAATGCTTCGCTAATGTAACAAATACCGTTTATAGTTATATGTAGCCCGGTTTCTTCTTTCACTTCCCGAACGACTGCCTCCTCTAACGTTTCACCAAATTTAACTGCGCCACCTGGTAATGTGTAATAAGAACCATTCTTTCCTTTGTTTTTTACCATTAAGATCTTTTCATTTGTTTTATCGTATAAAAGTGCATATGTAACATTTACTTTTTTCATCTAAGTCCACCTTCAATAACAAGAATTTTCTGCCTTTGTTACATTCTACCATTTAATCATTTTAAAATATAAAAAATTTAATTGAGTATTTCATTTATCTGCGCTTAGTAAAGGTAATAATCGATATCTCTTTATTACTAAATAAAAAAGAACGTATTTTGAAAGCAACTATTCAACGTACGCTCTTTATACTTTGATAAATTCATTTTTGGATTCTATATAATTTCTAACCTTTTTTCTAAATAATATCGATTGTGCCCTTTAGGGTGATCTTCACTTACTCCAATTACTTTATATCCATGTTTTTTATAAAACGCAGGTGCCTGAAAGCTAAAAGTATCTAAATTGATTAGCCTACACTCTTGTTCAATTGCAAATTCTTCAATAAGTTTTAATAACTTGGTTCCGTAGCCTTCGTGTCTATATTCTTCAGAAACCCAAAGAAAATCGACATGTACGTGGTGCCAAAATGTAATTGCAGTTATTCCGCCTACAATTTCTTCCTTTTCATTTCGCACTATAAAACTAATTTTTTCTGAAGGCTTTTTCTCTTCATCCGAAATATGTTTTTGGTTATATTCAATTACTTTTTCTCTTATGTAATCACTATCTTCCTGGATCCATTGTTTTACTATTTTCATTTTAATTATCACGCTCCTTTTAAAGTATCTATTCAATTTAATAATCGTAATATCCTGTCTAACTTAATAGTCGTCATTTCACTAATATTAAGAAAAGCCATACTACATTTTATCTGTAGTATGGCTTTTTACCGCGTTTGATTCTTTTTAATTAGTACAATAATTCAATTGTATTACTCCGAAAGAGAATGAACATTCCTAAGCCAATTAGAACGATTGGAACGATAATATGACAATTCCTTTCAAGTACTTTAGCTAAAATAGGAGCTCTTATCAATTTGTAGCTAATAAAACACGATATTGCTATCATGCAATAAAAGATTACTAATGTAACAATATTGGCATTAAGATTTTGACTAGCAAACATTGGTATATAAATCGAAATATTATCAGCTCCATTAGCTAATGTAATTGAAGCTACTTTAAATATTGAACTAGAAGCGTTATCAGTGACTTGATTACTTTTATAAGAATGAAGTGACAATAGTCCTTTCACTCCCATATAAATTGGCACGAATCCCAATAATCCGATCCACGAAACAGGAATGAAAAAAGCACTTAAAGAACCGATGATACTTAGGAAAATAATGAAACTAAACCCTAAATATTGTCCAATAACAATATAAAGTTCTTTCATTTTAGGTTTTCCTCGGACAGTTCTACCTTCTTTCTTAATTACTCCTGTCCTTATTTGTGAAAATAAAACAAGAAGTATAAAAATGTCATCAATATTGGTTGAAGTGAATGCGATAAAAGAAGAAACTATAGTTGTAACCAATATAAGCCAACTACCTTTATAATAAAATAATGGTTTACAAATGAATTGCATATCTAATAACAAAGGTGGTTAATGTAGGTTTATAACATGATTTCAATGCCTTTATAAAACAATATGAATATTTTACTAATCTGCTACTTAGTTGCTAAAGAAATAAATTACTTTATTACCTTTCAAATCATTTTCACTTATTTTGTAATATAAAAAGAGCCCTATACAAGGACTCTTTTATAAATTAAGCTACTTTCCGATATAAATGTCGTGTTTCTTTTTTGTTTTCTGCTTTTGGTGGACGAATTAATATCGAAATAATGAAGGAAATAACGCTTAAAACACCGATTATAATAAAGGTCGGTTGAAATCCACCCAGTAAAGCTCCAATGAACGCTCCTGCAAGTGCACCAAATCCGAAACCTTGATATACAATCCCATAATTTGTGCTATGGTTTTTTAATCCGAAGAAATCTCCAACAATTGCTGGGAAGATTGTGATATTACCACCAAAGCAAAATGCAACGCTTGCTACACAAGCGAAATAAATGCCGTAATTTAGTGGAATGAAACTTAAAGTAAAGACTGACAATCCAATAATAATAAACGTTGCAGAAACAATTTTCATTCGGCCAATTTTATCCGATAACGTTCCAAGAACGATTCTACCTACTGTATTAAAAATTGCAATCATTGCGACGGCATTAGCTGCAGTTGCTGCGCTAAGTCCAACGAGCTGCACGCCGATATCTTTTACCATACCGATTAAATATAGACCACCCATACACGATGTGAATAGCATAAAAAACAAAAGATATACTTGTTTCGTTCGCATCATTTCACGAGGTGTATAATCATTGTGTAAAGTCTCAGTTACAGTGTTACTTACTATTGCTTCACGTAAGAAGAACGATCCAGTTAATACTAAAAGTAAAACGATAATCCCCCAATATAAAAATGCTTGTGATACACCAAGACTATCGATAAGACTTCCGTTTATATATCTAAAGATTAAGCTGCCCATTCCATATGCAGAAACAGATATACCAGAAATAAGTCCTTTTCGATTTGGAAACCATTTAATTAAATTAGATAATGAAGTAATATAAGCAGTTCCATCGGCATAACCAACTACTACACCAGCTAATAAATATAGTAATGGTAAAGAAGAAACTTGTGAACTAAGTATTAAACCAAGTCCCAGCACAATCCCTGCAGTAGCGATGAGTTTTCGAAGCCCTAATTTTTGCTGCAACTTTCCTGCAAATAAGGTTGAAAACGATAAAGAAAAGCTTGTTATGGAGAAAGTTATTGCAACTGCATTGAGATTCCATCCAAACTTACTAACAAGGGGTTGATTAAATAAACTCCATGTATAAATTGTCCCAAGACCAATTTGAACAATGATTGTACCTAGAACAATTAGTAACGGATTTATAGAGGTTTGTTTCATACTAACTGTCCCCTTCTTTTATCATGACATGAATTTTCACAGTTAGTATAACCATCATAAGAAGCAAGATACTGCATGAAAAAATGGAAATTGAATTCATGTACGCAAAAAGACACTCCATAATGAAGTGTCTTTCTGCAGGTTATATTAGACTTACTTAAAGAAAGCTTTGTTAAGATAAGACATTTTCAAATGCTTATGTATATAGAGTACCAAAAGATTTCAATTATGTGATGGGACTTAAGATGTATTTTTTATTCATCATATAGTCGGATGAACGAAAAATTAATATTCAATTTCATCAAAATCTTTCGGCTGCGGTACCGTTTGCATATTAGCCGCATCTTTCGGATCGCTATAAATTGCATTTTGTTCTGTATTTACATCTTTAATGTTTTGCTTTTTGTTTTTATTCATTTTATCTTTCACTTTCTCTCACTCCTTTTCATTATAGGAGTAATTATGCCCCATTACCGTTACGAAATGTATCCGCGACTAAATTACTGAATTCACGTAAATAATATAAATAATTATCACCGCCGTAGTTATATCTTTTATTATACATTTTCGCAACAACTACATTATATTCAGGTATTACTAATATAGTCGGACCGGTAATTCCTAATATATGCTACCATTAAACCTAAATAACTTTTTCTCGCAGAAGTAACGTTGAATTGTGATGAAGCTGTTACTTTCTTGCTTGTAGATACATTTGAATGATGGCCACTATAATGCTCTAGTACGATTTTGTTATCTTTTATGATGCACAGTGCTGTTGCAGAACTATGATTTTCTTTTTTTATATTTTCTACCCAAGAAATTAACTTATCGTATGTATACAAATGCATCCCCCTTAACACGAATAAAAAATTACAGCATGAAAGAAAAGTATAAAATAATATTTACACCTTTCTTTCATGAGAAATATGATTGATTTTCTATACTTAAATGATCCACCAGTTCCAGCAGTTAAAACAACCGAAACAACCAGCGCATCCTACACAACGACCACCGCAACCTCCGCATCTTCCGCCACATCCACCACAGCGACCACCACAGCCTCCGCATCCGCCACAACGACGTGCATCGTCTTGAATGTAATAGTATGGATATTGATTTTGTTGTAGTTGATCCCAATACACAACATTACCAGATTGATAATCATTAAGATTTAATGATTGTAGTTCTTGTTGAAACTGATTCATTACGAAACCCTCCATTTATAAAAATAAATTCCGTCCGAATGTTAAAGTTCATCTATTTTTGCAAACAAAGTAGAAATAAGGCTATAGACTAAATGCGTACATCAACAAAATATGAACTTACACTAGGTGATGTACCTTGTTTTTTAGCCTATTTTCTTAATCCCTTTTCGGTAGACGAATTTATTATTAATAGAGGTGTTTAAAAATTACTAATCCAACAGTTTAGTAGTTCATCGCTTAATTTTCTTTCTAGCAACTCTTTAACTGAAGGAGCTGGCATGATCTTATAAGTATTTAAAGCTTCTTGAGTAAAATCTATCCAGTGAAACGCTAAATGAGACTCTTTAGATTTTGGTATGAAATCATTATGTAACTCTTGTGAATCTATTTCAAAAATGTGGTTAATTTCATGATGAAGAACTTCTCGGTCTTCCCATTTGTTTTCTATTACGCCTAAAAATTGTTTGATACTACAGTTAACTCCGAGTTCTTCTCTTAGTTCTCTTATTAATGCATTCTCGGCCGATTCGCCAACTTCAACGTGACCACCTGGTAAAAAATAATGATGGCCAATATATTCAGCCACTAACAATTTTTTATCCTTTATCAAAACAGCTCGTACAATATGATGAAATTTATTTTTCAATTTTTATTCCTCCCAGTCCTTTACTTTATATTTGATTAAAGTAGTCATTTAATATCGGTATGATATAAATCATAGGGGTTTCATACGGATGAATTTCGTTAATCACTTCAAGTGCATCCTTTACAAGGCCCTGTTTACACTTTATTTCAATTTTACATTCTTGCCCTTCGCATATTTGACCAATTTCTCCGTTAAAAGGTGATGCATCGTCTAATGGTCTCCAGTATCCTTTCACGGAACTATAGGAAAGACAATGGTCATATTTGTCTGTTTTACAAGCACCAATTCTATTTAGCTCATCCCGCAATATCTCAATGTATTCTTCAGGAATAAACACTTCGATTTTCACTTCCGAAAATTGCATCTTTCCTTTCACACCTTTACTTTATAATACTTAAACAAATAAACGATACACTTGCTCCCCATCATAATCATGTCCCAATGGTTGAAAACCGTAACGTTCATATAATTTCTTTGCAGAGAGATTATCTTTATGTACTGTTAACCTTATTTCTTTACAAGCCTTACATGTATTTTTTATTAAATAGACACTTTCCTGTAATGCCGCTTTTCCGTACCCATTCCCTTGCTGCTTTTGATCGATAATAAATCCATTTATCCAATACATATCTGTTGTCTCTTTTATAACAGCATGCATAACAAAACCAACCATTAGCTCGCCATCGTATATCGCAAATGGTATGTACTCTACATTGTCACCATCTGGTTTTATATATACTTTAGCAAGTGAAACTGCTACAGTTGGTACAAATTTTCTTTGCTCTTCTTTAACTTGTAATTTTAATACATCTTCCCAATTTTCTCTCGTAACAACCTTTAACTGGATATTCAATATTTTAGGCTCCTTTATAAATAAGTTGTATTTTTATATTCAACAGAGTGACATATTCTCCCTTTTCCAACAATAACCTACAACATGATCTTATTAAATTTTTCTTTATTTAATTGTAAACCTATATTGCTTCACGAAATAGTAAAAAGAATACCCTGTTATTTATCGTATCCTTTTTGAGCTTCATCATTTATTAGGTTTTCTATTTTCTTATCATCAGGTACTGGTTTCCACCAATTACCTGTAATAAATAGCATAGTTAATAAATTATAACTATCACTAAAGTAACTTTCTTTCTTATTCTTCATCCAATCCCATCCACTATTTACCCACTTTTGATTATCGCTTTTCATTGTACTTGCAGCAATAAACGGTGACACAAATACAGCAGTTGGATAACTACCTATATTTGATCCATTTAATTGATAACCATCCACAATTTTAGAAGGATTTCCATTCGTCTTATTTTGAATCCATGAAGAGACTTTGTCAGAGATAACTTTACTTCTTTTCTCTCCATACATCGCATAGTCCATTACAATCCTTAATGGTACCCGACTAGCATTGTAATAATATGCATTTGTATACTGTGACTCATTTAAGAAATCTTTAGGTGCTGGTTGTGGTGGATTTTTCACAACAAAATCTGAAATGAGCCCCGTATTTGGAGAGTATTTATTGCTAAATTGTGTATAAACATCGTACAAGTTATTAATAACAGTAAGCCAAGTTTTATCACCTGTAAATTCATAAAATGCTCTAAGGTGTGACATCATCCAATCTGATGGCCTTGTATTAAGTGAACTTTTAGAATCCCAATCTCCTAAATTTAGTCGGTTATTATTTGTAACATTACTAACTTTAATACCTTTTGTAATCATGTTTTTTGCTTCTTTCAAATAATTAACCGATCCATTTGACCCCCACTGCTTATGAGCAAGAAGAAGGGAATACGCAATATCTAAATCCCCATCAGTGGCAGAATCAAAATGTCCCTGTGCTTTTTTACTATCTGCTACAACCCACCCCATTAAATTAGGATTTTGAGAGCTTTTAAAAGCCCTTGCTGTTTTAAATAAACCATCATAGATTTTTTGGGCATTTGAATCATAACCAGCCATTAACACAGTAATTACCATCCCATATCCTTGACCTTCTGAAGTTCCAAGTGGCTTAAACCCATCAGCATCACCGGTAATTTCTCCTTTTACATAATAACCACCAGGTAAAGAAGATAAATCATTTTTCAAATATTTCTTTTTCCAATTATTGTAGTAATTTATTACAGAAGCATTTAAGTTTTCCTGTGTAACATGATTAGGTTTTATAACACCTGCATAATTAACTTGCTGGGGAAATGGTTTCATTTCTTTTGCAGCAGCTACTTGTTGATTAACTACGAGAATAGAATTTTGTACTGAATTGTCCGTTACATTTGATGCGAAACTAGAATTAGAAAAACTAGCTAGACCGATTCCTATAATAGAAATACATGTGAAAATATTTCTTTTTCCATTCATTATGTTGTCATCTCCTTTTAAAATGCTTAATACACAAAATGTAACATACAATATTTAACTGAAATACAAAATATTATATTTATCAACTTAAGAAAGAAACTATATAAAAAAGTATCATAAAATTATTATTGAATTACATTATACGGATTGATTATTTGCTAAATTCCTATGTTTTTCTTTTCTTAATACTGGTATATGAGCAATCACAATTCCGAGTATAGTAATCACTCCGCCAATTATCGAAACAAAAGTCGGTACTTCACCTAACCATAACCAAGCAATAAAACATGCAGTTACTGGCGTTAAATATAGAGAACTTGTTGCCTCAGCAGCACCAGCATGAGATATGATAAAAGCCAATGCGATATATGGGAGTACTGTTGGAAATAAACCTAAATATATAACACTCATATTCACTTCAAGAGGAGCTGCTAGTATTTCTGTATACATTCCAGGTAAGAAAATAAGCATACATACAGTACTAGATAAAATTGTATATATGGTAAATGGTAAAAAGTCGTACTTTTTTAAGTAAGAAGTTTGGAAAACAAAATATAGGCTTTCCGAAATCGCTGCTAATAATATAAATAATCCCCCACTATTCAATTGAATAGCATCTCCTTGACTAAATGATATGAGAGCAATTCCTATAAAACTAATTACTCCACCGATCCAACCATTTAATTTCATTTTCTCGTTCAAAAAGACAGAAGCAAGAATTGCCGTTACTATAGGTGTGACGGAAACAATTAAACTTGCAGATCCAGCATTTACTGTTTTTTCGCCATAGTTTAATGCTATGTGATAAAAAGTGAATCCTAACGCACCGAACATAAAAATTGCTGGGATATCTTTTAAATCCGGTAGCCGTAACTTATAAATAAAAGAAAACAACAGAAGTATAAATGAAGCGATTAATAAACGTAGTAAAGTAAGATGCTCAGGTGTATAAGATTCAAGCCCCATACGAATTGCCGGAAAGGCAGTCCCCCATATTAAAATCGTAAAAGCATGAGCACAAATAATCGGAATATCCCGTTTTTTATAATTCATGTTTTCTCCCCCTTCAAACCAACCACTTTATAATTACCAATTATTTCTTTTCATCATATTTAATAGTTGATACAATGTCTTCAACCAGTTACTTATCGTAAAAACCAACCACTTAGCATTTTTAAAGTGAACGAGGGAGTTTTTTTATGACAATTAATAAAAAACTGCCTAAATATCGGCAGATAGTAGACTATATGAAAGAAAAAATTGAAAACGGAGAATGGCCTATTGGAAGTAAGATTCCTAGTCAACGGCAGTTAGCTAAATTATTTCATGTAAATCGAAGTACTGTAATAACTGCGCTAGATGAACTTATGGCAGATGGCTTAATTCAAGGACAAATCGGATCAGGAACAATTGTAACAAATAATACATGGTCATTATTAGCGACGAATCCCCCGCCTGATTGGAGTGAATATGTAAAGGCTGGTATTCATAAACCTAGCAAGTTAATGGTACGAGAAATAAATGAAGCAGAAGCAAATAAAACACTTATCCATCTTAGTAAAGGTGAACTTGCGCCTAAACTTTTTCCGCTAGAAACTATGCAGTCCATTATGAAAAGCGTAAGTGACGAATTAGATTATTTTGGATACGAAGAACAAAAAGGATTTTATCCGTTACGTAAAGCAATAAGTAAATACGTAAAATCATTCGGAATCCATACGTCACCGTGTTCTATATTAATCGTCTCTGGTGCATTACAAGCATTGCAATTAATATCAATTGGTCTTTTACATCGAGAATCAACTGTTTTACTTGAACAACCTTCTTACTTATATTCACTTCATGTATTTCAATCAGCAAATATAAATTTATCTGGTATAGCTATGGATCATCACGGTGTTTTACCTAACGAATTATTAAAACGCATTAAATATAGTCAAAAGAAAAACATTTTATATTCTATCCCTAGTTTTCAAAACCCAACAGGGATATTAATGTCTAAAGAACGAAGAAAAGAAATAATAAAAATATGTGAAAAGGAACAGTTACCTATTATTGAAGATGATATTTACCGTGAGTTATGGATTGATGAACCACCTCCAGCTCCTTTAAAGTCGATAGATAAACATGGACATGTATTATATATTGGTAGCCTATCTAAAACACTTAGCCCAGGACTTAGAATTGGATGGATTATTGGACCCGAACCAGTTATTGATAGATTGTCAGATATAAAAATGCAAACAGACTATGGATCGAGCTCTTTATCTCAAAGAGTTGCTGCTGAATGGATAAAAAAAGGTTTTTATGAAGAACATGTAGCGAACGTAAGAATTCAACTAAAAGAACGAAGACAAATCATGATACGGGCTTTAAATAAGTATTGTGCAGATGTTGCAACGTGGGATATTCCTAGCGGCGGATTCTTTATATGGCTAAAGGTTATACCTAGCATTCCGATGAAGAAATTATTTTCAGAGGCACTATCAAAAGGAATTCTTTTAAACCCAGGGCGTATTTATGAAGAAGAATCAGATCAATACATTCGTTTATCATATGGATATGCTTCTCCAGAGCAAATGACTAACGGGATTAAATTACTGAATGAATTAATTCGTAAGCTAATGGCATAACAAAAACTCCTCTATAGATAGAAGAGGAGTTTTTGTGTATCTTATTTACCACAATCTCATTTCCTGCCCTAACAAAATAAGTTCCTCATAAGGATCTCCGTCAATATTTAATATTTGAGCAAAAGCAGGTTCTGTTTTCAAACCGTTTTCTTTCAAGCGAATAATTTCTTCCCTTATATGGGGATGCTGCATTAATAGCATATGCTCTACTATCATATGTCTATATGCATTTTGATTACGCACTGGCTTAGGCTGAGCAAATAATTCAAATTCAAAACCTTCAAATTTAAAATTTACCTTTATCGATTCAGTATTTTTCATTTTTTTCTTTTTTATTTTGAACCCTTCATAAGAACCATATAAAGATCTCATTTCTTGTTCAAAAACATCAAAGTTATGTACTTCCATTACTATATCTAAGTCAGATTGAAGAGTATCAATTCTTATAGGGATTGTCCCACAAAGAACGGGACTATACAAAGCTAAATCCTCCATAATATTTAGTTTGTTCAAAACATCATATACTTTTTGTTGCTTGTCATTCCCTGATTGTAAATATGTAATAGATGTAAACATGGAAGTCTCTCCTTCATTTCACGTAATACGTGTCTCACTAAACTCAAGAAAAATTTGTCCGTTTAAACTTGTTCTTGAAGTACCTTTACTTCAATATATTAAAGTGAATAAACAATATGTTTCAACTTTTCTCCTATGCTGCAATACTATAAAAATAAAAAGGGAGGAATTATGATGAGCATTTTCCACATTCTTTTAACCATCCACATATTATTTGGAACGATATGTTTAATCACTGGGATAATAGCGATGGTTGCTCAAAAGAAGAAAGGTAAACATACGGAATGGGGTGAAATATATCACGCATCCTATGTCGTTATCACCGTTACTGCCATTATATTATCCATTATAAACTGGGATAAAATCGCATATTTATTTTATGTAGCAATTTTCTCTTATTCATTTGCGATTTATGGATACCTCGCACGAAAAAAACGTTGGAAAAATTGGCTTCACCATCATATTAGAGGTATGTTAGGCTCTTATATTGGCGCTGTTACTGCACTTTTAGTAAATGTCGGTATTCATATTCCCTTAATTAACTTACTGCCACCTATATGGTTTTGGTTTTTACCTACATTAATCGGTATTCCTCTCGTAGTCAGTGTATCAAAAAAATATAAAAAGCGTAGTTAAAATCCATTACATTTTCGTTACTTTCTGATGATTATTACGAAAAATCATACTCAATGTAATATTTTATTTATAAATTGAAAATCGTATTGCTTTAAGTTAGTCACATAGAGCTAAATAAAAAGAATCCAATACTTTTATTGGATTCTTTTTCGGATTTCATTTCAATATTGGCTCTATGTATTCGATGATGTTACCATCTGGATGTCGCACTATCATTTTCATCCCTGTGGGCACTTGTATTGGTTCAGTAATCATTACACCGTTATAGTTGAAGACTAGTTTTTTTACTTTTTGGAGATCATCAATCACGATCGTTGCAGCAACTTGATTCTTAATTGTTTCATTTAATTCTTCAATTAAAAGTAAATTTGTAAATCTAATCACATGTGTTCCGTTCATTTGAAATTCATGTGGTGTTTCTTGATCCAATAGTATTTTGTAAAATTCTAGATGAGTTTGTAAGTCAGAAACATAGAGGCGTGGAACAACAGCTAATATATTCATACTACTTACACTCCTTTTCAACTTAACAAGATTAATTTAATCATATATTAATCGGAAATATTTGTAAAAAATTACATTAAGAGCAGTATCTTTTAATCAAGACTTTAATAAAGAGTGTAATCGATCCGGGTAATTCGTAAACATCCCGTCAACGCCCCATAAAAGTAACTTTTTCATATCTTTTTCATTATCCACAGTAAATGGATGAACTTCTAATCTGTGTTTCTTTATATTCTTTACATAAGCTGAATCTATATATTTATAGTTCATCCCAAGACCGATGCAGTATGTTTTATACTTTTTTATCTCTAATTCAGTTAATTGAACTGCCTTTTTGTAAGGTAGTAATTGTACTAGCGGTAAAGTAACATCTAAACTATGAATTTTTTGCAGACTTTCTTCACTAAATGATTGAATTATAACTTTATCATTTATTTCGTATTGCTTTATAATTTCTAATAGTTTTTCTTCCATACCAGCATATTCATCTGGCGATTTTGTTTCAATGTAATAATTAGCATTATGCCCGAACGTTTCAATAACTTCTTCTAATGTTGGAACTGTTGCATCTTCAAATACTTTCTTTGCTAAACTTGGATGCTTTTCATTGAAAAAAGAACCTGCATTTAGTTGCTTTATTTCTTCTAATGTATGTTCCTTAACTAGACCAGTACCGTTTGTAGTACGGTTTACTGTTTCATCATGCATAGCTACTAAATGTCCGTCTTTTGTCATTTGAAGATCAATTTCAATATAATCACCTTTTAATTGTTGTCCTAATTTATAAGCTCGTATTGTATGTTCCGGTGCATACGCAGAAGCTCCTCTATGTGCAATGTTTTTTATATGATTTGATTGATTAATAGCTTTCGTATACTTAAGTTCATCTACTTTATGTAAAACGAAAGTACCTATTAATATAATGGTGCAAATGATTGTAACGATATATATTCTTTTCATAATGATGTATTAACTCCTACATGAAAGCAATTTGGCTTGGATTATTTATTCAAATAAATGTCGATTTTCAAAAACAGTCATTTGTCCAACAGATTGAAAACCAGCCTTTTTATAAATATTAATCCCATCAGGTGAAGCTTGTAATACGCATTGAGCAATATTTAATTCCTTTGCTTCTTGTAGCAAGTAATGAAACATAGTAGAGCCAAATCTTTTTCCTCTCATTTCTTCTTTCGTTGCTATATCATAAATACCAACACTATCTTTTGTACATACTAATGAACCGACTGACACGACTTCATCTTTATAAATTCCTAAGTATAGTTTCATATTTTCACTATTCCATAAGTCGAAAGAAGCGGTCTGATTGTAGAATGTTTGAACATGTATACCTTCCTCTGATGTACCAAACAGACTAGCTAACGCTTCTCCAAAATTTTTAATTTGTTCTGGTGAAAATGTTTTTTGTATCTTAAAATCTTTTGGTATATTTATTGTTGGATGTATTGTTTTTAAGTTTGCTACCATCGCAATATTTTGTTCTGCTTCTTGTAAGCCAAGTTTTATTAATTCGCTTTTTATAGTCTGTTTTTGCCTATCGTCCCAAAACCAAACACTCATTGGGAATTTCTTTTGATTATAGTTGTTTACCTCTTTATATAATGGCTCAATGCCTTCCGTTAAATTATTGTTTAGCAAAGTAATGATATTGAATGTATCTGCCGGTAAACCACAGTCAACAGCAATATAATCCTTCGTTTCTTTTACATTCATTCCGTGTAACTGCCGCGCAATATATGACGTTTTATAAGTGAAGTTATCTATTAATAACTGTTTATAATTCATTCTTTTTCTCCTTTCATAAAAATTCGTATTCGAATCGTTCAGTATTAAATATAACATATATGAAATGTGCCTATTTCTATAAAAATAGCTCCATACATCACTCTTTACGCTCTAAAAGAATTAAAAATGATATAACGTTGTCGGAATGAAAAAAGTGGTATATAATAAATATTAACATTACTAGTAATTATTTTAGGTATTCCTAGAATAAAGGAGCGATACATATGAAAATTACTATTTATTTCGGAAGTCATGAAGATCAAGATGTTCGTACTATGGACTGTCATTTAGATGTAGAAGATACAGAAGAGATTGTCTCTGTATCATAATATAAATTGTAGGAATGAACCCTCTGCCCTACAGCATTTAAGACACCTTTTACAGGTGTCTTTTTTGTTGTTTTTTTCGTCAAAAACCCTTTACTTTAGAGCGTTTTAATAGTAAAATATAAATATACGAACAAACGTTCTTTTTATTTTAATTGTACATGAAGGGATGATTTTTACAATGGCTCAAGCAAAGCGCAGAGGAAGAAAAAAGCAAACACCTATCATTTCAAATACAGGCTTTATCGGCTCTGTCTTTATTGATACATTGGAGTTACAAAAGAAATCCTATTATTTCGCTCGTAAAAAACTTCAAATTGTACATCACGTACTTGATGGCCTCTCTGGGGCAACAAGTTCTCTATTTAAAGAACATAACATTTCAGCATACATGTCATGTGTGTATTTACATAAACAAAAGAAAATTGGCTTTGTTCTCTCAAAGAAACCATTTGAACAAAGTGACGGTGTTGCCTACTTTATAAATTATTTAATCGAAAAGAATTTTTATGGTAACGAAGAAGTAGATTATCAAGAAGTATTTAATACAGGTTTTATCGGTGTAGTATTCGCTGATTTATGTAGCATAGATCGCTTTAATTTCGAGTTTGAAATGGGTATGTTAACGAAATTAATGAAAGATATGATTATTCCGGTTAAAGAACTCTTTTTACGCCACAATGTACCGGCTTACATCTCCACTTCTCATTTAGAGGAACAAAACAAATTAGGTTTCGTTCTATCTGTAAAACCGTATGATGAACGTGCAGAAGCAGATTTATATTTTGAAGCCTATTTAAAAGAACGCGGTTTATTTATCGGTGATGAAGAAGATGATATTGATAAGATTGTTATTAGAAAAACAGCTGAATTGCGATAAAAAAGCGCAGGATCCATATCCTGCGCTTTTTATAGGTTGAGTTTTACTTTAAATCATATCGTATCCTGTCTTATTTTTTGTAGGAAATCATTAAATCAGCTTAGAATATCCCGGAAATCTTGATCACTATGCAAAAGAATCCCTTGTAGTTATAGTTAAAATTTTGTATCTCATAGAAATCTATATCCTGATTACTACTATTTATCTTTTAGTTCTTTTATTGTCTGTATTGTTTTCTTTATCTTCTTTAAAGCATCATCCATATGTTTAGAAGACTGTGTGACTGTTTCAGGGTTACCTTTATCTAAACCTTCTACCATTTCTGTTAAAGAGTCTTCGTACATTAACATTGCATCAGACAACTCTTTTTGTAAATCATCATATTTCTTAGGTGGTTTTATCTCTTTCATTTTCTGTGTTACAACCTTAAAATTACCTATTTCTGTTTTAAACTCATTTTCTGTAGTAGCAAATGAAGGGTCTTTTGCTATTACATCTGATATAACTTGATACTGGTTTACCCACTCTTTTGCTACATCATTAACCTTTTCTTTGTAATCATGTGCGTTTTTTAATCTACCATCACCTTGCTTTTCTTCTGCTACTTTTATACTATCAGTTTTCTTTGTTTCGGAGACATCCTTACTGCAACCTACTCCTAATGCTAATGTAATTGGTAAGACTACTGTTAATATTTTATGTTTCATTAATATTTACCCCTTTGTTTAAACTATATCTACGTTTCTTCCAACTCTTTCTTTAGTCTTCCTTTCCTCTAATGGGAAATTTAGGTTTTTAACAATATGAACATATGATAACATGTATTATAGTTGTAGATAATCCCCCCCACCGTATGCTTTTTCAATACTCTCTCTAATATATTTTTCAACATTTAAGCTCCTTTTTGTCTAAGTATTCAGTGAAGAGACATGCTACAACTAACAGTATTTCTACAATCTCGATTTAAAAGAATGAGGATTATTTATTGGTATTAAAAAAGATAATATTGATAAGTGTATGAGTTGAATAAAACGGAATTACGATAGACAAGCGCAGGATGATGATCCTGCGCTTTTTCGATATTATTTAATTACGTTCAACACTATACCCTTTTGAATGAATTTCTAAATTCAACTTATTTGAATAAACTTTATTCAAAATAAGAAATACAATGCCTCCTCCAATTGGAATCGTGTAAGCTGGAATATGATTTAATAATAGGCCTGATAATACCAGTGCTATCGGCTGCATCATTTTACCTATACTTAATCCAATACTAAGCACTCTACCCCTATATTCATCTGGGATCTCTTTTTGCATAAAATAAATTAAAGGGATATCAATTAATGCTATCGTTAGCCCTACAAAGAACATAATAGCGCAATACATAGTAACAAATATAATATTATTTACCTCAATACTTTTGAATAAAACTGGAATACCTGAAACTATCATAAAAATCGCCAACATAAAACTTATTTTTTTCAATAGATAGGAATAAGAATAACGATCAGTTATCTTTTTTACTAATACTGCACCAACTATCATACCTATCGGAAAAGTCCCTTGAATCATACCAAATTGTTTAGAACTAAGATTGAGAACTGTATTAATAATGTATGGCAATGGAACAGTTACAGAAAAACCTAAGAAGAAATTAAGGGAAATTAATATATTAAACGTATTCTTTAAACTTTCCCTCTCCATTAAGTAAGAGTATCCCTCTTTTATATCTTTAATAAAATGAATTTCTCTAATAGAATATTCCTCATTTATGTTTTGCTCGAACAATTTAAAGTTAATAAATAATATGGATATACCCGAAAGAATAAATGAAATACCGTTTATAATGATAAATGTTTTCATATCAAAGACTGCAAAAACAATCCCCCCTAGCATAGGGCCTAGAATTAAAGATATGGAATCGATAATTTTACTTATAGAGTTAATACTCATAAGCCTGTCTTTAGAGACGATATTAGGTTTTGCAGCTTCTAATCCTATTCCAAAAAAAGTTGTAAATACTGTCATAAGAAAGGTTGTAGTATAAATGAAGAATAAGTTTAATCCATAATAGCTGCTTAATATATAAACAGCTATTAATAAACATCCACTTAGTAAATCCATACAAACAACTAGTTTCTTTTTATCAACCTTATCAGCAATGACACCAGCAAATGGATTCATAACGATCATTGGAATCGTACCTAATATGAGCGTAATCGCGAAATTTAATGCAGACCCAGTTATTTGTAAAACATATAATCCTAATGCGAAACTATAAATAGAGCTACCGAATATTGATACTATTTTTGCAATTGAATATAAAAAAATGTTTCTAAGTTCTTGATTGCTTTTTTTATTTTCTATATGTAATCGTAAACTTCCCATAACATTTCCCTCGCTTTTCTTTGTATTACGTATAGTGTAAGGTCTTGGGTTAACCCAATATCAATATGTACAATTTGAAAAGTTTTAAGGAGAAATAAATAAAAGATGGGGCTAACCCCATCTTTTATCAACTGTGGGTTTTTACGTCTCTCTGCAATGATAGAAATAAAATGATTGCTATAAAAGACTTAGGTTTTTATATACGAATGCTAATTTTTTATTGAAATATAAAAAGTAATATGGTATCTTCTATTACATTGATTAATTACATATGAGAATCATGTATAACTCCAAGAATATGGCTTGGGGGTCTCTACCAGGAACCAATAACTCCTGACTACAAAATGCGTATTATAGCGTTTGTAGTCAGGAGTTTTTTTGTTCTAAGGTAAATAATGACGAGAAGGGATTACAAAAAAGTGAATTTCAAAGTATTTATATTAGCTTTAGCAACAATAGCAGTAGGTCTTGTAGAGCTTATTGTTGGAGGAATATTGCCAGACATCGCTAAAGATTTTAATGTTTCATTAAGTTCCGCCGGTCAATTAATTACAATTTTCGCCTTTACTTATGCAATAGCAGGGCCTGTATTATTAATTTTCACGAGTAAAGTGGAAAGAAAAAAATTGTATATTATTTCACTTTACATTTTTCTAATCGGTAATATACTTACGTATTTCAGTCCGAACTTTACTTTTATGATGATAGCAAGAATTTTAACCGCTATGAGTACAGCTTTAGTTGTAGTACTTTCCCTTACAATTGCAGCAAAGATTGTTAATCCCTCTTACCGAGCAAAAGCATTAGGATTAATTTATATGGGTATTAGCTCTTCACTTGTTCTAGGAGTACCACTAGGCATATTAATTTCGAACACATTTGGGTGGAGAGTTATTTTTTTATGTATTGCTATTTTATCATTGGGATCTATCATCTTAATTTCAGTATTTTTAGAGAAAATACCTGGAGAGGAAAATCGAATTCCTTTATCTATTCAATTAAAGGCCGTGTGTAGTCCAAAACTAGGCGCTGCTCATCTAGCTACCATGTTTATGTTAGCGGGACACTATACTCTATATGCTTATTTTACTCCTTTTTTAGAAGATAAGTTCCACCTAAGCCCTTATTGGATTAGCATATTTTATTTAGTGTTTGGTATAGCTGCAGTAAGTGGCGGAGCGTTCGGCGGTGTTTTATCAGATAAAATAGGCGCTCCAAAAAGTATTGTGATAGTTATTACTTTATTTGCTCTAATCTTATTTATATTACCGTTTACGGCAGTTTCTATTATCCTATTTATTCCTGTTATGATAGTTTGGGCTGCATTGAGTTGGGGGCTTGCACCACCTCAACAAAGTTATTTAATCCAAACTGCCCCAGATACGTCAGATATACAGCAAAGTTTTAATAATTCAGCCCTACAAATAGGAATTTCACTTGGCTCTGCAGTTGGAGGTATAGCTTTAAAACAAGTACATAATGTCGCCAATATGGCCTGGGTTGGTGGATCTCTAGTTTTATTATCTTTAGGTTTGGCTATCTTTTCTCTTACTAGACATATACCGACAAGAGACTGTCATGTAAGTGCTAAATATGTAGATTAACATTCTCCTTTTCTTTTAATCGCAAAAAGTATAAATCAACATAAAAAGTCCAGTTTTATAACCGGACTTTTTATGTTGAGGTTAATCTTATCTTTTTCCGAAAAATGAATATGTATAAATTTCTTCTCCTTGAACGAAGAAATTCTCGTACTTTCCACCTCGTTGCAAATGGTTTGAAGTACTTTCATCTATGGATTTAAACTGTAGATTTTGGATTTCTTTTGTTACTTTTGAAAGTGTAAAATTTGCTCGAAAGTTGTTTGTAATTTGGCTATTTGGGCTGAAATTTTTAAATAAAATAAATAGGCTTAATAAATAACAATCCGTTTTAAAAAGTGGATTTAATTCGTGAAGTAAAAAATTCTCATGCTCAAAACTATAATTGCTCGTACCAGAATGATCAATTACAATATCAACAGACTGATTCTGAATAGGGATGTTCAAAAAATCAGCACAGATAAAAAGAATATTTCTTTTCGGATTTCTACTTGCTAATACATCCTTTAAAAATAAAAGTTTATTAAAATCTCGATCCACTGCAATGTATAGGCAATCCTCTGGCAGTTCTTCATAAATGTTCCTCAAAAAGAACCCAAATCCCGATCCTATATCTAGTATTAATTTATTATTTAAATCTAAATGTATTAGTTTCTTTTTCGCCCATTGCCCTTCTCTATGCATATTTTCCAAATACGCATTATCAGTTTCATGAATATAATCCGAAATAGTATTTTCATGTGACGGTTGCTCATTTGCATGAAATGATTTATCAGCAGTTATTATTCCTGAAGTAATTATATATTCTTCACCACAATTACAAATTAATTTTCCCTCTGTAATTTGATTGTTATTAATAATTCCATCTTGAAGAATTAGTTTTTGTCTACACTTAGAACATGTAAGTAAATGTAGTACACTTAAATCTACCCCAATAATTGAATTAGAAGTTTCATTTGTTAATAATAAATCATGTAGCACTTCTTTTAATTTATCCCGTTTCTTCTCCAAAAGTTTTATTTCCTGTTCCACCTTGTCATATTTCAGTTTAAATAAAGATTGGTAAAAAGTATCTTTTTCGTAATTCATAGATTTCGCTAAATTTTTATAAAAAAATAGTTCTTTAATTTCATTCAATCTAAATCCTAGCTCTTTGTATTGTAATATAAGCTCTAAATCGGTTTGACAATACTCGTCAAAAAAATAGTGCCCTCCCTTTTTTTCAGGAATAATGAGACCAAGATCCATGTAATGTCTTATTGTATCAATACTTATGTTATTTAATTCTCCAAATTTACCTATTTTCATTGTATCACTACCATTTATATATTTTTTTATACAGATTTCTATTTTTATATTAAAAAAACCTTTAAACTTTTTAAACAACATTATTTACGTTATGTATGGAATATTTGAATGTCACTTATTTTATAGGTGTATAATCCTTTTATTTAATTAAATTTCCATCGCATAGAATATACAGGAATTTATAACGTAATATAGAACATAAAAAGGAGAAGTTTATATTCTAAACAAGGGGACATACATACGGAATGAGGGATTAGAAAATGAAAATTGCAATAGTCTGTTTCGATAACTTTACTGATATAGATGTTTTTTTACCATGGGATTTATTAAATCGTGTACGTTTAGTTGGTGGTATTTCTGATTGGAACGTTCAACTATTAGGAACGAAAAAAACTCATATATCCATGTCTGGCTTACGTATTCCTATGACAGGAAGCATATCTCATATTCCTACTGCTGACGCAGTAATATTTGCAAGCAGTAAGGGGGTACAAGATTTATATAAAAACGAAGAATATATTAATAGCATTCATGTAGATCCTCAAAGAAAATTAATAGGATCTATGTGTTCTGGTTCATTACTACTAGGAGCTAAGAAATTGCTAACAGGTAAAAAAGCCACTACATATCCATCCGCAGTAGAACAGCTTAAAAAATTTGATGTGGATGTTATTGAACAAAGTTTCGTGAACGAAGGAAATATCTCAACTGCTGCAGGTTGTTTTGCTGCTCAAGATCTTTCAGCTTGGATTATAAGAACCTTAATCAATGAAAAAATGGTCGATACTGTGCTAGAAACTGTTCAGCCAGTAGGCAAAGGTTTATATTTTTAAATTCAAATCAAGTAGAGGGACTTGTTACTCCCCAAAACGATAAAATGAGCTTTTTTGATTGATGGCGACGTAATATGCCTCCAATTTCACTTTAATTAAATAAAAAACCCGCGAATCATTCACGGGTTTTCCTCTTAATAACTAATTGCTATTGTACCTTCACCTGCATGAACCGCAAATGATATTGGTAATGGATATAGTTTGAAATCCATTTCAGGGAATGCTTGTCTAATGTCTGCAATCCATTCTTCAGCTCCATCTTTATCGCTTGCATGGAACATATGAAGTACTTTTGGTAATTCTTTTTCAAGTTCATTTTTAATATATTCTCGACATTTTTGGATTTTACGAACTTTCTTTTCAAGTAATAACTCTCCACCTTTTACTTCTAATATTAAGTTAACACTTAATAAACTTCCAAGTAAAAATTGAACGCCTTTTACACGTCCACTTGCGTAAAGGCCTTTTAAACTTTTCGGGAATACGTGGAAAGGTCTTCTTTTTTCATTTACTAATGTATTGTGTATATCTTGTAAAGTCATACCATCATTGTATAACGATTTCGCTTTTCTAATTAGTTCATCCATTGGATAACTTGTTGTTTCGCTATCTAATACCGTTAATGGGAAACCTGCCATTTCTGCAGCTAACTTCATATTTTGATAAGTTCCACTTACTTTTCCGCTAATAGCAACTGCAAATCCTTCTTCATATTCTTCTTTGCATTTCGAAAATAAATCTACCATTTCCCCTATGTTAGGCTGTGATGTAGTGACAGTTTTACCTTCGTTCAAAGCATTATAGACGCGCTCACGCACACCTTCTTCACAATCTTTGTACGACACACCATCGATAATAACTTCAATTGGGATAACAAAGTTATCTCCTTCTGTTTTAAAACTCGCAGTTGTACTATCAGTAATCCAAGCAACACGCTTCATGTTGTTCCTCCCTTAATTCAATTCCTCTTTTCTGACTTTTCTATATATTTATGTTACGAAAAGAGAATATCCCTGTAATAGTAACAGGACTTTATTGTTTTGGCTATAGTAGATGAATAGTAAATGTGAATATTTTTTGTCATTTTCGCCAAAAAAAGAAGAAAATCGGGGGTTTTCCCAATTTTCTCTTATCATACATTATTTAAAAGTTTCATTATCTAAAATTACTACATAATCATTTGTCAATCGGCCAGCTTCCTTCGTATAACTAACAAGTCTTTGTATGTTATCGCAGCTTAGTTTCGCTCCCCATACAAGTAACGGTACACCGATAAAATCAATGTGGAACCTTCTAGAAAACAGACCACCGAAAGTCATCGGTAAAGGTACTGTTGGTGATGTATTAGAAAAAATAATCTTTTCATGACTTTGATAATGTTTTTGCAGAATCTCTCCTAAATGCTTCATCGCAGGTACAACGACTTTTGATGCGCCGCATCCAATTGTATAAACCGGATTACTATTTTCATCTATTCCATGAAAAATGATTTTCCCCATATCTTCTGTTTTCAATTTATTAAAGTACTCTACATTCAAAATTTCTTCTTTCGTTAACTTACGATCCGTTGGCAATTTATTTAAATGATAAGCTGCAGCAAGTGCAGTTGAATGTGTTCCGCCGAAATCTGTGTAAATGAATATCATATTATCATCCCTTGTTGTAAAAGTTCAATGTTATTTAGTATTACCGTTCACGGCGCTGTTAAACAATGGATGAATACTTTCATGTTTTTTGTATTAATTCATTATATTTTTTCCAAATATAATATCGTCTACTAATTACAGAACCTAATGTGATACATAAAAAGGTATTTGTTACAACCATTAATGTATAGTGGGTACTGCCAGAAAACATACTTTGTTTAATCAAAACCTTCGTACCTAGAATAGCAAGTAGAATAATTGTACTTAACCAATTTCCTTTTCTTAATACATGACCTGTTTCACTATCTAATCGAAATGTTAAAACTTTTCCCCTAATCACTCCAAGACCAAATCCAATCCCCATCATTACAATGAATAGTAATACTTTCAATATAGTTAATTGTCCCATATGAATAATAGACTGGATTGTCACAAAGCACAGCAAAACCGGAATGAGCCAGATACGATTAATATTCACTTTATATTCTTTACCTTGCATTAGTATGATTATAAAAACAACAAGTAGAATAACAAATAGAATTTCCATTTAGAGTCCTCCTATTTACTTGTTTACATTTGAAAATTATATTGGCTTCTTTTTATTCCATATTTTAAATAAACTAGCTACTAAAAATCATAAAATATAGAATGTGATTCCCATCAGTTTTAAGCATTTTTTATACAAAAAAGACGCACAAATAAATAGTACGTCTTTTTTGCATTTATTAGTGCATTTATTAGTGCATTCATAAACTCTTTTAACCTTATGAAAAAGAGTTTTCTAATTCTTTCATTATTTTTTCGGGTCCTGTTCCTTTATTTGATGGAATAACTAAAGTAATTCCTAAGCCTGGATATACAGCCGAGCGAAAACTAACGCCTGGATCATACCCCATTACATGGAATTTGAATATCTTGTTTTTTCTTGTTTCAATCCATATTCCATATCCGTAAGACTGATTTTTATTTACTTGAATGTGAGGAGTTAAAAGTATGTTTGTATATTCTTGGCTTATGATTTCATAGTTACATAATGCTTCCCAGAACTTCAACATGTCTGGCGCAGTAATAAAAGCACCACCATCAGACCCTCCTATTATTGGTATAGAGTAGATGTTTGTTCTCCAATTTTGGTTAGTTTCATCTTTTATATATCCAAGAGCTGTTTGCCTTGGTAATGTATCTAAAGAAAAATAGCCAGAATCATTCATACCAATTGGTTTAAATATGTTTTTTTCTATATACTCCGTAAATTTAAGTCCTGTCTGTTCTTCGATTATTAACCCCAGTATAATAAAACCTGCATTGTTGTAGTGAAACTTACTTCCAGGTACAAACATCATATTTCTGTTTTGGAATAATGGTAAGAAGTCTTTTAAATTTTTTAATAGATACATAGGAGTTTGTCTCCAAAGATCTTCGAAGTGATCCATAATATTTTCATCAAAATAATCTGGAATACCCGAACTATGCGTCAAAAGGTGATGTATTGTAATATCTTCATTGAAGTTTGGAAAGTTAATACGTAAACATTCTTTTAACTTTGTTTGAAAGGTAATTACCCCATTTTCAACAAGGTGACAGATACCGATAGCAGTGAATATTTTACAACCGGAGGCAATTCCGAACCTTGTTTGTAGCGTATTGTTTATACATTCATTGCGATTTTCGTAACCAAACGCCTCTTCATAGACTAAGCCTTTTTCTTCTTTTACTAAAATTACCCCAGAGAAATCTATATGCCGATGCATTTCTTTTACAATGCTTTCTATTTGATCTTTTGTTTTCATTACAAAAACCACCCTCGTTTATCAATAATTGTTCACTCTTCTTATATTTCCATATATAGGAGGGTGAACCCTCCTATTGAATACCGTAAATCAAAACCAAGAGAACTATTTTGAATTGATTGACTCAGAGGAATGCACTTTAGACTGTGATGGCAATAAAGTAAATACACATAATATGATAGTTATAAGCAACATTACTAATGATCCTACAATAACGACAAGTTGTATAGAAATAAATTGAGTTGCAACTCCGAATAATATCGTAATTAAAATGGTAGCGCCCGCAATCACAAGCCCATATATACTCCCAATCCGTCCCATCATATGGACAGGAACATTATTTTGATAAAAGGTGTTAAATCCTGTATTTGCATATGCCATAGAGAAAGATAAAATAAAGAATCCGATAGTAGCTATTAAAAACTCATTTGAAAAAGCATAAATTAAATAACCGATTGCGATGAATAATGATCCTATTCCAATTAAATATGGAGGTGTTAATTTTTTTGATAAAATTGTATTTGTTATGGCTCCTAAAATAAACCCCGCTCCAGCAATACTAACTAAAAAACCATATTCACTATCTGTTAACAATAAAACCTCTTTCGCAAATGATAGTTCAAGTGAATCATTTGCGGCAGATAATACCATCATCCCTTGAAATAAGAAGTATACAAAAACGATATAAAAAGATTTTTTACTGAAATTTAAAACGATGTTCCAATCTTTTTTTAGTAGAGCTAGAGATAACGTCTCATTTGATGTATGAATATCGGATTTTTTATCAAGATTAGGTAGCAGTAATGTAATTACTCCTGATAGGAGAAATGCTATAGCATTTATATATATAGCAAACTCTGGTGTACTTGCTATTAACAATACTCCCACTATCGCTGGACCAATTAAAGATGCACCAGATCCTATTAAACTACGTAATGCGTTGAAACGTTGTCTTTGCTCTACTGGTATTAATTTCGTCATATACGTCATAGCAGTTGGCTCATAAATTGCACTGGCCATACTGATAAAGAATACGAATACATAAACAATCCAAAGTGATGGAAGTAAAGGTAAAATAGCGATAAATACCGCACGATATATATCGAGGTGAATCATTAACTTCCGTTTATTTAAACGATCAATCATACTTCCTGACCATGCGTTTGTAAATAAAGCGGCTAATGGTTTAATTACATATAAAGTAGCAACAGCCAAGGCTGATCCTCCCATATGATAGACAAGTACATTCAGTGCAATTAAGTAAATCCACGCCCCTAAATTCGCAATTCCAACCCCAGACAGTAGTAATAAAGGATATTTCCAATCTTTAAGTAAGTTTTTCATTTTAGGCCCCCGCTTTCCAAATTGTATTGAAACAATAAAAAAATCCCACCCCCAAGACTTTTTGTCTTAGGGACGAGATTTATCATCGCGGTGCCACCCTAGTTTGTTAATATGTCGCCATATTAACCTTATCAGGTACTGCATTGTAGATCATGCTTATACCATAGCTCTATAACGGGAGCTCCCGTCACACCACCCCCTAATAATAGGTTCCGATGTACTGCTCAGAGGCTTGGTTCAATAAAGAATTTTTGCTCCTTTTCAGCTAAATGGAGCTCTCTGTGAAAAATTCATTTTATTTACTCTTCTCTTCACTGCATTTAATTTTTTTCATATTATCACAAAAACATTTAACTGTAAATAAAAAATAATCAGATATTTAACGGCGTGTTTTTGTTAATTCTTTTATTTATTATTTTTTCTAAAAATTACGGTGCGTGAAATTACTTAAATCTATAAAATAAAGAGCCTATTGTATATAGACCCTTCACTTTGTCCGAATTAATTTGTATTGGCCTCTACTAACGGTTGTAAAGGTGGTTCTAAGTTTAATTCTAGTGTATCGCCTTCTTGTATATCTTGTCCCTTTTCAATGCTTTGACTCGTTACATAGCCCGTACCTGTAGTCTTTAATTCTAATTTTAATAGTTTAGAGAAATACATAACATCACGCATGGACCAACCTTGTAAATTAGGCATTTTTGCGTCGGCACCTAATAAAAAGATACGATCTCCTTCACTCATTATTTCACCAGATTGCGGATATTGTTTTTTTATTTTTCCTTCTCCTAAAACTATCGGTTGAAGTTTCTCTTTTTTCACACTATTCTCTACTGTATCCATTGATTGATTTACATAATTTTGTACTTTTAATTCAGAACGTTTCGTTGCATCTGCCATTTGTTTTTCTGTATATGGTTTCACTTTTAAATATTCAAGGCTATTTTTCATAACTGGTTTAAATATTTCAGCGAGCGGCTGAGCTCCATACTCATCTCCCTTTAACTTTGGCTGCTTAATAGCTAAGTATACAATTAACTCTGGGTCATCAATTGGAGCCATACCTAAAAATGAAAAAATATAATTTTCTTTCCCCTCCATATATCTTCCATTTTCAGGATTCGGAATTTGCGCTGTTCCTGTCTTACCTCCTATTGGATAACCATCCACTTTATACATTGTACCAGTACCTTTTGAAGACGTAATAACACGCTCCATTAAGTCTCTTACCTTGTCCGCTGTCTCTTTTTTTATCGGATTCCCAATTTCTTTCGGTTGATTTTCCATAATAACTTGTTTATTTATTGGATTTACAACTTTATCAACGATATATGGTTGCATCATTTTCCCGTCATTTGCTATAGCAGTAGCAGCTTGGATTAATTGAATAGGCGTTACTGTAGAGCCTTGTCCGAAAGAAGTTGTGACTTGTTGAATTTGTGTATTTAATAATAAAGTGTTTTTACTTTCACCAGGTAAATCTATTCCAGTTTTTTGATTGAATCCAAATTTATTCATATATTGCTTAAATTTATTTGGTTTCAATAGCTGATCTTCTAAAATAGAAAATGCTACGTTAGATGATCTTTCAAAACCTTCATCAAACGTAATAGATCCCCATCCAAATCCACCGTTATGATCTTTAATATCAGATGAACCAACTGAATATTTTCCGGATTGAAAATATTCTTTCCCGTTATATACACCTTCATTAATTGCAGCAGCTAGCGTAAATATTTTCATTGTTGAACCTGGTTCGTATGCATTTGCGATTGGATCATTTAAAAAATATTCGATATCGCCTTTATTAGGATTAAAACTAGGTTTACTAGACATTGCTAAAATTTTCCCGGTCTTTGGATCCGCTATGATTCCCACTAACATAGAGGGGTCATAGTGCTCTTGCGCTTTATTCATCGCTTCTTCTAAAAAACTATTAATTTGTTTATCGAGTGTAAGGTATACGTTATTCCCATTTTTAGCGGGTTCTATTTTCCCTATATCATTTGTAAGCGGGATCCCTCTTGGTGCTCCCACATATTCTATATTCCCGTTTGTAGAGCGCAAATATTTATCTAGGCTCTTTTCAAGTCCAAATTTCCCTTCTGTATTTCCTTTATCGTCAGGTCTCGCAAAACCAAGTATATAGGATGCAAAATCTTCATTTGGATATACTCTTGCTTTCTCTGACATAAAAGATACCCCCGGAATTTTTAATTTTCTGATTCTTTCCTTTGCTTCTCTAGATAAATTCCGGCCAACTTTTCCAATTTCAACTTGTGTGCGTCCCTCATGAAAATTTTTTAATACGTCCTCTTTATCAATTTCAAGCGCATCAGCTAATCGCTCTGCAGTTTCATCTTTATTTTTCACTTTATTGGTTCCTTTTAAATTCACAACAACACGATACGTTGTGGAATCTTGGACTAGCACTTTTCCAGCTTGATCATATATTGTGCCACGATTTGCTTCCAAAACACCATTTTTATTATGTTGTTCATTTGCTAGATCCTTTACATTTACATTATGCAAGACTCCTACTGCCTGAATATAGAAAAAACGCAAAAGCATAATAAGAAACAAAACAATAAAAGCAACCATAAAATAACGCGCGCCTTTATTCGTTTGAAGTTTATGCATATTTATCCCCTTTCTTTCACAATTAAGTACTACGATGATGTGCTATAAATTATGTAGTTTTTGCTTTCAATACTATATGTTTCGAACTTTTCCTTTTAATTCCTTTAAAATAGCCTAAAAGTAGCTATTGTTTCTGTTTTTATTTTATTTATCTATTTACAGTACGGTGCGTGAAATTTACGAATATTCTATCACGAACAGGTGATTTATTATAAACTACATATTTTACTTTTACTTAAAATGCTAATTCATTTATTCTTTCACCACCTCTTTAATGTATATGTCCTTTTCTTGTGCACAATAAAAAAGTTCCCCTTTGGATTTCCAAAGGAGAACTTTTTAACAAACCTACAAATAGTTATTTATAAAAATTTAAGCTATATGATTATATTTCGCTAAAAAAGGAATTCGTTTCGCTACTAATGCGTACATTTTAAATACAAATTTCGCTATCGGTTCAAACATACGTGTACTTTGCACTACTAAGCCGCTCGTAATAAATGTTAAGAAAGCAGCACCAAGTATATCTAGAGGATAATGAACTCCTACGTACATGCGTGATACACCAACTAATACCGCCCAAATAAGAGCGACATATTTAAGTTTTTCCCCTCTAAGTAAAAAGACAAATGCAATAGAAAATACAAGTACAGAATGATCACTAACGAATGACGAGTCTGCTGCATGGGGCACTAATTGATGTACATCATGTGATACAAATGGACGTGGGTGGTAATATACCGCATGTATCAAAACATTTACTAGTAATGCGATAATGACTGAAAGCGTCGTATATAAAACTGTATATTGTTTTCTAATCGCATTCTCTTTCTTTCCATTATTAAACCATAAGATACACATAAATAGAATGGCTACATATGCAGCACTATTCGTAATAGCAATCATTAGTGTATCTAATAGTTTAGATGATCCAGCAAAATTATTAAACCATTGAAATGCTGTGTAATTCATAATACTCTCTCCTTACATAAAAGCGTTCTTGATTTACACAGTATACAACATCAATATGAAAATAGGCTTAATCTTTTCTCATCTAATTCTCATTTTACTATTACGTATTTGACAATATTGAGACTAATTATAACGGCTAATTATGTATAAAGCTAAAAAACCTTTAAAATAATACGGATCATATGCTTTTTATGTGTAGAATACATAACATAGTCATTTCAATATATGAGTTGCAAAATCATATTTGTATTACATACGAAGCGCAATGTTACCAAATTGTTCTCCTTGTTCCATACGAGTTAACGCCCCAATGGCTTCTTCTAACGAATATATTTTATCAATAATTGGTTTAATTTTATGTTTCTCTATAAGCTGAATCATTTCATTAAATTCCTCACGGCTACCCATAGATGTTCCCATTATATCGATTTGATTATAAAATAATGCCCGTAAAGGTAATTCAACTTTATCTCCTGAGCTTGCACCAAAATTAACAATTCTCCCATTTGGTTTTAATACATCAAAGTATTTTAAGAATGTTGCTGGTCCTATACTATCGATGATTAAATCTACTTTCTCTCCGTGTAAACTCTCTTCCCAATTTCCAGAACTATTAAAAGAAAAGTCTGCGCCGTATGTTTCAGCAAACTTTCTTTTGTTCTCAACTCTTGAAGTAACACTGACTTTTGCGCCAATTGCTTTCGCAAATAACATGGCAAACGTTGCTACACCGCCGCCTATTCCTGGAATTAAAACATGTTCTCCACGCTTCAATCTACCCTTTGTAAAAAGCGCTCTATATGCAGTTAGTGCCGATAAAGATAATACGCCAGACTCTTCCCAAGTAAGATATGACGGTTTTGCCACTACATTTTCAGCTGGTACAATGACATATTCAGCAAACGTTCCATCTTTCGGTCCACCTAACACCTCTGGTAACTCTGGTACTTCGGCAATAGTATCCCATCCAATGCTAGGATTAATAATAACCTCGCTTTGTAATAAAGTACCTGAAACACCTTCTCCAATTTCCGTAACAATACCAGCACCATCTGATCCTAGAACTAATGGTAATTGCATTTCTTTTCTATTATTCATTATAAATAAATCTCGATGATTTAAGCCTGCTGATTTTAATTTCACTTTCACTTCTCCAGCATCAGGTGTTCTCTCAGGTAATACTTTATATTCTACCCCTTCAAATCCAGCTTTATATTGATGTACGATAGCTTTCATTTTTATTCCCCCTTCATATTTCTAATGTACTAGAAAGTTCGAAATAAACAAAATAATTTGACCGTAAAAAAGAAGGAATCCCCAAAACATTCCTTCTTTTTGAATTATTAAAGTAAAACGGTAGGCAGTGTAATCGTAACGATTGTTCCTTCGTCTTCTTTACTCTCCATTTGAATCATTCCGTTGTATTTCTCTACAAGTCGTTTTGCAATAGACAAACCTAGACCATTTCCACCTTGTTTTCGACTTCTTGCTTTGTCCACACGATAAAAGCGGTTAAGAACAAAAGGTACATCAGCTTCGGGTATTCCTGCTCCATGATCTATGATACGAATTTTCACTTTTCCTGCTTGTACACTAGATTCAATACATATATATTGATTATCTTCCTTTGTATACTTCACTGCGTTATCCATTACGATAATAATAATTTGTTCTAAGTAAGATGATGGTATTAAGACATACGCTGCATCTCCATCCAGTTTCATATCAAATTGAAATTCAGTTTGAAGTACAGCAAAGTTTTGTGTAACTTGTTTTAATATACTGTTTACATGGACTGGATCTGCTGCGATTGGATGCATCTGTTCTGATTCAGCCCTTGATAGTTCTAGCAATTCTAAAACTAACTTATTTAAACGATCGACTTCCTTTAAACTGGATTGAAGCGATTTATCTAAAATTGCCGGATCATTTTTCCCCCACCGATTTAACATTGACAAATGGCCTTGAATAATTGTTAATGGTGTTCTCAGTTCATGAGATGCGTCTTCTACAAACTGTTTCTGTTGTGTGAAAGAAGTTTCTACTTCATCCATCATTTCGTTAAATAGAAAAGATAATTTTGCAAGTTCATCATTATTTTCACGTACTGGAACCCGTTCATTTAGTCCATTTTTCTTAATACGTTTCATCGTATCCGTTATATTTTGAACACTTGATAATAGTTTTTTCGTGATTAGTAGCCCACCTAAAAAACTAAAGATTAATCCACATATTCCAGCGATAACCATTACCACTAAAATAATTTTTAATAAATGATCGAAAGCCTCTAAGTTTTTCGTAAGTTCAATAGTACCAGTGAACTCTTTTGTTTGAATTGGTATACGCTTAACTAAAATACGATCTTCTACATGTCTTTTTATAAATAATTCCTCTTGTGTAACTTGTTTTGGTTTTATCCACGCTTCATTAAATTCTCGTGAAACAGTAACAATTGGTTTCTCGTCCATACCGATAATACGAATCATTTGATGTTTATCAATCATAGTGTTTAAGAAATCTTTACTGTTTTCAAACGTTTTACTCGAAAGGGTATCATTTTTATCTTGGAAGTAGGCCGCTATTTCTGTCACTTGTCTATTTATTTGTTTCTGTTCATAATCTATAGTCCACTTATTAATTACAATAAACTGCAGAACGCTATATAAAATGAATAAAATAAAAACTAGAGTAGTGGTCCATAGTGTTAATTTCCACTTGATAGGTAGATTTCGAATTCGATGCACAATATTTTTAATCATTTCATTATATATCCAGCACCACGGACTGTTTGGATATATTCCTCCTTATCTACACTATGTAACTTGTTACGTAAATAACGCACATATACATCAACGATATTTGTCTCAACCATTGTGTCATATCCCCATACTTGATCCAATAAAACATCACGGGTAAGTACTCTATTAATATTTTTCATAAACATCAGCAATAGTTCAAATTCTTTATTTGTTAGTTCGATTTCTTCGTTTCCTTTCGTAATCGTTCGCGATTCAATCTGGAGCTGTAAATCTTTGAACGTAAGAGATGAAACATGTTTGTTTCCTATATGTTCTTCTCGTCTAAATATAACTCTCATTCGCGCTAACAGCTCTTCAATTGCAAATGGTTTCGGAAGATAATCATCGGCTCCGCTATCTAATCCTGTCACGCGGTCCATAATACTATCGCGTGCAGTCAGCATAATTATAGGTATATTTTTAGTTGCCCTTAATCTACGACACACTTCTAATCCATTTAATCCTGGTAACATTAAATCCAATAAAATAAGGTCGTAATTTGTTGCAAGCGCAGCTTCTAAACCCTTCCTTCCATCAAGCTGTATGTCTACCTTATATCCTTCATACTTTAGTTCTAATTCTAAAAAATCAGCTAAACTTTCCTCATCTTCAATAATTAATATGTGTTGCAACAGTAATTCCTCCTATATAGTTACATGAATGAGTAATCCTATCCCAAATATAATTGCAATAACTTGATGTACTTTTCTATACAATAGCAAGTTTGTTTTTTTACTATGTTTCTGTAAGAAAAAACCAACGATTCCTAGTATGATTAAAATGAAAAGAGAGAAAATACCACTATAAAATATAAGTATATGACGGCTTCCTTTTAATAAAAAATAAATGCCGTGAGTAATTGATACAGCTAATACAGTATAACCAATTAATATGTGAAATTTTTTAATACAAAAATATAATTCTTTCATCAATTTAAACCCAGCTATATTTTTCTTTTTAAAAAATAACCACACATGACGTAAAAACCATAACGATGCAGCTAAAATTGCCCCATATTCACCGAAAGAACCTAATTTCTTATTTAACCATTTCACATCTAATACATTTCCGTATATTACATTTATAAACAGCAATGCTACACTACAAAAGATAATAGTAAAGCCTATAATTTTTACAAACAAATGAAAATATTTATTTATTAGTAACTTCTCCATTTCATTTAAGCTCCTTTCTTAAAAAGCTTCTGTAACAAGCAGAATATCAAATGAAAAAGAAAGGAACATGAGAGAAAGATTAAAATAAAATGAGAATTTTAAGATCACTTAATTTTATCCCACTTTAATGGGCAGCAAGACTCCCACTGATTAAAGTTTCACTTTATTTATCAATCTTTTTAGCTTCTTGTATTATTTTTTGAATAAACGGTGCTTTTGCATTTGTATATGAAGCACGATCAAAAGGATATGTAGCAGCAAGTTTCTCTTTTAAATCTCTATATTCTTTTTTTGCCCATTTATGTTCTATAAGAAAATCACGAAATAAAATGTTATTCTGCCACTCCTCGCTATTATAAATATAAACATGTAAATGGTGGGTGCCTGCTCTCCATTTTCCCTTTCTAAAAAAACACCAATTAGGGGTTTCTTTTGGAACATACTCATATCCAATTTTTAATAACGCTTCAATCCAATTTTCGGTAACTTTCAAATCAGTTACACCAATCATCATATCAATTAAAGGTTTCGCACCTAATCCCTCTACGGATGTACTTCCTATATGTTCAATAGCAATACAATCTTCTCCGAATAAAGAAATAAATTTCTCTTTATCTATTACATACTCTTCATGCCATTCTTTTTGATACGGTTTAATAACGATTTGTTGTTCCATTTTAGCCACCTTCTTATAATTATTTATTATTATATTTATAAAATTTCATGTGATTAACATAGGATTTTCAAAAAATATGTCGAATACTGAAATATACAATTTAATTATAATAAATGCGAGGTATATTATGAAAGATAATCCAGTTGAAATTCAGTTGAATCAAGTTACATTCCGGTTAAAAGAACATCATAATTTTGATTGGCTATTGAAATTAGGAAACATATTTGCGGTTTTTGACCAGCAAGATTCAGGCAATCTATCTTTCGGTGTAGAAAAAGATGGGCGTAAGAAATTTATTAAATATGCAGGGGCACAAACACTTGCATATAAAGGGACAATAAAAGACGCTATTGAAAGATTAAAAAATTCAGCTTCCCTATACGAGGAATTAAAGCATGACTCACTTATAAAACTAATTGAACATTATCCAGTTCACTCTGGATATGTACTAATTTTCGATTGGTTTGATGGTGAATGTCTTCATTCACATTGGAGTTTTCCGCCTCCTGAAAAATATACTAACCCAAGCTCTCCATTTTATAAATTTAAGCATTTATCAGTTATGGAACGAATTCAATCATTACATTCCATTTTTTCTTTCCATACATTTGTTGAAAAGAAAAACTATGTAGCAATAGATTTTTATGACGGTAGTATTTTATATAATTTTCATACAAATGAGACGAAGATTTGTGATATTGATTTATATTCTAAAAAACCATACGTGAATAAACTGGGACGATTATGGGGTTCCTCTCGTTTTATGTCTCCTGAAGAATTCGAGCTACATGCAATGATTGACGCAAGAACAAATGTATTTAATATGGGAGCAATGGCTTTTGCTCTCTTGGGCGGTGGAAAAGATCGCTCCTTTACGAAATGGGAAGCAAGTAAAGATTTATATGAAATAGCGTATCGTGCTGTAAATGAAAACCGAATTGAACGATATGTATCGGTTGAAGCATTTTATGAAGAGTGGCTAAACGTGGCTAATACTGAAAAGATATAAACTTATATTATTAAAAGCAAAAAGTTTCTACTATAATCATGTATAATATATTTGAAATGGAAATTCAAAATAACGAGGCAAATATTATGAACTTTGTTTATATTAATCAAAACGTATTAAATAATCTTCTTTACATTTTAAGTAGTATATTTATTTTTTATTTTTTATATGATAGCGGGCGCAATTTGAAGAAATATAAAAAACTACTTATTATACTTTGTACGAGTATCCCTCTTATTTTATGTATGCGCTATCCTATCTATATGGATGAAAATTGTATTCATGATTTAAGACAAATACCAGTTATTATAGGTACGCTTTATGGTGGCTTCCCTGTTGGTATAATATTGTTTGCCATCTTATTAATTACAAGGTTTTCATTTTATGGATTTAGTATGTTGACAATATTAGTTTATGGCACAATGTTTATCATTACAGCGTTCGCATCCGCAAAATTTAATAAGTATAATAGAAAAGTTAAGGTAGCTTACGGAATGTTTTTAACATTTTTTCTAGCAATATTTACAACTGTAATTGTATTAACCTTATCAGATTTTGAAGTGAATAATTTATACATTATTTATTTCATAATATTACCAACTATTTTAATGTTATTTGTAATTTATTTTAATGAGGTTTTAAAAGATGCAGTATGTATGCGATCGAAGTTAATCAAAATGGAGAAAATGGAGATTGTTAGCCAACTCGCTGCTAGTATATCGCACGAGGTAAGAAATCCTTTAACTGTCGTAAAAGGATTTACTCAGCTTTTAAAAACACCAAATTTAACTCCAGAATCAAGGGACGAGTATATTGAACATATACTCGAAGAGTTACATCGTGCCCAAGGAATTATTGATGATTATTTAACTTTCGCCAAACCTGCTTCAGAAAAGTTAGATCATATTTCAGTAGAACAAGAGTTAAATCGAGTTATTAATATGATTTTACCTTTATGTAACATGAACACAATACATATTACAAAAGATTTCTCTACGGCAACAATTGTTGGTAATAAGCAGCACTTTCAACAATGCTTTTTAAACTTAATAAAAAATGGTATTGAAGCAATGCCTAATGGTGGTACTTTAAATATTTCTTCATCTATTAGTAATAATAAGGTTATCATACGAATTGAGGATAGCGGAATTGGTATGTCACAAGAACAAATAAATCGATTTGGTGAACCGTATTTTAGTACAAAAACGAAGGGTACAGGTTTAGGCACAATGGTTGCTGTTAAAATTATTGAAACGATGCAAGGTAATTTAAAAATCCGAAGCGTTATTAATAAAGGCACAATTTTGACAATTACATTACCGAAATGTAATATGAACTCATCTAAGAACAAATAAAAAAGGAGCATAGTTGCTCCTTTTTTATTTGTTTCGATACATAAGTATCTTATATGTTTTGTAAGTTTACATTTGTGGAGACTAATTAGAAATTAGTACCCTCCGCCCCAACAGCTGCATCCAACGATAATTAACAAAATGAATAACACAACTAATAAAGCGAAACCTCCACCAAAACCACAAGAACCACCGTAACTCATATTTTCTCCTCCTTTTGGTTTGAAAACTAATAGGTAGTTGATCATTTTAACTGGTTCGTATTATACATTATGTAAATATCCCCTTTTTGAGCATGTCTATATAAAAATAAGTAAAAGCACTCATTTGAGAGTGCTTTAAAATGGATACCAAAAGTTTTGAAATACATGTAACTTTAAATACACAGCAATAATTAAAATACAAACACCTACAAATAAAGCAATAAAATCCCCTCTTTTCGCTTTATTTGTATAAAACCACGTACGTGTATCCTTCTTACCAAATCCTCTTAAATCCATTGCATTTGAAACTGTATCGATTCTATCTAGAGAATGAATAATTAAAGGCCAGAAAATTAAGACTCGGTTTTTCAAACGAATCCATAAACTTGCTTCTCCTTTTTCAAACGCTACTCCTCTTGCCTCTTGCGCATGTTTAATAATTTTATATTCAGACTGAATATCAGGTATGTAACGTAATGCAATATTTATCGCATAAGTAATCTTATAATGAATTCGAAATTTACTTAGGCTACTCACAAATCCACTTGGATCAGTCGTATAAATAAAAATAAGTGTAAATGGTAATAGCGTAAAATACTTTAACGAAAGTGTAGCTGCATAAAATAAAGTTTCATAAGTAATCGTTGCATATCCAATATGCAGAAATGAAGTATATGATTCCGTTAATTCAGATCCATGGGTGGGTGTAATAAATAAGATCATGACAGAATTTAATAAACTAAATGTAAATATAACAGTAAAAACAATAAAAATTTTACGAAATGGAATTTTAGCAACTAGGAGTCCAATACATCCAATTATAAATACAAATAGCAATACGCGAAAATCAAAAAATAAAAAAGTAAGCGTCATACAAAAAATAAATAACAATAATTTCACTGCTCCATCCATACGATGAAAATATGTACTATACACCTTCCTCCCCCCTCATAACATTAAAATAAAGTTCTATAAACCTTTCAGGATTTGCAATACCACTTAATTTAACGAGTTTGAATAAAGAACTCTCCCTTAAGTTCGCTCTATGTAACGTTTTTAGATGTCCTAATACAGTAGACGCGGTATCATTCGCAATAATTTCCCCTTCATGTAAAACTATTGCTCTGTCTGCATATTCTAATGCAAGATTCATATCGTGTGTAATAAAAATAAAAGATATTCCCTTTACAGCTAGTTTTCTTATAAACGTCATAAACTGTTTATAATGATAATAATCTTGTCCCGCTGTCGGCTCATCTAATATGATAAGTTTCGGATTTGTCGTTAGTACAGATGCAATCGTTACTCTCTTTTTTTGTCCGTAACTTAATGCCTGGATTGGCCAATTTCGAAATGGATACAAGCCACAAATTTTTAATGTTTCTTCCGCTCTAAGCTTAATTTCTTCCTTTGATACCTTTTTTAATTTTAATGTGAATGAAACCTCTTCTATAACAGTAGGCTGTGTAATCATATGATTTGGATTTTGCATGACATATGATATAATCTCTCCACGTTTACGAATAGACCAATTATTAATATTTATTCCATTAAATAAAATCCTATCATTATTTGTTTTGTTAATACCTATAAGACTATGAGCTAATGTTGATTTTCCGGCACCATTATGCCCCAAAAGTACAACAATTTCCCCTTCTTTTATAGAGAAATTTACATTATCTAATACTTTTTGTTTATTAGAATAGGAGAACGACAAATTTTCTACTTTCAATATTTCTTTGTTTTTAGGAGTATTTTTATAAAAAACTTGCTTCTCCATCCACTCATTTATTGCGCTACGAACACTTTCTCTTTGAAGATTTTCAAGTGGGTATATTCCCTCATTATTACTATCAAACTGTAACCTCTTTAATCCTTCCATGTACATAGGTTCCCTTAAGCCAATAGATGGTAATATATTTGAGGCCAAAATCTCTTCGGGTGTCCCTATCGCAACGATTTCCCCTTCATCCATTAAAATAATTTTATCTAAATTCAGATTTAACATTTCTTCTATTCGATGTTCAATAATTACAATTGTTTTATTATATTGTTTATGTATATCTTTAATAAGTTCTATTGTATGTAAGCTACTTACTGGATCTAAATTCGCTAAAGGTTCATCAAACAATAATATATTAGCATTTGTCGTTAACAGACCCGCTAAAGAAACAGTTTGTTTTTGCCCTCCTGATAATTCATGAGGACTTTGTTTATGAAAAGTATGCATCTTTACCTTTTTTAATGATTCTGAAACAATCTTTTTCATATCATCTTGATTTACACATTCATTTTCTAAATAAAAAGCCACATCTTCTTCTACTGTAAGACCAATAAATTGGGCATCTTGATCTTGCAAAATTGTTCCTACCTGTATACTCTGCTCAAAAATACTCCCTTTCCTCGGGTCTTTTCCGGCAATAGAAATAGTTCCAGTACTACTCCCTTCATAAGAAAATGGGATTAGCCCATTGATACAATGAGCTAACGTTGATTTCCCTGAACCACTACGCCCAGCAATTAATACTTTTTCCCCAGGATATATATGAAACGTAATGTCTTTTACAGTAGGCTGTGCCGCATGCTTATATTGAAAACTAAATTTTTCTAAAGAAATAATTGGTTGCATGTTAACATCCCTACTTTTCAATTTTTAAATGTGTATGTTTCTTATTTGACTTAGCTAGACCCATTGTAATTGGCAACCCAAGAACTAAAAATACAATAACATCCGCAATTGTTGCTCCTAATACTTGTATTACAATTTTGTCAAACGGTTCTCCCATGACAATAATATCGAATGCCCCAGCAAATATAATAGCAATGACGATACCAATTAATCCCGTAATGGCTAAATAAGAAATATCGCCTTTATTATACGTCCCGTTTTTCACACTAAAGCCAACTCTTTTTTGAATGAGCCCCATTGCAAAACCAATAATGCCTGAACTAATAACCCATCCCCACCAAATACCCCAGCCAGCAATTGTATCCGTTACGGTATGACCGATAAGTCCTATTAACAGCCCTGCCACTGGACCAAATAAAGCTCCAAAAACAGTTAAGATAGCTAATGCAGGTTTAATAAACGTATTTGGTGCAATAGAAAATCCCCAGAGCCCTAATATACCGTATAATGCTGCTCCAATTCCGATTGCTACTACTAACTTTGTTGATAATTTATTCATTACAATTCCCCTCTCATATGAGTCAACTTTTATTACTCTATATTTATTTTGAAAATGAATTATGCATCGACACTCCCTTTCTATACAACAAAAAAATGACCTCTTACATAAGAGGTCATTTTCTTTCACATTCAAGAATCCTCTTATCTGCCAAAAAACACACACGTGTCCTCTGCGGAATTAGCACCTTCCTATAACATGTACATAGGGGTTGCTGAGGTTTCATAGGGCCGTTCCCTCCACCTCTCTGGATAAGTATTAATTTGTAATTCGTATTATGGCACTTAGAAGAATAAATTTCAATACTTTTCTAATTATTTTTATTTTTCGTTTAACAGTACGTTTAAATCATTGTATTCTTATCGGAATTATGAAATAATAAATTAAAATAGTTACGGGAGGAATGTACGATGAAAGTAATCGGTTTAATTGGTGGCCTAAGTTGGGAATCTACATCATTATACTATAAACATATTAATACACTTACACTCTCTCAATATGATCAGAATGCAAAGCTTGTTTTATATAGTATGGACTTTGGTGAGGTAACTACTTTATTACAAAATCATCAATATGAAGAAGTGAAAAATGAATTAGTTACAGTTGCAAAAAAGGTTGAAAAATCCGGAGCTGAATGTTTATTAATGTGTTCCAATACAGTCCATTTATTTGCTGAAGAAGTAGAACAAGCAATATCTATTCCACTTCTTCACATTGGTGATGTAAGTGCTAAAGAAATGGTAGAGCAGAATATAAAGCGGATCGGACTATTAGGTACGAAACAAACGATGGAACAAGACTTCTATAAATCACGTCTAGCGAACTATAACATTGAGACAATTATTCCAAATAAAGAGGAAAGAAATTTTATTCATCATGTTATTTTAAATGAATTAAGTAAAGGAATTATTTCAGAAACATCAAAAGAAAAGCTATTACAAATTACAAAATCATTAATTCAAAATGGCGCAGAAGGTATACTACTAGGTTGCACTGAAATACCATTGCTCATTTCCCAAAACGACCTTACTGTTCCTGTTTTTGATACTGCTTTTTTACATGCAAATACTGCTGTACAGTTTGCAGAATAATAGTATAAAAGCATAAAGGTAGAGCCTCTATGCTTTTATATTGTCTACACTATTTATTTAAAAGAGATGCAATCACTGCAATTGCTTCTTTTGAACCACCACATTCTAAAAAACTTTCTTTCAGTTTTCGTATTCCATACTTATACTTTTCATTTGAAAAAACATCTGTTACCGCTTCTTTTAACGTTTGCATATTAACATTCTCTTTCAATAACCGATGGGCTGCTTCAAGCTCAGTTAATCTTTGCGCTATCATTGGCTGGTCTTTATCATGTGGAATGATGACAAATGGGACATTAAAATAAATAGCGTCGTGTACGCTGTTCATGCCGCCATGTGTAATAAAAACATCTGCTTCACTTAATATTTCTGACTGGGGTACGTATGAAGAAATTATAAAATTGTCTGGCGCTTTCTTAATTTTAGAACAATCATTCCTATCACCAATTGCCATTACAACTATTCCATCAAAATCTGAGAAAGTATCAATGCACATATTAAAGAATGGTTCAAGTCCTTCAAGCAGTGTTCCCATTGAAATATATATAACCTTCTTATCTTTAAGCAATTTAAGTGGAAACTCTACATTTGTTTTACGCCTTAAAATACTCGGACCAATAAAAATGTTATTTCTCCCAAACAAATCGCTATTAGGTTGAAAATAACGACTTGTGTATACAAGAGTAATATCTCCCTTGTTATGCATAAATTGAAGATTATTTTTAGGCTTTACTCCAAATTCATGTCCCATTTCATATAGTAACTGTTCAGAAATTTCATCAGGTTCGAATGGTATTTCTGCATTTGGATGAAAAGGTAATGTCTCCAAAAATTTTGGAGGAATTAAAAATATAGGAGAAGAAACTATGCCTGGAATTTGTAAATATTCCTTTACTAACTCTCCAGCGCCAAATATATCATAAATTACGAAATCAAAATGTATGTTTTCACATAATTGTTTCGTAATTTCTAATATATATAAAGAAGTTTGAACGTGTACACGAAAGAAAGAATTCAGCCCATCTGGAGTTTCAGAATCAATAGAAATCTCCTTTAATAAATCTGGATGTGTATATACAGTAGCTCCCAAATCTTCAATTCTGTCTTTAAATTGTTCTGTCGTAATATAATGTACGTGATCACCCAGTTCAGTATAGGATTTGACTAAACTTAATGTAGGATTTACATGTCCCTCTGCTGGAAAATTAACCACTAAAATATTTAGCACTTATTTCTCACTCCTTACATTTCAATTCGCTTATTAAGCATACTGTAATTATTACCGTCAATCTTCACCTAATAGTCCTAATATGCTTGCTACTTTAGGTTGATAAATAATTGTTAGTGATTAAATTAAAAAAGGCATCTACATAAGTAGATGCCAAACCGTGATAAGGAGTGTTCTGTGAGTTTAGAATAAGCTTTTCAGCTTGTCCTATGCTATCAATATATGATTTATTTTATAAAGCGTGAATAATTGATAGCATAATTTTACCTTTCTATCACCCATTTTGGATTTATTCCTAAATAAGACGACTCTAGTTTCTATACTATTTCATATGTATTAACCTTCCTGAGAGCTATCTATTTTTATAGGTTCTCCAGTCAATCGCTTATTTTTCAATTCAAAATAAGCATCTAAAACTTCTTTTCCAATATCAGAGTTAATACCAGATTTATCATTAATAACCCACGGCACAACTACAGAGAATGCTACTTCAGGATTATCATATGGCGCATATCCTGCTAACGTTAAATTATAACATTCTCTTCTTTCACCCTTTTCATTTCTTCCGATATCACTTTCTCCACCGTAAACTGTCTGTGCTGTCCCTGTTTTACCTGCTGGTTTATAAGATGCTTTTTGGAACGCCCTTACTCCTGTTCCATCCCCTTCCTGAAATACCCTTCTAAATCCTTCTTTTACTTGATTTATGTATTCCTCTTTCATATCTATTTTATTTAAAACGGTTGGTTCTACTGCATGCACCACTTTACCAATCTCATCTTTTTGCGACGTTTGCTCTCTTACCTCTTGAACAATTTGTGGCTTCATTCGATATCCACCGTTTGCAATTGTTGAAATATACTGTACAAGCTGAAGTGGTGTATACGTGTCATACTGACCAATTGAGTAATCTAATAAGAAACCAGGTTGATTATCTTTTTTACCAATTTGTCCAGCTGTTTCATTCGGTAAATCGATACCCGTTGGAACACCTAATCCAAATTGCCTGAAATAATACCTCATTTTATCAAAGTACTCCTGTTTAATGTTTAATGAACTATTTTTCACATAATCCACACCTGCAATTTTTAATGCTGTATGGAACATATAAACGTTTGAAGAGACTTGTAACGCTCTTAAATCATCAATATTCCCAAACTCTTTCCAAGACTTTTTTTCCTTAGTTCCTTTAAACTTCATTGGCGCATCATAAAAATATGTACCTGGAGTTATAGCTTTCGTTTCAAATCCAGTTAAAACTGTCGCACCTTTCACTGTTGATCCAAGCTCATATGAACTAGTCATTGTGCCTAATGCATAGTCTTCAACTTCTGTTTTTCCGTCTTTTTCTATAAGTCTTTTCCCCGCCATGGATAATACTTGTCCGTTTTTCGGATTCATCATCACAACGAAAGCACGGTCCAACATGGATTCTGACCCTTTATATGCCTTTAATATTTTTTCAATACTTTCTTCTACTTTTTTCTGTAATTCCATATCTATTGTTAAAGTTAAATTTTTACCGCTCTTTCCCTCAGAAACGGTTTCTGTTCTCATTGTATTACCTTGTTTATCAGCTACACTTCTTACTTCTTTTTTTGTCCCATGAAGTACATCTTCATATTGCTGCTCGATATAACTTTTTCCAACCCTATCATTTCGGCTATAATCACGTACCAAATAGTAATCTAATCGTTCACTTGGTAATCCTTCATCGGCATTAGAAACATTTCCAAGAACGGATCGAAATAATCCATCATTTACATACACTCTCTCCCAATCAACCGATACGTCTACACCTGGGAGATTTGCTAAGCCTTCACTAATTATAGTAAATTCCTTTTCACTAACATCTTTTTTAATAATTTGAGGAGCCATTTGATAACCAGAAGTCATCTTACTTTTAATAGCTAGCACTTTTATATCTTTATCTGTTAATTCCTGAAGATTTTTAGCTGTCACACGCTTCCTTTTTAACTCTTCTATTTTTTTATCTAAATTTTTTCCGGTAATATCTTTATCTCTGAACTGATTTATTTCTTTTTTAGATACTAACTTTTCGGTAAGTTTCGGATTCAATTGCATCCAAAAATCTTTCTTATCCGTCTCAGTTAGCTTATCTATATCTTCTTGCGGTATTTCAATTATGTCTGCAAGTTGTCTTGCCGTCTTTAATATTTCTTCAGATTTTACACCTTTCATCTTTGTGTATGTAATTGTACGTAAAGATTTATTATCAACTACTGGATTCCCTTCTCGATCAAATATTTTCCCGCGCGGGACAGAAAGACTTACGGTTGCATTTTCTCTCTTCTCTACTTCATTTTTATACGTTTCTCCATCGATAATTTGTACTTTACCTAATTGTATGATCATGGCAGAAAATAATAAAAATACACAAAAGAATAAAATGTTTAACCGCATCGATAGTGCTCTACCTTTTGTTTTCTCTTGTTTTTTCACTTCGTCTTAATCTCCTCCTTATAACATTCCGAATAATATTTTATTTATATATTAAAAGTAATGTATAACTTCCGTACATTACCTTTTACAAATATTAATATAATGTTTAAAACTTAATAGAAATTAAAACAAATCTAAAGAAAAGGTAAAGTTTACTAAATTAAATGTAAAAATACCCAATAACCAAAAACTAAGCTTTTGATTATTGGGTATTTAGTCATTTAAGAATTAATAATGGGACGCATTGATTCGAATCTATCATCATAATTTGATAGAGTTTTTTTGATTTGAGCTTTCGGCAAATATATCGTTACTGTCGTCCCGACACCAACCTCACTCATAATACTTATTTTCCCTTGGTGGCTTTCAATAATTTTATAACTCAACATTAATCCAATACCGGTACCTTTTTCTTTCGTACTATAAAACGGTTCACCTAATCTCTTAATTCTTTCTTCAGGTATCCCAATTCCTTCATCAATTACATGAATAATAACACCTTCATCGTTTATCTCTTTTATATGAATTGTGATTTTCCCACCATCTGGCATAGCCTCGATTGAATTTTGCAAAATATTAATAAACACTTGTTTCAATTGATTTTCTGCGCACTCAATACTTATATCTTTGGTGTCTGCATATAATTCCACTTGAATATTCGTCATAATTGCTTTTGTATTCATTAACGAAACGACATTTTTATAAATTTGATAAATATTTTTTTGTTCTGTATTTATTTCATCTGTTTTAGCAATTGATAAAAACTCTTGAAGAATCGCTTCTATTCTATCAATTTCAGAAAGCATTAAATCAAAATATTTTTCCTGATCTTCTTTATTAATTTGGAATAACTGTATAAACCCTTTAATAACTGTCAATGGGTTCCTCACTTCATGAGCAACACCAGCAGCTAATTGACCGATTGCTGCAAGTGTATCTGATTTATTTAGCAATTCTTCTGTCTTTTTCCGCTCTGTAATATCACGTACAATGATCATAATTTTATCATGTAATAATGGTAAGCATCTAGCCTCAAAGAAATCGATACTACCATTGATTGTAAGTGGGTATTCGACAATTACATTCGTTCCTTTTTCTTTCACTTGACGAATAGCTTCCTGAAACTGCTGCGCCACTGGTGATGGTAATACTTCGAAAAACTTTTTTCCCATAAAAGCTTCTGCCGGTACGTAAAATTTTGTAGGGGATCCTGCTTTATAGTCTATAATTGTACCATCATCTTTTGTTAAGAAACATAAATCCGGTAAAGCCTTAAAAATTAATTCTAATTCAGACGTTTGTTGTTTTAACTGCTCTTCTATCGCTTTTAAATGTGTAATATCTACACCAACAGCCCAGTAGCTATATCCTGTTACAGGAAACTGTTCTGAAATATTAGACCACATAATTGTTTTAGTTTCACCGTTTTTACATGTTAAGTGCATTTCCCAATCTCTGAAATTTTTTCCGTAAGTTAAAAATTTCGTTTGTATTTGGTGACGATAATCATGATCAGGGTACAATAATTGAAGTGCGTGTGGATTCCCTATTATTTCTTCAGCGGTATAACCTGTTACAATTTCACACTCACGATTCCACAGAACAAAATCTCCATTATAATCAAGCGCATCAACCATAACGGGCATATTTTGTAAAATTGTATGTAATTCCTCTTCTTTTCGAGAGAGCAATGTTGTATTTTTACTTTGAAATACTTTTGTTGCCCCATCTATAATTAGATTTGAAAGCATTTCGAAATATTTTTGACAATTGAAAATGGCACTTTGGTTTGACCATACTACAAATGATCCTAAATGTTGATTGTATAAAAAAATGGGGATTTCAATTTTGGGAAGTTTACATATTTTCGTCTCATTTATTCCGAAAGAAAATATACATTCTTTTTCAGCATCAAGAAGTTGATGTGATATGTTGGTTAATTGATAAAATTGTTCTGCCATGGTTTCTATTGTACTCACATCAATAAGTTCCATTAGCCGCGCATTCATTCTTTTTTCACCTCAATATGTAAAATTAATACAAGTTCAAATTTTATACTTCTCCATTATACGAAGAATGTGCCTTTAGGTATATAGCTGTAGAATAATTATTCGAACAAATTTTATTTTTCAATTAAAAAAGAAAAAATATATATGTAAAAAGAACCTTTAATCAGTATGTGTTTTGTTCATCATCTAATTTGATAAGCAACCTAACGCGTTCCCTCATGTATACACTTAATTATTAAAGTACTGTTATACACATCATTTGGAGCAGTATAAAAATACATAAAATATAAAGTTCATAAAATATTCACAATTATTATGAAAAATATAAACATTTATTCCAATATATTCTATATAATGAAATGTAATAAGGCTTCTATGAATCTCATAGAATACCTTACCCCTAATAAAAAGAAAAACAGAATCTATTTAGATTCTGTTTTTCTTTTTTACCCACTTTAATGGGCAGTAAGACCCCCACTGATTAAAGTTTCACTTTATATTACATTACATATTTATATAAAGCATGTGCAACTCCGTGTTCTTCATTTGATAAAGTTTCATATTTACACATTGCTTTTATTTCTTCAACTGCGTTCCCCATTGCAATTGATATGTTTGCTTTTTCCATCATAGATACATCGTTTAGCCCATCACCTATCGCTACAGTATTTTCAACTGGAATATTTAGATGTTCTGCTAAAGTATATAATCCATTTCCTTTTTGGGCATCTCGATGGTTAATCTCTAAATTATGCCAATATGAAGATGTAATTGTTAAATCTGCATTATGCAGAAACGTTTCTTTTAACTTTTTTAATTTTTCTATGTCATAAGAAAATGGTAAAAGCTTATGCACATGTATATCAGTCTCTACAATTGGTTTACAACTTTCTGCACTAAGAAACGCTGTATGTTCAAGGTATAATGCTGCAATCGTTTCTAATTCTTTCAAGTCGAAATTTTCTTTTGAATTCTTCACATATTCTATTTCATTACGTACACTTTCTACTCCATAATCCGGTACGTACACACCTTTATCAGTATAAAGCTGATAATATAAACCATTCTCTTCAAGATAGTTCACAATCTCAAGTGCTTGCATATTTTGAATTGGATATCGTTTCATCATTTTTTTATCTTTATATATAAGCGCACCGTTTTCCGCAATAATTGGACACTCTAAATTAACTTCTAACAATAATCGTTCAATGTCGACGATAGAACGTCCTGTACAAATTGCTACAACATGGCCTGCTTCCTGACATTTTCGAATCGCTTCTGCATTCTCTTTACTAATCATTTTATTTCCCGAAAGAAGAGTTCCATCTAAATCAATTGCAATTAATTTCATTATTTCTTCACCACTTTCTATATATACACGAATTTATATTAAACGAAAGGTATCGTTTTCATACTAATTTCGTGAAGTACTCCTTATTTATAATTTATGAAAAGCGTTTCAGGTCAAGAAATAATTAAAAATAAAATCAAAAGCTTTTCTTTTTAAAGAAAAGCTTTTGATTTTAAACTATGAACTATAACTAATATATTTTGTCTCACACATGTACACATTCTTTTCTTCAGTCGGGACATATATTTTAAACTTTTCTAAACGCTTTCCGTAAATATGAATAGTGACAACGTTTTCATTTTTGGCTATTTCAAGAATATGACAATCAGCTGGTGGAATGACTTTCTCTGTTTCTCCTTCTCCCAAATAAAGATTTCCTGTATGCGTTAAAATAACAAGTGAATTTTCAAGCTGCTTAGTTTGTATAAAGTTTTGCACCATTATCCTTCCTGTAAAAACGCCTTCTACTCCCCATGTACCATCATGATCATGCAAAGGTGTAGATTGTCCATCTTTCCATACAAGAGCTAATACTTCAAAACGATTAAAAGGATCTTCATATAACAAGTGTCGTGCGTATTGAGCCGAATTCGCCTTCTGTTTTTCTAACGGAAGCCATGTTTTCTTTTCTAAAAGTTCTTCTAGTAATTTTTCAATCGCACAAACAATTTGATCTTCTAATAAATTACTATCCATTAAATCCGTTACAGCTTTAATGAACGTTTGAAACGTTTTACTTCCATTACACGTTAACATAAGCGTCCTCCTCCATTCTTTTTCACACACCTTCATACTAAATAACCAACTAAAAATTTACAATTGAGAAATAAAAAAAACAAGGTACAGTAAATTTGTACCTTGCTAAGCGATTTACATAGTTTTCAAAAGAATAGGTAAGTAATTCAACGTTTGTTCATTTTCCAATAGACATTTTTCTAAATTAAACGATGGAGATAACTCTATTTTTTCAAAGGTATTTATGAAAGTTCTTAATGCAATCTCAGCTTCTAAACGTGCAAGTGGTGCCCCTAGGCAAAAGTGAGCACCTTTACCAAATGTTAAATGCTTTTCATTTCCTATTCGGTGTATATTAAATTTAGAGGCTTGCGAAAACTTTTTCTCATCTAAATTTGCTGCACTTACCCATGCAATAATCATTTGATCCTTTTTCATAAAAGGTCCAAATATATTTGTATCCTCTGTGATCCTCCTAGCTAATGTAACGGGAAAGCGATAGCGTAATACTTCCTCAATTGCTTTTGAAATTAATTTAGGTTCTTCTCTTAATTCTTTATATGTTCCAGGTGAATCCACTAAAAAGCAATAAAAGCTATTAATAATTAAATTAGTAGTTGTTTCATTGCCTGCCGCTAATAAACCTAAAGAAAAAGTAACAATTTCTTCATCTGTTAATCTTTCTCCTTCATATTCAGCTCGTATTAAATCCGAAATAATATCATCGGTTAAATGGTATCTCTTTTCTTGAACGATTGGTAGAAGATATGCTTTAAATTCATTTAGTGCTATCCCCTTTTCCACATCCAGATCCTTAAACTTATCTTTACTATACGGCATAAATAAAATATCAGACCATGCTTTAATTTTTTTACGGTCCGTTGTTGGCACTCCCAATAAATCGGATATGACGGTAACAGGTAAAGGTGCAGCAAACTCTTCAACGATATTAACCTCACTATATTTTTCGATATGTTCTATAAGTTCATTTGCAATCGCCTGTATTCGGGGTTTCCATTGTTCTAAACTTCTTGGAGTAAATGCTTTAGAAACGATAGAACGTACATTGCGATGTTCTGGTGGATCAGTAGAGTTTATATTTATCCTAGTTTCTAAAGGAGGGATTGCGAATTGTCTTCGCTCCCTTCTACTTGAAAATAAGCGATAATCCGATAAAACTCGATTTACATCATCGTATAAAAAAACATTCCATACATCTTGCTCTTCATCGTAATGTACTGGGTGATTATCCCTCATAAATTCATACCACTTATACGGATTCCACAATTCTTCTTTTGTTTTCAGCTTTGAAATTTCATGAACTAAAATCACATTTTCAGGCGAAGCCATAGTTCTTTCCTCCCTTTTCTTTTACAATAAAAGTGATAGGTCGGTAGTTCAAAGTTGTATAATCTAACATATGTTATTTTAACATATACTAAAAGAGATTTTTCATTGGAGAACTTGAGAAATATATAAGGGGGATTTTTTATGTATGTTGATATTTTATTGCTCGCAGAATTAACATCAGGGCCAAAATACGGTTATGAAATAAAGAAAAATATTCAAAATCGGTTAGGAGAGAGTTTTGAATTAAATCATAATATGCTTTATCCTTCTCTTCGACGTTTTGAGAATATGGGGGCTATAACGAAAAAAGTACATACACAAGTCGGAAAACCAAACCGAAATATGTACGACATAACTGAAACAGGTGAAGAAATTTTTTCGGAAATGTTAAGAGAGTTTCCCGAAAAACTCGCGACAAACAATGCAGAATTTCTTGTTCGTATCGCACTATTTGAAAAACTTGATTACGAAGCTAGAAAAGAAATTTTAACAATACGCCAAGACGTACTATATAAACAGCTTACTGCTATTCAATCTTTAGATGTTAGCTCATTTTTCATTACAGAAGTCATTGAATTTAGTAAATCACGTATTGAACATGAATTGCTTTGGATTACATCACTTATGAAGAAAATATGAAAAAATTAAAAGAAAAGTTAAAAACAATGAATGAAAATGAGATTTATTATCAATACTATAATTAATAAAAGGGCAACCACGATTTGGCTACCCTTCAAATATTTATACTTCTGGATCGAAAGTTTTGCAATCTGTTTCTTCCGTAGTAGATGCTTGTTTCCCTTTATGACTTACTACATAAATTGCGTCTGCACTACATTTATTGCCGTTTGCCCAAAATTTACAGTTGTTTACTTCACATAAAACGTCTTGTGCCATAGTATCACACCTCCTCGTTCTATTATCATTAACAAAATTCGGGGGTATGATACTCTTTGTTATGCATTTTTTATTCCCTTTTTAGCTTTCTTAAAGGCTCAATATCTCCTCGTACAATAGCATCTATATTTTCGGTTATTTTTTCAATGTCAAAATGCCACCATTGAATTTGCAATAATTCTTCTATTATTGTATTTGTAAATCGTTCCTTTATTTTATTTGCAGGGTTTCCACCAACAATTGTATATGGTGCAACATCTCTAGTCACAACAGATTTAGCTGCAATGATTGCACCATCTCCTATTTTTATTCCGGGCATAATCGTTGTATCCATACCAATCCAAACATCATTTCCTATTACTGTATCACCTTTGTAAGGTAAATCAGACAAATTAGGTGTATACTTCTCCCACCCATTTCTAAATATATTAAATGGATATGCCGAAAATCCATCCATCCGATGATTCGCTCCGTTCATAATAAAGGTAACTCCATTTGCAATACAACAAAACTTTCCAATGATAAGACGATCTCCCAAAAATTCATAATGATGTAATACTCGATCTTCAAATGTTTCTCCATCTTTCGCATCATAATATGAATAATCTCCAACTTGTATATTAGCTTTTGTTATTGTATTTTTTATAAAATGAACATTTTCATTTCCTTCAATAGGGTACTTAACATTTGGATTAGGATTCATTTTGTACAACACTTCCTTTATCACTTATTTCATTTTCTATTGCTATTACTGGCTTTAAATTGTATATCGGTAAAATAAACACTAATCCAATAATAAATAATAGAGCTGTGCCTTCATACATCGTACTTAATGAGAACATTTCTTTTAATGAACCAGCAATACTCATCGTTACTACCATTGAACCGGTAAATAGCGGACTTAAAATGCCATTTACACGACCGATAAAATCAGTATCACTATTTTGAATAATGAGCGTATTAATACCTATTTGGATACACGGAAGAGCTAACCCACTAAAAAGTTGTGCTGTGAGTGTTACCCATAAGTTTGTGGAATAACCTATAATCCCAATTCCAATTGCCTGACCCAGCATACCGATAATTAACATCTTTTGCGGAGCAACGTTTTTTGCAAATACCATGGCTAAAGCGCCGCCAACAATCATCCCTGCACCATTTACTGTTAGTAACCATTGTAAACTCTCTTTTGATAATCCTAACTGCTCAGTTACAATAAAAATACCTAACGGCTGAATTAAACCAATTCCAAGTCCTGCTGCCATAAAACAAAGCCCCAGTAAAGTTAATGCTTTTTTCTTTTTCACATATTTAATACCATCAAGCATCTCCTGTAATAGCGTGATTTCTTTCTTCTCAATATTATTCTCAAGATCTTTCGGAAGAAATAACAGCACAGCAGCTGCCAGTAAAAAAGCGATACCTGTAATAATAATTGAAATATAAATTCCAAAGCTATGAAAAATAAATGTTCCAATAATCGGTCCTAATATCATAAAAATCGCAAATATTGTTTGATATATAGACATCGCTAATTGGATTTGTTCCGCCGATAAATGCTGTTTAAACAATTTCATACCAGATGGCTGAGAAAACTGCGAAAGGATTGCAGAAATAAGCGTGACAAAAAACACAATTTTCCATGTTCCAAATATAAGGGTAATTAATACTGCAAATACTGAAATAGAACTTAACGTTTCACACCATATCATTGTCTTTTTCGGCTTCCACCTATCAGCAAACGTTCCGCCAATAAAAGAAAAGATGAAAATTGGAGCAAACTCAGCAACTGAAATCATCGAAATAGCAAAAGCATCACCTTTTGTCATTTCCATAACGTATAGTAATACAGCAAAGTTTCGAACCCATATCCCTACTTGTAAAAATAATGCTGATGCTAGAATTCCTTGCACAAACCGATTTTTCAATACTTGTGATACCCCAGTATTTTGTTTCGTTTCTACATTTGTCGACATAAAAAAGCCCCCTATTTCATGTTCTGAACAGGAAGCAGCACAAATCATATAAAAAGACTATATATTCGCAGAGCGAAATACATCCCTTTTCTATAAATGTACAGACTAATCCTATTCAGAAGAATATTTCGTTTTTTAACGAAGATCTCTTACAAATAGAATTAGTTGATCATTGGGATGTTTTCACCCTTCCGTTTCAAATTTAAATAACACATACATACTCTATGTAAAGTATTTTCGATGTATGCATGTCTTACAATAAATATTCTAGAATGTTAATGGTAATTCCTCTAAAGAACGCATTAAATAATTACCTTGCCATTTAATTTCTTCACGATTTCCTTTTATTTGCAAATCAGGCATTCGATTAAACAAAGTAGTAATAGCAATCTTTGCTTCCAGCCTAGCAAGTGGGGCGCCTAAGCAGAAATGGCTCCCATGGCCAAATGCAATATGACGATTATTCTCCCGAGTAATATCAAATACTTCTGGGTTCTCAAATACTGTTTCATCACGGTTCGCCGAAGCTAATGCAATGACAACCATATCCCCTTTTTCAATTGTTCGATCGTGAATTTGAAAAGGTTCATCTGCCCATCTTGAAGTTGTAACCTCAACTGGAGAATAATAGCGTAATCCTTCCTCAATAGCTGCATCAATTAATTTTGGATTATCCTTTAATAACTGTAATTGATTCGGATTTTCAAGAAGCGCTAATACCGTATTTGTAATTAAATTTACCGTTGTTTCGTGTCCCGCCACAATTAGTAACATTATCATTGAATATAGTTCCCGGGCACTAAGTTTATGGCCTTCACTTTCTGCAAGTATTAAAGCACTCACCAAGTCCTCTTTTGGTTCTTGTCTTTTAACATCAACTAAATATTGGAGATATGTAATAAACTCAGATAGTTGCTTTTCGGTTTCTTTTATTTCTTCTGGCGTTTCTGGGTAAGCAATGACAGCATGGGACCAAATTCTAAATTTCGCCTGATCTTCTTTTGGAATGCCGAGCATTTCACTTATTACAATAATCGGTAAAGGGAACGAGTAATCATCAACAAGATTTAATGAATCTTTGCGCTCGACTTCATTTAACAAATCATCTGCAATATCCTGTATTCTTCCTTCCAATTGCGTGATCATCTTCGGTGTAAAAGCTTTTTGTACAAGTGATCGTAAACGATTATGGTCAGGTGGATCTGAATTTAGCATGTGTGTCGTTAAATAATCACTATTGTCAACAGTAAGAAAGACATTCAATGTATCTTGAGAAAATACATTGGCCGGATCTTTTTTTAAGCGATTATCTTTTAATAGTGGCAAAGCATCTTCATATCTTGTAATAAGCCACTCTGCACCTAATTCAGTTTTATTTACAAATAAGATCGGTTGCATTTTTCGAGATTCTCTATAAATTTCATATGCATCTTCTTTAAACTGAGCTGAAGCTAAATTAATGCCATCCTCTATTCTTAGCCCAACTTTATTTTTCATTGACATCGTATTCCCTCACTCTCATTTGTTTTTGAAAACGAACCAACATATGCATTATACTCTAATAAAAGCGTGAAAATTGTAAATTTCCATTCAAAATCTCACTTCATATATTGAAAAATAAAAAAGTGAGGGAGTAAAATCTTTCTACTCTCTCACTTTTCTTTATGCGAAGCACATAAAATTACTAATTTGTTGATAGCGGTAGCTTACTTTACGACGACGACCACCTTGCCAAGTGTAACCTGATACTCCGTTTCTTCTCACTTCAGTCGGAAAGAACCATAAATCTCTCCCGAAAGGCCCTGGACGATGTAAACGTAAAAAGCCCCATCTTCCTAGACAGTTACACATCCATGATTTCATATTTCCTGGTTGTGCTGGAGAAGCAAATGTGGATGGTAACGATGGAGCTTGAGATGGTGGTGGTGACGTTGGAGCATCTTCCGCATCATCTGGTCTATAATCTTCTTGTTCCATATCTCTCACTTCATTTACAGGTTCATACCCGTAGTTTTGTGGATTATAATACATCCCTTGCTCATATGAATAATTTTGCTGGTTATACATATTAACAAATCACCTACTTTTCATTCAGTACCTTTAACATTCATATGTGATATGCGCACTATAGGAAGCTTATGTATAGCCTAAATTCAACAAAAATAAAGCTCGTATTTAAAAATACGAGCTTCTTCATAAACGGAATAGATGTATTATTTTCTTAATTTCACACTATAAAAACGCATTTCATCTAATGAACCTTCAAATTCAAATACTTCTTGTTTAATTAATTCTTTTAAGCGATATTCTAAAAACGTATCGCCAACTAACTGCTCTACATGACCTAGCGCTTCACCAATTACTCTAGGGGCTTTTAGGAATTCTCGATCAGCCCCTATACTTTTCGCGCATTCAATAATAAATTGATCAAAATAATCTTCTTGTACAGAACGCACTTCATTGTCTGTCCAAACTCTTAAAAATTCCGTACTTTTCGATAGACTATCCCACTCATTTTCAAACTGCGTACGATTCTCTACAGTTAAATACGGAGATTCTACAAAACTTTTTTGAATTAGAGCTAAACTTTCAGGTGCTAACTCTCCCGTTCCACGAATCGCATATTCTAGTTTTAATATTTCTTTACTTGCTTCAGATGTATTCATAACGCGAATATTTTTCTTATCTTTTAACTGTGCCATCACAAAACATAGACCTACATGTTCATGAGCGTTATCAGCTTTCCAAATTGTAATAGGCGTTTCAATAGGAATAGTATGTAGTTCTTCCATAGTTTCTAAAAAACTTGATAAATACTCTTCTTCAAAATAATTTTCATAAGTGGTTAAGTTGTTTACTAACCATTTCTGTCTTGCTAGTTGCCCCTCATTCATATGTAACTTGTAAATCGGCCCAATTGAAAAGAATTCAGAAAAAGCAACAACTATTTCTTCCAATCGTTCTTCTTGACCCAGCATATGCTTTAAACTTCCAGCTGTTGAATCATCAAAAGCAATATGTACGTGTGAGCTTTCATTTACATTTCTTTTATAAGATGTATTACTAGTCAGTTGCTTAGGAATATCCATCAAATTTTTAATTGTATCTTCGCTATAATTTTCTTCTAATAAATTTAACTGAATTAGAATACTTTGAAGTAAATGTTTTGCTTCATCTTCATACATATCTTCTACAGCATTTTTGATTTTATCTATCATATAAATCCCTCTATTCATTTCAAAAATAACGTAGACTATAGTGTATCATTTAAGTGTCACTCTTTAAAAGTTTTTTAAACAAATCATATATTTGAAAGATTGCTACAGCTATATAAGGTTTCAACAAAAGCTTTCCCTACAATTCTTAAATGCTAAATAACCTTTTGAAAATCCTATAATTTAAATGTATAATTATATAGAAAATAAAAAGTACAGGAGCTATGTTTATGGAGAAAGTATTTCCTAATTATAAACAGTATCTAAAAAATTGGAGATTTATATTTATTTGTATATTACCTACTATCGCCTTTTTATATGCTTTTGATGTCATCTTTGAATTACTATTTCATCAAGATTTCTATTTATCTAACTTAATTTTTGCTATTATTTTATTTTTAATATTTATTAACATCAAAGATATGTTTAAAATTGAAAGTTAAAGAGCTGAATAAAAACAGAGCACCCTGCAATCGGATGCTCTCATGTGATAGAGGTTTTTTCTGAGTATTAAGTAGGACACGAAGGTCTTGTCCCACTATCTAATATATGCTTGTACTTATTTTTTGTGCATGTACGAAGTATCACTATAAATTCATTGTACAATTAACATATTTATACATAAAAAAACATCCCCCGTGGATGTTTTTTATGTACCGATTTTTAAGCTTCCATAAACTTAGCTGGCACACCAATTTTTTCAACTACAGAAGATATATTAGTAGGATTAATCATTACATTTTCAATACTAACTAATTTATTTTCTAATAGTCCATTCTCTGTTGTAATAAGTTCTTTAAACCGTTCTAAAGTCATCGAAAATTTGTGTTCACTTCCGCCATTCATACTGACTTTTACATACTTCATCGTGCACCCGCCTTTCATAATAATCTATAATTCGATAAAAAGGCGCTTACTTCCTTTTATTTACTACTAGATTTTTCACTTTTACACTTGCCAATTTACATTTATATTTAATATAAAAAAGCTGCTACTATTTTTTGTTCACGTTATAATTGCGAGTAAAAATGATAAAGATAGAAATGCACAAAGTGGTATAAATAAAACAGTATCCATCCTAGCAAAATTCGTATCTTTTTCGCGTTTAAAAATACCAAAATAATGAAACTCACCAATTACTCTTATGAAAAACACAATCATACAAACCCATGATCCCATTTGAACAATAATATTAGGAAATACGAAATGAACAATATTCGTTTGTTGTAATAAAATTATCGCTGCCATACTTAGTAATAGCGCGATGAACAATGTCATTCCTGTACCTGGTGTAAACGCCTTTTCTCCAGCTTTTGTTGGAATGACACTATTTGTCGCCCACTTACCCCCGAAAGCCCAGTAAACATGTAAAAAGCTAACTAAAAATAATATACAGACAGAAATATATGTAATAATAAGCATTTTGTCCTCCCAGTATTTTATTTTAGTCCTCGATTTTAGAGTATGCTATAAATTTCACTTTAGCAATCTATTTTTAATGACATAAAAACCCCTTAATGATTTTTCTTAAAATTGATTAATCATTAAGGGGCTTTTAACTTCATTATGCATTATACCTATTTCTACGACGTTCCATCCTCGTTTGTCCTTGAGCAGTTTCCTCTTTATATTGATGCATTTGCTCTGCCATTTCATATGTTGCAGCTGGAGTTGTTTCTTCGTAATTATGCTCACGTATTTTTTCAGGCGTTTTTTGGTTTGATACTTTTCCACCAAATTTAAATAATTTTAACTTAAATTTCGGTAATCTTGGGAGTGGAATCTTAAATAAATGTTTTTTACGTTTCTTTTTTTGTTGAAATAAAGTTATATTTTCTTTATTATCCTCTTCTTTACGGTGTAATAACATAGCAATTAATCCACCTAATATAAGTCCACCAACTAGAAGCATAAGATATTTGAAATTACTTGTCATTAAACTCGACATACGTTCAAGTATAACTAACGACTGCACTTCTTTAATATCCCAAAGTAAAGCGGCCCATAATGAGAATAAACCGAAAGTAAGTCCATATGTACGAAAACGGAATAAACATGGAATTAAAGCGATACAAGCAGCAATTTTCGCATTCGCTATGATTGAACTTGTTGAAATATCTTGATGCCAAATGACTAACAGTAGTGTAATAAACGGCGCATATGCTATCCAGCTACATATGCGTGAATATATTTTTTTCGCAAAATAACTACCGAAACTAGTGAAAAATAAAAGGCCTCCAATATATAAAGATTGTTCTAGTGGGATTTGCTTCATAATTCCTGCAACTGGAAAGAGGCCGCTCAATAGCATGAATAGCACATCTAATTTCTTCACAATTCCTCATTCCTTTCAAATTTCTTTTGAATTCATTCATATTGCTTTTCCAAATGATATAGTTTTTTATTTCTAAAAAACATCTTAATCCTGTATAGAAATAAAGTAAATATGTAAAAGAGAAGATACATGACAAAAGATATCCTTATTTACATGAAAAAATGACAAATCCTGACCGATATAATGGCAAGGATTTGTCTATTATATTTCAAAGCAAAATAATGGAATCTTTCTTTTCTATTCTCACTATATCTACATCCAGTTCATCATCAAACTCTTTAAACTCTCTTGCATCTATATCCGTCATATAGCTTTTTATTACTTTCGCCATATGCATGGAATATGGCATGTGTATATTCTTTTCCAAAAGCATACTTGAATTACAGCACATGTAATGTACCATTTTGGCAATATCATTCCTTTCTACTGCTTTTACACCTATTGGTAAAATTTCAAGTATGTATCGCTGCAATGTTTCACTACCATTAAGCGAATATTCACCAGTGCTATAATACATTCCTTTTTCATCTACATATAAACTTGTACCATCCAGCATATCTTCACATTCTATTGCACCGTATTTTGGTACATCAAAAGATGTATTTATCCTAATAATATTTAAGTTTGGGACTTTTAACACATCTGGAAAAAAGTCAGGGAAAGTATCTATATCGATTTTTTGATTTTGTAACTCTTTTATCCAATGTTTTCTTACATTCGCATCTATAATGAAATATACTTGTTCATTTTTTTCTTTTGCATGTTGTAAAATTCCTGTTAATGTTTCAGAAACAAATTGTTTAAATTGAATTCCCATATCATTTCTTTTTGAAGGTTGTGGTAAAAAGGCGTTATGTTTATTTACATTTAATAATAAATGATCAATCGTTTGCCAATTTGTATTCCCATATAATTTATATGAAATTTCTTTTCCTTTTATTTGTGAAATAATAGGTAAGAAATCAAATTTCGAGATTCGTTCAATTGATAAATTAACATATGTACAAGTTAAATTTATCTTATTCCAACTACGTTTCATAAACCCTCTTTGTTCTAATAAGTTAAAAATACACTGTATAATAGTTTTACGAGATACACTTTGACCTATAAATAAATTAATAAATGCTGAAATACGGTTTGTACGCGCAAACCCTTCTCTAACAATTTGCTTTGGATCAATTTTTTCACGCCCGTCACAATTTTCCATTGCAATTAACGCCAATGTCACATTCTTGCGCTCACCTGCAGTAACATTGACCGCTTTCATAACATCCTCTACTAAATTTGATTTGTATTTCTGACAATATTGCATTCTATATGGATTTTGCAATACTTTTTCAATATTACATCTTACTATTTTTAACAATACTGGAGAATCTGCATTTAATACATACGATGACTCACCGATTTGAGCTAGCACAATTTTACTTTCAAATAACGCTTGTTCAACTTCCAACGATATTTTTTCAGACCATATTTCTAATGTTATCGTTTCTAATCCTTTTGGTGCAATTAATGGGAATAATTCATTTTCATTATTTGTTGCTACCTTTTTACATTCTGGGAGTAATGTGAAATCAGTAAATTTTTGCTGAAACCCTTTAAATAAATACTCTCTTTCCTTTACTTTTATACCAGGTTTTATTTTCGTACCTTGAACTTTATATATTCTCTCATTGTATGGAAGTAACACCCTAAGATTTTCTCCTAGCATATAATCTTTCGGATATTGAAGAATATGCTCTAATTCAACTTCTCCCCCTATATGAAAATCATCTTTTAAATTTCTAAATATCTTTATCCACTTTATACCGTTTGTAGCTTGTTGTACTTTTAGTTTTACAAACCGAACTTTTTTATTATTCGATGCAAGTTCTGGAGTAGAAATTAAAATCATGCCTCGTTTTCGTCTCAAAAGCAAAGGAATATCTGGATGGTTAGATTCTTGATAAAATCTCCGAATTCCTATTGAGACATTTAATAATGGAATATTCTCGCCTCCGCGCGTTATACATTCAAACCGATATACATAGGCAAAATAATCTTGTGTTTTTTCATCTTTAACGGGCTCTGACATAGCCTCACAAATATTTTGTGATCTAAGAGGAGAAAAATATATATCTTCTTCGTGTATGTTTTCTAACTGTAAAGGCCGTTCACAAAAAATATGTGAAATTAAAGCGGGCACCCACTTTGAATATGTTTCATTATCAAGTAATACTGTTAAATTAGAAATGAAATCGTAATGCCATTCATATTTTGGTGAATCTATTAATTTATTCGGTTTCCAATCATGAATAATCTCATACCAACTTTGAAAAATATAATCAAGTTGTTCTTTTCTAATAGGTTCTTTACATACAATCCATGGTGTATTTTCATTTAATACATATGGATTATGCTGAATAAATAATATATCAGAAAACATATCATATAATCTTTCATTCAACCGTTTCAACTTACTCGTTAATAAAAATGTCTTATAATGTATCTCTACAATATCAAGCCATTCAATAGGAAAATATATAAATGATACGCTTTCGTTTAAAAGAGGTTCTACTATATTTTCAAATGTTAACAACTTTAATTTTTCCATAAAATGATTACTTCCTTTCTTCATTTTTCTTGATCACAAAAAACTAAAGTATTATCACATAATCTAATTATTTAAAAGAATAGCAAATACCGCTTATCCGACTTATATATTAATGACATGACTCTACTAAAAGTTAAAAGAAATTATCATACATAGACCCCCTCTTTAATCGTTATTGTATTACATTCGAATTATACAATATATGTTACGTATTGTATTTGGGATTTACAATAATTTTACAAAAAATTATAAAAGAGGTATTGACCATACATATGTATATCAAAACCTCTTTTCACTATCCTATTACCTTTTTCGCCTCTGTATTCACTGGCCACTATTCTAATATTAAAAATGAAAAAGTGCATATAATTGAGCATAGAGAAGATAAAATGAGAAAAGGTTCCCATTTCCATACTGCAGATAATGAAAAAGGAAGATATAATCAAAACTATAGACATTATCCAGAAGATTTTGAAGGATACAAGAAAAAAGGAAAAAACTAAAGGTGTGAAAAATTTTGAGTAATATGAATAAAAGCCGGATCGAAATTCTAAAAATGAAAGCAAAAAGAAACGCTAGTAGAAAAGAACTGATAGACGAACTTTCTAATATTGTTACGATTTCTATGGACTCATTTATGGATGCCGAATCTAATGATTTATTTTGTAAAGAATTATTTAATACGCTAGAACAAAATTCAAACATAAAAATTTTTGGTAGCACTGATTATGAAGAAAACAGAAGACTATCAATTGCACTGTTAAAAGAAACAGCTAAAACTATTCAATTTCCACTTAATCAAGGGAGACTCTTTTTCTCTAAGGGTGGTAAAATTGAAGCAGTTAAGCTAAACATTGCTGAAGTATTCGATAATTTAGAAGAGTTATCAACCATATCAAGATTTCTAACTGGGTATACCGATTTTGTATTAGTTGGTGATGATTTAGAATTCGGCGTATGTATCGAAAGGACGGAATATCATTATGAATTCAGTATGTGGGGAATAACGAAAATCTAAATTGTGAAAACAATCCAACTTTGGATGATGTTTTGTTTAGGTGCTTGTACAACTTCTTGTGTTGCTGATTCAGTAAACCAAGACAGTGACTTATTACCTATAAGTAAATTAAGGTCACATTTACCGATTCAAGGTACATTCCCTGTTTCAGTATATTGCCAGATATCGCATGGATACGCTGGTTTGTTGCCATCATAACGAGGAATCCATACAAAGTCAGCTTTTTCATTTGTCATACCAAAAGGTGCATACATATTTTGACCAACATATAAACCAACTTTCTTAGCACCTAAATGGTATAATTTATCGATAAAAGCTTGTATCCCCGTTCTCATATCATTCATTGTTTTCACTTCTACATCTGCAACACAAACCGTAGCACTCTTATCACCCTGTCTTGCACTTCTTTCTTCGCATCAGCAATGGAAACAAAGCGCCAAAATTCATAGTTACCAAAAGGAATGTTGTGCTGCTTCAATTCACTCCAGCGGACCTTTATATGGAATACGTGGCATATTAATGAAATCATACGTGGCAATATCTTCTACATTTGTCAGATAGGCATATAAGCTTTCGACTAACATAAGATTAGGTATGCTTTCTTTTTCTTTTATCAAAATAATAGGCTTTTGAAATGCATATGCGTAACCAATTTCAAAAGCCGTACCACTATCTACACACCCATTCACGAAATCATGAATTGCCACTACTACATCCGCTCTTCTTAAATATTTTAAATCATTATGAAAAACTGCAGTTCTCCACTCCATAGATCCAAAAGTTAAATGTTCATGTTGATAGAACCTAGCTGAAAAAATATCTGCAACAAAAGGATTATTACTAAGCGCATTTTCTAGTCTCTTTACTCTGTTAAGTTGTTCATCATTAAAAAATGGACTTGCTATAAATACCCTAACAACCCTGGTATTCTTTTTCTCCATATCACCTATACATCCTTTCACTCTTATAAAATTTAAATATTTCGTATATTACATGGATAGTATCGTTAATTTTAAAAAATATGAATATCTATCCCTTCAATAAAACAAAACATTCTGTCTATAACACAAAATACAGTTTCTTATTCCCTTCATACCCTAGGGTCGAGTAGTTAGCTTTTGCTAGCTTCTCTTTAATGTATGAAAAAAAGATAAGACTCTTTAAAATGATTTTTCTTGATTTCTCAATATAAAGAGTCTTGGATTTCCGCTAACAAGCCTATATTATATGAACAAAGAGTAAGGTAAGAGTTACTCTTTTACTTGAATGATTGAATATATCCACTAGCGATGGCGCTATATTCTTTGTCGACATGTACATGTATAAAGCTAATATTTTATATGAATATTCGTAGTCAATATTCATATATTACAATAGCATCAGAAGTACCATTAAAACAATTAGAGCAACTACCACAGCTGCCACAACCTCCACAACTAAAACAACCAAAACAACCGAAGCAACCAAAACAACGGAATCCACCACAACGAAATCCGCCGCAACGACCGCCACATCCACCACAGCCGCCACAGCGACGAGCACCATCTTCAATATAGTAATATGGATATTGGTTTTGCTGGTCCCAATACACAACATTTCCAGACTGGTAATCATTAAGGCTTAACGCTTGTAGTTCTTGTTGGAATTGATTCATTTTCATGACCTCCTTTTATTAACTATAACCTTTTGACGCTTTCCTATATTTCTGTTTGTTAAATCTTAGTAGAAATAGCGCTATAAACTAAGTTCAATACGTACACCTACAAAATATGACCTATCACTAGATGATGTATCTTGTTCATGTACCTATTTTTCGGTTATTTTTCCACGGGCTCATTTTTATAAAGTGAAACTTTAATCAGTGGGGGTTTTGTTCACCCCCCACTGATTATCAGCCCTCACCAATCGGACGTTAACGGACAGCCCGACTCCCACCTAACTTCTTTGCTCCAACTGAATTTTGAGGTGGGAGTTTTACTGTCCGTTAACGCGGGATAAATTGAAAAAAGACGCACTTAGATTGATGCGCCTTTTGCAATACCTCTTGTCTTTATCCTATTACGTTTTTCTCTTCTATACTTACCGGCCACTTTTCTAATGTATAGGCCATTTCCCAAAATGAATATTCATATTGACTACTTATAATAAAATGTTGTTTCATTCGATTTCGGTCTGCCTCTGTTACTTTTTCAGCGATAGTATCTAACCGTGTAATTTGCTCTTCAACTAATGTACGGAACCAATCAGATCCGTAAGCAGAAATCCATTCGTTATAAATTGGCTCTTCTGGCTGACACTCTTTTAAACGCTCACCAATTTCATAATACAACCAATAGCAAGGTAAAATTGCTGCAATGATATCACCTAAATGTCCTTCATACGCAGCACGATACATATGTGAAGTATATGCGTATGCAGTTGGAGCAGGAATAAAATTATCTTTTTCTTCTTGTGTGATCCCTAGTTTCTTCGCAAAATTCTCATGTAAGGATAATTCCGCTTCATATGTATTTTGAGCATGGTGTGCCATACGAGCTGTCGTTTCTAATTCCAATGCTTTTGCAGCTCCTAAAGTTTGTACTCTAGCAAAGTGACTCAAATAATACGAATCTTGAAGCACATAATAGCGAAAACTAGCTAAATCTAACGTTCCTTCACCAAGTTTTTTTACAAAAGGATGATGAAAACTAGCTTCCCAAATTGAGTCTACTTCTTTACGTAATGATTGTGAAAAAGTCATTTAAATCCCTCCAATTATGTATGAAATTTAAGTATTTACCCACCATTATTATATCTGTAAAACAAAAAAACTTTCTTTACAGGCGTAAAGAAAGTGAAAGTGACAGTTTTTATTCATAAAATAGCAATGTCTTTCCCACTTCCCTACGCTGGCATTAACCAGATCAGGTACTAAGAGTCTCAAATTCCAATTTGATCTCAGCCTATAATAGGCCCCCCTAGTGGATAAAATATTTAATTTTCGTATTGTATTCATCATAACATACTTCATGTAACTGTCAAAAATCATTTATGATACCGCTACTTAAAAGCCTTCTTCTTTTCTTACTCTTAATGAAGTTTCAATAATCATATCTAATAGTTTACTATATTCAATTCCCGCTGCAGCTGCACTTTTTGGTAGTAAACTCGCTTGCGTCATCCCTGGTAATGTATTAATCTCCATTACATATGGAATACCATCCTTCACCATCATATCCACCCTTGCATAAACGCTGCACTTTAATGCTTTATAGCAAGCCAGTGAAGCTTTGTTTACACGTTCCTTCAGTTCAGCTGGAAGTTCGATAACTTCTTCAATTGTACTAGCAGCATCATATTTCGCATTGTAATCAAAGAACTCAGCCGCATGTCGAATTGAAATGATAGGTAATTGTTTTCCATCAAAAATGGAACATGTAATCTCGTCACCTTTTATATATTTCTCTATTACTACCTCCGAATCCCATTCAAATACAGTTTCCAGAATTGAAATTAATTCGTCTTTATTATAGACAATCTTTACCCCGACACTTGAGCCACCAGAGTTTGGTTTTACCACTAACGGAAATCCTAACTGATTTAGTTCATCAACATTTAGATCCTCCATTTTTGTAAGTTCAATCCAATCAGGTGTTTCTATACCTTCATAACGTAAAATCTTTTTCGAAATATTTTTGTCCATACATATACCGCTAGATAACATATTGCTTCCGCTATAAGGAATACCTAAACTTTCAAGTGTCCCTTGAACAGTTCCATCTTCTCCGTATTTTCCGTGTAATGCGAGTAATGCAAAATCAATGTCTTTCGCTTTTTCGATTAAATCCATTTTTTCATTTAACGTAATCGGTACGATTTCATATTTATTTTCATCTAAATTTGCAATCATTTCATTTCCAGTCATAATTGATACTTGTTTTTCAGAGGATACTCCCCCCATAATAACGCCAATTCTCATTTCCTCAACTCCAAATTTCATTTTTTTATCCCGCATTAACAGGCAGTAAGACCCCCACCTCAAAATTCAGCGGAAGCAATGCAGTTAGGTGTGGGATGAACACCCCCCCACTGATTAAAGCTTCACTTTATTGTATCACCGATTATTTTGATTCCCCGAACTATTTCTTCTTCTTTCAAACGTGAAAATCCTAATCGAAACGTGTTCGCTCCTCCTCCATCAGAGTAAAAAACATCTCCAGGAGAAAATGTAACCCCTTGCTCATAACACTTTTGCAAAAGTGTGCGGGCATGAATTTTTTCTTCTAATTCTATAAATAAATGAAGTCCACCATCACCGGTCATTCTTTGAAACGGAATGTACTCGTTACACGCCCCAACAGCTAACTCATATTTTTTCTTATAAACAGACCTTGCCTTTTTTAAATATTTTTCAAAATATCCTTCATGTAAATATTGAAAAAGAACAGCTTGATCTAAAGTAGATGTGTGAATTGTTCTTGCTCTTTTTACACTTTCTAAATAATGAATCAGTTCTTTATCGCCAATAATCCAGCCTACACGTAAACCAGGGAAAAGTACTTTCGAAAAGCTACTAATATAAATCACATTATTACCTGCACCAGCAAAAGTTAATAATGGTGCTAAATGTGAACCTGAATAACGTAACTCTTCATTAAACCCATCTTCTATAATAGGAACCTTATATTTTGAAAATAATCTCATCAGTTCCGTTCTTTTCTCCGAACTCGTGACAATACCGGTTGGATTATGATATGAAGGAATTAAATACGCGAAATCAAAATCCTTTTCACGTAAACTTTTTTCCACTTCGTTCGTATCAATGCCATCTTCATTCATACTCATTCCATGAACTTCAAGTCCATGTAAGCGGAAAAGCTTGAGTGCAGCATGATGAGTCGGATTCTCACAAATAACCCGCCCTGATTTTTTGGATAACGAGGATAGTACAATGTCTAATCCTTCTGTAAATCCATTTGTAATTAAAATGTCTTTGTTCGAAATATCTACACCTTTCATTTCCATATAATGAAGTAGATAATTCATTAACGGTTTATAACCTTTTGCATATCCGTAATTTAATACGACATCACCTTCAATGGACATACGAGTAAGAAAAGCTCTTTTGAAATTTTCCACATCAAATAGCTTTTCGTCTGGAGCAATGCTATTAAAAACAATCATTCCCTTTTCCCAGCGAACACCATGTTTCATTAAATCTAATTCATCCGCTAATAAGGTAACTGTATTAAGTTTATTTTTCCAATCTATTTCAACAGACGAAGTGTTTGAAATATCAACCTTCGCAACAAAATTCCCTTTTCCTTTAACTGCATAAATGAGTCCTTCTTGTTCTAAATCCGCATAAGCAGCGAGCACCGTATTTCTGCTCACACTTAGTAATTCACTAAGTTCCCTCGTCGAAGGAATTTTTTGATCCCCGAGCAAATGCCCTTTCATAATCATCTTTTTTAAATAATCTTTCAATTGAATATAAACGGGACGTTCTTTCACAACTTTAAAATCTTTAAACAATTCCTTACCCCCTGCAATCATTTTTGCATAATTATTTCATTCTCAAAAGGTCCACTACATATGTATTTTTTATAAAGGGCGGTACGGTCATATAAAGTGAAACTTTAATCAGTGGGGGTTTTGTTCATCCCCCACTGATTATTAGCCCTCACCAATCGGACGTTTACTGTCCGTTAACGCGGGATAAAGTGAAATATTAATTAATGGGTAATTTTACTACCTGTTAATACGTGATAAATCTTTACGGTATAAATTAATTATATCTTTTAAAGCCGCTGCTGCGGCTCCGCGTGGATTTGATGCACCACCAATTGTAGTAACTTGCCCCATCATATCTGTAAAGAACGTAATTCCTTTTTCTGTACCATTTACATTTGCTAGCGGATGATCCTTATCTATTTCGTACGGTTCTACTTTAAGAGCCACTTTACCATCCTGATCCTTATACGCTGAAGCTATTAATTTAATAAATTTATTTTGTTCCTTAGCATGTCGAATTTCTTGTTTTGTAACATGTTCAATTCCTTTTATATGTATATCAGTAAGCGTATGCTCTGTTCCCATTAAACTGTTTGTCAAAAGTAACAATTTACACGCACTATCAGAGCCGCTTACATCTAATGTTGGGTTCGTTTCAGCAATTCCTTTACGTTGCGCTTCTTTCAGTGCTTCTTCAAACGTAACATCTTCCTCATTCATTTTCGTAAGAATATAATTTGTTGTCCCGTTTAATATTCCTTCTATTTTTTCAATATGGCAACCAGCTAGACTAAATTGCCCAATATCAAGTGTCGGTAATGCGGCCGCAGTTGCACCACTATATCGGATTTGTACATTTGCGATTTTTGCTGCTTCATTTATTTCTCTCCAGTTTGTAACGAGTGCTCCTTTTGAAATTGCTACTATATCCATCTGTTTTTCAATTGCTTGTATTATATATTGTTTTCCTGGATTTCCATCTTTAAGATTTGTAACTGTTGATTCTACTAGCACAGTACCAATTATGTTATCTGTTGCTCGTTCCTCTGGATGATGTTCAATATATTTTTCAATTGCAGAGCTACCGCCACCATATCTTAATAAATGAGGAATAGATAATCCATCTTCATTATGTATTGCAACATTTCTGCCTAATACACCGCTTACCACTAAATCTATTCCATACGTTTCATTTATATATAAGTATTTTTCATTTAATAATTTTATAAACTCTTTTCCTACTGTTCCATATCCTGATAATACAACTTTAATTTTCATAATATCCCCCATATTTTTCTACCATATCCCTCTTTCAATATAATATAAAGCGCCCTCGAATTCCATCGAGAGCGCTTTATTATTACCTATTTCGGTAATCTTAATAACTTTTCTGCAATTGTTCTATAAAAGCCTTGAATGCTAGAAAAAACTAACGTATCTGAAACACTAAGTCCTACCATATCGAGATGGTCCCAATCTGTAAAGGCTTATTACTATTTATAATAGCATTAGATGAGGGCGCAACCATAGAATTTGTATTTTATATACATTGTATATAGAAAACATGCACAAATGTTGATAAATATTAATTCAAGTGAGGAATTACTTTTTATAATACAACTTGTAAATCTGATTATTTAAATTTATAATTGAAGATAGTTTTCTCATGTTACATAGCTTTAATAATTACAAGAAAACTAATTTTATTACTTAAGGAGGAAAAGACATGCAAATCGGATTAAATATTCATACATTATCTCAACCTACTAAAATAACTTCATCTAATCTTGAGCATAATACGATCTCTTCCACTAAACTTGAAGATAAAAAATCAAATGATCCCATCAAATTTGATATTCGTTCATCTGAAAAAGAGATGAAACAACCTGAGCATAAATTTAATGAATTAGATTTATGGAAGATGCTAAAAGATAAAGGTGTTCCTTTATGGATTATACTTGAAATGCTACAAAAGGCTCGTAAAGAAAAAGAAGCACAAAATAATTCAGTTCAAAATTCAAATGCGATTGAAGAAACGAGTGGGACTCGATTAAATGAAGTAATGTAATCTATGTTATATGAATGCTCTAAACTAAAAAGAGTTCAAGGTTGATAAAATTTCTATCAACCTCGAGCTCTTTTTTAAGATTTTTCTCCAATCGTTACAAATTGAACTGATACCTCACCCTTATAACCTTCAATCAACTTTCTTACTTTTACATATTCATTAGTCAATGTATTATCTGTCGACATTTTAGGTTTTTCGTCACCTAAAGATTTTTTCAGATGAAGAAGTTGTATTTTTGTTTCATTTGCTTTTATTTCATTATATACATTATTTTCCGCCACAATTACATACGATAGTAGTCCATAGTTTCGATTATTACCAAGCCAAGCATCCCTATCATATGTAACTGGTATCGCTTTTCCTTCTATTTCAATACTTTTTATATTCTTTTCTTCTTCATTTATAAATAGTAGTGAACTTTCTTTTGGAAAATTCGGCAACGTATCTAAAGGTTTGGAAAGAGATGATTGATCTCTTTCACGAAAAATTTTTGCTTTAATCATCGCTTTTGCAGTAGATTCATTTAATATTAAAACCCTCTTTTTGTCAAATCTACCTGTTTTCACAGAAAAAACTTCATGTTCTTTCGTGTTTTCCTTATAACGATTTATAATAGTTAAAGTATTGTCCTCATCTCCAATAACTAGTACGCCGTTTGCTGGAAATCTGTTTTCATTTTTAGAGCATGCACTTACACTTATTAACAATAATATACTTAATATGAAAATAGATATTGTTTTTTTCATCACAGTTCCTTTCATAACCAAAATTGTTTTTTTACATGCTTTTCTGCAATCTTACTTCCTCATAATCTCTATTGCTCCATAGTTTTATAAAGCTTTTGTAAATAGCGCCAACGAGTTATATAGAAATATAAAACTTGTATACAAATAAATGAAATTAGAATTACGATAGAACTATTTAAAATAGAAAAATCGACCAATTGTTGCAATGCCATATAAGCAACCACTGTGTGAATTACTGCAATGATAATCGGTAAGAAGAACATTAATACTAACTGTCTCGTTACAACTTTCTTCAACTCTCGTTTACTTAATCCCATTTTTGAAATCATTTTATACTGCTGTTGATCACGGTCCAAATCAGTATATAACCGGAAGTAAATAAAACTAGCAGCAAAAGTAAAGAAGACGATTCCAACTAAAACACTTGCCATAAGTAATAATCCATTCGTTTGTTTTGCACTTAACAACTCTATAGTTAGAGCTCTAAATTCAAAATGTATGTCTCTAGGCTCTTTTTCGAATATATTATTTAATTGATTTGAAATTTCTTTCGTTTTTATCCAATCATCAACAACAAATCCATACGTTCGATATTGAATTATATTTTCATAATCCGGACTACTATTAAGTGGAATTTCATCATACACATGATCTTGAATAGCAATATAAATCCCTTGCGTATCATGTGGCAAAACTAAGTTATCTACAGTTTTTTTCACATGAAATGTCTTTGTCCACTCTCCTTGAATGACCTCAATATCCTTTTTATAATCACCATTTTTAAATTCCTGTTTTTGTGATACCATTCCTGGGATTAATAACATTTCATCTTCTTTTTCAATTGTTTCTTGTTGATAACCGAGTGCTCTCGCAAGTTCGTTATATTCACTTAGTTTCATTACATATACATTACTTTCAGTGTATATGTATGAAGATGAAGCCATTCGATATGGAATATTAGCATCAGCAAAATGTTTTTTTATTGTAGAGAGATGTTTATCCGCTATTTTGTTTTTTTCAGGAGCTACATATAGCAATGTATACGGGTTTGTCATCCTTACCAAATCTTTATTTCCAAGAGCAGCTGTCGTGCCAATTGCTGTAAAAGCAACCGCTGAAATAATAGATACTATAAAAAACATTGTTGCATTATCTTTCATACGATAAATTAATTCTGAAAATGTTAATATATTGGTTCTTTTAAAAAAGAAAGATTCACTCCTTTTCGCAAGATGCAATATATAAACGCTACACTGTGTAAATAAAAAGTATGTACCTATAATTACTAAGAGCACACCCATTCCAAGCGTAATAAAACTATAACTTGGGATAAAGCGGAATACTAAAATATATCCATACCCTATACTAAACAAAGAGAAAATTGATAATAAAATTGACGATTTCGGTTCAGGCTTTGGCTTTTCACCTGCTTGCATAAGTTCCACAAGTTCGGTTACTTTAATTGTTTTAAATGTAACTAACGAAACGATTAAAAATAAGAAAAGAAACGTAATAACTGTTAATAATACAGCCTGTACTGGTATATAAAAAGGTAAGCCGTTACTAATCATTAATATACTGGCACTTATTAATAAAACTAGTTTAGAAAATATAAGTCCAATAAGAACCCCTATACAAATTGAACCGAGTCCAATTAACATATTTTCAATTAACAATAACTTCTTAAGCTGTCTCATTGACATACCTTGCATCATTAAAATGCCAAATTCTTTCTTACGCGTTTTTAAAAACGAGCTCACTGAATATAGAATGAAGAAGAATGAAAATACACAAATCAAACCTTGCGAAACTTTAAATCCTAATGTACCAAATGTACTTATTGTTGAGCTTGTCGATTTCAATTCCCCCTGTAAATCAGGATGGAATAATAAAAGAGCATACGTAAAGAAAATCATTATAGAAAATGCACTGCTTAAAAAATGAGCAGCATATGTACGCTTATTACGAAAGATATTATTAAATGCGAACTGACGAAAAGTCATGCCTTTTCCCTCCTAACAAAGAAAGGACATCCATAATCTTTTGATAAAAGGTTTGCCGACTTTCACCACGATAAATTTCGTTATATAGTTGACCATCTTTAATGAAAATTACTCGGCTGCAAAAACTAGCTGCATACGGATCATGTGTAACTAACATCATCGTTGCCTTTTCTTCCTTGTTAAGCGTATCGAGCATCTCCATTACATCATTTGAAGATTTAGAGTCTAAATTCCCTGTAGGTTCATCTGCAAGTAATAATTGCGGCTTATGAACGATCGCACGAGCGATTGCTGTTCTTTGAGCTTGTCCCCCTGATATTTCAAATGTTCTTTTATTCAATATATCTGTTATATTTAATTTCGCTGCAATTTCTTCTACTCGTTTATTCATTTCTTGCACAGAAACACCATCTAATGTCATCGGCAATACGATATTTTCCTTCACTGTAAGCGTACTAAGTAAATTAAATGATTGGAATACAAATCCTAATTGTTTTCTACGGAATAAAGCTAAATCTTCAGATGATAAGTGGAAAGGGTTTGTACCATTTATTACTATTTCTCCCGATGTTGGAGAGTCGATAGTAGATACCATATTTAATAACGTTGTTTTCCCGCTACCTGATGGTCCCATGATTCCTATAAATTCACCTTCTTTAATTGATAAATCAATATCTACTAATGCTTTAAAAGGGATTTTCCCTTTATATACTTTACTAATATTTTTCGCATGTAAAATTTCCATTTCTATTCTCCCTTCATTTGCACTTCTCACAATAGAGTGTAAATGAATTGTCTTATAACTCATATTGATTCATCTTTCATTTATCTTACACGCTTGTAAGATTTCTAAAAAAACTGATAACATAACTATTTTCAAACTAAAAGTAACACATAACTATCTTATAATAATTGTATAGTGGCAAGAAATACAATGTATATCATATTATTATATAAAGTGAAACTTTAATCAGTGGGGGTTTTCTCCATCCCCCACTGATTATTAGCTCTCACCAATCGGACTTTTATGGGCAGTTGATCCCTCACCTTACTTCTTTGCTTTCGCTGCATTTTGAGGTGGGGGTCTTACTGCCCATTAAAGCGGGATAAAAGGGAAAAGACCGATAGCTTTATCGGTCTTTTCCTTCCCAAAGTTATATTTTCAAATAATATCTTTGGTTGAAATGTTTTTGGGATACTCTTTTTTAGTCTCATTCACTTTAAAGTAACCTCTACAAAAAAATGAGTTCTTCGGTTTAATCGCAATTAAAAATGAATTGTATATATCTGAAGCGGAAATTATTGCATTTATCCAACATACAAACAATAAGATTGATTTAATATTTCCCGATACATACAATGATATAATGGCTGGAACGACCGATAAAACAATAATAGGCAAGCTCATAAAAATCCAAAATCTCGTTTTGGATAAGATTGCATTTGTATTTAACCAAAAAAATATTCCACTACAAGTTAAGCTAATATCCCCCATTTTATTTATAACAATAATGTGTAGATATTCATGAATGATGAAGACTAAAAAACCTAAAATAATGAGATAAAATATATTAATATGAGTAAAACTTGCTCCAAAATAATACGGTATTAGAAAAAGAACGATTTGAAGTACATACACAAACTTCATATAATGTTTTCGGTGCCAATCATTTTGTATAAAAGGAGTCCATTCTAACAAATCCATACTTATTTGTGGTAAGTGACGAAACCAAATGATAATACGCTTCCCCCCTCATTTAATACTATTTCATATTTTCAAACATGCAATCCACTAACACTCAACCCTTAATTTTAAATGCAAATCTTTGCTGTCTTCACTTTTTCCGTTCATTCTTCTACTAAAGACTTAAGTGATTCATATGTAGGATGATTGGAGTAAGAAATTAGAGTTTTCATAGATATATACATTCGACAAAATTTTCCAAACACCTTTTAGATATACTGTTATGAAATAGTTCTCGCATATACAACTTGCTGCATTTGTTTTTGGTGAAAAACACATCCATAATCTACACTTCAATATGGTTAACTAGTACTTTAGAATGCAAAAAAGCTTAGAGTTTTAGCTCTAAGCTTTTTTGCATTCTCGCTCCCTTTAAAGAGCACTAATTTTTATCCATTCAGATTTACTCAATACATAATGATTATAAATTTGGTTGTCTATCGCCTGTTGACTCAAATAAGCAAACCCGCATTTTTCAATAACTTTATTTGACGGTACGTTATTAATTAATGCAATTACATTAAGAACATCTACATTTGTATTTTCAAACAAATAGCCAATCAAGCCTTTTGTCGCTTTCGTTGCATATCCATTATTATGATATTCACTTGAAACAGCATACATAATTTCTCTGTTCGGTGCAGGGAGTTCATCTTTCATACCTATGCAGCACCATCCAACAAATTCATTAGTCGATTTCTTAAATATTCCTAGCTTTAATATATGGTCATCTATGTTATTCATAATTCTTACGGCATTAAGAAACACTTTGTTTGCATGTATTTCATAATTTGTAACCCAATTAACTCGTTGTTCTTTCGTTGATTTCCAGTCCGGTAAAAACTTTTCTATCTCTGGTTGATTGGATATTTTATAAATACTCTCTGCATCTTTAGCCGTAAACTCTTGTAGGTATATCACCACAATCTATTCTAAATAACTTAGTCAAACTCTCTGCTCCCATATTGATCCCCTTCCTTACGTTAAAGCGCCTTAATCTGCTTCGTAAGTTCCATAAACCGTTCATCTAGTTCTTTATATTCTTTGTCTTTAGAAGTTAAAAAGCTTAATTTCCCTAATACTTCTTGTCTCTCTGTTTCTAACGTTAAACGTAGCTCTTCCATTCCATCTCTTGTTTTCGTAGGTTCTTCGAGCTGCTTTTGTATCGTATTGTTTACAAACATGAGTTTTGCGTTGGTTGTCTTCTCCAGAAAATATCGATCGTGAGAAACGATAACGAGTGTTCCATTATACTCAGCTAATGTATTTTCAAGCTGTTCACGTGATGGCAGATCAAGGTGATTCGTCGGTTCATCTAAAATAAGTACATCTTTTTCATCTAAAATATAAGCCATTAGCTTACATTTCACTCGTTCCCCCATACTCATATACTCAATCGGCTCTTTCCATTGAGAAGCTTGAAAACCTAAATGTTTCATTAAATTTTGGACTTTTCCTCTTTCTTCGAATGTCTCTTTATAAAATAAATCTTCTGGTGTTTTATCCAGCGGTAAATCAAATACTTCTTGAGTTAAATAACCGATGTTTGCTGAAGGTGAAATCCATACTTCTCCTTCAGCAGTTTCTGTTCCCATAATCATCTTCAGTAACGTTGTTTTCCCACTACCATTCGGACCAATAATCGCAACCTTCTCACCGTGCTGAATTGTAAAATTAACGTTTTCAAATAATGTTCGTTTATTAAATTCTTTCCGTAATTGTTTTACTTCTAAGAAACGTTTTCCTACTTTTTTACTCGCTTGAATAGAAAATTCAACTGAATAATCTTCTTTCACACGTTCAACTTTCGTTTTCTCCAACTCTTTTTCAAGACGTTTTCGTTTCGATTTAACTTGCGCGTCCATTCGCTTCGCCTTTACACGATAAAACTCTTTCACACCTTCTTGTTTTGTAGACTGCGCATGTGCCTTTTGTGACCATGAACTTAATTCTTTTATATGCGTTTCTACTTGTTCTATCTTCTTTTGTTGTTTTTCATATTCGCGCTGTTGCGTCATTCTTTTATGCTCACGTGCTTTCATATAACTCGTGTAATTCCCGCTATGGTCAATTAATTTCTTATCCTCAATCGACCATATTCTACTTGCGACAACATCTAAAAAATATCGATCATGCGATACGACGATTACTGTACCTTTCATATTTTTGATTTGTTTAATGAGAAATTCCGTACTCATCTCATCTAGATGATTTGTCGGTTCGTCTAATATTAAGACATTAGGATTTTCAGCAAACCCCTTTGCTAATCGAACTTTCAGCTTTTCACCACCACTTAAAGTAAGAAAATCGTTCGTTGGTACGCCCCATTTCGCAAGAAGTTCTGCTTCCTTTGCAATCATATCCTTGCTAACGAAAGATTCTTTTTCTTGTTCAACATATGCAGTTGTCATATTCATTTGCATCCATTCAACAGTACCTTTTGATGGTTCAATCTTCCCATTTATTAATTGAAGTAACGTTGATTTACCAGCTCCATTTTTGCCGATTAACCCAATAACGTCCCCTTGTCTTACTGTCACATTCATCTTCTCTAACAAAGTATTTTCTTTTATTTCCACATAAACATCATTTAATTTTAATAGTTCTTTCATAATACCAATCCCTTTCATAAAGGGAGAATAAAAAAATCCTCCCAAATAAATTTGGCAGGATTAGTCGTTAAAATATTTATACCCAAATAAGCTATTGCACAACATAAATAGCAATACCGTTGTATGGAAATTGGGCAGACTAATCCTATTTTTTAGAAATTGAAATGTATTGAATTTCAACATTTAAAAATAAGATTAGTTAATCATCGTCCACCCATCATTCCTTTCCGTCGTTAGTAACCATATTGTACCATACTACTACTGTATGAGTAAATGCAATTATATGTGCTGGAATAATGATCGCTTTATTTATCATTTCTTAACATCATATTAAACAATCATACATTACGTTTGTTGTACTACTTCCCTTAGATTCCCCTAATAATAAACTTCTACGCACTACTTCTTATATAATTTTTATATAAATTTATAATTAATTATATTTTATTCGTTATCCAACAATAACTTATTGTTTATCGATAATTTTTTATTGATTAATCCTCTGCAATAAGCTATTATATGTTTATAAAAAATATTAATGTAAGGATTGAATTTATGGACAGGACATTAGAAATTACAAAGTTAAATATGTTTGTAAGGATTGTTCTCCTCCCGATTATAATAGGGATTATTGTTGGTATACTAACTAAATTGGGGCAAGGTATACTTCCAGGACATTGGAATTCATTAGCTAACCTAGGAAGCGTTTGGTTAGTTCCATCCTTTTTCGTGGCTAGCTTGAGTTATTCTAAACGTACAGCTATACTTTCTGGCATCCTTGCACTATTCGGTATGGTATTAGGCTACTATGGTTATGCAATGGTTATTAAAAATGTAGCTCACTCTATTTATTTTATATCTGTATGGATTGTGTGTGCATGTATAGGAGGAACTATCTTTGGAATGGCAGGTTTTCTATGGAAAGATACTACAAATCCACTTCATAAATTCGGAAGCGCGCTTATTAGTGGAGTTTTTGTAACGGATGGACTTCACATTCTTTTACATTTTGAAGACTATAATCACATGTTACCTGTTGGATATACGGAAGTGATAGTCGGGATTATCTTGATTCTTGTATTAGAACGCTCTAATGCTAATCGAATTTCTTCTTTCTTAATGATGGTTCCTATCACTATTTTAGGATTAATTGGATATAAATTATTAAGTTTGTTTGCTTAATTACAATACTGTATCATGAAAAAACAAAAGACTAATTCTATTATAATCCACAAAACATATCACGAATTCGAACATTATACTTATTAAAGTTGATATACTTATTCATATGGTGGATTCATGAAGCTATCCTTTCAAAGGGGTGGCTTTTTCTTACAGAAATATGTATCAGCTTTTTATTAAATACTTCTAATTTAACGATCGTATTTATTAGTGTGTCATTATATATACTAATATGATTTTTCACCATTTCAGATAATTGCTATAAAGTGAAACTTTAATCAGTGGGGGTTTTGTTCATCCCCCACTGATTATCAGCCCTCACCAATCGGACGTTTACGGACAGCCCGACTCCCACCTAACTTCTTTGCACCAACTGAATTTTGAGGTGGGAGTTTTACTGTCCGTTAACGCGGGATAAAATAAGGCTAAAAAACTTATCTCCAAAGTTCTTTAGCCTCGATCACTTATTTACACATTAAAAAATATAATTCGTACAACAGTACCTTTACCAACTTCTGAATGAATTTCTACACGATGTCCTAATTGTTTCGTAATTTCATATACAAGATATAGTCCCATTCCAGTTGATTCTTTAAAATCTCTACCATTTTCCCCTGTAAAGAAAGGTTTAAATACTCTAGGTAAATCTTGCTTCGGTATCCCTACGCCATTATCGGTAATTTCAAGTATAACGTTATTATCTTCCTTACAAGCTTTCACTTTAATCTTCTCTCGACTACCAGCTGAATATTTAATCGCGTTCGATAGTATTTGTCCAATTAAAAATTGTAACCATTTCGCATCACTTTCTACAATGATGTCCTTATCGATTTTAAGCTCTGGATACACAAAATTTCGGATAAAGAAGCGTTTATGTTCATGTACAGAATCATTTACTATTTTATGTAGCTGTACTTTTTCCACATAAAAATCTTGCGTAAATGCTTCTAAACGTGCGACATATAGAGCCATCTCTAATCCCTTTTTTAGCCTATCTGTTTCCTCATTAATACTTTCAAAACGCGGATCGATTTCATCTTGTGTAATTAATTCTATTACAGATAAAGGGGTTTTCATTTGATGTATCCACTGGTTCATAAAGGTTAAATGATCATTATTTTTTCTCTCTTGTATCTGAAGTTGATTTTGATAATGGCGATACTGTACCTCAAGCAAGTCTTGAAGCGCAGTAGATAAAACTGCAAAATCTGATTTTTGAACAGAATCATCCAAGGAATGCATGGGATTTGCTAATCTTTCATAGAACGTACGATGAGTAAAGTAACGGAATACTAAATAACCTACCATAAAAAAGACACCTAAAAACATTGCATATAATGCCGTTGCAATATGGTTATACCCATCAAACCAATATACAAGAAATATGGCTAGTAGCTGGATTACTGTAAAACAAATAAGTGGTATATGATCACGAATAAATAATTTTATCATTTCTCTATACCATTATCCCAAGTTATATGTAATCTATAACCGACACTGCGAATCGTTTCAATTGCATCTTCAATCTGCAATGTTTTTAACTTTTTACGCACACGAGTTGTATTTACACTTAATGTATTATCATCAACATAAGATTCGCTATCCCATAATTTATTTAATAACACTTCTCTACCCACAACACGCGGATAATTTTGCATTAACATCTCTAATAAAATAGCTTCATTTCTCGTTATATCAATCTCTTGATTTTTAAGCTTCAACACAAGCCTTTCCGGATATAAACAAAGACCATGTTGCTCGACCATCCGTTCTTCTACTTTCGGTGCATAATCTCCGTAAGCACGTCTTAAATGACTACGAATTTTCGCCATTACAACTTCGTAATGGAATGGCTTTGAAATAAAATCATCGCCGCCGTTTTCTAGCGCCATAACTTGATCCATCGTGCCTTCACGAGCCGAAATAAATAATATCGGACATGTAGAAACTCCGCGAATTTGACGACACCAATAGTAGCCATCAAAACTTGGTAAATTAATATCTAATAAAACTAACTCTGGTTGTTCTTCTAAAAAAATGTTTAATACATTTTGAAAATCCGATACAATAATTCCTTCATACCCGTATTTCGCGACATGTGTTGATAATAGTTCAGCAATTTTCATATCGTCTTCTACAATCATAATTTTAACCATGTGTTTACTCCTTTTTTGATCCACAATCTTATATTCAATTATATAAAATAAATACTACCTTTTTTTATATAATCCGTAAATCAAAAAAGGATACTTTTATACAACAACATCCTTCTTCTATTATTTCTTATTTAATATGAAATTTACTAAAGTCAAAACCTAACTTCTCCACATAGTCCATACGAAGTTCCATTCGTGCTGTTTTAAGCGGGTCCACAACTTGACAAACTCTTAAATCACCGGCAGCTGATAATAAAAGCGTTGCATCAGCTTTAGATATTTCTAATTCTTTATGTAAAAATGTAACCATATTACGTACAGCGCGATTCGCTGCATCATCTAGCAATTTTTCTGAAGCAATCGTCATTACTTTTTCTTTTTGGATAGCCATTGGTAGTGGCCATTTCTTTCCTTTTATAATCTGAACAGTTACCGTCACCTCACCAGCAACTTCTACTCCACTAACACCAATTTCACCATCACCCATCGCTGCGTGTAAATCGCCTAATGCTAATAGAGCACCAGGAACATTTACAGGTAATAATAACGTTGTCCCTTCTTTTATCTCTTTACAATCCATATTCCCGCCGTGATCATGCGGTGTGCCACATGAAATGCTCTCTTCTTTCGGCGCAGTACCAATTACACCGATCATTGGATGAATCGGAATTTGTAGTTCATTTGAAAATAAAACATGTTCATTATGTATCGGAGCAATTTTCACTGTATTTTCGTTTAGCTCTTCACCCATTACACCAAGATTCGCCCCTGTAGTTAAAACGCCTTGCTCTGCAATTTTAATCTTTTCAATCGTTACGACTAAAATATCACCAGGTTCTGCACCTTTAATATATACTGGTCCAGTCGCCGGATTAATTCGGTTCCAATCTAATTCTTGAAATGCAACATCTTCAGAGTCAATTTGATTTTCAAAGCAATCATATGTTTCAAATACAAGACGACTCCCTATTTCTACTTCGATACAAGGCTTATTATCTGGTGACATTGCGTATATGATATGTTCTTTATGGATGCGATGCATTTTATCTCTCCCCTTTTATATTGGTCTACAATTATTAATTAGCGTTTTTTATAAAAGCTCCTTTTAAAAATTTATGAATTTACATATAGAAAAGCACATGGCTTATTTTCATACATACACTCTTTACTATATCAGATAAAGAAAGGTGGTAGCACTATGCCCCTTATTCCATATAACGAAAGTGATGTTGATTTACTAGCTCGTTTAATTCGTGCTGAAGCTGAAGGAGAAGGTCGACAGGGTGAACAACTTGTTGGTTGCGTAGTAGTAAATCGTGTATTTTGTGATTGCTTAGATTTTAAACAACTTCGAACTGTACGTGATGCAGTATATCAAAGTCCCGGCGGATTTGAAGCAGTGCAATACGGATATTTTTATCAACGCGCACGTGAATCAGAAAAAGACATCGCAAGAAAAGTTTTACAAGGTGAGTGGCGCTGGCCAGCAAGGTGGGCTCTTTGGTATTTCCGTCCAGTTGGTGCTTGTCCACCTGAATGGTATAACCAGCCGTTTGTAGGACAGTTTAAAAGCCATTGTTTTTATGAACCTAGTGGTGATGAATGTCCGAAAATGTATTCACGGTAGTAAAATGTGAAACGCAAGTACTTAGCTGAGTACTTGCGTTCCCTTTATTTTTTAGAAATCTAATAATGTGATAAACTTTTCGATGCCTACTACATGTATTAATAACGGTATTCGAGGGCCACTGGACTGATTCATAATGAGCTTATATATAATAATAAATAATTGTTTTTGATTTTCTTTCATTATTTTTTTATTTTCATCATGACAAATCGAATACAATTGCTCCATTAAGTGAGCGTAATCTTTGTTAAAACGAAGTATATTGCAAACTTCTACTACCCATTCTTTCTGTCTTTCATCTAATGTATTGTAAAACTCTATATTTCTCTCTTGATTTACAGCAATTAATTTTTCAGTTTGAAAGTTTCTAACCCAATACTCTGCACGTTTGCTTATCGCTATCATATTCTCTAATGCATAATTCCTATCTGTTTTTTCTAATATACCTTGTAAAATAGATGAATCAAAATTTAATAGCGGTAACGTTCCTGCTACTTGATTAAATTTCGGATATTCTTTAATTCTGCTATCAACTCTAGAAAGTTTAATTGCCTCAAATAAATCTTCATTTTTGAGCGTTTTATTCTCATAACTATCTTTCAATCGTTCATATTCTGTATAATTGCGAATTACATCTTCATCAAGACCGATATGAAAAGCTGCGTTTGGTCTATATTTAGCAAACATAAAAAGAATCACTTCTGGTAAATACACTTTTAACAAATCACTAGGTATAATGCTATTCCCTGAAGAACTTGACATTTTTTCATGATTCCCTTTAATACCAATGAAATCATAAGCAATATAATGAGGAGCTTCACGATTGAATATTTTCATTGCAATTTCCTTTGATACATTAAAACTACCCGTTTCCGAGGAATGATCTCTTCCGCCCGGTTCAAAAATAACATCCTCTATCATCCATCTCATCGGCCAATCGACTTTCCAATTCAGTTTCATTTTATTTGTATTTAATACCGATAATTCAGTTTGATTTCCGCATTCACATTTATATCGTACTGTTTTTAATACTTCATCAAAATGTGTAATCGTTGTTGCATCTTTCCCACATTTCTCACAATATAATGTAACCGGATAAAAGCCCTCTCGCTCTTCTTCACTACATTCTCCTGTTTTAAAACTCATTAAAATATCATATATTTCTTTTCTTTTACATAAAGCCTCCAATATGTTTTTGTTATATCTTCCACTTCTATATTCAACATGTTGATATATAAATTCCACTTCAATCCCAAATACTCGAAGCGATTCCTCAAACTCTTTTTCAAAATGCTCTGCATAGGAGTTATGACAACCATATGGATCTGGAATATCACAGTATGGCATACCAATATATTTTACAAAAGATGGATCAATATTTTTAGGAACTTTTCTAAACCTATCATAATCATCCCACGAAAATATAAAACGAGTCTTTTTTCCTAAATCTTGAAGGGCTCTTACAACGAAATAAGTCGTTATTATTTCGCGAAAGTTCCCGATATGAACAGAACCAGATGGACTGATTCCAGATGCGCAAACAAAAGTTTCTTTGTTTGGATGTTTCCTTATTAATTCATGTGCTACTTCATACGCCCAATGCATATATTACTCACCTCAATTGATTTTTTGTTTTCACACTTTCAGTTTTATGCAATAAAAAAACTCCCACCCCCAAGATTATTCATCTTGAGGACGAGAGTTGTTAACTTCGCGGTACCACCTCAGTTTGTTAATATGTTGCCATATTAACCTCTTCAGGTACGGCAAAATTTGCGTATACCCTATCTCTATAACGGGAGAACCCGTCGCACCATCCCTAAACAAATTAGTTCCTTGCGCAGCTCCAAGTCTTTTTTCGTCAAGATGTATACCGCTCTTTCTCAGCTACCAGAGCTCTCTGTACGTATCCTTTTCTTAACTACTCTTCTCTTCCATGCTATTTTATATATTAGTTTTTTCATATGATAATTTATAATACCTTTATTGTCAAACTTTTCCGAACGAAATAACTATCTAAAAAAATGTTTTATCGCTTCTAATTGAATTTTGTGACTACACTCATCACAACAATATACCCCTTTTGGTTTCTCTTTAAATCGCTTATATTTTTCACTACCTTCGTAAACACGAAATATATTTTTACAAGAAAAGCAAACAATTTCATAAAACATCATATGCATTTTCCTCTCCATGTTTATACATTTTTTTAATCACTTGAGAAAATCAGTTTTCTATAGTGCAAATCTTAATATCTTCTGATTAAAAGGTTTACCTCTATTCATATCGAATTATAGAAATATCTTATAAAGTGAGGTGAAAATCTTGATAAGTAATATAGAATTAGTTTTAGATGCGAAAGCTAGTTTAGCTGAAGGGCCTTGTTGGACTGAAAAAAAGCAACTTTTATACTGGGTTGATATTGTGGAGAAACAATTATGCATATTTAATCCTACTGCTAATACAAACCGAGTAATTGCTCTCAATCAACAAATTGGCTGTGTTGTTCCATATTTAGATGACGTACTACTCCTAGCTATGGAAAACGGCTTTTATTCTATTAATGTAAAAACAGAAAAACTAACACATATTTTTGATCCTGAACCACATTTATTTGAAAATCGTTTTAATGATGGAAAATGCGATCCAGCAGGACGTTTTTGGGCAGGTACTACAGATATATAAGGTATAAATGCTGCTGGTTCCTTGTATTGTTTAAATAATAATTTAAAGGTAGAGAAAAAAGTTTCACATGTAAATACATCAAATGGCATAGCTTGGTCACCTGACCATACATACCTTTACTATATTGATACACCTACTAAAAAAGTAGTTCGTTTTCATTATGATATATGCTCTGGAGTAATTTGTAATCCAAGTGATGTAATCATTTTTCCTGAAAATGAAGGTCTACCTGATGGTATGACAATTGACGAGGAAGGTTGTTTATGGATTGCTCATTGGGGAGGTTCAAAGATTACTAGATGGAATCCTTCAACTGGAGAACGAATATTAAGCATCCCAATTCCAGCGCTATATGTAACGTCTTGTACATTTGGAGGACCTAATTTAACAGACCTATATGTTACAACAGCCAGAACAAGAATGACGGATGACGAATTGAAAAAATATCCACATGCTGGTGGTATTTTTCGAATTCAAACAAATACAAAAGGTTGTCCTACCCATTCATTTCGCAATAATAATATTGGAGCTGAAACTATATGAACCGTATCGATTACATAAGAACCGAAGAAATGAAATATCACGATCTTTGTTATGAACAATATAAACTATTTGAAACCGGCTCTTGGCTATACAAACCGGTTAAAACAGTTATGGACTTACTGGATTACTTTGAAGGAAGAAACAACTTGCAAGTACTTGACCTCGGCTCTGGTGTTGGAAGAAATAGCATTCCAATCGCACAAAAGATACAAAATGGTAGCGGCACTGTTACTTGTGTGGACTTACTGGATTCCGCTTTAACAAAATTACAAACTTATAGCAAAGAACAGGATGTATTTGAAGTTATAAAAACAGAACAAGCAGCTATTGAAAACTACTATTTTGCCCCTAACACTTATGATTATATCGTTGCAGTATCAAGTTTAGAGCATATTGAATCAGAAGAAGATTTAAAAAACGTGCTCCATTCTATGAAAAAAGGTACAAAGATTGGTGGTATCAATTGTTTAATTATTAACTCAAACATACAAGAAATTGACTTACATACGAATGAAGAATTAGATGCTTTAATTGAAATTAACCTTCCTACTGATAAAATGATACATCTATTAAAAAATATTTATAAAGACTGGCAAGAAATGAAAGTTGAAACAAAAGAATTAGCTTATGATATAGTCCGAAACGAAAGACACATCCTATTAAAAACAAATGCTATTACTTTTGTTGTTCAGAAATAACAACATAAAATATTAATTAAACAGAAGTATAAAAACCATGCTTCGACATCATTAGAAGCATGGTTTTTATTAGAAATCACATACAAAACGACTTAACTATTTAGCAAATTCATTAGGTGGAAGAAATGTTCCGGTTCATATGTCTTATTTAATTCATACCATGAATGGAGTGTATCCGGCGCAAAGACATCTAATTTTTTTAGAACTTCCATCGCAAATTCCAAAGGAGCTACTCCAGATGCAGTAATAAGATTTTCACCAGACGCTACATAGAAATAAGCTTTTCTTGTTTGCATTCAATAACACTCCATTCACAACTTAATCTCATCCTATCTTTTTTAAAAGATAACCTATCTACTATTTTTAATTGCTTGTCGAGCAATTTCTTTATCATCAAAATGAATAGTTGAATCTTTTAATATTTGATACGTTTCATGCCCTTTTCCCGCAATCAAAACAATATCATTAGAAGATGCCATTTGTATCGCATGATTTATAGCTAGTTCACGATCAACTTCTACTTTATAATTCAAATAATTATTCTGTAAAAATCCTTTTTCAATATCTTTCATTATTGCCTGCGGGTCCTCCGAACGTGGATTATCAGAAGTTATATAAACAAAATCGCTATAACCTCCAGCAATTTCACCCATTATAGGTCGTTTTTTTGCGTCTCTATCTCCACCGCAGCCGAACATAGTGATAATTTTACCTTTTGAAAACTCGCTAATTGTTGAAAGAACATTTTCTAACGCGTCAGGTGTGTGTGCATAGTCCACTATTACAAGGAAGTCTTGGTTTTCATCTATGATTTCCATCCTACCTTCAATGTTCTTTAAGTTAGATAGGCTGTCACTAATGTTAGTAAGTGGAATACCTTCAACCATTGCAGCTGCTATTGCTGCTAATGCATTATATATATTAAAACGGCCTACTAGATTTAGATTAATTTCTATTTCTCCATTAAAGGAAGAAACTAAAAACTGTATTCCTTTTGAACTTAAAGTTATGCTCTTGGCTTGAACATCTGCACCATTATTTATCCCATATGTAATCACTTCAGCAGAAGTAATTTTTTTAAAGTATTCTACCGATGGATCGTCTGCATTCAAAATAGCAGTTTTTTGATCTATAGCAGAAAAATCATTTCCTAATCTTGAAAAAAGAAGACCTTTTACGTGCTTATATTCCTCAAATGTTCCGTGATAATCCAAATGATCTTGCGTTAAATTTGTGAAAACAGCAGTTTTAAAGTCACATCCTTTAACTCTCTCCATATGTAACCCTTGTGAGGTAACTTCCATAACACAATAATCTACATTTTGATTTTTCATCATTTGCAAATTCCGTTGAAGTATCGGAGGTTCTTGCGTATTAATATCAGTAGGATACCATTTCGAACCCACTTTCACTCCGTTATTCCCCATTAGCCCTGTTTGAAATCCATAATCATTTAAAATTTTTTCAATCAAATAGGAAGTCGTTGTTTTACCATTTGTTCCTGTAATTCCAATTAGCTTCATTTTATTGGATGGGTAACCATAGAAATGTGATGCAATAACTGCCATAGCATACCTAGCATCTTTAACAATTATTTTAGGTATTTCAATGTTTACATCTCTTTCTACTATTAGCGCCACCGCGCCATTTTTTACTGCATCTTCAACAAATTGATGTCTATCTTCAAGAAAACCATCAATACCTGATACACATATAAAAAGATTTCCGCTAGTGATCTTTCTAGAATCCATTTCTAATCCCGTAATTTCTACATTCATATCCCCAATGGTTTCTTTAATTAATAACAAATTCGCCAGCTCTTTTAATTTCAAATCCACCGCCCCCTTACACATTTCCCTATTTATCTTACCACTTTATATAAAATAATGGTTTAAAATTCCATGTTAGTCGAACAAAATTAATCACATTTAATAAACAAAAAATAAAAGAGCACTTGTTTCCGCAAGTGCTCTTTTTAGGGATTTTGAGATACCCTATTAACGAAAGTTAAGGTTACTTAAAGTTAATAGGTAATTCTATTATATGCTTGTCCTTTTTATTTGTGCATAATCAATATATAAACATCTTTAATAATTGTTAATAACTTTTAGTTATAGTTCTTTCTTGCATTTTATCATTAAAAAATTGATTGAAGGTTTATTTGTCATGTTCTTGTTTGGTTCATCAATTTCCGAAACTTGTACTAATCCATATTTATTAAAATCTTGTTTTACAGATTCAGAATCATAGAAGAACATTTTTACACCTTCCATTATCTCATAATAATCTTTATCCAACTGTTTTCCTTTTCCGTACATGGGAGCTTTTTTAGAAACAGTTGTAAAAACCATATATCCTCCTGGTTTTAACTGATTATAACAATCTTTAATACATTTCTCTCTTTCCTGTTCATTCAACAAATGAAGAAGTGCATAACTAAATATCCCATCATACAGTTTATTATCAAAAGGCATTTCGTTTACCGAACCGTGATACATACTAACATCTTCTAATCCGTTTTCTCTTGCTAAATCGATCGCTGTTTTCGAAATTTCAATACCTGTTACATTTATACCATTTTCGATAAATACCTTTGCATTTCTCCCATATCCAATACCCGGAACTAACATGTCTTTAACATTGTTTTCCACAAAAAAATCTTTTGTCAAAAGTGCAGATTCTGTAGGTTCAAACCCCCACATCGTCTGTTTCTCAATAAAGCTTGATTCCCAAAATTCCATTATATTTCTATCTCCTTATTTTCATCTCATATTTAATATCACATGAAAGACCTATTCATTTTAACGCTGCTTTTTTCACCACAGTCACTATAGCTCTATTGAATATAGCATATTAATAAGCCTATATCTATTTTAAAGATTGGTGTAAAACTCACTCTTTTTATCACCCCATATGTTTTTGTAGAAAAATAAAAAAAGCCAATACTTTCGTTGTGGTATTAGCTTTTCTCAAGAGAAATTATCTTTTTGTATTGTACTGATCTAATATTTTTTCTAACATTTCTAAAGTTATCGGTTGAGCTTTCTCTATTAATTGATAACCAATACGCCCATTCGGCTCAGCTGTAACTTGCTGCAAAATCTTTAAATCATGTATTCCTTTTTCTCTTAATTGCATATAAAGTTGTTGTTCAGACATTTTTGCCTTCATCAAGTTCGCTTTTATAATCTCTCCATTTTCAACAATTACAAAGCTACTGCCATTTAGGAATTGTTCCGCCTTCCTTGATTTCAGTTCAAAGAAATGAATGATAAGAAGTACGCTTGCAAATATTACAGCTGCAAATATAGATGGGACTACTTTCCTACTTAATACAGGCTCTACAATAATACGCGCAATTGATACTACTATAATGATTTCAGCTCTTGTCATTTGGCTAACAGATTTACTACCTGTCATTTTTAATGCAAGAATCCCAGTGAGAATTAAAATAATGCTTTCAACAATAATATGCATAATAGCCCAATCCTTTAATGGTAAATGTTATTAGCATTCTAGATGCACTTTAAACTTTTTGGTGAAAATTAAAACTTACATGTATAGAAAATGGATCTATTTAGAGATCCATCTTTTTTCAATAAGGATTTGATGATCTATTTTCTATTGTCAAAAAAACAAAAGCATCCAAATGGATGCGTATAGATTAAACTTATTCATTATTACTTTCTCCACTTTTATCATCAACTGATTTCAAGTCTAACATGCTGCCTATATCAGGCGGTAAAGCTAACTCTATACCAGCTACTGGTTGATTATCTTCATTAAACCATTGTTTCTTAAATTTAATCAATTCTTCATCTTTCTTATTTTCATCCATATTACCCCGCCTTTTATGTACATGATATTAAACACTTTACTTAATATGTACATTGAGAAAGATAATATACTATTTGTACATAATAAAAGCGCAAAACACCAGCCCGGTTTACATACCCAATGTACCTATAAAAAATTCTCGTACATGTTACTCCGCGCCCTGTTATTATATTAGTGTCGAAACATATGTAGGCTATGTGACAAGTATCTGTTCGTTTTGCTCATTATTCATATAAGACAAATACTTTTAAAGGAGTAATTATTCTTTGACTTAATTCCTCTATATAAATGTTGAAAATGAAGAGTTATCTAACGAAAATCTTCTAAGCTTATTTTGTGTACGGTATCACTTTGAAAAATTCTCAAAATTACTACAAGAAGAAGTCCTAAGCGATGCTGTCATTGATTTAGATACAGACTATATTTATATCCCTAATAGATAACAATACACTAGATTAAATGAATAGAAATTACGATTCAGCTAAGTGTTTAATAAAATAAGTGAATGCCCAAATTAATGTCGCAAATTAAGTGACATAATACATTGTCCATTCAAAACCAGTCAATTTCCTCTCTCATCTTACCTTTTTTAAATATTTGTAAAATATACATGTACTTAAAAACATTAGTAATAACGATAATTGCTGTAAATCATCGACTATACGTACCCCCATAGACTCCATCACCCTCCCATTCAAAATAAATGCTATACTTTAAAGATATCATCTATTGGTAGGTTTTTCCATTTAAAACAATTATGTCCTAAACAAAAAGAGCACTCAACAATTGGGTGCTCTAAAAAGTATTAATGTAACACTTTTCTTCTACTTTTTATAACTCAGTTCCATCACTTCCGGTATATGATTGTTATCATATTTCCTTTTATAGAGGTAACGTCAGGAAAATACGAATATACAACGTTAAGGAATTTTCATTACTTTATAACCATTATTAAGTTATATTCAATAACCATGCTTTGACATTGTTTAGAGCATGGTTATTTTTTAAACAAATATAAAACTGCTTAGTTGATTTTTTAGTTCAGCAATTTATTGAATTCATTAACTGGAAGAAGTATTCAGGTTTGTGAGTTTTATTTAGGTTATACCATGAATGTAATGTATCTGGTGCAAATACATCTAATTTTTTCAGTACTTCCATCGCAAATTCCAGAGGAGCTATTCCTGTTGCAGTAACTAAATTCGCATCAGATACCGCAGATCCCAACTCATAGAACTTTTCTCCTTTATAGTTAGGACATACCATTTTAGTGTATTCTAAATTATTAGTTGTATGCTTTCTAGTATCTAAGTATCCCCTATTTGCAAGGGCCTCAGTTGCACCACAAATTGCAGCAACAATAGTACCAAAATTTAAAGCTTGGCCAACTCTTTCCAAGATAGGTTGATGAATCTCTTCACTCCAAGTAGTCCCTCCTGGTAAAATTAAAAGATCTTTACTCTCAAAAGTACATTCATCAAGGGAAATATCTGGTTTTATGCTCAGTCCCCCCATAGTAGTAATCATTTCTTTATTAGCTCCTACTGTAATTACTTTTAAAGGTACTAAATCTTTTTTAAAATATCTTCCTGAATTTAGTTCGGTAATTAAATATCCATATTCCCAGTCCGACATTGTATTAAATACATATAGAAAAACTTTTTTTGTTTGCATCCCATATCACTCCAATCACAATTGATATGGATATTATAATATAACTTCCCTGACAGTTAACGTCAGGGAAGTTATCATACTTCATGAAATTTTATTAATTCCGACAGAACTTCAATAAGTCTTTTCTTAAGACTTATTGGCTCAATAACTTTAATAGATTTATTGTACGGTAAAAGTAAATAAGGTACATATGTATGTATCATATCTTTTTCAAGAAGAAAAACTGCTTGATTTGAAGTCCGCACTTGTAAATAATGTCCTAAAAACCAATGTTGGCAAATATCCGCCAATACACTTTTATCCCCACTAATAACCAAAGAAATAATCCCTTCCTTATCTTCTATAGTTGGAAGAAGGTTTTTTATAAAAAAGTCACGTGCTGAAAAATTTTCTGGCCGGTTAAACTTATTTTCGGTTAGCATTAAATTTTCAATTCGATCTACCCTAAAACTACGGATATCATTCCTAAGATGACAAAATCCAATCACATACCACTTATTATTCCAATAGATAATTCTGTACGGATCGACCAATCTATAATTTAATTGCTTTTTCCCACTTTTATAATAAAGAATTTTTACTGAATACCCATCAGTTACGGCCTGCTCCAACTCCTTCAAAAAATGTTCCATAGAGGATGAACTAAATCGACTTATTACTTCTAAACTACTTAAATGTCGGTTTATCTTTGCTTCCTGCTCTTGATTTGAGTATTTACTTAGTTTTGAAATGGCCCTATTTAATGCTTCACCTCCATAATATCCGGCTTCTTCTGCAAAAACAGCAGCGTGAAATAGTGAAGTTTGCTCTTCAAAATCAAAAAAAAGAGGAGCCTCAATAAAATTGTTTAATAACGTGTATCCACCGTTATGTCCTGGTTCTGAAATTATAGGTACACCACTTGTTGAAATTGTATCAATATAACGATACACAGTCCTTATATTCATCTCTAACTTTTCTGAAATTTGTTTTGCAGTAATTTTTTTACCTGAGCGAAGCATCCATAGAATCGCTAACATATTATCAATTTTAGGCATGTAATTCCACCTCTCTATGGAATTTATCCCTTATTATATATTTCTGATTTTTAGTATAACTCATCAACTGTTCCTTTCCGATAGCTTTCTAAATAATGAGGCCCTAGACATATTTGTAATTTCACAAATTTGATTTACATTCATATCTACCTCTTCATAAAGCTTTACTGCATAATTCATTCCTGCATGATTTTTATGATATTTCTTTAACCACCCTTTTTATTTTCCTTCTTTCTTATTCAGTTCAATCTCTTTATGTTTCCACCTACGGATCAGATCACGTTCTAATTGTTTTACACCCGCCATAACCTTTATTAAGCATTGGCTTTAGAAATTATCTTCTAATAAATCGAGCCATGTATCTTTGAAGGATTATAATTATCATCCTTATTATAATATTTAGTTACAACAATATCTTCAATTATTATAGCGATACATACAAACAAAAAAATTATTTTGCGTCTCACAACAAAGCTACTTATTCATTTTTTTCTTTTTTAAATTGGAAGGTTATATGTTCCAATTGTTTGATTTCCTCCATTATTTTACGAATTCCTTCTTCCATCCTATCTTCCTTTACATTCGATACGTTTAACTTTAATAGTCTTTCTTTCGGAAAACCTCTCACATAATTTTTATCAATTGTATCAATACTTATTTGTTTTTCACTTAGTCTTTGGAAAAACATTTCTGAAATACTCGTTTTATGTAATTTTAAACAGGTATGAATTCCAATTGTATTATGCTTTTTATATGTGAATAAAAGTGGGTTTTCACTATGAGTTCTTTCTAGTGTTTCTGCTAATTTTTTAGATCTATCGTGATAGGAAGATTTAATTTTATTTTTATGACGTTCAAACATGCCACTCTTTATATAAATTTCTAAAGCAGCTTGAGATATCATTGGGCTATCAATATCTAAAATCTTTTTATATGTATAAAAAGCATTCGCAATAATCGGTGGAATAACTGCTACACCAACTCGTAAACCTGGAAAAATAATCTTCGAATAACTTTTCAAATATATGACATGATTATCATGATTCAAGCTATATAACGGATCAGCTTTTGAATCCGTTTCTAAATCTGCTAAGTAATCATCTTCCACTATAAATACATTATATTTCTTAGCCAATAATACGATTTTTTCTTTCTCATCTTTAGAATAAGAAGTTCCAAGCGGATGATGATATCTTGGTATTGTATAAAAGAATTTTATTTTACCTATTCGAAAAATACGTTCCAACTCATTTAAGTCAATCCCTTCATTCGTACGTTTAATACCGATTACAGGGATTTGGTTTATTTCTAGATATTCAATATATAGATGATATGTTGGTTGTTCAATTAATATCGTTTCATTTTCATTTGGAAATGGTATAGAAGTTAATACTGCTAGCGCCTGCTGTACACCTGACGTTATAAAAATATTTTCTTCTTTAGTGAAGACTTGATAGTTTGCTAATTGTTTTTGAATGACCGGAATTAAAGACGGTAAACCTTTTGGCGTCCCATATACGAACAAGTCATTTTTATATGTATCAATGGCTTTATTAATACAATGTTGAAAATCTAAATATGGAAAAACATCTGGATCTGGTGCTGAGGAGGCAAAATTAATTATCTCATCATTCTCTACAAAACTCGCTGACTTTCGAACAACGTAGTATCCACTTTGAGGGACGGAATAAATAATATGACGCTTTTCTAATTCATGTAGTGCCCGTATAACTGTCGCCTTATTGCATTCATATTGCGTAACAAGCGATCGTATAGACGGTAATTTCTTTCCTTCTTTTATTTCTCCATGTTGAATCATGTTTTCTATATCATTAAAAATATGTAAATACTTATACATTATTTCACCCCTTATGCAAGGACTTAAAAATATTCCTCATTCTTAAGCAAACAGAAATACATCCCTTCTACCACTTTAAAGTTTAACATTATTTCACATTTTCTTCTCTTAACAAGGAAATTACAATTAATAAATAGAATATCTCCATGAATAAATAAAAAGTGAGGGATATATAATGCAACGTGTAAATACAATTGATATTAGTAATGTACTTCATTTAGAAAAAACTCTTTCGACTTTATTAAATAAAATGATTTCTTCAAAACTAGACCTTGAAAACTGGTTAAAAGAGCAGTCAAAAGTAATTTGGGAAATCGAAGAACAATTAAGATCACACTATATCGCCTTTCAATGTAATACGGATAATAAAGAAATAAAAGATACTTTTGAATATGATCAACAATTTGTAAGGCCTCTTTTGAAACGTTATCAAAATTCATTTGATAATAAATATTTAGAGTCTCCTTTTCGAATGGAATTAGATTCTAATGTATATGGTTTGTTAGATGTAAAAATAAAAAATGCTCAAAAGTTATTTTGTGAGGAAAATATCGAATTAGAAATAAAGGAAGACAAATTAGTCACAGAGTACTTTGAAATTACTGGAGGATTAAGTGGAGTTTGGGACGGAGAAGAAAAAACGATAACAGAATTACAATCCTATTTACAAGATTCGAATCGTGATATCCGTAAAAAAGCAAAAACCATTATTTCTGAACAATTTTTATCTGTTGAAAAAGAACTCCAAAACATATTAAATCATTTAATTGAAATCCGCCAACAAAAAGCAAAAAATATTCAACTAGAGAATTATCGTGATTATATGTTCAAGAAATACGAGCGTTTTGATTATTCAGCGAAAGATTGCTATGAACTAGCTGAATCTATACGTAAATATGTTGTGCCGCTTAAAGATAAAATATTGCTAGAGAAAAAAGAGAAACTACAAGTGAATACTTTTCGCCCATGGGATGTATCAGCTGTAACTCCAGGTCAAAAAGTGCTTAAACCTATTGCAAATGAAAATGATTTAATTGAAAAGAGCACTCATATCTTTAATAAACTAGATGTTGAATTTTCAGCCCTTTTAAACCGAATGTATAAACACGATTGTCTTGATTTAACAAGCCGCAAAGGAAAAGCAGCTGGTGGTTTTTGTGAATACTTACCAGCTTCACAATTATCTTTTATTTTTATGAACTTAAATTATACACAAGATGATATTATCACTTTTATACACGAAATGGGTCATAGTATTCATAACGAACTCATAAAGCCATTAGAATTACAACAGTATATAGAAATTCCAGCTGAAACAGCTGAACTAGCCAGTATGACAATGGAGTTATTCTCGCTTAATTATTGGGATACCTTCTATACAGACAAAAAAGATTTAAAACAAGCAAAAATTAACTTCTTTAAAGATGTTATTTCATATTTACCTATTATGCTTATTGTAGATCAATTTCAACACTGGTTGTATGAAAATCCAATCCATACTTCTAAAGAAAGAAATGAAAAATACTTACAACTGCAAAAACATTATCAATCTAGCGTCATACATATTGATGGCTACGAAAACTGGATAGCAACGAGTTGGTTACCTGTACTCCATATTTTTGAAGTACCATTTTATTATATTGAATACGCGATTGCCCAACTTGGGGCATTACAAATGTATAAACAATATAAAGAGGATCCTAAGCAAGCACTAGAAAATTATAAAAAGGCATTATCACTAGGAAGCTCGCAATCTATAAAAGAAGTATATGATGCAGCCGGTATTCGCTTTGATTTCTCTGGTGAAACCATTAAAGAACTAATGCTATTTGTAGAAAAAGAATTAGAATTACTTGAACAAATATAGGAAGAAAACTACATCTATATTTTAGGTGTAGTTTTCTTCTTTATTTTATTAATCAGTTCTATGTACTGAGAATCACCATATCCGATTGTTGGAAAAAGATGAAACAACTTTGTTAATAATTCTTGAGTTGATAAATCTTTATTTTTAGAGATGAATTTCATTACGATATTATCTTCTTTTAACATTTCTAAATATAAGTCTATAGCCTGATACATTACAGGTGGTACCTTATGAGAAGTCTTTTTATGGTTTACTAATACTTCATTGTATATAGTAGAATACTTCCCCAATTTAAGTTCAATTTGATTTACTTTAAATTCATCCTCCCTGAAACTATTTAAGTATACTTTCCCTTCATAACAAGATTGTTCTAAGTATGAAAGTATAGTAAGTAAGTTCATTTGGCAGAACATATCTTCACCAAACCATAAAACAATGCATTTATACTTTTTCGCAAAAAGATTTTCTAACGGATCTATAACCTTTTTTGTATAACTTTCTACTGAACTGTTATGTCCTTCTGCTCTTGTTTTAATAAACTCATCATTAAAAACTTGTGTAGTAGCCAGGTTCACACACATTGCCTCATTAAATGGTGCATAATCAGACTCACCCATTAGCTTTTCAGTTTTAAATTCTTCATACATCATTTGACCGTTCAATATGTTAAGTACATCTTTATCAAATAGCTCACTATTCTTATTACGTAACTGTTCAACCTCTATTTTTCTAGAAATATTCATCTTAAACTCCCCTTCTTTATTTATATTGAGTTTAACAAATGATTGAATAGGCATGTTGTTACGTTGGTATTCTCTTGGATTCATTCCAAAAACAGTCTTGAAAGCTCTACTATAAGCCTCTTGCGAAGAATAATCATAATCCAATGCAATATCTATTATCTTTCTATCATTTTTCAAATCCTCCGTAGATAAATACAGTCTTCTTAAAAGAATATAGCGCCTAATACTAATGCCTGTTACTTGGTGAAATCTAAAAGAACAGTAATACGGAGAATAACCCGTATAACGCGATAATTCATTTAATGAAAATTCTTCTTTTAAATTGCTCTCTATCCAATCAATCATCTGCTGTATACGTTCATTCATTTTCTTCACTCCTTATTTATAAGTATAAAAGAGGTTCGTTTCTTTCTTTTGATATTTCTTGTGTTTTATAACATGAGCCATTCATGACATCATGCTTCATTTTAAAGGATATCAAAAATAAAACACGAATGTTGTAACTTAAGATTCTTTTCGTTCTCTAGTAAAAAATAAAAGTTTGAAAAGGACGTTACGATGAACGAGCTAGAAAAAGAGATAATTCAATTCATAAATGAACGGTATCCATTAAATTTTATTAACATTAAACCTATAACAAACGAAATGTATCAATGTCTTACAGAACTAGGTACTTACTTCATTAGAATTACAAACTACAAAACATATGAAGAACAGTTAGAAGAAGTTACATATACGAACTTCTTATATGAAAATGGTTTAGCAGTTCCTCCAATCATACATTCTCTTAATGGGAATTTAGTAGAAAAGTTAACATTAGACAAAGAGATTTTTGCCGTATTATATAAAGCTGCGCCTGGTATACATTTACCAAGGTGCGAATGGAATTCTAAAATATTTAAAAAGCTTGGTAAACAAATCGGAAAATTACATCGTATTTCTAAAAGCTTTGAACAGACTAATCCAGTTAAACATATAAACGATTGGTATGAAAATGCAGAGTATAATTTTCTTAAGTATATCCCTAAAGAAGAAACTACTATAAGAGAAATTGCATCTGACGCTTTAACTTCTATAAAAAAGCTACAAAAATCCACTTCGAATTACGGCTTAATTCACGGTGATTTATGGTTAGAAAACATTTTAGTTGAAAACAATTCAAATTTAACGATGATTGATTTTCAAGACTGTGAAAAACATTTTTACATATTTGATTTAGCAGTTCCTATTTATAGTGCGATAGAATATTCATTTGTTGGAAATGGGAATATCGTTGACTATGAGCATTCTATTACAAAAGCAATATTTGACGGATATCAAGAGGAAAATGAACTACCTAAAGAGATGATAGACAAGTTGCCTATGTTTATTAAATTAAAGGAGATTTTTGAATATAGCTTAATGCATATGTATTGGGATAAAGAAGAATTAACTGCGGAACAAGTACGGATAATGAACCTTTATAGGATGAAAATCGAAAATAAATATAACCATATCAATATTTAAAAATACTGTTGTTTAACTACAAGGAAACTTTAGTTAAACAACAGTATTTATTAATTAGCTACTAGACAACTTTTGTTGTATTACTTATAAATACTGATTCAATAATTTGTTTAAATCCACTTCATTTTGCGGAGATACCTTCTCAGAAAATCTAGCTGCAGTTATAATAGGAACCCATTGAAAGATCTCCTCTCTTGTTAGGTCGGTATTACGGCAATATATTTGTAAATACATTTCTGCTAATTCTATATGAGACTGCGCATACAACAAATATGTACGAAACACATCTGCACGAATATCACCTGAACAAGCATCTACCCAGTCTATAATACTTACATTCTTTTCACTCAAAATTAGATTAAATGGGTGGAAATCGCCATGGCATAATCTAGGATCAAATTTGATTGAATGTAACTTATTCAATATATTTTCCTTTTGTTTTTCATCCAATTTATGTACAGATTTAATTTGACGCTCTAACCTTTCCTCCATTACTTCCATTTCACCCGTATTCACACGTATAGCGTGAATCTTTTTTTGTTCATTCACACAAATATTTATATAATACTCTGCCTCATTTAGATTATTAAGCAGGAGATCACCTATACTGTTCCCTTTTACGTATTCCATAATAATTGCCTGTCTATTTTTTATCTTAGTCACTTCAAATACGTTTGGAACTGATAGTCCGCATGAATACGCATATTTTTGTTTTTTTGCTTCATTCATAGACTCTGTATTTGGGAGGTATTCTTTAAATAATTTTACAACCTTAGTATCATAGAGATAGATTTCCGCTGTATTCCCTTTAGCTATCAGATTCCCTAAATTCAATTCATTTCTCTCCTTATTGTAAATTAAGCTAACACCTTATACTCCTATATAAATTCAGTGTAATTATGCGGAAACCCTTCTCTACGAAAATATAAAAAACTTACCACTTTCTATCCTTAAATAGAAAGTGGTAAGTTTAATTTACTAGGAATATCGGAAGGAAAATGTGGTGTATGCGCAATTGAAAATGCATATCCTTGCTCAATAAATGATACTTCATTATGTTTACATTGAAATGGGACACTATTTTTCTTAAAGTTAATTTGGATTCGCTGTAAAAATGCTTGATCTGGTGTTCCGAAAGATACGTGTACTTTCGGTGGTAAAGCTTTCATCGCAATTGGGATCCAAGGTCGTTGCCACCAAGTCGCAATAATGTATGCGGTACCACCTATAACAAAGTTAAAAATATCCCCATCTTCCATCGTTTTCATATTTAGATTTGATTTCAACCATTCTGTAAATACAGGTACACTTTTAACGGGAAGTCCGATTTCTCTTACATATAAAATGTTTAAAGGCGAATGCGGTACTAATACACCTTCTTTAACATAACTATGTGCAATAATTTCGAGTAGGTTTCCATCACCGTCTTTAAAGTATAAATTGAATAAATCCTTCTCCACACCGATTGTATTTCCATCTTTCCATTTCACAATGAGTAATCCAGAATCCTTTAGCCATCTTGCTGTTTCATGAAATTTTGAATATGGAATCTCAAAAGCGAAATGTGCAGGTGCAATTGGTTCATACACTTCTTGAAAACTAATAGTTGTGTATGGCGTTACTTCAAATTGAATGAACGATGCTGTTTCTTTTTTTATAGGAAAAGATAATATGTCCTTATAAACTTGTTTTACCCCTTCTATCGAAACCGTTTGTAGTTTTATATCTGATATATGTGTAATCACGTTGCATACCTCCTTGTTTCTTATTATCTATTCGTATTGTATTACATTTATAAATAGATAGAATCAAACGGAAGGATGGATTTTTCAAATGAAAACTACAACTTTAGTATGAATATTTAAGTTTATCCTGCATTGTTTCCATACAAAAAAGTTGCCTTTCCTTAAACGAAAAGCAGCTTTTACAATAAAACAAATCATGATTTTACAGCAATAATCATAAACCTTTTTGAATTTGTACGAATCCCTTTTTCAAAACTATTTGCATCAATGAACTTTTGTAAAATAGCAAAATCCTCTTCCTCTTCTCCAAATCTAGGAATAATTGGTGTATGTTTTAACAGGAAAATAAGATCTTCAGGCGAATTGTAATAATCAGTAATATTATATTCACGTACTTGTACGAGTTCAAATCCTGCACTACTAAGTTCACCCATATACTTTTCTTTTAAAGTTCCATCTCTTTCACGAAAGCATTGTCCTCTTCCAAATGCCTCTTTCAAGTTCAATTTATCATGTTCACTAACTTGTTGTGTTAAAAACAAAGCACCTTTTTTCATTACTTTTGTTAATTCGGATGCTATAAATGGCGCGTGACAACTAGAAGCAATATCAAAATGCGCAGGTGAAAACGTTAAAGCTTCAGAATCCATTTGCAGAAACTCAACATTTTGTACATCTGATTTTTTTAAGTTAGAATGTGCTTTTTCAATCATTCCATTAGAATTATCTATTCCAATTAAAGATTTAGCTGAAGATGCTATATTAAGTACATTTTCTCCTCCGCCTGTACCAACATCTAGTAAAATATGTGATGGTTTGCATCTTTCTTTTACCTCTCTATAAAAGTCCCATGAATCTCCTACAGTTTCACATTTTATTTTACTAAAATCCCATCCATTTAATCTTCCTACTTTATCATAAAAGTTTTTGTACTCTAATTCGTTCATTTTATGCTTTCCCCTTTGTTGATACTTATATATTCCACAGATTCTTAAGAAAAATGAGCCATCAATTATTTATTCTATATATGCAAGCCAAGCTTCATAAAATGCTTGAACAGTACGGTACCTTTTACTTTTTTCTTTATGTAGCGCTTTTTTACAAATATTATATAATTCTTGTGTACTTTCCCATTTTTCATAACTTTTATCATTTTTCCCGCCGATAAAGGCAAAAGCAATTCCGGCTAACACATACACATTCGTTTCGCTTGTAATTTGTGCATGCAGCTCATATTCTTCCGGTGCTTTAAAGCGAGCTGTCCCCCAAAAATCCTCACCAATTTCATTGAATACAGGTGTTTTTTGAAAGAAATCAATATCACAAATCGTCAGTTTTGATTGTTCAAAGTTATATAAAATACTACCGTCATAAAAATCAACCATGACATAGCCTAGTGACTCCACGTATGCTGCAAACTCAAAAATCTGAGTCAATACGTTAAGCCTCTCCGTCACGGATAATTGTCTTAATTTAACAAAAGGTGAATTTGGTGCATGGTGCTTTTCAAACGGTGTAAAGTCCCAATGATTGTGCATGCACTCCCCATCAATCCAATGAAACCTTAAACAAAATCCATTTTGCATTGGAATGGAATTAATATATGGAACTAGTAAAGGATGTTGAATTTGCTCATATACTTCTTTTGCTTTCATTAATCATGCGATTGCATCCTCTACATTATCTTTGTACTCTAAATTGCGTGCACCAGCATACTTTAAAAAGTAGCGTTGTCCATTTTCAATAATACCAAAACTAATATTCCCTGAATCTTGCTGATCAAAAACAGTAAACACTTCTACATCCTTTAACCAATCAAAATTATGATCTTCAGCTAATGTTATTGGGTATTGACTTTTTCCAATTTTAATATTTATCATGCGCTGCTCCTAGCATTGAGCGAACCTAGTTTATAGAGGCATGATACGCATACTCAAATTATTTTTACCTCATACCTTGTTTTCTTCTGTTTGTTCATAAAACATCACTCCTTTCAAATCAAGTCCCTTTATCCAACAACTACCAAAATCTTCTTAATTTCTATTATATATTATAAAATACAAATTATAAGGAAAATATATTTCATACACATAAACAGTTTACATAATATTTTTATAGTTTATTTATGTGTATAATCTACATCTCCTCCCCCAACCACACATACTATCTAAAACAGTACAGACTATTTTTTTATTTTCTCCTTAAAATACATCTGAAAAGTAGGATTCATCGAAAAATTACAGAATTCTATATATAACAAGTATTGGACGGATGATTTTCAAATTCCTCTATAATAAAGGTGGTATAAATAGTGTGAAACTTAAACAAGAACAAAGACTTACCGTAAAGACAACTTTCTCTAAAGAATACAAGATTTTTATTTTTGGTTTACTCATTTCACGAATTGGGGATTCACTATACACTTTTGCGTTGCCTTGGATTGCCTATCAATTAACCGGTTCAGCTGTAATTATGAGTTCTTTATTTGCTATTAATGTATTACCAATTGTTTTATTTGGCCCTTTAGTTGGTGTAATAATTGATCGATACGATCGAAAAAAGTTACTTTGGATAGCTGATATTACCAATATTATTTTAGTAAGTCTTGTACCAATTCTATACGCATTACATCTATTAGAAATCTGGCATTTATACATAATTACCTTTACCTTAGCAGTTATGTCCATGCTTTTTGATGTAACAACTGTTACAGTCATTCCACATATTGCAGGTGCATCATTAACGAAAGCTAATTCTTTCTATCAAATGGTCAATCAATTGGCTAGTTTGTTTGGTCCAATGATTGCTGGGATTTTCATTTCTTTTATTGGTGGCTTTCAGGTGCTTTGGATTAATGTTCTTTCATTTATTGCAACATTAATTGCTGTGATATTATTACCGTCTATGAAAACCGTAAACAAGAAATGCGAAGATAAAAATACACTTCAAAATGTACTAGCTGATTTGGTTAATGGATTTAAATGGCTCAAAAATGACCGCTTAAATTTAGCTTTATCTTTTCAAGCTATGATTGGAAACTTTGGAGCAAGTGCTGTTTTAGGTGTGTTCATGTATTATTTACTATCCACATTGCAACTTACGCCGGAACAAAGTGGCTTTAATTATTCACTAATTGGAATAGGCGGGCTCTTGGGAAGCTTGATTGCAGTTCCTTTAGAAAAGAGATTGCAACGCGGTCTTCTAATTCCTTTACTCCTATTTGTTGGAGCAATTGGCTTAACTTTTGCGCTTTGGAGTACATATTGGCTTGCTCCCGGTATTGCTTTCGGTATTGCAATGACTTGCAATATTGCATGGAATACAATTGTAACCACAATTCGCCAGGAAACCGTTCCATCAAATATGCAAGGAAGAGTTTTAGGATTTTCGCGCGTACTTACACGATTAGCTATGCCACTCGGGGCATTAGTAGGAGGTATTATTTCAGCCTATAATCCAGTGTTTATATTTGCTTTAGCTGCTTTCACTAAGCTACTTGAAGTTGTTATTGCACTATATAGTCCGATACGAAAACTATGATGGAAGGAAAGTTAATTATGTATAATTGGTTAATTGAAATCGAAGAGCAAAAATATCCAGCACCTACTATAAATGAAAATTTTCATATAGAAAAGGCACCTCCTGTATCTTCAAATACTTCTCTCAGTCCGATTTGTCAACTTTTCAGTGGCATGGATGTCATACTTGAAGAGGACGTTTATACGTCCTTTCCCATTACAAATGACATTACTTTAAATATAGTTAAAAATGAATTAATCCCTCATTATAAAGATGTGAAACAAGTTTTTATTAATAATAAATTGCATGAAATTTTCATGATAGGTTTAAAGGAAGAATCAAAACAAACTTTAAAAGCACTTCTAACTAACGGTATATATCCCGTAGTGCCTGATGTATACCGAAGTTGTTCTTTTAATAGAATTGTCGGTAGAAGAACATTAAAATATTATTCTGTACTATTCGATTGCATTGATCCGATGTTCTTAAAAGAAACGCAAGAAATAGCATATTTCCTCAAACATTCATTCTTTCAAAAAGAGGAGTTTATTTCTTTAGTACCAACAGGTTGGATTTTAGAAGATTCATTAAAGGAATCCATTACAATCCGCTCATTTAGGACATTTGCAAATAAAATTGTGCTAGTAGTTGATGAATCGAATCAAGAAGTAATTTCTATTGATATTTACGGATAAGTTGATAAAGAAAAAAGGCATATAGTTAATGCCTTTTTTCTTTATCATCATCTAACTGGATAACAAACTTCTGTAACCCACTTATTAGGATCCGATTCCATCTCTGGGGTCACATGATAAATATTAAACATTGGGCCTGCTAATTCGTAACCTTCTGTCTCAATCCATTTTGCCGCAGCTTCATTTACAGCTGTCATTTGTTCATAACTTCCATTAACCGTTATGGAAGCTACATTAGTTGATTCCATATTTTTAAATGTAACGTCTTTTGTATTTTCGTGATTCCCTAAAATACTTAGCTGTATTTCTACATCTACATCATTTTCTTTGTATTCATGATCATGGAAAACTGCAATACTATAACTCGGATGGGCAATACTAAGATCTTTCATTTGTATTTCTTGCATTAATATACCCCATAAATCCCCTTCGCGATTATAAGATGGAATAATCTTTCTAACACTAGCTACATTTCTTTCTGGAATTTCTTTTATTGAAACATGATAGTTCATCTCAACTACATCCTCTCTCATCGAGTTCATTGAGGCTTCAAGAAGACGTAATTGTTTTTGGAGGCCATCCATTTCATCCTTTATTTGAGCAATACGATTTTCAAATTGTGATTTTATTACTTCCATATTTTCACTTGCAACTATTTCTTTAATAGTTGCAATATTAAATCCCATATCTTTTAATGTTTGAATTTGATTTACTTTCTTTAGCTGTGCTGCTGCATAGTATCGATAACCACTTTGTTCATCGACTTTTACTGGTTGTAATAATTCCACTTTATCGTAGTGTCTCAACATACGTATACTAATGGAAGATAACTTTGAAAAATCTCCTATTTTAAACATGATTTCCTCCTAAAATTCAAATCTACTTCGAAGCTCAACCTAATCTTAAACAATGACATCGTGTGAGAGTCAACTGTTTATAACGCTTAAATTATATTTCTTTAATTATATACCTTTATACCTTTTTCCTTCTTAAGGCTATAAAGATTGAAATTAGCCCGTTTACAGCTAATAAAGTTACAATAATACTTGCAAATAAAGCTACGTCTGACGCAAAAATTTTAATCGTATGCCATGGTGAACTTGTACTATAAGTAAGAATTGGGATGAACGTAATAGATAATAGTAGGGATAGACTCCCTATGGATAACCAAATTACCTTTTTTGCAGTTTTCATATGTTTATACTTTTTAATTAACATAAATGATATTATAAAAAGTATAAGTGTAACTATCAACAAAATAATTTGTGTTAATGGTATGTTTTTAGGAATATCAACCGGTTCTTCCTCATTCAAAATACTAATAATCCCATTTTTCAATACCGATAGTGCTTGTTCTTCTAAAACATGATTTTTATTTGTTAAAATCACACCACCCCAGCCACTTTTATTTAAAATAAATATTTCTGCACGAGCATCGGGCGTTGATCCTGAATGCCAAATCATCGTTTCGCTTTCATTTATATTTGTTGTTCTTAATCCAAAACCATAACTTTTTTCTGAATTTATTTTATAAAGTGGTGAAAGATAAAGATCCATGTTTTCTTGCTTTAAGAATTGAGCATCCTCTGACCGATTCAAGAACATAATATATTGAATCATATCTTCTAAATTTGCAGTAATATAGCCATACGGTGCCCCGGCATTATCATAGGCGACTATACTTTTTTTCGGTATGCCAAACCAAGACTGATAACCTGTTAAATAACCTTTTTCATATGCAGTTTCTTTACTTGCTGCCGCGCCATTCATATTTAATGGCTGAAAAATATACTTTTCCATGTATGATGAATATGTTTCATTTGTAACGGCCTCAATAAGCGCACCAAGTATTATATAATTCGCATTACTATATTGATATTTTTCACCTGGTGGAGCAGTTAATTTTACATTTGAAAGTTTCATTACATTTTCTTTTAATGCTGTAGAATTTTCGGATTGCTTATCTGATAATGCTAAGCCTTCATATGTACTGATTCCGCTTGTATGAGTTAGTAGATGTTGGATTGTTATAGTTGAGGATATTTGAGAATCTTTTAGTTGAAACCAAGGAAGATACCGTTGAACTGGATCCTCTAATTTTATTTTTTCATCTTCTATTAAATTCACTATAGCTAAAGCTGTTAAAGATTTACTTATTGAGCCGATTGCAAATGGGGTTTTACTAGTTACCTTTTTTTCAGATTCTCCAGTAATTCCTATCGTTTTTTTGAAAAACACATCTTTTTTATGTACAATTGCAACAGAAGCTCCTGGAATCTTCTGCTCCTTTATAAACTTTTCAATATATTTATCTAATGCAATTTTAATATTTTGCTGAGCATAAACTTTTGAATCTATAATACATAACATTAATACATTACAAAGAATATAAATTAGAGACATTTTATAGATCGTATTCTTCATTATGCTTTAGACAACTTTCTTTTTTTATAACTTACTAAACTAATAAATACTACTAAAGAGAGCATAAAACTAATCATTATTAATAATGAATTCCACCATTGATTTTCTGAAATACGATATAAAAGATTATACTGAAATGTATTTTTACTATTAGTTGGATTAAATGATCTAGTTAAAAATACTGTAAATGTAGTTTGCGAGATGAGGTAAGTAATAACTGCGATGAATATGCCGTTTAAAATAGATTTGTTTAATTTCCCCTTTTCATTTTTCAATTGCTTCCTTTTAACTTGTAAATCAATCTCATTTATTTCTAAATAATCTTGAACAAATAATTGAGGTGTACCTAAATCATCTATACTATCTTCACCATGTTCACGACATTCTTGAATATGTTCTAATATTTGTCGCTTAATATTTTCCCTTTCTTCTAAACTAATTTCGTATTGCTTTAATTCCTTAAGTACGTCTATTAAAAATTGCTTTTCTTTACCTATCAATCTATTCCTCATTTCAGAAGGTCTCCTTTCAAACCGCTTTTTAATAATGTTTGAATATCCGATTGCAATTCTAACCACTCATTAATTTTATTCTCAAGACGTATTTTCCCGTTTTCATTAATTTCATAATAAATCCTAACTTTACCACTGTCTGTTACTACTTGATAAGTATTAACCCAATCTTGATTTTTCAACTTAGTTAAAATGGGGTAAATACTTCCTACTCCTTTCAATTTTAAATTGTTTACTTCAAGTTCTTTCATAATCTCATAACCATAACTTTTCTTTTTCGACAAAATAGATAATACACACATTTCTAAATGACCTTTAATTAAACTTGTTCTATCCATAGGATAAATTTAACAGAAACATATACTTCATTCAAGTATATGTTTCTGTTAAATCTAAAAAATCAGACAAAATAATAAAGATATTAAATAAGAACATTACTTATGAACTGTTTTTACCCTTGATAATCACTTTTATACTATAATAATTACATAATATATCAACTGTTCATCCCTTTTATTTTCCATCTCTCCATATATATCTTAGTTGAAAATATAGTATACGGGACATAAAAATACTAAAAGATCCAATTTCTTAATTTTCACATTAAGAAATTGGATCTTTTTTCATTACCTTATAATAATCATACTTCATTATTATAAACATTATAAAAAATGTACGTTTTTTATAAGTTATGTTAATAACACATAAGCTAATAAAATTTTACTAATTACTCTCAAGGCATTCATAAACCGTCATCATACCTCGTTTATCCAATTCGCAAATAAGATTAAAAATTGGTATTTGTGCAACAGCTATTGTTAATAAGCTTTCATCCACAACATCATTAAGTTTTCCACTTAACCATGTTTGTACATCCACGCCCTCAACAACCTCTTTTAGTCCTTCGTCATTAATATCAGTTGTATTACAAGTTTCACATGGAATGGAATTACTGTATCTAATTTGTTAATGTTATTAGCAATATCCAATTGATTTACTTTCTTTTATTTTTCATAAAAATTATATTTATAATGTAATAATTACACAATAAATATAATTCCTTACTTGATTATCCTCTCAATTCAAGAACCTTATCCTTATATTTTTCAAACCACTGTTGCCATTCATCTTTAGAAAATTCTTTTTCTTGCCCTTCTAGTACGGAGGAAAAAAGATCTAAACAAATATGCCAACCCGCTATATCTTTCGGAGTATGATCTGTTAACTCATGAATGAATTCTTTAAGAAGTAAAATAGAACCATTTTCTTCTTTATGTATTTCAAATCGGACACGATCTTTATCCCAAGTAAATTCAAGCACTGCGTTTACTTGACACTCCAAAATATCAATATTTATAAAAGAACCGTCCATCATATCAAACTTGATTATTCCACCTGTTTTAAGGCATTCAATCTGTAAATTAGACATCCATCTTTTAAGCTTACTGTTTTCCGTTAAAACAGACCAAACTTCCTCAATTGTATATGGAAATTGGCGTTCAAATTTTACAATATATCCATCAGTTACTTTTTCAATTTCAGCTATTATATTAATTACCCCCTACACAGAATGTATGTTCTCACCTTATTTTAACCGATTTTATATATAAAATAAATCTTTAATGACGTATTAATTATTATAAATACCCTCTTCCATATTACATACCAATAAAAAAAGCCGCAATTGCGACTCATGAAATTATAGTATTAACTCTTGCTTTTATTGAATGACTTATCATTTAATCGCATCGACAATTAACGACGGAAAACCAAGTTTATCGCCTTTATTTCTAGAATCATACCTTTTCGAACGGAAAATAACACCGTCGTTTGCATCCCATTCATTATAATAAAACTGACCATTTTCATCACAATATTCAAGTAAAACTACCTCAAACCCAGCAGTTTCAAACATTTTTGTTAAGGTTTTATAATTATGAACGATTTTATGACTTGCTGCTGGATGATCTTTCGGACCAGGTCCACCTATTTGAACTATATTTTGGTACGCCTCATCTCGGAAAAATGCATCAGGAACGCCGCACCGAATGTGCCCTGTTGGCTTTAAAAATTCATAGCAAATTTCTGCTGCTCTTACACCTTCTTCAAATGTAAGGTGTTCCCATACATGCTCAGCTAAAATAGCTGAAATAGAGTTGTATTCAAATCTTTCTTCCCACGTAGCTTTATCTAGTAAGTTAAGTTCATCTTCTTGCGTTTGAATCCAACCTGGATTATTATTAAACACTCCAGCTCCGACTACTACTTTAATTTCAGACACTACTTTCACCCCGTAAACATAGAATATATTAATTATTAATATATTCTATGTTTACTATTAATCTACCTTCTACAATAAATTAAGAAAAAATGAGTGAAGGACACTATCAAACTCAAGCTCTAATAATCCCCTTAGGCAATGATCTAACTAACTTTATGAAATCAGTTCATGATACACAACTATTTTTGTACTCTATTCTTCAAACAAATAATCCGTATTATTATTTTTGTATCTTTCTAAATTTGCGAACTAAAGTGAGCACTATACCTGCAATAACCATCCATATGCCCATTGTTGCACTGTTAGTTGTATTGGCACCCGTGTTTGGAAGCTCTTTATATGTAGATTCTTTTTTATCGGAATTACTGTTGTTTTGGATATTACCGTTATTATTGTTATTAGTAATACCTTTAGCTTTGCTAGTGTCTGTATCCTTCACTATTACTTTTTGTATTGTATGTACCTCATTACCTACAGAATCTGTGACACTATATATTATTTCAAAAGTACCGGCTTTAGAAGTATCTACTCCACCATCAACTTTTACTTTAGAAGTAAAATCACCGTCTTTTTTATCAATAGCTGATACTCCTGCCATTGGATTGAATTGATCTCCCACAGTAATTGTAGTTGTAGCAGGTACTTTTAGTGTTGGTATTTCATTTTTAACTTCTTCTCTAACTTTGACCGTTACAGTTTGTTTCGCAGTTACTTCATGCCCTTTAGAATCTGTTACTTTGTATGTTAATACGTAAGTACCGGCTTTAGAAGTATCTACTCCACCATCAACTTTTACTTTAGAAGTAAGATCGCCGTCTTCTTTATCAATAGCTAATACTTTTGCCATTGGATCAAATGAATCTCCTACATGAATTGTCGCTCCAACAGGCGCTGTTAATGTAGGGTTTAAATCTGATACTTCTCCATTTCCCTCTACAACTACCGTCTGCGTAGCCGTTACATTGCTCCCTTGAGAATCAACGACAGAGTATTCCACAATGTATTTTCCAGGTTTAGAAGTATCTACATCACCTTTATGTTCTACTCGATTTGTTAAATCACCATCTTCTTTATCAATAGCTTTTATATTGCTCATTGGGTCAAATTTATCACCGACACGTAGTGTAATTGTTGGCGGTACTGTTAACTCTGGGACTTGATTTGCCTCAGTTTTTTCGTTTTCTTTCACGGTTCCTTTAATTTTCACTGCATCAAATGCTTTTTGAACCGCTTCAACCTCAATTGAATTCGCACCATATTTGTTCGTTGCAACTTTAAGACACGCTAATCTTAATTCAGTGAAATTAGATGTCATGTTCAATTCATCAGTATTTGCATAATAGAAAATATCAAACATTTTATCTTCACCAATGCCATTTACAGTTACACCGTTATGAGTTCCACCTTGTGCAATTAAATACGCGACTTTATTAATAATACTTGAGTTGAAATGGACCCCCTCATTATCTTCTCCTTTTAAATCACTGTATTTGCTATAATCATCTGGATACGGTACTCCATCAAAAAATTTGACTGAAGGTGGATTTTTCATATTACGGAGAACCGATCCGCTTTGTTCTCCTATTGTCCAATTAAATTCCCCATTATTTATATATTTCTCAATAGCCGTTCCCATAATATCAGATAATGCCTCATTAATTGCTCCTGATTCTCCAAAAAATTCAAGATTAGATTCACTAGATGTAACCGCATGTGTAAATTCATGCCCCGCTATGTCAAACGCTCTAACCATTGGATCACCATATATAAGCATACTAACATTGTTAATATTAGCACTAAATGCATTTGCCCAATTCTTAGGATCATTTGTTTCTCCAGAATCCCATGCATGTACAACTGAAACTACTTTTTTCCCCTTATTATCAAAACTATTACGCTTATATTTGTCTTTATAAAAATCATATACGTTTGTTGCTAAGAAATGAGCACTTACCGCTTTTGGATCATTAAATGTTGTTGATGTGCTAGTTGCTAATATACCAGGATAAAATTTATCTTCAAAAGTAATATCTCTATAATTTACATCGTACGTCTCAATTCCTTGCCCCCTTGTGTAATCAGCAAGCGCATATTTCCCGTTACTTTGTTCAGAAATACCGAATGTACGAGTTATTCCTAAATCATCTTTTCCAGTCCCGGTTAATGATTTAAAATTACTTTTTTTACTCTCCTTAATAGCTTCAACATGCTCTTTACTTACTTTTAAATCTGACTCTTGCACCATATTTTTCAACATATCACCATTATGAGCATCCACTAAATAAGTTCCAGATACATAATTTGGTGTTGCAGCAGCAAATGTAACTTGATATGCATTGCTAGCCTGCCCATTATTTTCATTAACAAAAATAACTTCCTTAACTTCTGGTTCAGAAATAAATTTAACATCGTTTCCGTACTTCGTATAAATATATTGCTTTGCTTCTTCTTTTGATAAATTTTTTACATTCTTTACATTTTCTTGAGTTAAATTTTGTGCACTTTCTCCTGAAACACTTTTAATAATACCCTTTTTATCTACATGAGCAGTCAATTGGTGTCCGTATACTTCTTTACCTTCATATACTTGTTGCATACGCACAAGTGTAGTCCCATCATAAGAACCACGTTTTTGAATAACTTCGTAGTCTACCCCTTCGTCTCCACTCACTTGTTTTGAAGACAAAGCATGCTCCGTTTTTTCCTTAAGTGCATCTTTCACTACGTTCTCAGGCGTCTTTTGTGATGGTTGTGTAAGTTCACCTGTACGGAACGAATCCTCTTGAATTTCAACTTGCATTTGATCTTTTTCCTCTGCATAACCCACTTCATATGGTGTTACAGTTGTTAAAGCTAATCCTGTTGTTAATGCAACTATAGCTATTTCTTTTTTATTATTCATGTTATTTTCCTCGTATAATTTCTTAAAATATGAAACTGCTTAAATGTATTCCTATCAAAAATAGAAAAATAAAAAGTACAACACATTACGCAATACTGTATTATAAAAAGATGACTTCTGTAACCAACAAAAGTCATCCCTTCAATATGTAATATCCCTAATATATTTTTAATGCATAATTTCTATATAAAAAGAAAAAACATTCTTTAACGAGCATTTTGCATTACTTTTATTAGGTCATTTATATTTTCAACTTTCTGCTGAAACTGATCAAAACTACTATGTAATAATAAAGGATTTTTATCTTCAGTTGAAATAACTAGTTTTAATTCCTGTTCTAATTTATCATATGTATGAAAGAAATTATCAAATTCTACACTTATGAGTTCTTCATTTTCACGATAAAATCTTTTTGCTTCTAAATAAGTCATATATGATTTATTTAGAAATCCTAATGAAATTAAATATTTAGAAGTGTTTTCTTGATAAATAGCTATATCACATGCTATTTTAATATCAGAATAAGTCTTTTGAACGAAACAATGCAATTCAAAAATCTTAACTTTTAATCCATTATTCATTTCATCCCCTCCTATCCTATCTATTCTACAAAAAAATAGAATATTATACAAAGTAAAATATCAATATAGTACAAAAATAAAAAGCGAAAGAATAACTCCTTCCACTTTTTTACAGCAATACATACATTTCATATTGTGCTAATGAATTCTTTTCAAATCCAGTTTTCTTTAAAAATCCTTCTAATAAATTGTTGTTTGGAAACCCAATTGATAAACTTGATACATTTAAGTTTTCTCTTGCCACTTGTAATAATCTTGATCCAATACCTTGATTTCTATAGTCTTTGTCTACAAAAAGAAAACTAATTTTACCTTGCTCATTCACACATATAGAACCCTTTAAATCATTATCGACATATGCCCCGTAAAATGTATTATTTGTTTTTTCGATATAATCCATATCATTTTGCCAATTTATATGGAAGTGTAACCATTTCTGAATTGCAACTTTGAAAGCTGGAAATTCTAATTGTTTTACTTCAATTCCGTTACAGTCTTTAGTTATTATTTTAGTCAAATCTTTTAAATGATAATAAGATAGATCATACACTTTTTCATAGCCTATTTTCGTATAAAAATGAATTGCTCGGTCATTGCCTACAATGACTTCAAGAAAAAGCTGCTTACACTCATTTTGAAGCGCCTCTTCTTTATGCAGTTCAAATAACTTTTGACTCACACCCATACCACGGTAATTAGGATGAACAGCTAATGTTCCACAGCGCATTGTTTTTATGTTTTCGTAATCCTTTATCCCGCCAAGTATTACACCAACAGATTTGTTACCGTCTAAAACAACAAAGGAATGTTTTAGTGAATTTCCTTCAGCTCCAAAAAATCTTTTTATAAAATCTTCTTTTGAAACTTCCATTTTAATAATGTAATCTGAAAAGCCATCTCTAAAAGCTTCATATACTAAATCTATACTTAGTTCACTGCATCTTTTGTATTGAATCATATAAAATTATCCCCCACTTACTCGTGTTAAACTTAACATTCAAATACATAAAATGTACTACTTCTACTCTACCCATCATTCTTTAATTTTTAATTCTACCATTTAATTTGAAATAAACGGGCACTTCCCTACATATCTGTCACTATTAATTTGTTTTATAACAAATGGTGCAATATCGCCATTTTGTATTTTGATTCCTGGCATATCAACTAAACTCTCATTTATATTTCCAATGCCCTTCCCTTCTATAACAAATGGTAATCTAACAATTGTCCAATCTACTTCACTACTTTGGATAATTTGTAATTCTTTATATTTATCTTGCATCATTTTTGATAAAAAAACTTTAAATAAGGTAGCCCCTATTTTATTTACAATTCCCTTTTGATCTTCTGTAACATTTAAAGAACCTCCGGAAATTACAATATATCTTTTTATTTCAAACTCCTTCATTGCTTCTAAAATATGCTTCGTTACTGTGCTAAAAATATAAGATTCATTTTTTGGTTGACCTACTGCATTAATTACAGCTCGACACCCTTTAAGTAATTCCCGTATTGAAGCAAAATCACGTGCATCTCCATTAATAATCTCTAAATTTTCATTTGTTATTTTGATATTATTAGAATTTCTTGTTAATATTTTTACTTGATACCCCTTATCTAGCGCTTCTTTTACAAGGAATTTCCCGGCTTTTCCGTTTGCACCCAGAATAGCTATTTTATTTGTACTTTCCAATATTAACCCCTCTTACTATCTATTATTTACTACAGTAATCTCATATACACGTAAAAAAGCAATTAAATGCTCACACGCTCGTTCACACGCTAACATTTTAAAGATTTTTTGTTCCTCTTTCGTTTTATCATTCGCTTGATCTGATGCAGCTTTTAAACTGAGAAAAGGTTTGTTATTGATTTGACACACATAAGCAAAAGCTGCCACTTCTTGATCAACCGCTAATGCTCCATATACAGTATGGAGTAAATATCTCATTTCAGAACTACGGATACGTTGATCTCCAGATAAAAATGTACCAAAATGAATCGGATCATAAGATCGTACCTTTTTTATTCTTCTTACAAGTGACTTTGTTGTTTCAATAGGTGCTGTTCTACCATTATATAAATTAAAAGCATCTTCCCCTGAACCAGCGGCAGTAACGTCGTGTTGTATTGCATTAAGGGCTACTACAATATGTCCATTTTTCACCTTATTTGATAAGCTTCCGCATATCCCTGTCATAAACAACTCATCAGGCTGAAACTCGCTAATTAATAATTGTACACAACTAGCACAGCTTACCTTACCAACACCAGTTATAACTGAAATAATTTCCAGATCATTTATAGTATGAAAATGAAATTCCCAAGCTGCTCTTTTTTCAATGCGTTCACTTGGATAATATTGATGTAAATACGTGAGTTCTGGTTCCCATGCAGATACGATTGCAATACGTTTCATAACACGCTTCACTTCCCCTATTGTTATCATGTAAATACTTTATCTATACTTTCTCGTTCATAATCTGGAATCCACTCTTTATATTTCTCATATAAATTTCGTATTGTTTCTTTATTCTTCGCAATTACTTCACATCCTCTATCATCATAAATAAACATGATAATATCTTTTGTTGCATTAATAAGAAATACATCTGGGTCAACTACCCCCACTGAAATGAATCGTTTCAGTGGGGGCTTGAGTTCGAACGCTAGGTCTTTTCGTCTATCGCTAGACAGTTTGACGCTCTAGCATTCATGCCACCTTACGGTAACACCCCAAGTATGTTTTTGGTTGGTACTGGCAACGAAAGATTGTTTTCCCACTTGCACCACCCTTTCGAAAAAGAGCAGTTCTTCCTTATGAAAGAAGCCACCACTCAGATGACTCCGGCGTGTACTACAAGCCCCGACAAGTCGAGTACACATGGATGGTTGACGCACCCACTAAGCTATGCGTGAAGCAACAGCCTTACGTTTTTGCACTTCTAATAGAATCGGCGTTTTCACTTTCAGACTTTCCTCCAATTCTACAACTTTTGATTTTTTCAAGGTATTCAGCGCACCATTAATATCAGCATGGATACATGTTCCTGCTTTACTTTGGTACAGACCACGAGTTATTCGTTTGCCACTAAAGCGATAATACGTCTTATCATCCTTCGTCCAAACTGGAACCAAATCTTTATCAAGAAAACTAGCTTTAGAGGTATAGCTTTCTTCTTGTTTCAAAAATCGGATGCCTTCTTTTTTGCATTTATTCTCAATTGCTGCAATCAGTTTATGAAATGGGATTTGAACAAATTTTTGATTATTCTTTTTCCCCATATCAGATTTTTGTTTCCAACCAGCGTTATATCCTACTACAACCGTGTCTATGCCAAATGCTTTCACTTTTTTGAACACCAGACCTACCGTTTGTGAAATGTAACCATTTATTTGTCGTTCTCGGTTATGCCAAAGTGCAGCCATTCTATTCGTTACAACTCGTTTTGAAATTTCGTTTTCAATATTTTTCTGCTGGAGATTACGTATCATTTTGTTGAAGTACTGATTAATAGATTTTAGTTTTTTTCCATCAATTAAGAAAGTATCACCTGTATTCGTTACGCAACTTACTAATCTATCTACACCTAAATCGCAACTCAAAGCGTTACTCGTAGTCGTGGGTGATTTCTTCATTTGAGAAACGTGCATCTCATATGTGTAATGCACCTCAAAGAACCGACCTTTTTGCTTCGGTACAATCTCAATGTAGGAGATTTTTTTATGTCGTAAGTTTTTCGGCATACGTATTTTAATGGAACCGAATTTTTGCCTGAATGCAACACTCATCGGAATCATCCAAAACCCGTTCTCATCCACTTTTGGAACTTGATAGATTTCAATGATTCGTTTGTCAGTGGAACGAGAATAATTCGGAAACTTAGGGCGACCTGTAAACTTCTCAGGATGTTTCTTCCACTGTTCCAAGGCTTTAAAAAAGCTCTTTACTTCTGCATACAAGGCTCTACGAATGGCTTGAACAGAGTTTGATTGCATGCCCCAGTAGTTCATATCGGCTTGCATGGCAGTGTCCACTTCTTTTACAGTAGCCATCCTGTTATTATTCAGGTAACTTTGTTTCATCGTATACAATCCAACATTTCGCAACGCTTTTGAACTATGTGACATGCGTTGCAGTAAGCGAAATTCTTTTGCGGTAAGACAAGCTCGTCCGATATTTTGTTTCTGCGTGAATCGTTGCATGTTTTCTCTTTTCTTTTGTTTCCGTAATACTTTCACTGCTTTCTTTTTAACCATTGTTTTCACCACCTTTCTCAGAGAGTTCATTAAAATTATTTCTTTCCTAAGATAATATTTGAAACGAAACGGAACAAAATGTGAATATAGTCTTCATCGTAATTCCTTTTGGCTCAAGTAACCGAATGATTATGATTATCATTATTCAATTTCGTTTTCTTACGATCTATTCCCTCCTTATTTAAGGGTAGATTGTATCGTAAGACAAAAAGAAACAAAAAAGTTCAGCCTTATTGACTGACGGCAATTCATCTCCATCTGATTTGTTGGGTTTCACCCGTAACACAAATCAGATGGAGTCTTCTTGCCGAAAAGGATAAAAAATTTCTTTTATTCCGTCCAAAACGAGGATAAAGGCCCGGAAAATCTTCATGATTTGCAGCTTGAATAAGCTGTTTATACTTTATATCGCTAGCAAAACATTTTAACAAAAATTGGTATGTACAATATAAATCAGCTTCTTCATCTTCAAATAAAAAAGGTAATGCTTCTTGTCTTAACTTGAAATTTAAATCCCTCTTTTTAATAAAACTATTGTATACATTTATTTTCTGCGGTTTTTTCACATTTTCCTTTTTAAATCGATAAACATTTGTTACTAAAAACACTCCATCTTCTTTTGAAAATATATCTTCAAATAAGTATTTATTATATGTATAAAGTTGAGTGAAGTATTCCATATTTACATCATCGGTTCTTTCGACATTTGGACATTTCTCTTTCCTAAAATGAAAATGCAAATGATTTTCCCATTGAAAGTATATAGGTGGTACTAATGTAACCCCAGGAAATGTTTGATTCATATATTCTTTTAATTGCACTCTTATACCCTTTCTACTCTACAATTTCTTTTAACTGCCAATATGATTCTTCTAGCCAAGGATGTAAAACTTTCAACTTATCTTTTCTATCCCACAAATATGAAATATATGCAAAAGCAGCATGTTCTAAAGATTTTTCTAATCCTTTTTTAACTTCTGCTAAATATGGTGGCGCTCCATTTTGATCCCATTCTATTTTATCAGCAACAAATAACACTAAATCCATTTTCGTTGCATGTTTACGTAGTGTAGTATGGCAGCAAATTGCATTCAAAACTTCTTCATCATCCACTTTAAATATCTCTTTTGCAATTACTTTCGATAACTTTTGATGAATAATCATTGGAAATTCTCGTTCTTCTTGTAATATCGCTATTCCAAATTGCTCAGCAACTGCAATCCGATCTTCATTCGGAAAGATTGCACTAATATCATGTAAATATCCTGCAATCGCTGCCTTTTCCCCATTTACATGATACATAACCGCGATTTTACGAGACTCCTTTGCCACTCGAATTGAATGTTTATATGTAACTTCTTTATTGTATTTTAATAGAAAAGCTTTTATATCATTTTCAATTTTTCCAGTTGGAGTAAATGAATATATATCCTTATATAACATCGTATGTCCCCTTCTTCCTAATTTTCAGTATAATGTTGTATTTAAATATCCTTTTTATTTGTATTCGTTAAGAATGTTTTAATCCCTTTTTTATACGTTACATGAAATTTTATGTGGAATCATTGCTACAAAATACATAAATGTTTGATATTATAGTAATGTTAATGATTTGTAAGGAAAGGAACTACATAATGAATAAAAACATATTAATTATTGATGATGATAAAGAAATTGTTGAATTACTTGCTGTTTATTTGCGAAATGAAGGCTATAACATTTATAAAGCATACGATGGTGATGAAGCATTGCAAATGATTTCTACATATGAAGTTGACCTTATGATTTTGGATATTATGATGCCAAAACGAAACGGATTAGAAGTTTGCCAAGAGGTTCGTGAGAATAATACTGTACCTATTCTTATGTTGAGTGCAAAGGCAGAAGATATGGATAAAATATTAGGTCTTATGACAGGTGCAGATGATTATATGATTAAGCCCTTCAATCCATTAGAATTAGTAGCTAGAGTAAAAGCTTTGTTACGAAGATCATCTTTCCAAAATGCCACTTCCTCCAAAAATGAAGATGGTATTATCCGTATTCGTTCTGCTGAAATACACAAACATAATCATACTGTTAAAGTCAATGGAGAATACATTAAACTTACATCTATTGAATTTGATATTTTATATTTACTTGCGAGTAATACCGGAAGAGTATTTAGTTCCGAAGAAATTTTTGAACGCGTTTGGAATGAAGATGGTTATGGTTCAAATAAAACTGTAATGGTTCACATTAGTAATTTACGGGATAAACTTGAAACAGGAATGAATGGAGAGAAGTTTATTCATACTGTTTGGGGAGTAGGCTATAAAATTGAGAAATGAAGCATTTGATATATTAAAAGATATCCCAAAATGGAAGTTAATTTTTTGGTTCATGTTAGCTATCACACTTACCCCTATTACTGAATTAATTATATATCGCCTCGTTACAAGTGTAATTGAAAGTTCACTTACATTAAGTGAACTTGGCAAAGAATTCATTAGAATTTTTGGTTATGAAAAATATAAAGGAATAAAGGAATCTCTTTGGATGATGATCATCTCTTATTTATTTTTATTTTCGATTTTCTCATCTTACCTATACATTTTTTACCGTCATGAAAGAAAGCTTTACTATGAAGCTTGTATTAAAAAAATGATAGAGGAAATTCGTTATATTGCAAATGGAAACTTCAATCATAAAGTTTCTATCGTAAACCATAATCATTTAGAAGAGTTAGCAAGCGGAGTTAATCACATTGTTGAACAATTGAAAGTCTCGATTGATGAAGAAAGACAGGCAGAACAAGCAAAAAGTGAGCTAATTACAAATGTATCGCATGATTTACGTACTCCTCTTACCTCAATAGTTGGATACGTGAATTTAATCCACCATGATAATTATAGAGATGAAGTGGAATTACGCCATTATATACAAGTCATTTACGATAAAGTAACCCGTCTTAATGCATTAATGAATGACTTGTTTGAATATACACGTGTTCAAAATAAAGAGTTAAGTTTATATTCTGTCCCCATTGATATTGTAGAACTTCTTGGACAATTAACTGTTCAATTTCGAATACAATTTCAAGAAGCGAATATAGAATGTCGCCCTTCTTTCCCATCTCAAAAACTGATGGTATTAGCTGATGGAGACAAATTAGTACGTGTGTTTGAAAATCTTATTATAAATGCTATCGCTTATGGAAACGACGGTGAATATATCGATTTTGCAGCCTATGAAAGCAATAATATGATTACTATAGATATAACAAATTACGGCCAACCTATTCCTAGTACGGATTTACCTCATATTTTTGAACGTTTTTATCGCGTTGAAAAATCTCGTTCTACGAACACTGGTGGATCTGGTCTCGGATTAGCAATTGCAAAAAGTATTGTCGAATTGCATAAAGGAACAATTGAAGTATATAGTGATGATACAAAAACCACTTTCACTGTAAAACTACAACAATATAAATGTTAATACAACTTAATTTCAAGTCCAATTTCTTATCATATAAGAAATTGGACTTTTTTCCATTAAAAACCAAGTTTTAATAATCCTTTATAATTCTTTAGAAATTCTTTACCTTTTCTTTCTTCCTAATTAAGCATTCCTTTTTACAATATTATTATCGATGTCATAATAGGAGGATCGCTTATGCAATTCTTGAAAAAATTCGCAATTTTATTGTTATCTTTTGTTATTACAGCACTTATCGTTTTATATTTTTATCTTTATGTAAATGGTCCAATTATTCAAGCTAAATCAGCTATTTTAATAGATGCTAATTCAGGTGAAGTTGTTTATAAAAAAAATGAAGAAATTCCTATACAGTCTGCTACTTTATCTAAATTAATGACAGAGTATATCGCAATGGAACAACTGAATGAAGGAAACATACAGTTAGATGAATTAGTAAAAATAAGTAACGAAGTCTTCAGAGTAGAAACGAGTCCTATACAAGTGACTTCGAAAGATAAAACGACAGTTCGTGATTTACTTCATGCATTGTTTTTGACAGGGAATAATCGTTCCACACTTGCTCTTGCAGAACACATTGCTGGAAACGAAGATAACTTTACACTTTTAATGAATGAGAAAGCAAAACAACTAAAGTTATCACAACCATCCCCGTTTCTAAATGCTACTGGAATACATAACGATACAAATAAACAATCAACTACAACAGCGATAGATGTAGCTAAATTAGCTACACAATTAGTAACAGATTTTCCAGATGTATTGAATATTACAAAACTAACCTCTTACCAATTTACCTTCAAAGACTCAAAAGTTTTCAACACAAATAAAATGATTTATTCCCTTGATAAAAACATTAAACTCCAAGGTGTTGACGGCTTACAAACTATTTTTTTAACTAATGGTAATTATAGTTTTGTTAGTACAGCAAAACGAGGAGATACTAGACTTATTTCCGTAATATTAGACTCCAATGAAGAAAACAGTACTTTTATTGAAACAAAAAAGTTACTACAGTACGGTTTTGATCCTTCCTCATACTCTGCACTCCAAGCTTTTAAAGATGCGGTTACTTCTTGGACAGTTTTGCTTCAGTTTAAAAATTTAATTATACAAACATTGTTGATTTTCTTTATTATTACATTTTTAATGTTTTTACATATACGCCAGAAAAAATCCGAGGATTTCAACTAGGAAATCTTCTTATATATAAAAGCGGCTTGCATTTACAGTGCAAGCCGTTTTTTAAATCTATAGTCTTCCAATTAAATTTGCTGAAACAGGCTGAAGGTTTAATTCTCTCGCCCATATAGAGAGCTGACCAATGTGATGAATTTCATGTACAATTACATGTCTTAACACTTCACCGTACGTATATGTTTTATCTGTCCACGAAGCTTTTAATATCTTACATTCTAGGCTAGATGACCACAACTGCAAAAAATCTTCTAATTCTCGTTATTTACAATCACTTCTCTCAGACCAAGTTCCTCTACAGCATGATTAATTATTTCACTTACAGATAAAGAGCCATCCAATACAATATCCGAATTCGGCTTAACAGTATGAATTGCCTCTAAATATGCTTTTCTCGCAAATGTCATGTAATGTTTCAAATCATTATGTATTTCATCTATTGTACCTTCTTTAAAATCTCGCAAAATTCTTCTAGCCATCGCAATATCTAAAGGCGTATCAATAAATATAGTTGTATCAATGTATTCTTGCATTTCACTATTTAAGTATGCAAAAGGATAATCTACAATAATATAATCTACATTAGCCTCTCCTATAAGATGCTGAATATCATGAATTAATGGTGTAAGTACCCATTCATCATAATTTGCTCCCTCATCAATCCATTTACAAATATCAGTAGGGCAGTTTTCAAAATGATAGCTATCAAAATAAAGAGCTTTTGAATTTGTTAGCTTTTCAGTTAATTTTTCTGTAACTGTCGTTTTACCTCCTCCTGAAACAGCTGCAATTGTAATGATTTTCGTTTTATTATTCATAATTCCCCACCATACCCCTTTTAATTAACATAACATAGTTATAGATAACTATTATTCTTTATCGCTCCATTCATATTCTAACATACTCATTTCCCATAAATTCCAATATGTTTCACCTACTTTTTTTGATTCTCGTAATAAACCTTCTTTTATAAATCCTATTTTTTCATAACATGAGATGGCCGACGTATTAAAATCATAAACACCAAGTGTTACTCTATGTAGTTTTAATTCTTCAAATGCAACTTGTAGTACTGCCTTCATCATATGTTTCCCTATAGAACGTCCTCTCATTTTTGTATCACCAACTAGCACTTTTCCAACCCTTGCAGACTTATTAATATTATCTATTTGCCCAAGTGAAATATGACCAACTACTTTCTTAGACTCCTCATCTATTACTTTAAATGCAAGTGTATTTGAGCTTTCTATATAATTTTCTAATTGTTGTTCATTTAGAGGATATGCAAATGCATTTCCCGACCATTGTATTAAAAACTCTTCAGAGTCAATCCAACCCATCAATTGTTTGAAATCAGACTTGTTAAAGGTTTCTAGTTTAATCACTTTTATGCTCCTTTCATACATCATACTTTATAACCCCAAACCTATTTCTATATAAAGAATATATTCTCCTTTATATGAAATTAAAATAAAGCCATTCTTAAGAATGGCTTTACCCAAAAGCAAGATTACGCTTTTTCCCTATGTCAACAATGGCTCAATCGCTTCAATTTTACAAACTGAAATAATTATTGTAACTACACCAGCACTATTAGCAAGCTTTACAACATCACAAGTGACTGAAGAAACAGTTCCAGCATAATTATTACTTCCTGTTGTAATGCGCACTGATCTGTTTACTAACTTTCTCAGTTCATCTCTAATTCCTTGTACACAGCAACAATCGCATGCTTTATTTTGTTCTTCTTGTTCTTTTTTACACTCTTCAAAAACGTCCCAACAATCATCCTGTTTACATGAACATTTCTTTTTATTATTACTATATCTATATCCCATATTTTCACCCCCTAATCATTTCTATTCATATAGTATGTCCACTAGCTTTAAAGTGTACGAGGCAAAAACATAGAAAGGAAAAAACAAACACATGTACTAAATTGAATGATATACAACAAAACAAATGTATAGCTGTATGAACTCCCAGTGTATATACTGGGAATCCTCACATTAATAATTACTCTTTTCTATTCAGCGCAATGTAAAAAAATAAAAACTGACCTCTATCAATTAGAGATCAGCTTTTATTATACATACTTTATATCTTATAATTTACTAGACTGCAACCCCTGAATAAACGGAACTACCTCAGGATTCACAAGTGATGATAAATCACCTAATTCTTTTCCTAAGTAAGCAGCTTTAATGACGCGTCGCATGACTTTAGAATTACGTGTCTTCGGTAAATCTTCTACAACGTGAATATCTTTTGGACATAATGCTTTTCCGATATGAGAGTTTACTAAACTCATTAATTCTTTCTTTAACTCTCCTGTGAATGTTATATTGTCCCTTAATACTACAAAACAATGACAAACTTCACCTTTTACTTCATCAGGTACACCAATCGCGGCAGCTTCTATGACATCATTATGTTTTACAAGAATTGATTCATATTCAGCAGGTCCAATGCGTTTTCCAGCAATGTTTAACGTATCATCTGAGCGTCCTGTAATAATATATTGCTCACCATCATAAATCACCCAATCACCATGAACCCATTTATTTTCAAAACGTGACCAATATGTGTTCACATAACGCTCATCGTCTTCCCAGAAGCTCTTTGTCATACCAACCCACGGTTTCTCTAAACATAATTCTCCAACTTCATCACGAATTGGATTACCTTGATCATCGAGAACAACTGCTGCCATTCCTGGTAAAGATGCATTAAAACTAATCGGTGCAATTGGTTTAATAAGGACGTTTCCGAAAATGCCACCAGAAATTTCAGTTCCGCCTGAATAGTTACAAATTGGTACATTACTTTTTCCAACTGTTTCAAATAGCCACATCCAAGGGTCTGGATTCCATGGTTCACCTGTTGAAGCGAAAACTTCTAAACTCTTAAGCGAATGTTTATTTACATATTCATCACCTTTTGCCATTAACGCACGAATTAATGTTGGTGATATACCCAGATGTGTAATTTCATATTTATCAACTGTCTCCCATAAACGATCTGCCTCTGGGAAGTCAGGTACACCTTCATACATAACCATCGTTGCTCCATTTATGAGGGAGCCGAATAGTAGAAATGGTCCCATCATCCAGCCCATATCAGTTACCCATAATACGCGGTCACCTTGTTTGATATTCATTCCAAATCCTGCATCAAATGCAGCTTTCAAAGGGAAACCAGCATGTGTATGTACTGTTCCTTTCGGTTTCCCAGTTGTACCTGATGTATAAATGAGCATTAATGGATCATCACTATGCATTTCTTCAGCATGTACAAATGGCTTTTCTTTTTCTAACGTACTCCACGAGAAATCATAATTATGTGGTGTAAAATCATTTCCTGCATGACGCACGATAACAACTTTTTCAACAGTTGGACAATGTTCACAAGCTTTATCTACTTCATCTTTTAATGAAACTATTTTACCCCGGCGTGAAAAGCCATCTGCAGTAATGATCATTTTAGATCCTGCCGCTTGCACACGTGTCATGACTGCATCAGACGCAAAACCTGAGAATATTGGTGAAATAATTGCTCCGATTTTCATAACAGCTAGCATTGCAACAACTGTTTCTGGAATCATCGGCATATAAATTGTTACACGGTCACCTTTTTCAATACCCGCATGTTTCAAACCGTTTGCAACACGACTTACCCAGCTGTCAAGTTCTTCATATGTAAATGATTTTGAAGTTCCATTTTCCCCCTCATACTGAAGTGCTGGTTGTGTTCTTGTTTCATCATCTGCAAGCCAGCGTGATAAAACTGATTCTACAACGTTACATGTTCCGCCATTATACCACTGTGCAAACGGCGTTCCATTTTCTAAATCTAGCACTTCTGTATAAGGTTTCATCCATTGATAGCCAACCGCTTTTTCAGCTTCTCCCCAAAACCAAGCTGTTTCTTCAATAGATTTATTATAAAACGTTTCATAATCTTCATAGCCCAATGATTTCATCCAACCATACAAACGCGTTTTTTCTTTATACTCTTCTGTTGGAAACCAAACTGCTTGTTTCAATGTTTTCCCCTCCTTGACTTTTTGAGCAAGAAAGCCCTAATTAGGGCTTTTAAACTGGATAAACAGGATGTTTACGATCCGTAAATACTTGATATTTACTCATATACATTTCGAATCGTCCTTTTAACTCTTCTCTTAAATTGTTTGGATGAACAATACCATCAATGACCATCTCTGATGCTAAATGGTAAATATCAATATCTTGCTTATACTCTTCGCGTTTTTCAGCAATGAAGCTATCACGCTCTTCTTCTGGTAAAGCTGCAATCTTATTTGCATATACAGCATTGACCGCGGCTTCTGGACCCATTACCGCAATAGAAGCTGTTGGTAATGCTAGACAGCAATCCGGTTCAAAGGCTGGACCCGCCATCGCATATAAACCAGCACCATATGCTTTACGAACAACGATAGAGATTTTTGGTACAGTTGCTTCACTCATTGCAGAAATCATTTTTGCACCATGGCGAATAATACCAGCACGCTCTACTTTTGTACCAATCATAAATCCAGGTACATCTGCAAGGAATAATAATGGAATATGATATGCATCGCATAAATTAATAAACTTCGCTGCTTTATCAGCTGAATCGTGGAATAATACGCCGCCTTTCATACGCGGTTGATTTGCAATAATACCAACTGGCTTACCATCAATACGTGCTAAACCTGTAATAAGTTCTTGAGCAAATAATTTTTTCACTTCATAGAAAGAACCTTCGTCAATAACTCTATTAATGAGATCTTTCATATTGAAAGGAGCATTTTGATTTTCTGGAATGATTTGTTCTAACGTTTTATCGAATTGTTTCGGTTCTTGAGGTGTAACCAATGGAGTCTTTTCTAAGTAGTTATTTGGAAAATATGAAATGTATTGTCTTGCTTGTGTAATTGCATCTTCTTCTGTTTTACATAAAACATCTCCGCATCCTGATACAGAGCAATGCATACGAGCTCCGCCCATCTCTTCTAACGTTACCTTCTCACCAATAACCATCTCAGCCATACGAGGAGATCCTAAATACATAGATGCATTTCCTTCTACCATCATTACAACGTCACAAAAGGCTGGAATATATGCGCCACCAGCAGCCGAAGGTCCAAATAATAAACATACTTGAGGAACTTTACCTGATAATTTCACTTGATTATAGAAGATTCTTCCTGCACCGCGGCGCCCTGGGAACATTTCAACTTGATCAGTAATACGCGCTCCAGCAGAGTCAACTAAATAAAATAATGGAACACGTAATTTTTCTGCTGTTTCTTGAATACGTAAAATCTTTTCAACTGTACGTGCGCCCCATGATCCAGCCTTTACTGTTGAATCATTTGCCATTACGCATGCCGTACGACCATGTATTTTACCTGTTGCTGTTACAACACCATCAGCAGGTAATCCTGTTTGTTCACAATTTGCAAATAATGCATCTTCTACATATTCACCATTATCAAATAAAAGAGCTAAGCGATCTCGAACGAATAGTTTTCCTTTTGCTTTGTTTTGTTCATGATATTTTGGTGCGCCGCCTTGTTTAATCGTTTCAACTCGTTCTTCAAATGTATTCGATTGTTGTTTTTGGTCTAACATATTTACTCCCCCTTATACATTGGTGTGCGTTTTTCCTTGAATGCTTGTAATCCTTCTAATCTATCTTTCGTATGGATTACACCTTCATACGCTTGTTTTTCCATTTGTAATCCGGTATGTAAATCAACTTGAATACCGTTTGAAATTGCTTCTTTTGCTAATCGAACAGCAATTGGACCATTACTAGCAATTCCCTCTGCCATTTCAATTGCTTTCTCTTCAAGCAAATGAGCCGGTACAACGAATTCTACTAGGCCATATTCTTTCGCTTCTTGCGCCGAAATACGTCTGCCTGTATAAATTAATTCTTTCGCTCTACCAACACCGATTAATCTTGGTAAACGCTGCGTACCGCCTGCTCCTGGTATAATTGCAAGAGTCGTTTCAGTAAGACCAAGGCTTGCAGTGTCTGAAGCAATTCTAAAATCACAAGCTAAACTTAATTCCGTACCACCACCAAGTGCGATTCCATTTATAGCAGCAATAACTGGCTGTGGTAATTGTTCAACCATTTCCATAGTAGAACGAATCATACTAACAGCATGACGAACTTGTTCTTCATTCATGCCAGCACGTTCTTTTAAATCAGCTCCGGCACAAAATGCTTTTTCACCAGCACCTGTTAGAATAACTACACGGGTATTAGACTCTTCATTTATTTGAGTTAATATGTTTTGTAACTCTTCTAATAACGCTAAAGATAATGAGTTTGCTTGTCTTTCACGATATAATGAAATCTTTACAACGTGAGGTGTTACATAATCAACTGAAATGTTTTGTAATTGTAGCATCTTCTCACCTACTTATCGTTTTATGTTGAAGCGCTCTATACACATGACTCGGTAATTGGATATTTAATTTACTTTGAATAAATTGACTCGCTCTTAATAACTTCTCTTCATCAATATTCGTTTGAACCCCTAACTTATGGAGCATATGAACTAAGTCATCAGTTGCAACATTGCCTGATGCTCCTGGTGCATATGGACATCCCCCAAGACCACCACAAGAACTATCAAATGTTGTAATACCATATTCCAATGACTTAACTACATTCGCCAGAGCCATTCCATACGTATTATGGAAGTGCATTGCAAACTGCGAAGCATCATATTTCTTTAATAAATGTTCTAATACTTGCTCTACTTGTAATGGATTCGCTACACCGATCGTGTCACCAAGAGAGACTTCATAAATTCCATATGAAAATAGTTGATTACATAATTCGTCAACTGCTACGACGCTTATATCTCCTTCATAAGGACATCCAAATACTGTAGAAACATAGCCCCTTACCTTTTTCCCTTCGAATAATGCCTGTTTTGTTATATCTTCAATTACAGCTAATGCTTCTTTAATTGATTTATTAATATTACTTTTATTATGAGATTCACTTGCTGATAAAAAAACATTCACCTCATCTACATTTTGCAAAAAAGCTCGTTCCAAACCATTTTGATTTGGAACAAGCGCTGCATATGTAACATTTGGATCCCTTTTCAGCTCAGAAAACACATCATTTGCATCTGCTAATGCAGGGACCCATTTAGGGTGAACGAATGAGGAAACTTCAACGTACGATAATCCTGCCTCTGTAAGTAGTTGAATCCATCTTACTTTATCTTTTGTGCCAACAATCTTTTTTTCATTTTGTAAGCCATCACGTGGCCCGACTTCTTTAATGACAGCAAAATTAGGTAGTTTCAATTCGCTTCCCCCTATATCTCCCTATTCAATTTCTAGTAATACATCTCCTTCATTTACAAAATCGCCTTCTTGCACATTAATTTTCATAACTGTGCCAGCTTCTTCTGAAACGATTGGAATTTCCATTTTCATAGATTCCAAAATGACGACATCCTGCTCTTCCTCTACTGTGTCTCCTACTCCCACAACAATCTTCCATACATTTCCTGCCATCGATGCATATACTTTCGTCATCATTTTTTCCCCCTTAATATTGTTAAATCTTATTTTTTAACAAGTTGTTTTGTTACAAAACCTGTTGTATAAATACCGCTTTTGAACACATCATCTTCTAAAACTTGAATTAACATTGGCGTGTTCGTTTTAATGCCTTCTACCTTTAATTCTTCTAAAGCATCATGTAATTTCAAAATTGCTTCTTCACGAGTTTCACCATGAGCAATGACTTTCGCAATCATTGGATCATAGAAAGGTGTAATCGTTACTTGATTCTCTAAAAAGTGATCAATACGTACATTTGTTGGAAGCGCTAAATCTGTAATTTTCCCAGGTGATGGGAAGAAAGTCTTCGGATCTTCTGCATAAATACGTGCCTCAATGGCATGACCACTACGTTTTACATCATCTTGTGTAAACGATAATTTCTCACCATATGCAATTAGAAGTTGTTGTTCTACAAGATCTAAACCAGTAATTTCTTCTGTAACTGGATGCTCTACTTGTAATCTCGTATTCATCTCTAAGAAATAGAAGTTTTTCTGATCATCAACTAGAAACTCAACTGTACCAGCATTTGTATATCCTAGGGCTTTAGCAGCTTGTACAGCAACTTCACCCATCGCTTTTCTTGTACCTTCATCTAAAAATGGTGAAGGTGCTTCTTCAATTACTTTCTGATTTCGGCGTTGTACGGAACATTCACGCTCCCATAAATACACTGTGTTACCATGTGTATCTGCTAAAAGCTGAATTTCAATATGGTGTGCATCTGCTATATAGCGTTCTAAATACATTTCTCCGTTACCGAAGAAGTTTTGCGCTCTTGTTTTGTTACTTTCAAATGCTTTGGTGAGCGTTTGCTCAGTTTCCATCAACTGCATTCCAATGCCTCCGCCGCCTGCGGATGCCTTCAACATTAATGGATAACCAATCTTTTTAGCGATTTCAATTGCTTCTTCAGCAGTTTCAATATTTGTAGTAATACCTGGAACTACTGGGACATCTGCAGCTTGCATTGCAATACGTGATTCAATTTTACTTCCCATCTTCGTAATGATTTCTTCTGACGGTCCGATAAATACGATTCCCTCTTCTTTACAGCGAACCGGAAAAGACGGATTCTCAGATAATAATCCATATCCCGGATGGATTGCTTCAGCATTTGTCTTCTTAGCTATCTCAATAATTTTTTCAAGGTTTAAATAGCTTTCTTGGACACGCGGCCCACCTACTAAGTAAGCTTCATTTGCCATTTTTACATGTAGGGCATTTTCATCTGCCTCAGAATAAATAGCAACAGTGCGAATGCCAAGTTTTTGACAAGTTTTCATAATACGAACTGCGATTTCCCCGCGATTAGCAATTAATATTTTTTGAAACATAGTGATTCCTCCCTTTTATCTACATCCTAAATGTCTAGCAATTACGAGACGTTGAATTTCAGAAGTTCCTTCACCAATTTCTAATAGTTTCGCATCACGAATATGTCGTTCCACTTCATATTCACGCATATAACCGTATCCACCGTGAATTTGTACTGCTTGATTTGCAATACGGCTTGCTGCTTCCGATGCAAAAAGTTTTGCCATAGCCGCTTCTTTACCGAAAGGTTTATCATTATCTTTTAGCCAAGCTGCTTTATGTACTAAATTACGAGCTAACTCTACTTCAGTCGCCATATCAGCTAATTTAAATTGAATTGCTTGAAAGTTAGAGATTGCTTTCCCGAATTGTTGACGTTCTTTCGCATATTGCAGTGCACGTTCAAATGCAGATTGCGCAATACCAACAGCTAATGCTGCGATTGAAATACGTCCTCCATCAAGTGTATATAAGAATTGTTTAAATCCTTTATTTACATCACCAAGAATATTTTCTTTCGGTACACGTACACCATCAAGTACGATTTCACATGTATTAGAAGCACGAACACCCATCTTATCGTAAGGACTTGAGATTGTTAATCCTTCACTTGTAGTGGGTACAATAAATGCCGAAATGCGTTTTCTACCATTGTCTTCAACACCATTGACAGCGGTTACAATAATTGTATTTGCATACTCTGCATTTGTAATCCAACATTTTTCACCACTAATAACATACTCGTCTCCATCTAATACAGCTTTCGTTTGTGTACCACCTGCATCAGATCCTGCGTTCGGCTCAGTTAATCCGAAAGCACCTAACGTTTTACCTGATGCCATTGGAACTAAATATTTCTGCTTTTGTTCTTCTGTACCGAAATAATAAATTGGAGAAGCACCTAATGAAATTGTTGCAGCGTAACTTAATCCTGTTCCACCACAAGCACGACCAATTTCTTCAACTGCTAACGCGTACGATACAGTATCGCCACCTGAACCTCCATACTCTTCAGGGAATGGGATGCCTAATAATCCTAGTTCGCCCATTTTTTGAAATGTTTCATATGGAAATTCCGCAGTTTTGTCATAATACACAGCTTTCGGTGCGATTTCCTTTTCAGCAAAGTCACGTACCATTTCTTTAATCATTTGTTTTTCGCGAGTTAGAGTAAATTCCATTCCGCTACACACCCCTTATCGAATATTGAGTTTCGACAGCGTGCGAGTTTCTACTACAAACATTACAGATTAAAAGACAAGAACATTAGTTAGATAATTGTTATAATTCTGTCATAATCTAATTTTAAAACAGATTCTGTACTAATGCACAAAAAAATTCCTACATTGTTCTACAACAACATAGGAGTTCTCTTGTCGAAATATGTAATTTATTGTTTAATAATCTCTACCTTTACCCGAATCTGAAATCTCTACTAAAGCTTCAGGGTATGGTTCGAAATATGTTTGTCGTAATAAATACTTTTCATCAAATCGAAGGGCCCATGATTTTAAAATTGCAAGTATACTACTAAGCGGGCTTTTCTTTTCTTTATATTTTTGTATCAGATCTAAAAAATGATCTTTTTCTTGTTTTTTCAATTTTGTTTTAAAATATCCAAAAATATGCTCACATACATTTACATTCGATGTATAGCGGGGTGTGCGCATAAATAATTCATATAAAGTTTTCTCATAGTTTTCAAATACCACTTCAATCTTTTCATTTTTGTGATTTGCAATTATTCGTCCCAATTCCTTTTGTTTTACCTGATTATATGCCATAAATAAATATTTATTATCCGACTGAAACGATACAAGATCTTTCATATTTTTATTATGTTTGATCATTTTGTAATATGCGATTGTAAATAACCTTGTAAAGAAATGTTCTCTAATAATAAAATTCGACAATCTACCTTCTTCTTCAATTGGAAGATGTGAAAAATTTTTTATTACTGCTCCGCCAAATAATCCTGATCCCTTTCCTTTTGCTGGCGCTTTTTCAAAATCAGAATAAATTTTCACATCACGGGTACCACAACTTGGCGAACGATTCTTTAAAATAAAACCATCCACATCAGGTATCGTTTGTAAAAAGTCATTTGAAAATTGCTCCATTTTTTTAGTTACATCTTCCCGCGTCGACGGCTGCACAAGCTTATTCACACCATTTTCTTCTACAATTCGTATCGTTTCACGAGGAGTGCCCAATCCGATCTCAACTTCTGGACAAACAGGTATAAATGTAACAAATGGCTGCAAATTTCGTATTGTTACATCTGGAATCATCTCTCCATTATAACGACAAGCATCAAATTCTAAACATTTACTCACAACAATTGTTGGTTTTGCAAATTGTCGCATTTCATTACCTCCTTTGTACTAGTCCGTACTATATAAATTGTACTAAGTTTAGTATCGTAATCAAAGTTTGTTTTATTTAATATTTTAATGCACATATTGAATGCCATTTTAACAGTTATTTAGCTCTAAGACGTAAAGATGTTCGCTTTAAAATCATGGTTTGATACTATCACAAATGAATAATGCACAAAAGAGTTGGAGAATGTAATACGTAAGAAAGGAGGGGAAATTTATGAAGAAAAAATTATCATCTATTTTAAGTGTTTTAGCACTATCTATTATGTTTTTAGGTACATCTGCCCAAGCTGAATACGATGGAAATCATATGAATAGAGTTAATAACACTGATATTTCAACTCGAGTTAATGACAATAACTTAGACAGAGTTAATAATGATGTGAGAACTCGAAATGTAAATACGACAAATGATTTAAATGATAATCGTGATAGAAATAATAATTGGGCTTGGCTCGGTTTATTAGGACTAGCAGGATTATTAGGTCTTAGAAGAAGAGACAAAGAAGTACGTTAATCTAGAATGTTTTTCGTAAACAAGTACTTATTTATCAAAAATATAACAAATATAAATCGCCTTTTTAAAGGCGATTTATTATTTTGCTTAAATGTAACATATGTAATTCATACTTCGACGATTAATTTCGTGGCGTTAATCCGTACAGTATAAATTGAATCGTATTTTCAATTTCCAAATCATCATCCCATTTTTCTTCAGGTAATAATAAAAATCTTGTTAATAATAAACCTAATACAGCTGATAAAGTAAGTCTTAATACTGAAGATGGCGGCATTTCAATAATTTCCCTGTCTTCTTGAAACTTTACAATCAACTTTTTAAAATGTGAAAATAACTCTGTTTCTACTAAATGTTGTATTTCATTTTTTAGTTCTGGCTGAAATGGCACTTCTTGAATTAATATTTTTATCATTGGAAAATGCTTTTTTGCAAATTCAAATCTATTATGAATCACAACTCTTAGAAGCCCTTCGTATGATTCATACTCCGATTTAAATATTTCCTTTGCGAAGGTTTGTACGAAAAATGGTGCAGCAAACTTTGTTAATGTTGGCATGACGACTGCTAACAATAAATCTTTTTTCGTTTTATAGTAGCGGAAGATTGTTCCTTCCGCTACACCAGCACGCTTTGCAATTTCATTTGTTGAAGTTGATGCATATCCTTTTTCTCCAAACATATCAACAGCTGCCTCTAGTATACGCATTTGACGTTCATTTCGTTTATCCGTATTTGTTGCAGCAATTAATTCTTCTAGCCAATCCTTCTTCATCTATAATGCCCCTTTGTATCATCATTATATTTTTCGATGTTTCTTTAATGCAAATACATTTCCTATTGCAAATAATACTGAGAAAAATAGTAAAACAGTTAAATCTAATGCAATCTCTATAAATCCTTGATTTCGAATCATCACTTGTCTCATTGCGTCAGCGCCGTATGTGAGCGGAAATAATTTCCCTAACATTTGAAGCCACTTATTCATCGATTCAATTGGAAACAAACCAGAAAAGAATATTTGTGGCACAATGACAAGCGGTATAAACTGAATCATTTGAAATTCATTATTTGCGTACGCTGATAAAAACGTCCCTAAAGTTAATGCCGTTAAAGAAAGCATACATGTAATAAGTAGGGTTAGCCATATAGAGCCAGCTACATACAAATCTAAAATATAAACTGAAAAACTTACGATTATAATGGATTGTATAAATGCAAAGATCCCAAAACCAATAATATATCCTACAACTATTTCCCATCTTTTAATTGGAGTCGATAATAACCTTTCTAAAGTACCACTTAAACGTTCTCTTACGAAAGACACCCCTGATAAAATAAATACAAAGAAAAATGTAAAGAAACCGATTAATACAGGACCAAGCCCATCAAACATTGTAAAGTCTTTAGAGCCATGTAAATAATTCACTTCAGTTTTCATAGTTGATACATCGTTTTTCTCTGTACTCTTTTGTAATATTTGAAGCACAGCACGATTTTTTGACGAATCACTACCTTCTAATACAATATTCATTTTTCCATTTTCTAATCGAATTACTGCATCTAACTTTTGATTTTCCAGCTCAGACATTGCCTTTTCTTTACTATATTCATAAATTGACGCTTCCTGATTTTTCATCATTTTTACTACCTGAGCGGGCATATCAACAACAGCGATATGTGGTACATAGTCTTTTTGTGTAAACACTAGCGATAATAACCAAAGTAATAACATAGGTGCTCCAAACATCATTGCTAACGAACGCTTATCCCGAAAAAATTGGCGAATAATACGAATGATTACACCGGTAACTCTCATGATAGGGCCACCTCTTCCAACAAAAAGACATCTTCAATCCGTCCTGAAGATACTCGCTTTTTCAATTCTTCAGGTGTTCCAGTCGCTACTAGCTTTCCTTCTCTAATTAACCCTAGGCGTTCACAATATTCAGCTTCGTCCATAATGTGCGTTGTTACAATAATAGTAGTGCCTTTCTTTTTCAAATCATAAAATTTTTCCCAAATCGTTTTTCTAAGAAGCGGATCTATCCCCACTGTTGGCTCATCTAAAATTAATATTTCAGGTTCATGAAGAAGGGCTATTGCTAATGATAAACGCTTCTTCATCCCGCCTGAAAAATGCTGTACTTGCTTTTTCATATGTTGTGATAATTGAACAAGATCAAAAACCTCTTCAATTCTTTCTTTTTTACGCTTTCCTTTTAATCCATACATTGTTGCCATAAAATCTGCATTTTCAAATGCTGATAATTCTTCGTATAATGCATCCGCCTGAGCCATATAACCAATTCTTTTCATTTCATTTAAATTAGGCATGTTCGTGTTGTAAACAAACACTTCACCTTTAGTCGGCTCATTAATACCAGCAATCAATTTAATAAGTGTCGTTTTCCCTGAACCAGAAGGCCCAACTAAACCAAATATCTCAGCTTTTTCAACTTGCAATGAAAGATTGTGTAACACTTCTTTTTTTCCAAAACTTTTTGACACGGTTCGTAAAATAATTGCAGGTTGCAGCACGTTTTCTTCCCCCTTTTTAAAAATGAGTGAGTACTCACTTTTATTTTACTCTTGCGTAATTATATGTCAAACTTCATTGATTAGTATGTATTTTCAATCTTAAACAATGAAACAGAGTCGACATTAGAATATCATTTCTTAAAGTCGACTCTGTTTCATTTACATTATATATTTTACTTTACGTTTTTAAATTCATATACTTTCTAATTCTAGCAACATCTAAAGAATATTCGATAACTAACTGCTGTAACGGTAAAATAACTGTGTCAGGATATAAATGTGCATATTGTAATGTTTCTGCATATTTTTCTAACCTTTTTTCTAAATACTTTATAATTTGATCAGGATGACTTACTAATAAACATTTACAATAATAATGTATTTGTTCCTCAATCGCCGTATACTCTTCAATCTCATATTCTTTATGCATGTGTACACCCCTTTAAGTTTTTTCACATGAGTTACTTATCACATTTTTCACTCGACTAATTTTTAAGTTTTTTGATTATTTACACTATAACAAACTCTTCAGGTCAAATTTTGTTACTTTATGTAACGTAGAAAATTTTTAACAAAATTGTAATGTTAACTTGTATAAAATGCATATTGTCTATTTATTTTTTTATACAAAAAATCGTACAGTTCAATTTAGCTGTACGATTACAAGTTCCGGCCTATTAAAAATCCTTTTCGGAATGATACTATTGCCTAATCCTCTACTCACTATCATATGCGTATTTTGTTTTTCATATAAACCGGCTGTATATGTAGGGAAAACCCCTTGATTTGGAGCAACTAATTTGCTGATAAAACTATATCTATTTGCTCATTAGCATAATTCTGAAAAAATTCAGGTCTATAGAATAAATCATCTATTTCTCTTATTTTAATATACTATCTAAATGTGGTGCTCCTATATATAGATATACTTCTATGTAATCCCAATTTTTCTTATTGGATAAATTAATGGAAGTTTTTTCCTTATACATTACGATTACATATTATATATGGAAGTTCTTCTTTTTTCCACGCAAGAAATCCTCCCTTTAAATTCACTACTTCCTTTATACCAGCTCTTTGTAAAATACTAGCTGCTATAGCGGAACGCAATCCGGTTCGACATTGTAAAACGATTGGGCAATCTTTTGGTATGCAATCTAGCTGCTTAGATAGATTTCCTAAAGGGATGTGTATTGCATCATGAAGATGTCCTTCCTCCCACTCCTTTTCACTTCGTACATCGATAACCTTAACTTTTCTATCTTTTATATGCGGATATAATTCAATTGATGTTTTTTCTTTGTAATTTTCAAATTTATCAAGTCTTTGTATTACCTTTAAAGGTACAAAAGCAATAATATTGTCTAGCCCAATAGATTCAAAGTCTCTAATAACCTCCTCCACTCTAACCTCTTCCTCATCTAGTATGATTAAAGTTTCTGCTTTATAATCTAGTAACCATCCACACCACGTTGTAAAAGAATTGTTATAAGGTATGTTAATTGATTTCTCAATATGACCAGAAGCAAAACGCTCTACATCCCTTATATCAACTATTTGTTGAACGCTCCTCATAACTTCTTGAAGTTCTTCTACTGTTTTAATAGCAAAAACTCCCCTCTTCTTTCGAATTGGAGGACCATACTTATTTAAATTCTTCATTAATGAAAAATACTTTGGAGGCTCTGGCTGTCCCGTCAATAAAGTCGATACAAACTCACCTTCTTCATTACACTGAAATGCCCAATTAAACATCTTTTCATAACCTAATGTAGAAGTTGGAATTGCTCCTAATGCTTTTCCACATGCACTTCCTGCACCATGTGATGGCCATATTTGCAAATAATCAGGGAGTATTTTTATTTTTTGTATAGAATCAAATAATTGTTTCGCTCCTATTTTTGCAGTATCTTTCATACCTACAGCAGTTTCTAATAAATCCGGTCTTCCTATATCTCCTACAAATATAAAATCACCTGTGAATATTCCCATCGGCTTATCATTCGTATAATTATTTTGACTCGTATCAGTTACTAAAAAAGAAATACTCTCAGGTGTATGCCCTGGGGTGTGAATTACATTAAATTTTATATGACCTATTTTAAACTCTGTGCCCTCTCTAACCAATTTGTATCGACCTTCGTTAAGATATTGATATTTCCAATCATAATCTCCTTCATCAGATACATATAACTTTGCATGATAAAGATTTGAAAGTTCTTTAGACCCAGAAAGAAAATCTGCATGAATATGAGTTTCAGCCGCAGCAATTACTTCTATTCCCTCTTTTTTAGCAAATTCTATATATTGTTCTATATAGCGACTTGGATCAATCACAATTGCTACGCCTTCCTTCTGACAACCGACTAAATAAGAAGCATGTGCTAATTTTTCATCATAAAAATATTTTAAAAGCATAGCTATTCCCTCCAAATAGTTAATTCAAAATGATTTTCAATTTTCATTACCGCTTTCTCTCTTCTCTTATAGAATCCCTTTCAACATAAAGTTCCAATACATATAGGGCAACATATATCTTTTAAGTAAAAACATACTATATCGTTCTTTCGCTTGATTGAACGGAAAGGTTTCTTGAGGCTCATGTTCATAGTTGAATTCAGCGAGTATAAGACTTTTATAACCTGTAATAATCGGACAAGATGTATATCCATCATATTTAGCACGCAAATCTCTTCCGTTAAGTACGTCCATAATATTTTGTTTTAAGACCGGTATTTGTTTTCGAATTGCCGCTCCAGTTTTAGAGGTAGGTAAATTGGTACAATCTCCAAGTCCGAAAATATTCTTATACTTTACATGCTGCAAAGTATAAGGGTTTATATCTACCCAACCCTGATGATCACTTATCTCACTCTCTTTAATAAAATTAGGTGGCCCCATAGGTGGAACAACATGGATCATACTATATGGAACTGTTTCTCTTTTCAGTGTTTGCGTATCTTCAAAAATTGCTTCTTTCTTCCCTGCGATAATTTCTACTAAGTTTTTATTATAATTTGTTATTATTTGCTTTCTTTCTAGCACTTGTTCTAATGTATTAGCATAACGTGGAACCTGAAATATGTTAGCGTTCGCCGTATAAAACATTACTTCACTTTTGTTTCTTACACCGCTATTACCAAAATACTCCTCTGCTAAATACATAATCTTTTGTGGAGCACCGCCGCATTTAATAGGAGTATTGGGGTGGGTAAAAACCGCATTTCCTCCTTTAAATTTTTCAATTTCTCTCCAAGTAGAATCAACATATTTATAAGAGTAATTACTACAAACCCCATTAGTCCCAATAGACTCCTTCAAGCCTTTAATACCATCCCAATGTATTTGTATACCGGCTGCTACAATAAGTATTTCATACTCAAGCAGCAGTCCATCATCTAAAAGTAGCTTATTTTCTTCCGGAAACAACTTAACGACACTTTTAGGAATCCACGTTGCACCTTTTGGAATAAGCAATTCTTGATCACGCATCGTACTTTCCTTTGAAACAATTCCTCCCCCCACTAAACTCCATAGTGGTTGGAAATAATGTTTTTTTGATGGGTCAATAATTGCTATACTTTCTTTCAATAGGGGTACATTTCGTAACAAATGTGCAGTAGAAGATATTCCTGCCGTCCCAGCACCAATTACAATAATTTTATAACTATCTCTGGTCTTCATTATCCTCTTCCCATCTAAATTTGATTTTTAAAATAACTAATTCGTAGCCGTATTTTCATTGTAGTAACATTATTATAAGTTAAAAACACCATACATTTATCTGACTAAAATGAAAATTCCGTTAATTTTATCATCAATTTTACTTTATGCGTAAATCTCCTATGCTACTTCCATCTTTTATATTTTTCAATACTAGCCCTTTATCCAATCTTACCTTTATTCCAGTTTCTCTTTACGCTCAAAGCTACCTTTATCTTCTTTTTCGAAGAATGCTTCGTTACTTGTAATTGGAATTTAAGAGTTAGAATAACTTTCTCAAATATATAAATTTGTATAAACAGAGTAACGAAGATCAGCAGAATACTCTGTAACTGCATGAGTTAATTCATGTGCCACAACATAATGAGAACCAGAAAGTGGAATAAATCCACAATCATCTCCATCGCCATATATCATTTGCTAACCATTCCAAAATGCATTATTTACGTTAACTTCATAATTTTCACTCTTTAAGTTTGTACAAATGTCTTAGCCCTATGTACTTCTATATATAGGTCCACATCAATATATTATTGCATCATATACTGAAGAGATAATTTAAATTATTCTATAAAAAGGATGATGAGGATGAACCTAGAGGATATACAAAAATCCTATGGCCTGATTGTAAGTTTAGGCGGATTGTGCCAAGTTACTAACCAAGTCAAAAGGCACCATTTAAGAACATTTTCTGGACCTTTAGATTGGTTTTATTATCCATCACTTTCAGATGTAAACAGATTACTTCAAAATCGATTTGAAAAATTTATGAAGTTGGAAAATATGGTCATAGAAGGATCAGAAAGTTATGGTCTTATTGAATCAGAATTTGATAATCAAACGAAATGGGCAGAACGAGTTACCTACTGTATAAAGGACACTTATTATAATTGTTTATCAATGCATGACTTTCCTATTAATCCAGATGAGAATTGGAAAGTAACCTACCCTTCTTTTAAAGCTAAATTAGACACTAAAATTAAACGATTCCTTGAAGAAATAACTAGTAGTGAATCAATTTTATTCATTAGAATTTGGGGAAATCGAGATGAGGCAGTTGAATTACAGAACGTGTTATCCAAAGTTACAAATAAAGATTTTAATATTCTTATTGTAAATTTTAAGGAGGGTATATCAAATATTGTTGAACAAAATTGGGGCATACCTAGGGTTTGTTCAATTGAACTCCCACGTTATCAGGATAGATGGGAAGGTGATGATTCCGATTGGGATTATATTTTAAATAAAATAGCATTAACTTATTAATTTCCTTTTTACTTTTAACATAATTTTGTTTGTAGATTAAAATAGGCGTAGAAAAATAAAATTCCCCTCTGATTAGCACACACTTAATTCATTATCCGTTCATATAATCATTCATAAGTCCTTCTTTATAGGATCAATAGTTCTTTACAAAGTTAATTCCATCACTAGAGCACCTTTATGCGGTGCTCTTTTTTAATTTCTAGAGTTTAAAATGTAATATTTGTTCACTTTTTCTTTAATAGTTAATTTCCTTCGCTATTCTTCTGTTAATTTCTTTGAAATCATTTATACAATCAGCATATTCTGCTTAGGTAGTATATTCACAACTACCAGATTCTATAATTCACCTTATTTTTGTTATAATTTTATCTTCTAATACTTTTAATTACATGCTTCTTCCATCCCCCCAGATTTCCCTCCCCTTCTTTTATCTTACGAATAAGCAATTTCTTTCATTAGTACTATATAAACTAATTTACATACAATTCATGGTAAACTACATTGCGTATTCTCAACATTTAATCAGCATTTGAATTATAAATCTAACATATATTTTTTAGTTGATTATCATTATGGTACAACCGTGTATACATTTTCCAAACAAACTACATAGCTTAAATTAGTAAAATATATAGAGAGGAAGGAAATAGATCTATGAAAGTCATAATTTTGTGTGGCGGAAAAGGGCTTCGGATGCAAGGAATTTTAGAGGACATTCCCAAACCATTAGTTCGAGTTCAAGGAAAGCCTCTCCTCCTGCATATAATGAATTGGTATAGAAAATATGGACATTCTGATTTCATTTTGCCCTTAGGATATAAAGGTGAGAAAATTAAAGAATATTTTATGGACTTTAGCTGGAAAGAGAATGATTTTAGTTTAAATTTTAAAACTAGTCAATATAAGCTACTTCAGGAATTAGAAAATTGGAATATACACTTTATAGATACAGGAATTGATACAATGACCGGGGCAAGACTAAAAAAACTTGAACCTTTTGTTCAGGGTGAAACCTTTTTATTAACTTATGGCGATGGATTAGCCAATATAGATATTGATCAACTGATAGCATTCCATAAAGAAAAAGGAAAAATTGCTACATTAACTGGAATAAAAAAGAATAGTCAATATGGCCTATTGGCGGTTGAAAATGGAATTGCTATTGATTTTAAAGAAAAACCATTACTTGATGAAGTAATTAACGGCGGTTTTTTTGTATTTAACAAAGGAATTTTCGATTATTTATGTAATAGTGATGATTGTGTTCTAGAAGAAGATCCTCTCCGAAATTTAATAAAAGATAATGAGCTGGCAGTCTATGAACACAATGATTTTTGGGCTAGTGTCGATACACCTAAAGATTTAAAAATCGTAGATGAAAGTTGGAATCCTAATAAATTTTAGTGGAGAGGACTGAATACACATTGAGCTTTAATGATAAAAAAACAAGCTTACCTCGATTATATATCCCCTCTAATGAGAAAATAATTAACCCAATTTCAACAGAAATGAAGACTTCAAATCGCTCTCCTAAAAATACTCAAAAACAAATTAACCCTCAATTCTATAACCAACAACATGATTTAAATAATCATTTTTGTGTCATTGTAGGTAGTGAATATATCTTGAAAATCATTGCCTTACAGCAATCATTAATGCAGTACTCAGATAGATTTACATTGTGGATTTGTTGTATAGACCCTTTTGCATATTCATTATTAAAAGAAATGAACCTAATTAACGTAAACCTTTTGCAAGTTGAAGAATTAGAAGATAGTGAACTAAAAGCAATTAAGAGAAAAAGAAAAGTAAATGAATATTGTTGGACTTTAAAACCTGTCTTGATAGAATATTTATTGGTAAATTATCATTTACCATCTATTCTATATTGTGATGGTGATTTATGCTTTTTCTCTAATCCTAATATTATTTTTGAGGAATGGGGTGAACATTCTATTTTCCTTACTCCCCAAAGAGATCGTGATTGGGTAGAAAAAATGTACGGTAAATACCAGGCTGGTCTAATTGGATTTAAGAGTGATCTCTATGGACTAAAGAGTGTAAGGTGGTGGAAAAAAAAATGTATAGATTGGTGTAGTGCCGAACCTGAGGAGGGAAAGTTTGGCGACCAAAAGTATTTAGATTATATCCCTATCTATTTCCCGAAAGTTAAAATCTCCAATAACTTAGGTGTAAATGCTGCTCCTTGGAACTGTATATATAATAACGGTTACAAAATTGACAAGAGTAAAAATGATGTATTTATCGAAAATGATAAACTAGTTGTTTACCATTTTGCATGTATTACTATCTTTACTGAAAATGATTTTGATTTATGGTCCTTGGGAGCAATTTCAATACCAAATAATATATTAAACCATATTTACACTCCTTATTTAGAGAGAATCCAATTTATTTTAAAGCAATTAAAAGAAAAATTCAATAAAAATATAAAACAATTTTTAAGTAAAAAAGATATAAATGAAGCTCAAACCTTATATAAAGATTCACAATTAAGAAGAAAAATGAATCAATCCAATCATTTTATGAATTTTTCTATGATTATAAGTAAAGAACGATTAATTCAGGGATTGACTTCTTATTATTCCTTAGAAAATCTCGACACTAAATTTACTGTATGGATCTGTTGTATGGATGATTTAACTTACCAAATATTAAAAGATTTAAAATTAAAGCACGCCATACTCATTCCAGTTAAAGATATTGAAAGTCATGAACTACTCAGTATAAAACATGAGAGGAATTTACAAGAGTATTGTTGGACATTAAAAGCACCTCTTTGTCTCCATGTCCTTAATCTTTATCCCGAAGTTGATCACATTATATATTGTGATGCTGATATGTATTTCTTTACAGCACCTAATATCATTCTTGATGAATGGTGGAAATACTCTATATTTCTATGCCCCCAAAGAAGTTCTACTGAAATTGAAAGCATACACGGTATATACCAAGCTGGTTTAGTAGGCTTCAAAAACGATCAAAATAGTAAAGAAATTCTAACATGGTGGAAAGATAAATGCCTAGAATATTGCAAAAATCATTATGATGTTGAAATGAATAGATGGGGTGACCAAAAATATTTAAATCACATTCCTAACATTTTTTCTAATATAAAAATCATGACTCATAAAGGTATTGATGCAGCACCTTGGAATGTAATTCTAAATAGCAGTTCTATATCAAAACCAGATCACAAGGTTCTTATTGATCAAGATGAATTAATTGCTTTCCATTTTGGAAGTATGCAGATTATTAATCCAAATGAGTTCGACTTATGGAAACATGAAACTTTAGAATTACCTTCAGCGATTTTAGATGATATATATATTCCTTATATTGAACAATTGAACAAGACATGTCATATCCTTCAAAACACTTTTCAAAAATCCCCATCCCCTTTATTTGCTGGCCAAATTGATACAACTACAATAAAAAATTATTTTAAATACTCCTCCCCTCATCACAATTAAGACTGATATTCTCCTTATGTTAAAATAAATGAATTTATTCTATTAACTAAAAATACATCTTAATAAAGGATAGATTATCACTATGATTACTTCATTTAAAAATAAAACTTTTCTTATTACTGGTGGATATGGTTTTATTGGTTCTCACTTAGTACGAAGACTTTTAAATTTACAAGCAAAAATTGTTCTTTTTATAAGAACATCATCCAATTCTTGGAGACTGAAGGATATTCTAGAAAATATTGAAACCTATGAAATAGATATACGAGACAAAAAACAAGTACAAGATGCAATAAAGAAAGTTAATCCAGATTATATCTTTCACCTGGCAGCCTATGGTGTAGATTCTGCCCATACAGACTACATGCATGCTATAGAAACAAATATTATAGGGACATGTAACATAATTCATGCAGCAAAACTAGTGAATTGTAAAAAAATTATTCACATGGGCAGTAGTTCTGAATACGGCAATAAAATGGAACCTATTCATGAAAATATGCTACTAACCCCTGTGGATATTTATGGAAGTACCAAAGCTGCTGCTACTATACTAGCCCATCAAATTGCAAGTGAAAACAATATTAATCTTATAACACTAAGACCTTTTGGCATATTCGGAGAGGCCGAGGAGCCACATAAAATATTCAGCTATATTATCTTGCAGGTGCTACAAAATAAAGATGTAAATTTAACTTTATGCAATCAATTAAGAGATTATTGTTATATAGAAAATATAATAGATGCCTGCATCCTAATAGTAGAAAATACCACTGTACAAAATGATATCTTTAATATTGGGAGTGGTACCATTCATCCCTTAAAACATTATGTAGAATTATTATTCAAACATTTGAACACCAATTCCAGACCAAATTACGGTGCAATTTCCTCTAGAACAAATGAAAGATGGATTCCTGAAGCAGATGTTCACAAAATTAAAGAATCTCTTTCTTGGGAACCTAGAATTAATATTGAAGAAGGAATCATTAAAACTATTAATTGGTATAAAAACAATACGCATCTATACCTACTCCCTTGAAAATATTGTACTAAAGGAGGTGGATTAATTGTTAAATAAAAACTTTAATAACGCTTTTTACGGAAAGAAAGTTTTAATTACAGGACATACTGGTTTTAAAGGTTCTTGGTTAGCCTTATGGTTAAAGGAATTAGGTGCCACTGTAATTGGATATTCACTAGATCCTAAAAATAAAAACGACAACTTTAATGTTACCAATCTTCAAAATGATATAATAGACATTCGCGGAGACATAAGAGATTTTAGTAAACTAAATAAAGTTTTTACAGATTACAATCCTGAAATTGTATTCCATTTAGCTGCGCAACCGCTAGTTAAGTATTCATATGAATATCCTAGAGAAACATACGAGGTAAACGTTCTAGGAACTATGAATGTACTAGAGGCAATTCGATTACATGAATCAGCTAAAATAGGAATTATGGTGACAAGTGACAAGTGCTATGAAAATAAAGAATGGCCTTGGGGTTATCGTGAAATTGATCCTATGGGCGGTCATGACATATATAGTTCAAGTAAGGGATGCTGTGAGCTTTTAATTTCTTCCTATCGAAACTCTTATTTTTCAGAAGAAAAATTTTCTCACCACAAGAAAATAATTGCAAGCGTTCGAGCTGGTAATGTAATTGGTGGTGGTGATTGGTCAATAGATAGGATTATTCCTGATTGTATACGAGCATTAGAATCGAATAAAAAGATTATTATTAGAAACCCTACTGCTATTAGACCCTGGCAACATGTACTAGAACCCTTAAACGGGTACTTACTCCTCACAGAAAAAATTATTAATAATGGTATTATTTTTTCAGGCGCATGGAACTTCGGACCATCCCTAGACAATATTGTTCCAGTAGAAAAATTAGTGACGAGTTTACTAGATATTTGGGGGTGCGGGGATTGGACAGCAGAAAATATGGGTCCAATGAATTTTCATGAAGCAAATTTACTAAACCTTGACGTTAGTAAAGCAAAATTCGAGCTTAATTGGCAACCGAAGTGGTCCCTACAACAGACTTTAGAAAATACAATAGAATGGTATAAACATTATAATTCTTACACCAGTACAGAGATGCTAAATTTATGTGTTAACCAAATCAAACAATATTCTATACTTTGAACTAACTATCCCCCTTACTCATAATCACTGCTTGTTCCTTAAGGAGGAAGTCTTCTTAGCTAAAATAATAAAGGACACATTAACTTTTATAGTCTAAATTATGAACCTACTATACCTAAAATCATATGACTGCCCATTAACAAAGATTTTATTTCTTTCGTTATTTCAAATCACTCATAAACATTATACTAAAGAATAAAGGAATCACATATTGTTCTAGTGATTCCTTGGTTCAGAGAGAATAACGCCTTACTTTAACGACAATACAGTATATGAACTTCTTCATTTATTTTTTCTAGTTATGAAAAAAATCTTATCCTGTCAAAAAGGTTTATTTCAAAGCAAAACTTCCTATCTTCTTCTACTTATCCTATCAGAAAAGCAAACAAGGTTAAAATTCCAATAATTATACTAAGCTTTAAAAATTCTATACCTATTCCCTTCTTGTAATTACTCCATCAAAGCTCTTGCTTATATATTGAGTCTCTCATTTACTTTCACCAATGGCAATCAATTCATGAACTGTTTATTCTATAGTCAAATAGCTTTTAGGATCATCTTTCCAGAACGATTTAAAGGAGATTTTCTATTTTATGCACTTTATCCCCCTATCGGTCTTTAATTACCGACAGGAACAAGTCCTTAAAATAGTACACCTTCTTCATAGATCCACATAATTTTCAAATGTTAATACTCGTTATATAATGAAATCAAGCCATAAGTAAGTTTGTTTCCCTGTTACGAATAATGAGATAGACTGTTTTACCTTTTTACATTATTCAAAAATAAATGCGTAATTAATTCGTTTTACGAAACTATAATTTATGTAATGTTCAATCATAGTTTCTTGTTTCACCTGATTGAACATTACATAAAGAATTAAGAGATTATTATCTAAGAGCCTTAACTATAACTTCAGCTGCCTCTGCAATAAGTTGATTATCATAGATAGCTTCTTTCTCATCTTTATTGGATAAAATTGCGACAATAATTGGTGCTCTATTTGGTGGCCAAACGATAGCAATATCATTTCGTGTTCCATAACTTCCCGCTCCTGATTTATCTCCAACTTCCCAGTCAGTTGGTACGCCCGCACGAATAAGTTTGTCTCCAGTTGCATTTCCTTTCATCCACTCTGTAAGAATATTACATTTATGATCTGGAAGCGCATTTCCGACTGTAAAAGCTTTAAGATTTGTAGCAATCGCTTTCGCTGTACTAGTGTCACGAATGTCTCCTGGAATTGCCTCGTTTAATTCTGTTTCAAAGCGATCAGACATAGTAACCCGATCAGACATCTGTCTAAGTGCTTTTTCATATCCTTTCGGTCCGCCTATTTTATGAAATAAAATGTTTCCCGCAGTATTATCACTGTAACGAACAGCAGCCTCTGCAATTTCTCCTAACGTCATTCCAGTATCTATATGTTTCTCTGTAATAGGTGAATAATCCACTAAGTCTTCTTTCGTATAAGTAATAACTTCATTTAATTTCTCAGTAGAGTTTTGCTGTAGTAATACCCCTGCCGCTATCGCCTTGTAGGTTGATGCGAAGGCAAATCTTTCGTTAGGTCGATAAGAGATTGTTTGATTTGTACCAGTATCAATAGCATACACACCTAATCGAGCATCGAATTTTTTCTCAAGTTGTGAGAATTCTTTATACGTCCCATGATTATTATGTTTAACTGGTACTGTCTTTTCTTTCGCTTCAACTTGGACCCCCCCTCCTGTAAAAGCATGTAGACTTGTAATACTTAAACCTAATATACCAACGCATATTCCTATCTTTAGCATCCTCTTGTTTTTCAAGATCATCATTCCTTTCAAGTTCTTAACACTTTTTTAATTACACATAATAGACAATCACCGAAACAAATTTGTTCCATAAGCTTTTAAAAATTTTTAGCTAGTATGAGAGTCATTAGCAAAATAAGAGATAGCCACAATGATCGTCGCTATCTCTTATTGCCAATCTCATTTTTCTTTTATAAAGACCTTTATATAAACAGTATCTCTTTCCATAAGAAAAGCGTATACGTTTTTCTAATTTTGATTCGGAACATCTGTATGAGTAGTTTCACCATGTATACGTTGCTGTTTTAAATCAAAATATACATCTAAAACTTCTTTTCCAATTATAGAATTAATTCCATTTTTATCGTTATGAAGCCACGGAACTACTACTGAAAATGCTACTTCTGGATTATCATAGGGCGCATATCCAACTAACGTTAAGTTGTAGCATTCCATACGTTCTCCTTTTGCATTTCTACCAATTGGATCATCTCCACCATATACAGTTTGAGCTGTCCCTGTCTTACCTGCTGGCTTATATGGAGCATTTTTGAAATGCTTCACCCCAGTTCCATCACCTTCTTGGAATACCCATCTAAATCCTTCTTTTATTCGATCAATATGCTCTGTCTTCATATCAATCCGATTTAATACGACAGGCTCTATAGAACGAATAACTTTGCCAACCTCTTCTTTTATTGATTGCTCTCGTATTTCTTGTACAATTTGAGGTTGCATTCTATAACCGCCATTAGCAATTGTTGAAATATATTGCGCTAATTGCAACGGCGTATACGTATCATACTGACCGATAGAAAAATCTAGTAAAAAACCAGGTTGGCTATCTACTTTTCTAGTTTGGCCAATTATTTCATTCGGTAAATCAATTCCTGTTGGCACGCCTAAGCCAAATTGCTTAAAATAATAGCGCATCGTATTAAATGCTTCTTGTTTTATATCCAATGAACCATTTGGTACGTAATTAACGCCCGCAATTTTTAAAGCTGTTTGGAACATGTATACATTCGAAGATACTTGTAGAGCTCGTAAATCATTAATATTACCAAATCCGGATACATTCCACGATTTCTTAGCTTGTGTACCTTTAAATTTCATCGGTGCATCATAAAATTGATCTCCTGGTTGTATTGCCCCTGTCTCATATCCAGTTAATAAAGTTGCACCTTTTACAGCTGACCCTAGTTCATACGAAGTTGTCATATTACCTAATGCCAAATCCTCGATTTCCAGTTTCCCTTCTTTTTCTACAATCCTTTTGCCTGCCATAGATAAAATCTGTCCGTTATTCGGATTTGTCATAACAACAAAAGCTCGGTCCAATAGTGGCTCTGAACTCTTAAAAGCTCTCAAATTTTTCTCTAAACTTTCTTCCACTTTCTTTTGTAATTCCATATCAATCGTTAATGTTAAACTATTACCACTTTTCCCTTTAGAAATTATTTCTGTGTTTATAATATTTCCTGATTTATCTGTAATATTTTTCACTTCTTCTTTTGTACCATGTAACACCTCTTCATATCGTTGTTCAATATAACTTTTCCCTACTCGATCATTACGGTTATATCCGCGTACTAAATAAGAATCTAAATTTTCTTTTGGCAGACCTTCTTCGCTACTCGTAATATTACCTAACACGGAACGAAATAAATCACCATTTACATAATTGCGCTCCCAATCAACTGTTGCATCTACCCCAGGAAACTCCGCAAGATTTTCACTGATTTGCGCATACTCTTGATTTGTTACATCTTTTTTTATAATTTGTGGTGTCAGTTGATAACCTGAGTTCATTTTACTTTTAATAGCTAACACCTTTAAATCTTGTGCTGTTAATTCTGCCAATTCTACTTCTGTAACGCGACTTCGTCTTAATTCTTCTATTTTTTTATCTAACTCTTTTCCCTCTATTCCCTTTTCTTTAAACTTTTCTATATCTTTTTTCGTAATCATTGCTTCCGCACGTTTCGTATTCAACTGCATCCAAAAATCTTTTTTATCGATATCTGTTAATTTGTTTATATCTTGTTCAGGCATTTCAAGTACTTTTGCCAAGTCTTTTGCAGTTTTCAAAATATCTTCACTAGTAATTCCCTTTGCCCTTGTATACGTAATCGTACGAAGAGATTTATTATTAACAACTGTTTTTCCTTCTCGATCTAGTATTTGTCCACGTGGAACTGGGATACTAGTTGTTGCATTTTGACTGTTTTCCACTTGATTCTTATAAGCCTCTCCCTCTACAATTTGCACTTTTCCTAGTTGAACAATAATAGCTGAGAATAGTAAAAATATGCAAAGAAACATTATATTTAATCGAATAGATATATATGTTTTCTTATTTCCTTTTTGCTTTTCCATAAATCCTCCATATATTTGCTTATATATTACGTAACGATGGCCGATTATAAAGTGAAACTTTAATCAGTAGGGGTTTTCTTCATCCCCCACTGATTATTAGCCCTCACCAATCGGACTTTAATGGGTAGCCCGACCCCCGCCTAACTTCTTTGCTTTCGCTGAATTTTGAGGTGGGGGTCGGGCTGCCCATTAAAGCGGGATAAATATCGTTTCGACTTTTTCACTAAACCATTGTAAGCATCCATTTCTTTTCGTTTTGCTACGTAATTCAAAACTCTCCTGTCTTGTTTTCTCTCTATTTTTTGTCGTTTGCATTAGAAATGCTACAATGTATAACGACTCATCTTAAAAGTAAAATTTCATACTATTTATTCCTTTCTTTATGCTGTAATACTTAATAGACAACCTAAATAATAAAGTTGTTCCACATTTACAAAAAAAATAATTAACTATAATATGGAATAAGCTAAAAAGGGAGGGTTTTATGTTACATACAAAAATAAAAAGATGGAGATTTATAGCGATTCTTTCTATTGTAGGGTTTATATTAATAATTTTGTTTAAAAGTCATTTCTTTTCAATTACTATCGAAACTTCTTCAGCCGAAAGAGGACAAATACTTGATCAAAATGGTGTAATACTAGCTGCAAATAAGAAAGTTAAGTCTCTATATTGTACTTTTAATGATGAAAAGATATCGAAACTAGATACAGCAAACACATTAGCTTTTTTCCATCAATTTTCAAGTGAGTTTCAACATGACATTTCTGCAAAAGATATAAAATTACACTTACAACAATCTTGTAAAAAGCAAACTATGAATGATATACCGTTATACTCTGACATAAATGAGAGTGAACTTACATTCGTAAATAAGAACAAACCCAATAATGTAATAATTAAAGATGAAGTGATTCGATATTATCCTAAACATGAAATTGGTTCACAAGTAATTGGTTATGTGAAAAATGAACTTAATTCAGAGCATATGCCTGTTGGAAAAAGCGGGGTTGAGCTGCAATATGAAAATGATTTAAAAGGAAAACCAGGTAAAACTCTTATTTTTAAAATAAATAACAAAAAGTTCTTATGGAATATTCAAAAAGTACAAAAAGGAAAAGATGTCCAATTAGCTTTAGACTCTAAGTTACAGCAAAAAACAGAGGAAGCATTAAAATCTCAAATTAAGAAAATAACTGATGTTAATGCTGGTTATGTTGTGGTAACCGATGTGAAAACCGGTGCAATTTTAACTATGGCCAACTCAGCAGTATTTGATCCAAATATATTACATACACATACATCACCTGAAAAAGAAAACATTAAATCACTTTCGCAAAATAAAGCAATTCAAAAATTAAAGTACGGTGAATCTTATGTAAATATGGCCTCTACTATAAAGCCACTTTCTATTTTAATTGGATTAAATGAAAAGCTCTTTCAACCTGAAGATACTTATTTAGATAAGGGTAGTTTTCAGTATGATAATCAAAATAACATTGTGAATGCACCTGGAACGCCAACTGGGGAGATTACACCGCGGCAGGCTATCATTAATTCATCTAACACATTTATGACAGCAAAAGTAGCACTACCTTTATTCAACGAAAATAATGGTAATATAGAAAAAGTAGCAAACATATGGACCGATTATTTAATGCAATTCGGTCTTCGTTCTAAAACAGGGATTGATTTACCATTTGAAGAAGACGGACAATATGAGCTTCATCCATCTAATAAATTTGAAAATGGAATATCAGCTTTATTAAATGCCTCTTGGGGAGGAAATGAAGTACACACTCCTCTTCAACTTGCTCAATATGCAGCAACTTTAGCTAGTAAAGGTGATAAATATAAACCTCACATCGCAAGTGCTATTATTGGTCCAAATGGTAAGGAAACAAAAAAGTTTAAACCCATTTTAGAAAGTTCAAATCATTATCCGATGAACTTTTGGAATGTTGTGCAAGGTGGAATGAGTCAAAATATAGAGGAGATTAAAAAGCTGCCTTTTGACGTCGCAGGTAAAACAGGAATTACAGGGTTTCCGAATGAGCAAGCAAGAATGATCAATCATTCTCTTTTCATTGCATATGCTCCTACCAAAGATCCACAAATTGCCGTTTCTGTCGTTATTCCTGGTAGTAATTCAGAAAAAAACATCGCTGCTCTCGTAACATCAGAAATTCTAGAGTCTTGGAATACACTTCAAAAAGAGAATAACAACAAAGAGGAAGGTTCATTAAAGTGAACCTTCCTCTTTTACCATATAGAATCAATATTCGTTATTTTCCATTTACCTTCACGATCCTTTTCGAACATGAAAGAATATTTAATATCAGTTAAAACATACTCTTTTTGTACATATCCAGTATTACCGTTTATTGTAGATACTTTTATATATCCATCATTCTGCACTTTTTCCGGAATCCAAGCTTTTACCATTTCATTAGATACTTCATATAAAACTCGCGATTCTCGTTTTGGTTCAGCTAAAATTTTTGTTTTATTTCCAGTAACAGTTGCATATATAAAATGTGCTTGCTTTGGTTCGTTACTTTCTGTCAATCCACTTGGTACTTTGTATGCTTGCTTTGTATCATTTGTAAATTCTCCCCCCATTGTAAGGGCAACTTGCAACTCATGAAAAATATCTTCATCAAACTTCAATTCGTCCTTCTTATAACTATTCCCTTTAAATAAAACTTCATCATTTAACGCTCTATTCAAGTCGTTTTCATTTTTTGCATTTGTACTTTGATATAAATCATTCATAAATTGTCTTAATGTTGGATCTTGAGCAGACTCATCTTTCGTTTTAGGCTTAATTTGAGTGCTGCTTTGGACCGGTGATTTATTATCATCAAGCCAAGGTTGTTGAACAATAACAAATAACATTGTACAAACGAAAACAACTACAATAGGCAGCGCTTTTTTACGAAACGGTCTTTTATGTTTTACAAAATCCGCTTCTTTATTTTCATATATAGACTGCTTTATTTTAAAAATAAACTCTTCTTCATCTTTACGCTTCTCCATTGGACCTTTTTTTAATTTACTATACCAGTCGGGATTTTGTTTATTGTTCATCACTACTACCCTCCCCAATTAATTTTGAAACCTTACTTCTCGCTCGGCTTAATCTAGATTTTACAGTTCCAATAGATACTCCTAGTGTTTCAGCCATTTCTTCATAAGATAATTCATATTTCGCGTCTAAAATTATTATTTCACGGTGTTTTTTAGGTAGTTTTAATACAACATCCCACACTTCATTCATTTCCTCTTGATTAAAAAATTCTTTTTCTGCCGATGGTGATTGTTTATCATCACTAAAAAATCCTACTAAAGATATCCTTTTAAAATAGGAGGATTTCAAATAGTTTATTGCCGTATTTCTTGTAATTCTTAATATCCACGTTTTAATAGATGACTCCTTTCGAAATGAATTCCAGTTTTTAAATACCTTTATAAATACATCTTGCGTGATATCATCGGATAAGTGTGGATCTTTCGTAATAATAAATGAATAATTCCATACATCTTGCCAATAATCGTTTATAACATAGTCAAGCTCATCATGATTACATTCTTCAATAAACTTCTGTTCCATATCCACACCTCGAACTTATTTGAATAAACATAAAACTACCCTCGCTTTTATTATGGTTTCAATATATAGACAAGATACAAGTTGTATTTGTTCCATTGTCTATCTTTTTTTAATTAAAAAATCCTACTAAAAATGTAAAAGTGTGCAATTACTTTCATAAAATAATCAGCTATATATTCTCTCACATGACAGGCTCTAAAAAAGCAAGTAATGCATACAATGTTAAAAATACACTCATAAAAATCTGATTATTATTTGTGCATTTCACGCAATATTCTACTTGTATTACCTTTTTTTCTTAGAGCACACTTATTTGTGTGCTCTATTTATGTTTTACTACATAACTGTTTTGTTAAAGTTTTAAATTACCCTCACTTGTCCATTTCAATTTATTTACCTCTTCTATTTACTACTAACGATGGTAACCTTTCAAAAATGAAAATAAAAAGGAGATATCAATTTTCTACAGACACAACAAAAAAGCATTCTGGATTAGGAAGAATGCTTTTTTGTTGTACTTAATTTATACATTTTATTTTGAATCAAAACCCCTGCGCTGTATGGGACAGGGGATCCATTCGTTCTAAAGCTTATTTAGAAGAATCACGTACAGGTATACTACTATAAATCACTTCAGCAACTTTCACATATCCTTTTGAGTTTGGATGAATTAAATCCTTAGACCAAACCGTATTATCATTAACTAAATGATGATTCCAAAAGTCAACATGATGAAGCTTGTACTCTCTACTCAGTGAAAGTATAACTTCGTTTGCCTCTAATAATTGTTCTTTTACTACTTGCTTTTTTTTAGATGATAAAGGAAGCCTAATTGTAAAATCTGGAAGGTTCCCTATAATAATATCAGCATCTGCTTTACTTAATGTATCTATCATAAATTCCATATCGTTCTTATATTCTTGATGATTCCAGCGTCCTTTTAATACATCATTTGCACCTGCAATTAGACTAATTAAATCTGGACTAAAAGTTAACGCTTTTTCCAATTGCTGTGACCGAATTTCTTTAGTTACTAACCCACGCTTTGCAAAATTAGTATATTCTATATCAAATGCACACAGTTGAACAAAATGATCTACCCAGCTTTTTAATGTAATTCCCTCAACTTCATCCCCTATGCCCTCGGTAAAACTATCACCAATCGCTACAAATCGCTTCCACATATGTAATCCCCCTTTTTGTTGTTCATATCTACACTATATAATAGTTCATAGCGTATATCTATTTTCATTGGAATTTAATTGAATAATGAATCTCATTTCATCCTGTGTAACTTTATTAAACTATCCTTGTACTAGGTTACTTTAAATTAAAAAATCAAAATAAACGCCATTCTTTTTTCATACTAGCAATTGCTAATGATTCATCTGTATTTTTTTCATATAAAATCTTTCCGGAATTTAGATGAATTTTCCTTAGTCTAGACTATTAATTTTTTATAATAAAAAACTACATCCTATATAGAATGTAGTTTTTTCACAGATTTATCTATTTTTTTACTTCTTTTTTATAAAAATCATATAATAGTTTAATAGATGAGCTAGATAATATAGGCATTGCCTTCTCAACTAATTCTCTATTCCAATCAAACCAACGCATTTCCATCAGCATATTCATTTCTGTATCAGTGAACCGCTTCTTTATTTCCTTAGCAGGATTTCCACCAACTATTGTATACGGCGGAACATCTTTACTTACGACAGTTCCTGCTGCAACGATTGCACCTTCACCAATTGTAACGCCAGGCATTATTATAGCATTCATTCCAATCCAAGCATCACTTTTAATGACTGTATCACCCTTCGGTTCATATGAATGTGCAATTTGCTCAGCGAATGGATATACTGTAATCCATTCTGAGTGATGATTATGATTACCACCCATTAAAATGACCACTCCACTGGCAATACAAACATAATTCCCAATAATGAGTTTATCAAGATGCCATCCCATTTGTTCAATTGGATTGAAAAGTGCTCGGGACTTAGCATCCCCCCACAAATACCTTACACAGCCATCTTCAAAATTTTGGTGACCATAATAGCCTGAATAATAGGAGTACTCTCCTACCTCAATGAGTGGATTTGTAACTATATCTTTTAAATACTTCGTTTCTGACCAATGATTATATAATGGATGCTTCATAACTTTATTCCTCGCTTCTAAGTATTGTAGATCTTTATAATTCACTTAGAAGCTTAATACGACTGCTACATTTTTTAGCTTTCTCAAACGACGAATCATTATATTCAAGCCTTTCTGTTATAATAAAAAAATCATAACGTGTTAAATTACATAAGTCAAATTGCAACATGATGTACTGAAACTTAAAGTGTGAATTGAAATTTAAACATTAAAACAATCGAGTTTTAATTCACAAATTCCAATTACATATGATAAAGATTTCTTAACTATACATCTAACTTCTTTCCTGTATTAGCCATAACGTCCCCGATATAATCTTATTACATTTTAATTTGTCTGATAAATCAATAAATGTTAATATGATTATAGAAGATATTATCATCCATTAGATTTCACAGCTAGTTTTTCACAAAACGATTTCTGAATCCTTAAGTAAATAGGAGGTTTAGAACATGAAACTTTTAAGGCAATCAACAATTATTGGTGCATTGACTGTTGGAGGATTTTTATTTTCGAATACAATTGGTACGCTCCCACCTGTGTCTGCTGAATCGCAACTTACACAAGAAGAATCACGATTTTCAGATAATTGGCGTTGGCAAAGCTATTTTTTATTACATCATAATGCAGATTTTATAGAAGAGTTAGCAGTTGGTGACTTAAAACATGGAGATACATTCGATGTTACTATATATACTGGTGGTAAAGATACTGGTATTGTAAAAATATATCAATTGAGTGGGAATGAAAATGATGAAATAAACTTGCATAGATATAAAACCATTTATGACTCGGGTTTGAAACATAATTATGGTAGATTTGTAACGCCTATTACTAAGGCCTATAATCCTGGAACATATGTAGCTGTTATGAAACTTGGAGAAAATTATTATTATGGAGGCAGTTTTAAAATCTCAAAATAATTAAATCTCATCAAAAAATATTGGATACTATTTTTATTGAACAAAAACCATTTTAAAAGCTCCTCTATCTTATATAAGATAGAGGAGCTTTTGGTTTATTTGCCCTTTTTAAGATATAAAAAATCTTACTTTCTTTATAAATTATATTTTTTATTCAACAACTGTTTTCACCTAATTAAGTTCTACAATCTAATATGCAATATTGCATATTCTATATGTTAACTTTTTGAACATGCGATAATTTAGCTATAAAAATATTTTAAATTAATACTGAAAGGAGAATATTACATGTCTTTCTATTCTTGGTCTCCTCTTATTTTCTTAATAGTTGTTGCAATTAGCATTTCTATTCAAAAGACTAAGAAACGATAATTGATTATTTGGAGGTGTAAAAATGTCATTTGCAGCATGGAGTGCAATTTTTATGACTTTAATCGGAGCAATTTCTGGAGCGGTCTTTGGTACGATCTCCTCTAGAAATAAAGTGAAACTTTAATCAGTGGGGGTTTTCTTCATCCCCCACTGATTATTAGCTGAACCAATCGGACTTTTATGGGCAGTTGATCCCCCGCCTAACTTCTTTGCTTTCGCTGCATTTTGAGGTGGGGGTCTTACTGCCCATTAAAGCGGGATAAAACCAAGAATTAAATAATGACGTAAAAATGAATATCTAATAAAACGCTATACAAAAAAGTAGCCTATAAAGTTTTATAGGCTACTTTTCATTTCATTACTATTATTTAGCTAATTCTTTCGTACCCTTCATTACATCAACGAAGAAGCCCCAGTTATTCACAACAGAAGAAATACTAATATGTTCATCTGGAGTGTGAACATTAAATATATCTGGACCGAATGAAATTGCATCTAATTCAGGCATCTTTTGAACGAATACACTACATTCGATTCCTGCATGTACAGCAAAGATTTCAACATCTTTATTGTATTTTTCTTGATGCACTTTTTCAAACAAATTACGAATTTGTGAATTCGGATTGTATGGCCATTCTGGATACTCTGACTCGATTTCAAATGTTGCACCAACTAACTCGGCGATACATTTAATCTCATCTGCAACATGTTGTTTTAAACTACTTACAGAACTTCTCACTTCGTTACGTAATTTAATTTCATTTTGTAACGTTTCAATAACGCCTAAATTTGTTGAACTTTCTACAAGACCTTTAATATCCATGCTCATACTTTGAATGCCGTTTGGAATTAAGAATAATGATGAAATAAGTTGCTTTTGTGTCTCTTTAGCAAATACTTTTTCTACTTTCTCATCCAATTTTGTAAGTGTAACGTGAACATCTGGATCAACAGCACGCATTTCTTCTTGTAATACTCTCGTCCAAGATTCTAGTTTTTCTTCTACTTTCTCTACATCTTCTGTACGTAATACAACTGTAGCTACACTTTCACGCGGAATTGCATTTGTTTTTAATCCGCCGTGAACTTCACTTATATCAAATTGAATATTTGCTGATAAATCGCGTAATACTCGTCCTAATACTTTGTTCGCATTACCGCGTTGTTTATCAATTTCCATACCAGAATGTCCGCCTTTTAAACCACCAACATATAGACGGTATGCATCCGTATTCGCTGACGCTTCATCCCAAATCACTGGAATTGTTTCAACAGCTTTCGCACCACCTGCGCTACTTACAAGTAATTTATGATCTTCTTCAGAATCAATATTTATAAAAATCTTACCGTCAAAGTGATTTGCATCAACAGCAAAAGCCCCGCCCATTGTTGTTTCTTCTTCAGTAGTAATAACTACTTCAAGTGCTGGATGCGGAATGTCTTTCGAATCTAATAAAGCCATCGCATACGCCACTGCAATACCATTATCAGCGCCTAAAGTCGTTTGATTTGCATATAACATGTCCCCAATGATTCGTAATTCAATTGGATCTTTTTCAAAATCATGTACGGTTGCTTGATTTTTTTCACATACCATATCCATATGACCTTGAATGATAATAGCTGGTACATTTTCATAACCAGCAGTTGCTTCTTTTTTAATAATGACATTCATTGCTTCATCTTGAATCACTTCTAAGTTACGCTCTTTTGCAAAGCCAACTAAATAATCACTAATTTCCTTTTCATTACCTGATCCTCTAGGAATCTTTGAAATTTCTGCAAAATGATAAAATACAGGGTGCTTTGTTAATTGTTCTAAAGTAGAATACATTTTTAAGCTCCTCTCAAAATGACAAAATAATATGTAAGTCTTTTATCATTATACCATGATTCATTATTTTACCTTTCTTTTAACTTTTTAATATATTGTTCATTTTATGGACAACACTCTTACAACACTGTAAGGGTGTTGTAATCTAAATCGATTTTTCTCATTTCATAATAGCCGTATACTGTGTAAAGAAACAAATTGAAGGAGATAAAGAAAATGAAAAGGTTTTTAGTGATTATTACACTATGTTTATTATTTTCTAGTTTTACTATTGGATGTGAAAGAGCATCACTAAATCGAATTGGTAAAGATGTATATTACGTACAGATACAAGGCGAAGGAACTATCGAAAAAGTTGAAGGTAAAAACTTAAGAAATTACACACTGCCCGCTTATGACGAAGATGGAGTAAAAAAACAAATTACATTTAGAAGTAAGAAAGCATCAAACGAACATAAATTAAATGAAAATGCATTTTTATGTCTTTATGTAGATCAAGATGATAAGAGCAAAAATGAAATATCATCAATTGAAGTGAAGTCATATGAAGAGGTTCAGGAAGCTGATTTACCTGCAAAAGTAAAAGAAAAGTTAAATGCTAAATAAAAAACAAAAGAAAATGCTCTATGCATTTTCTTTTGTTTTTTTCACTCGTATATATTTTGAACTGCTATTATTCATCAGTTTCTCTAAACGATTTATATTTTCCGTTAACGCACCTTTCACAAGAGAGAAATCTGTATTTGGTTCTTCTTTTTTTTCTTTAAAAAATGAAGACTTTTGTACATTTACTTCAGCCATCTCTTCTCCCCCTTTTCAAAAAGATACAATCTTCTATTTATATTATATCGCAAATGTAGACAGCATGTACAAGGATCATTTTCTTTTTAATTCTTCTTCTAGTTCTTCTACTTGCTGTAATGTATCTCCTTTTATTAACGAGAAATCCGTTGTATCTTCATTATCTTCTTTAAAAAAATCATTGTCATAATCTTTTATCACTACAATCACCTCTACGTGCTAGTGTAGGGATGATTGTCCGATTTTATACAAGTTTGTCTAAATTTACTTTGTCTTTATGTATAAGTGAAAAGGACAGAAAAAAACTCTGTCCTTATTTACTAAAATAACTATGATGTATTGTTAAATTATATACATTTTCAAAATCCCGATCTTGCAGATTATTTTTCTTCCCATCAATAACAATGAAAACATCACTCACTATTTTTGCTGGTATAATTCCGACATTTTCTACTTGCACCGCTTTCTGCTCATTCAATTGCTCAATGTGTTCAAACGGAACGATAATACTAAATTGCGAACGGATACCGCGAAAGTTCGTATTTAATTCCTTTGCCGCTTCAAATACAACAATCTTCGCCCCAATCTTTTCCCCATATGAATCTAAAAATGCGTTTAAACTTTTTGTATATTCTTCTTCCGTATGCCATTCCATCGTACCAAATACTACTGGATTGACATTTTGAATAATTGTTGTGTATATTTCTCCTCTTGCTTTAGAAGCAATTAATGACCGTTTTATCGATTGAACAGTCTTGCCGATATCGCTAAATTTCGCTCCCCATATTTCTGAAATATTAGGTGTTAAAATAAAGGCAATATCAACGAAAATAACCATTGCAGTGAACATTAAAAGATTTTTCCAGAGGGTTAAATCAATTCCTTTTATCATGAAATACACGGTGACTGATACTATAAACAACCCATACCAAGTCTTTCTAATTCGTTGCTTCTTCTCCTCGTACAACTCTTCATTTCTCCAGTAAAAGAAAATAAGTACTAGAAGAACGATTGCTAAAATAAATAAGCCGATTCGAATGTTAGAGATCACCAATGACATCACCCTCCATTCAAAAACTACTCACGATATCATTACATGCACAAGCAGCTCTCTTTATGACTAAAGACGTGGACAAGCTTCTAAATTTAGCAATATCGCATATACATTAGAAGGTACCACGTCTTTTATCCCGCTATTTGCGACCAGTAAGATCCCCACCTCAACATTCTGCACAAGCGAAGAAGATAGGTGGGTGATTAACTGCTCATAAAAGCCCGATTAGTGAGGGCTGATAGTCAGTGGGACGAACAAAACCCCCACTAAGTTTCACTTTACCTTGAGTCTACATTGTATATGTAGACAAGCATGCGTTTCAAATTTTCATGTTAAAAAGAAATATGTTTCGGAATTTCCCCTTCTGGTACTTCTCCGTCCATACTTAAATAATAATGACGAATTGGACGTAAATCATCGTCTAATTCATAAACGAGCGGAATGCTTGTTGGAATATTTAATGAAACAACACCATCACTTGAAAGGTTATCTAAGTATTTCACTAGCGAACGAATTGTATTACCGTGCGATGAAATTATCACCTTTTCACCACTTTTTAATGATGGCGCAATTTCTGAATGCCAATAATTAAGTACTCTTTTCTCCGTATCCACTAAACATTCAGTCAATGGAAACTCACCTTTTTTAAGTGCTTTATATCTTGGATCATTCATTTCATATCTAGGATCATCTTCAGTAAGAGCAGGTGGTCTTACATCAATACTTCTTCTCCAAATATGAACTTGCTCCTCACCATATTTTTTCGCTGTTTCATCTTTATTTAACCCTTGCAATGCACCGTAATGTCTTTCATTTAGCTTCCAAGATTTATGTACTGGGACCCAGGCAAGATCCATCTCATGAAGTACAATCCATAACGTCCGGATTGCTCTTTTTAATACAGATGTATAAGCGACATCAAAAGTATAGCCATTTTTCTTTAATATCGCTCCTGCTTCTCTCGCTTCACTTAATCCATTCTCTGATAAATCTACATCTGTCCATCCTGTAAAGCGATTTTCAAGATTCCATAAACTTTGTCCGTGACGAATAAGTACAAGTTTTATCATAATAATTCCCCTCTCGGAAATGTGAATTTTATTGTTTCATTGCGTACACGTATAAAGTATCTAGTAATGTATCATTTTATCCATTCACTCTATGATTAAACCATAGTTGCCAAATGTATGGATAAAATTTGTTCTTTTTCAAACTATAAAACAGATATATTTCTTATTTTGTTTGATCGATTGTAACTTCTCGCTTCGACATCCAGGCATCAAAACCTGATCGGCTATTTGCCATTTCATTCATAACTTGATGCCAATTTTCTTCACACGATTCACCAAATTTTGAAAAAATAGCACCCATTTGTTGTCTTTGTACATCGCTCAATTTTTTCTCTAATTCGGTACCTTTTTTTGTTAATGATAACTGTTTCACACGACGGTCATGTGTAGCTTCATTACTCTCAATTAAACCCTTTTCCACAAGTTGTCGTAATGGTCCGTGAAGAGCTTGTTTACTTATTTCTAATAGTGATAATAACTCATTTACACTTATCCCTGGAAAGCGTGCGATAAAAAATAAAATTCGGTGATGTACTCGTTGTATGCCATATTCTTTTATGATTTCATCTGGCTTTTCAGTAAAAGTTTTATATGCAAAGTAAAATAATGCTAATGCTTCATTCATCTGTTCTTCTTTATGTTGTGTCATCTACTTTCCCCCTGTATGTAAATTATACCACAATCCAGTAATCAATATTTTAATGAACGCATTGGAACTTCTTTCGTCAATTGAAATATTCATTGCACAATTAGGAGATGATTCATTTGAAAACGCAATATACTGTAAGTACATATTTATTAGACCGACTAAGCGAATTAGGAATCGAGCATATTTTTGGTGTCCCTGGTGATTATAATTTGGCTTTTTTAGATGATGTAGTAGCACATGAAAAGTTAGAGTGGGTTGGCAATTGTAATGAATTAAATGCGGCATATGCTGCTGATGGATACGCTCGTATAAAAGGAATCGCTGCTCTTATTACCACTTTCGGTGTGGGAGAATTAAGCGCCATTAACGGTGTTGCTGGCTCATACGCAGAAAACGTACCTGTTATAAAAATCACGGGGACACCACCAACGACAGTAATGGAAAATGGAGCACTCGTTCATCATACGTTAGGTGATGGAAAGTTCGATCATTTTTCAATTATGTATAGAGAAATCACGGTGGCACAAACAAATTTAACACCTGAGCATGCCGCTGAAGAAATTGACCGTGTGTTACGTGCATGTTGGCGTGAGAAACGTCCTGTTCATATTCAATTACCGATTGATGTGTATAATAAACCAATTAATAAACCTACGGAACCCATTTTACATAAACCAGTTGTAAGTAATAAAGATGCGCTGGATAAAATGCTTCTACATGCGACTTCAAAAATAAACAGTGCCAAAAACCCTGTTATTTTAGCTGATTTTGAAGTGGCTCGTTTTCATGCGGAAGTATATTTGCATCAATTCGTAGAAAAAACAGGGTTTCCTATCGCAACGTTAAGTATGGGGAAAGGAATATTCCCTGAAAAACACCCTCAATTTATAGGAATTTATACTGGTGATGTTAGTTCCCCCTACTTACGAAAAAGAATTGATGAATCTGACTGTATTATTAATATTGGCGTGAAATTAACTGATACTATTACTGGTGGCTTTACACAAGGTTTTACGAAAGAGCAAGTAATAGAAATCCATCCCTATACTGTGAAAATTATAGATAAAACATATGGGCCCGTTGTAATGAAAGATGTTTTAGAACAGTTAAGCGATTTAATTAAACATCGCAGAGAGGAAAAACTTGAAATTAAGCCCTTTATTTCAGAATCACTATCGATTACTGAAGAGTTTAATCCAAAATCACAAATGGTTACACAAAAACGTTTTTGGCAACAAATATACCATTTCTTACAAGAAAACGATGTTTTAATTACAGAGCAAGGAACACCTTTCTTCGGTAGTGCTACTATCCCTTTACCAAATAGCACAACATATGTAGCGCAACCTTTATGGGGATCGATTGGCTATACATTACCTGCTCTACTCGGTACACAGCTTGCTGATTTATCGCGGCGGAACATATTAATAATTGGTGATGGTTCTTTCCAATTAACTGTTCAAGAGTTATCGACTATACTTCGTCAAAATTTAAAACCGATTATATTTTTAATTAATAACAATGGATACACTGTTGAACGTGCAATTCACGGCCAAAACGAACCGTATAATGACATACAAATGTGGGATTACACAAAACTAGCAAACGTATTCGGATCAAAAGAAAAAAGTCTAACTTGTAAAGCGGAAAATGAAATAGAGTTAGCAGAAGTCTTAACGGATATAACTTTAAATAAGAATCAACTTATCTTTATTGAAGTTGTAATGAGTCAAGGAGATCAGCCTGCATTGTTAGCTAAACTCGGTGAAAGATTCGGCAAGCAAAATTCTTAATAAGAAAAGCGTAGCTATAAATGGACTACGCTTTTTCTTATTAAACTTTTATTCCGCAAGCGTTAACTGCCAAGACACACCATACTTATCATTTAACCAGCCAAATTTTTTACTAAATGGATAGGAACCTAACGGCATTAGTACAGATCCATCCTGCGCTAACTTATGAAAGACCGCTTCAATTTCTTCTTCTGTCTCACAAGTTACATAAAGAGACATAGATGGTGTAAATGTAAAACCATGCTTTACATAACTATCAATGCACATGAATTCTTGACCATTTAGTGTAAAAGTTGCATGAATGACAGAACCCTCTTTACCTGGTCCATTTTCATCGTATCGAGAGATATTTACAATTTCTGATCGATCAAATAGCGACGTGTAAAAATTCATCGCCTCCTCAGCTTTACCTTCGAACATTAAAAACGTAGTGATTTTTTGATTTGTAGTACTCATATTGAGGCATCCCCTTGTTATGTATTTATGAAAAACATACACCGGCAAGTAAAAACCGAACATATATTCCCGTAAATATATTGTCTATAAAAAAGATGAGTTTGTCAATTAAATACTTTTTTATTTCTTCTTAAATAATGCTGTCCAAAGAAATGATTCTCCAAACATAGTATTTGGTTGGTCAATTTGCTTCATCTTTCTAATCTCGATCACCTTAAACTCGTCAAATATTTCTCTTAATTTTCCTTCTGAATATGCAAGGCCACCTTGTAAACTCCACCCTCTATATACGTCCCAATCCGTTATTTCTGATCCATTTCGCTCATCTAAATCACCTGCTGCAAAACATGTTAATCCGAAATAACCACCTGGTTTCAATGAGTTTTTAATTAAATTCACATAATGTATTCTCCTATGCGGTGGAATATGATGTAAACAGCCCGAATCGTACACAAAATCAAAATTATTTTGACACTCTAGATTAAAAATCGAATTACAAATAAAATCAATTTCTATTCCTTTTGCTATAGCCCTCTCTTTCGCCCAATTAATGCCCTCTATCGATAGATCCACTGCTGTTACTTCAAATCCTTCATTCGCCAAATAAATTGCATTTCTTCCTGGACCACATCCAAGCTCCAGCACTTTCCCTTTGGAAATCCATCCTGTTTCTATATATGAAACTAGATTCTCATCTGGAACATTTTCAAAAAACGGAACATCTTTTTCTCTATTTGCATAAAATTCATTCCAAAATGGTTCTGCCGGTCTTAATAATGAATCAAGCATTTTAATAATATCTTCTTCCGTGTGCAACGTTTCATTTTTCATTTGTACCCCTCCATTTTTAAATAATCAGAAAATTATTATATATCTTTTAGAGCTTTCGTACAACGAAAAAACTCCTACATTCAATAGGAGTTTTTCCTTTAAAATCCAAGTATAGCTAACCAGTTTAACAACTTCTCTTCTCGCACTTTTAAATCATCATTCCTAAGCTTCCCTAACTGTATTTCACTAACAATTTCTCCATCAGCCATAAAGAGCACTCTTTCTGTTTTCGCTGCTACCTTTACATCATGAGTGACTAACATAATAGTCGTTCCATCACGGTTAATATTTAATAAAATTTGCATTACCTCTTCTGTTGATTTTAAATTTAGAGCACCCGTTGGTTCATCAGCAAAAATAATATTTGGATTATTGATGAGCGCTCTACAAATAGAAACTCTTTGCAATTGCCCTCCAGATGCTTCAGTTATATAATGAGACGCTATATCACTAATCCCCATTTTCCTCATTAGCTCCAGAGCACGTTGATCTATTATTTTCTTACTCTCACATTTTGCTACATATGCTGACAGGATGATATTATCAAATAGGTTCAAGTTTCTAAGAAGGTTGCTCTGCTGAAAAATAAATCCTATTTCAGTAAGACTCAATTTTGCTAACGCCTCTTCCTTCATACAAGATATTTCTTTACTACCAATTTTCACACTTCCTGATGACATTTGATCCATTCCACTAATATTATATAGTAACGTCGATTTCCCAGAACCGGAAGGCCCCATAACTGATACAAATTCCCCCTCATAAATCTCTAAATCTATATTTTTTAGTACATGATAATTTTCATTTTCATCTATTGAATATGTTTTGTTTAATTGCTTTACTTCTAAAATTTTTTTCACGTTACAATCCCTACTCCCCATTTCGTTTTAAATCGTTTGTTTGCTTCGTAGTAAAACTGCTAAAAAGTGTTGTCGTTATCACAGATATAAATAATATAGCTGGACATATTACATAAGAAACGATAGGATTCACGTCAAACTTTATATGAGTTGCTCCCATAAATGATCCGAACCAGCTTACTAACATTTCCCCAAACGTAGCAGCTAGTAATGTCCCTGTTACAATACCTAATAATACGATGACAATAGAACGGGTTACATACTGTATACGAATATCTTTGTAAGAAAAGCCGATATTTTTCATAATTACTATTTGCGAAGAATCTTTTGCCAATAACATTTTAAAAAACATCGCGGTAATTAAAACTGATATCAATATAGCAACTAAAATAGCCAATTGCGTCACGAGTCTTAATTGTTTAATTGTTTCTCCTAAAGTTTGTGTTAAATAATCATCCATATCTGTTATTTTCGCGGAATGAAAATTATATTTATACTCCTTCACTTTTTCTTGTAAATTCACAGTAGGCTTCATATCTACATTTACTACATACCATAATATATTTTCACTATTATAAGAGAAGTTCGCTTTTGCTGTTTTCCCGCCATTCGTTACATCTTGATATATCCCACTAATAGTTAGTGCCTTTTCTTTTCCTTCTACAAATAAAACGATCTTATCCCCTACACTCTTTTTTAATTCATTTGCGTTCATATAAGAAAGGGCAATTTTATTTTCATTATCGGGTGCCATACCTTGAATATAATCTAATGGAAACTGAGTGAAGTCTCCTACTTCTACATGTAAGTTTTCATGTGTACCATCAGCATTCACCATTTTAAATGTACTCGTTACAAATGCTGCATATTTTTCTACTTCTTTATCATTTCGTATATATGAAATGACGTCCTTAAATCGTTTCTCTATATTTTCAGATTGCTGTAAATCTATTCGAATGTCACTTTTACCTGTTCCCATATAATTTACAAACTTCGGTGACTGAATCGTATACAAAAAATTAACAGGTACAACAATCATGAAGACGGCTATGATTAAAACGATACTTAATACGCGATATAACTTAAATCGTTTTACTATATCTTGTATACCAATAAATATATTTACATTTGTAATTTTAGTTTGACAGAACGAAAAAGACCTTTTCCCCTTCCTCTTTCCTAGATTATCTCTTGATTGTAAAGCATCTATTGTTGTAATTATCCTGAAATTCCGCAAAATGATACGACAAAATAGAATAACAGTTAGAAATAACAAAATTGTAACTATTAATGGTACAACAAAATGTAAAATACTTGTACTCGCTGTCCCCATATAAAGTGAGATATTAGCGTTGAAAATTTTTGTAACAAATAATGAAAGAATATATCCACATATACAACCGCTAGCAGCAATAACAACATATTTTGTTACATATAATTTTTGAATCTCTTTACTTGTAATACCGATAGCTTTCATTACACCAATTTCCTGATAATCTTCTTCCATAGATGTTATAATTGTAAATCTAATACATAAACTTGCGATTAACATTAATAATGCACTTATTATGATTAGTACCGCAGCTATTATTCCATCTGTTAATGAATTGAGTGTTTTAAAAAGTGAATACGTAATAGAAGGACCTTTTTGAGGTAAGTTCGATGATTGGTATAGAGTTTCAAATTCATTTATTTTATTTACATCTGTTAGCTGGAATTCAATAATATATTCGCTTTCTCCAAAATCCCACTTTATTCTTTCGAAATCTTCATCACTTATTACAAATCGTTTTGAACTAACGATTGAGGGATTCATTTGAACATCACGAACAAATTCTGATATAGTAAATGCTAGTTCATTATTATTTTTAACAAGCCATATTTTATCTCCAATACGCAAATTATGTTTTTGCATATAATAAATTGGTACACCTATTTCCCCTTTCCTAACGTCGATCACTTCATTATTTAAATTTAATAAAAAGTCAAATTTACTATTTTGTTTAACAAAGCTAATATCCATTACACTATTATGTTCCGCCTCATTTTTCTTCTTTATAAAAATGTTAGACCCGCCAATTTGAACCATCTCAGCCGTTTGCTGTTTTTTTACAATAGGATTTTCCGCTACAAATGAATCAATTGACTTTTGACTTATTTCTCCGGCATGCATTTGTACAAAGTGCGGTGCGTTTGATACTTTAAACAATTGATCCATTGAGTTCAATAAATTAATAACGTTACTTGAAGCACTAGCCATTAAAAGACTTGATAACATGATAAACATAAATAAAATGGTAATTATTATTTTATTTTGAGAGAAATCTCTTTTTAGCATTCTCCTAATCATATGAAGCTAGTTCCCTTCATTCCATAATATTTTCTTCGTCACGATTGCTATTATTATCATTATGAAACTAATAGCGAATATAGGTAAATAAATTTTCATACTGAATCCTTCAAACATATAACCATAAATAACTTGCCCGATTGGTGCCATACATTGAGATACCGCTGTTATAATTGCCATTACTTTTCCTAAGTTTTCATTTGGTGTTTTCTTTTGGACTACAGTAATGACATAGATGGATACAATTGTCATGATTATTGCAATTAGAATTGAAGAGAGGATAAAGAGGATAAATGGTGGATAGTGTCCTAAATTAAGAATAAATGGCGTAACTGATAGTGCCATAGGTATTACTAATAAAGCTATTAAAAGCATCCAATAATACAATGTTTTCATCTGTATCTTTTTCGCAAAATAACCTATAGATAACGCACCTAATATAGTAGCAAAATCTATTAATCCCATTCCAATTCCGTATAACGTGTCGCTACTTTCCATCGTTACTCGTATAATAATTGGAGCACCAACTACAAATAGCGGTGTCAGTATTAAATTTAGTAATGCGGCTAAAAGCATAGATTTCAAAATAAATGGTTGTTTTAAAACATATATAAAACCTTCTTTCATATCCTTGACAATTGTCGGTATAATATGTCTTTCTTGCACTCTTTTTATAAAAGGTATCGTAATAAACATTTCTAAAATCGCAGATAAAAAGAAAGCAAGACAGCTCATTATAACGAGCATTTTCAAACCAATTATGCCGTACAATATTCCTCCTAATACAGGAGCAACTATATTAGATAATGCCTGCACACCATTTACGATACCATTTGCTTGTTCTAACTTTTCCTCTGGAACTAATTGCGGAATACTCGCCATTACAACTGGTGAGTACATTGCACTAATGACTGCTAGTAAAAACATAATTGTCCCAATCAATATAATAGATACCGATCCAGAAAATAATAAAACTATAAAGCTTAATACAATCGCAGCGTTAATAAAATCAAAAATGACCATTACATTACGGCGATTGAAACGATCTGCTATCGCTCCGCCAAGGGGAGCTAACAAAAACGGAATACTCGTTACCGCATATAGTCCTGCGAATATATCAGCACGCCCTGTTATATCTAGCACATATAATGACAGAGCAAAACGTAAAAGTGTTGAACCTAAAATAGTAATAATTTGCCCACTCACCATTAAGTGAAAATCTTTCATTGAAGATTTTATACTTGCTGGCATCTTCATCACACCCTTCATTTGAATTTTGACCGACTGCCGGTCTGTAATAATCAAACAGAAATCATCATTTCTGTTTAGTTAAAACCTCCAGCATATAATCAAAAGATCCTTCTTTCGCTCCAACAGATGCTTCCATCATTTTTATATAAGCTTTCGCTCTTCTCATCATTTCTTCCGGCTTCCACTGGAATAAACCTTCATCAAATATGACTTGTGCTGAAGAGAGTAATAATTCAATCGTTTCTTGTGGGTATGGTGTAGAAAAAACACCTTCATCGATTCCTTGTTCTAAAATCTCTGCTAAAACAGGAGATAAATGAATAATGGATTGCACTATGCTTTTTTGATGCATTTCCGCATTATTTGGCTGATGAAATTGTTCAATCATTTTATCTTTAACATCTCCTGATTTTGGCGATTGCTCCAACAAAACTCGAAATAACTTTTCTAAAACGGGGATATTTGGGTTAGAGACGATTACTTTCGCTTTAGCAACATCTTCTTTAATGATCCTCATAATGATCTCATCCATTACTTCTTCTTTCGACTTAAAATAGTGATAAAACGTCCCCTTTGCTATTCCTATCTCTTTTAAAATGTCATTTACTGTTGTTTTCGTATAACCTTTCGTAATAAATAAACGTTCAGCCGTTTCTAAAATTTCCTTTCTACGCTCCTCATACTCCTTTACAACTCGCATTCATGTTCTCCTTCCCATCAGACCGACTGTCGGTCTATTTAAATTATATGTTTAGTTAGTAAAAAGTTTCCTGTTATTGTACATATACAACACACTACTTTTTATTTCCTTTATAAATTTTCTAATTTTTAATAAGGTAAATGAAATTTTAAAGGGTGTTTAAATGCAATCATCCCTGTACTTATATCGATTTCGTTGTGTACAAACAAAAAAGAGCCGCAATAATATGCGACTCTTTTCAATAATAACTATTTAACGGCCACGTCTTTGTTGACCTTGTTTTGTACTACCTTTTTTATTACTTGGCTTGTTAAATGATCGGTTGCTCTCATTTCTCGAACTATTTCTTGGACCACCTTTTGAACCATCTCTTGAACGACTTCTTGATCCTTCACGGCTATCTCTTTGACGATTCGGACCTGATTTCTTTGGAGCCGGCTTTGGTACCGGTTTTCCATTTTCATCTACACGTCTTATCTTCGGTTGTTCGATTATTTCTCTTTGCAATGGTGCACCAAGCGTTTTTTCAATTTCTTCTAAATGTTTTTCATCTTTCGCTGCAACAAACGTAATTGCAAGACCTGATCCGCCTGCACGTCCTGTTCGGCCAATGCGGTGAATATAACTTTCTACATCCTCAGGGATATCAAAGTTAAATACGTGCGTTACACCATCTACATCAAGTCCACGAGCTGCTACATCAGTCGCAATTAAGTACTGAATTTTCGCTTCGCGGAAACTCTTCATAACTCTCTCACGTTTCGCTTGAGGTATATCACCATGAAGTTCAGCACAATTATAACCTAGTCCTTTTAAATTATCATAAAGCTTACTTGCTCTAACCTTTGTACGACAGAAAATAACTGCTAAAAATGGCTGATCACGATCCATAACAAAACGAAGTGCATCTGGCTTTGCGCGATCTGTCGTCTCAATGACACGCTGTTCAATTGTATTTACCGTTACTTCTTCACTTTGTACTTGAACCATTTGCGGTTCATCCATATAACGCTTCGCCAATTTTTTAATATCTTTTGGCATCGTTGCTGAGAATAACATCGTTTGTTTACTACCAGGTGTCTCATCTAAAATATCTTCAATATCATATAAGAAACCGAAATAAAGCATTTGATCCGCTTCATCTAGTACAATCGTTGAAAGATTACTTAAATCAATTGTTTCACGACGTATATGATCTAATAAGCGTCCTGGTGTCGCTACAACAATATGTGTATTGCCTTTTAATTTTCTCAATTGCTGTGCTACATCTTGCCCGCCATAAATCGCTAGTACATTAATATCTTCTCTTTGAACAAGCATTTTTTTAATTTCAGTCGTAATTTGCAGCGCTAGTTCCCTTGTTGGTGCAACAATTAAAGCCTGAACATCACTACACTCTGGATCGATTTTTTCTAAAATCGGTAACACGAATGCTAGCGTTTTACCCGTACCTGTTTTTGCCTGCCCAATAATATCTTTACCAGACAGTATAACAGGAATTGCCTGCTCTTGAATCGGTGTTGCTTCTGTAATTCCATTTTCACGTAATGTATGATTAAAAGTTTCACTAATTCCTAATTCTAAAAAATTTTTCAAATAGACCACTTCTTTTCCTTATTTTTCACATTAGCTTTCATTGTACCATTTGTTTCCCTAAATATGAAAAATAAAAAAATTTTTATCTTCTTTTTTTATATTCATTATGTACTAGTTGGACAAATTCTATTTGTTTTTTCTCTGATTTTATTAATGCTTCCATGTTGGTAGAAGACAAAATGAACTTTTTAATTTTTCTATTACTCCAAATTAGTCTTGTATACTTTGTATCTTCATGTAGCCTTCGAAACCATTCAAATTCACTTAACTTTGCAATATGATGTTTTAATTTCATGTCATTTCGAGGATAAAATGTAATTATAGCCATTATTACATCAAGCAATAAACTCATCTTCTCCCCTCCTATACATATATATTTCAAATTTACGGAAGCATAGTTAAAGGGTGATGAAATTGACCACTACATGCATAAAGATTTTTTGTGTATTTTTCTTACTATATTTTCAATCCAACTCAATTATTATGGCGAAATCTCAAACAAATGTGATAAGTGACTTCAAACAAGCTTTACTCAAGAATGATAAAAAATTAATGAGGTCATATGTAACAGAAGGGGTTGAACTACCTACTTTCCAAACAAATAAACAAATTCATGAAATTAAAATAGTACCATCTCCAAAAGAAGATACCACAATACTTATTTCTTATTCCAAAGATACTGATGATGGATTTACTATCGGTTACATTTTAGAAATAGTAACAAAGAATAATAAAATATCTCGGATTAATCAAATTTATGATGGAACCAATCCCCTTATGAAAGAAGCTACTATTGTAAAAGAATATGAAATGAAGTGTAAGGAACATATACTTACTCCTACAAAATTTCCGTTCGAAATTCACGAATTTCAAGGGTACATCTATAACGAGTACTTACACCTCCTATACTACAATGAAGATATTAATGGGATTTTTAAAATCACTGTTTCACCAGTTCAAAACAAATTAGGCTTCTATGTACTTAGGGGAGATAAGTTCTACACCTTAAAAAATAATATAAAAGCATTATATAATCCTCATTTTGATTCAGCATATGAGCTTATCTTTCAGCAGAATGGTTTTCAATATACAATTGCAATTGGTAACAAACGCTATATAAAAGGAAAATATAACGTAAAAGATTTAATTCAAATTGCAGAATCAATGAATTAAAAAAAACGAACTTTTCGAAATGGAAAAGTTCGTTTTTTTATTATTTTATAAAGTAAGCTTTCCTCCATGATAGCAATAATAGCTTGCTGCTTTAAGGTTTTTAATTTTCTTTAAAGATTCTTCCGCTTTTTCTATATCTAAACAAAAATTCGAATTAGCTATTACTAATTCACAATTTTCTTGAACGGCCGCATCCCCTGTAATTACACAGTTTGAATTCGGAAAATATAATGAAATATGCCCCGAAGTATGCCCTGGCGTTGCTACTATTTGACATTCATTATTCAAAATCATTTGACCATCATATACTTTTTCATCGACGGAAACATGTCTTATATTTTTTAATTGTTGTATAAACCACTCACCAAAGTCTTTCTCTTCACTTGGCATACGTTGTAACATTTCTTCAGCTTGAATTAGTCTCTCCGATTTTATTTCACCATTAATATAGTTGGATTCAATTTCACTAGCAATAATATTAACGTGAGAATATTTCGATTTGAAATCATATAAAGATCCTATATGATCGTCATCATAATGGGTAATAATTATATTTTTTAAGTTTTTTATCTCATACCCCTGTTTTAAAATTGCCTCTTCAATTAAAGATAAAAAGTTTACATAACCTGTATCTACTAAAGTTAATTCATTGTTTATTATAATTAAGCTCGGATATATACATTGTTTTGTCCCATTAAATTCAAATTCAATTGATAGTTCTATAATCTTCATTTTTCTTCCCCCATACCCGTTATTTAATGTTTATTACTACTAAATACATCATCCACATACATTTTACTGTACATACTTATGTAACGAAACACTATGAGTCGTTACATAACCAACATTCTATTATTTTGAACAGGTAATTCCCTATTTTTATGGAAATATACAATAAAATTGATTATTTCACTACTTCTTTGTCTATCCTTTTAAAAATCTATATTTTTGTAAAAGGAGTGTTTATATGGAGAAACAGACACTTTGGAAAAAATTCAAAAAAAGCTCAGCAAATCTTGGGAAATCAAGCGTTTATGAAAGTATTATTTTATACTACACAATGAGAAAAAAAGGGTTACCTACTAAAGTGAAATTCATAATATTAGCCGCTTTATCTTATTACGTATTAGCAATCGACTTCATTCCAGATATAGCTGCTATTATTGGGATCGGCTTATTAGATGATGTTTTAGCAATTGCTATAGCGCATAAATTTGTAATGCGCCATGCGGACGCTGAAATTCGAGAAAAGAGTAAAATAAAAATGGAGTCATTATTTACTTCAGCTCAGGCGTGACTTAAAATAGTTAGTCATTTCCCTACGTTTTTTAGTTTCAACTAAAGCCAATCTTTTATTAAGGTACACTCTATGCACCCCTCTGAATATTATCCAGCATGAATTACGCTTTGACAGGATAAATCGTATCAGAAACAACAGAAATTCTCTTAACTCTTTAGCCTTAGACAATTAGGGTGCCAGCACTTGGTCTTAAGTTCCGACACCCTACTATTCGTTCTGATTCAGTTGATTTCAATAAAGGAGTATAGACAATATTAGTGCATATAGTTTATGCAGTTACATGCGTCCCCCTATACAAAACTGCTATTGCCACTACTATAAGAATCATCCCCATAAAAGCAGGTGCGGCATGACCAAGTGATACATAGATTTGTCCTCCAATAATTGGACCAATCATTCTTGCCAAAGCTTGAATAGATTGGCTACCGCCTTGAATCCTTCCTTGTTCACTAGAATCGACAGACTTTGAAAGCATCCCATTGAATGAAGGTCCGAAAATCGAGTCACCAAAACCAAATAGTAACATCCCAACGATTAGAAGAGGAAATAGGGAAAACAAAGCAGATGCTGCAATAAAACTGTAGCCAATAACCTCCGAAACCATCCCAAGTATTGCTATTTGCTTATCACTAAGCTTAATCAAAAGCTTCGGCATTATAAAAGCTTGTGAAATGATATCTTGAAATCCCATAATTGAAAACATAAGTCCGATTAGTGCAGGCTTCCAGCTAAAAGTATCCATCGTGAATTGTGTGAAAATTGCTTGTAAAGATCCGTTAGGCATCCAAAGTAAAAACGCTGAGACAAGTAACCATTTTAAGCTTTTCATGGAAAATATGTTTGCCAGCTGAGCAAAAGGATTTAACCTTACAAAAGTAATTTCTTTTAGTCTATTATTTTTCTCAAGACTCTCAGGCATATATTTCATCCCGTATAAAACATTTAATAAAGTTATAAGCGCTCCGAAATATAAAGGTACAGAATGACCAAACTTTGCAAGTAATCCCCCAAGAGTTGGTCCGATAATGGTTCCTGTACCTACCACCGCACTCACCCACCCAAAATACTTCGTTCTCTGTTCTGGAGGGATGATATCTGCAAAATATGCAAAAATTGTACTGATACTCCCGCCTGTTATTCCTTCTATTATGCGTCCAGCAAATAGTACCCATAAAGCTCCTCCTATACCAAAAACTAAGTACCCGATCGCAGAACCGAAAAGGCATATTAAAAGTAATGGACGACGGCCATATTTATCGCTCAAAGCTCCGAGTGCAGGAGCAGCGAAAAATACGCAAATCGCATAAACAGAGGTCAACAGCGTAACAACTAATGCCTGTTCTTCCGGACTCCTTATATAAGGATGCACTAAGAATGGAACAACAGGCATGATGATACTGAAACCTATTCCACAAAGAAATACAGAAATAAGGCCGAATATTAAAGCATGTTTATCTATGCTCTTTTCAGTTTCGCTTTCATTTTGTGATCTAAATATTGACATTTAATCTCTCTCCTCAAAACATTTTGTTGTTTTGTCAACAAAATAATAACTCCATTTAGTTGATTAGTCAACAAAAATACAATAATAAAAAGGTAGCCTTACTGTGAACAGGCTACCTTTTTATTATTTAAATGTATCTTGCATGAACGGACAAATAAGTTAGTTTTTCGGGATTAACTGCCCGAATGCTTCAACTTTATTACGACTTAATATGTATACCTTGTTTCTTTATTTCTGCATCCAAATGCCTACTATACTTTTCCACGAAGCTAATAATACTATTGAATTCCGCCTCAGTTACTTGCTCAAATACAGCTTTATCTCGCTCTTGAAACTCATTGTGCAACTCTTCGTGAATTTTATATATTTCTTTCCCACGTGCAGTAAGCCTAAAATAGATCTCTTTTTTATTCTCTGATTTCTGGTAACTTTCGATAAGGCCTTTGTTTATGAGCTTCTTAGTCATTCTACTTATTGCACCGCGAGTCACATAAAAGGCCTCTGCAAGTTGTGTCACGTTAGAATCTGCATTGTTTTCAATATATTCAATGCAATGTACTTCAGAAGACTTAAAACCTTTAAGACCTTCTTCCATCTTATCTTTATTAAGCCAAACTAGCTTATTATATAATTCCCTGAAACCGTTCATGACCTGTTCTTCCTTGTTCATGTTCTATCCTCCTAACAGCTCATTCATACGCTAAAACCATTATATTAAATTTATGTTTCCGTTTCGACAATATTGATATAATTATTTGAGGTATCTTTGAAAATAGACGATTAACATATGATAATTCACTATACAGTAGACAAAAAGTAAGAGCTAAGATTAGTTGTCTTAGCTCTTCTTCCATAAAATTCATGTTTTTTAAATACTATTTCACTTCATTAGCTACAAAAAATTGCTCACAAACACTTGAAATACGCTGCAAGTCTACATTCCCACCAGATATAATCGCTACTACCTTTTTCCCTTTAATATATGCATCCACTTTCCCTGCAAGTAGGGCAGCAGTAGCTAATGCGCCAGCACCTTCTACAACAGCTTTTCCACGCTGTAATAAGTCCTTCATCGCTACTTCTAATTCACCTTCTGATACTGTTACAATATCATCTACTAATTCTTTTACAACTTCAAAAGTTAATTTACCAGGTATTTTAACTGCGCAACCATCTGCTATTGTAGGTGCCTCATAATGCTCTACAATCGTACCTTTGTCATAAGAAGCCTTCATCCCATGAACATTATCTGCTTGGACACCAATAATATTAATGGATGGATTAAAAGATTTTAATGCAACAGCAATACCAGAAATAATTCCACCTCCGCCAATTGGTACAATAACAGTATCAACATCCCACATGTCATCAAGAATATCTAATCCTATTGTACCTTGACCAGCCATTACTTCTACATCGTCATATGGATGTAAGTATGTTTCACCTGTCTCCTTAATAATCTCCTCACATTTTGCCTTTGCATCATCAAAGGTTTCACCATGTAAAACCACTTCAGATCCATATCCTTTAGTTGCATCAACTTTCGCCTGAGGTGCAGAAATCGGCATAACAATTTTACTCTTAATACCGAGTAAATGAGCTGATAAAGCAATTCCTTGTGCATGATTACCAGCAGAACAAGCAATTACTCCTCTCTCTTTTTCCTGATCTGTTAACTGTGACATTTTATTAAATGCACCACGGAATTTAAAAGAACCCGTTAATTGCATATTTTCTAATTTCAAGTGAATTTCTCCGCCTGTTTTACTAGTCAAATAAAATGATTTTACTAATGGCGTTTTACGAGCATTTCTGTCTAAAATGTTTTGAGCTTTTTTAATATCGGCTATATGTAACGGTAGTTTTTTTGTTATCATACTAACACCTCTTCCAATGATCTATACCTAAGTTTTCGTATGTAGCAACTCCTTTATACGAAACCATCTATATTAAGAAAAAGTCTTTATATATGTACCTCACTCTGTAATACACACAGTTGTAAACAATTCAACATCCTCTTCATATCACGTTCTTTGTAATGATTCAGGCATGCAATTTGGATCCAGTTATTCTTTTGTAAATACGCTGATTCATAATGGACGATATATCCTTGTAACGCTAACGCATCTCCTAGCGCTTTAGAAGAAAGACCTTTATCTAATTGAATGGTAAGTATAATTGGTGCAGCATGTTCTTTCGGTGAAACGAGTTTTAAACCTATAGTAGTAATAGCTTGTTCAATATATACATACGTCTCTTTTATTTTTTTAAATGCCATTTCATCTTCGAATCTTTTTAATGCTTCTTGCAGTGCATAAATTAAATTCCATGAATGTGAATATGGAATACTTTCGTTTTCTTCGTACATACCAATGTCCATATAGACCGGTAAAGTCTCGTTTACTTTCACATTATGATTATGAAAAACGAAAGATAATCCAGTAAACGATTTAATTGCCTTTCCGCTAACGCCGCTCGCAAAATATACACTCTTTAAATCTATCGGTATTGCTCCAATTGAGCTAATGCAATCTACACATAGTTTCACTTTATACTTTTCACATAATGCATTTAACTCGTCTAAATCATTTAACATTCCGGTAGATGTTTCATGGTGAACAAACCAAAGCCACTCATAATTTCCAGCTTCCATTATTTGTTCTAATTCTGTAGAAATAAATGGTTGTCCCATTTCCTTTTTATACGTATCAAAATGTAATTGCGCGCGTGTTGCGTGTCCAACTAATCTATTGCCAAATTCCCCATTCGTTAATACTAGTCCTTTTAAAGAGCGTAATTGTAAAGCAATAGCATCATTCGCTAACGTCCCTGTTCCTAACATGATTTGCACATGTTTCGCTTTCGTCATGTGTAGTAAACGTTTTTTCACATTTTCCATCGTCACTTGAAATGACTTAGAGCGATGCGAAATCGGCTTAGTAGAAAATGCCTTTAGAACATTTTCTTCAATATCTACTGGACCTGGTAAAAATGTATATTCTTTCGTCATAATCCCACCAACACTCGATGCTTCAAACATAGCAGGAGTAACATACATTGGCTGAAAGGCTGCTTCTTCAGTACCAACTAACGTATGGAAAGATTTGAATCCCATTTGCTCATATAAAGGTAGTTCACGTGTTGTCGCAGAAATGAGTGCTAATTCATATCCATTTAGAAGCAAATAACGATGTAAAAAGCGAATTAATCCTAACAATGCTCTTCCATTTCGATATTCATGTTCTACTGAAAGTAAACGAATTTCATACACGTTTTCTCCATGCTCTTGCAAATAAAAATCTAAATTTGAAATTTTATAATCTAACGAGAATGGTCGTTTTCCTCGCAATGCAACCATACCTACTAATTTATCTTCATCTAAACAAATTAAATATGTATTTTCATCATGAAACCGATCTATACGAACACGCTCTTTCGTTTCTTCATGTTGCGGAATTTCTTCTACAAATGTTTTATAATTCAATTTATGTATACGTTCAAATTCCCAATCTTGATCAGCAACTTTATAAATTAACCCCATGCCCTATCTCCTTTATGTGTTTGATAAAAATTATAAGTGGAGATTTACTCCACTTATTAAAAGTTCGTTTCATTCTCGATTTACATATAAAATAAGCACAATGATAAGAGCACTTAAAACAGTGGTAATAATAGAATAAGAGTACAAAATCATGCAAACTGGTAAACAAGCGATTGTAATTAATCCTGGCTTAGTAAATCCTTTAAAGATTAAATAAAATATAATGAAAACAGCAACAAGGGTAAGCGCTATCAAATAATTAAATGCGATTAACCCTCCTATAAATGTTGATATACCTTTTCCGCCCTTGCCTTTAAATACAATTGGATAAATATGTCCAAGTAAAACAGCCAGTAAAGCTACCATTACAAATATAGAATCTCCAAAAAGGTATTTTGCAATAGAAACTACAATCGCCCCTTTCATTGCATCACCTAAAAATGTAGCGATGAAATACCCTTTTCCATATACACGCCCCATATTTCTTGCGCCGGGATTCCCGCTTCCTTCATCTCGAATATCAACGTTATATCTCCATTTCGTTACTATATAAGCGGTCAATATGTTTCCAAATAAATAAGAAGCGACCAAATACAAAAACTGCATACTATTAATCATATAATCATTCACTTTCTACATGGAAGTACTTATACAATATTCATGAACTATGTATATTGTACTTTTTTATCCACTTCCCTTTATACATTTTAACATCATATATTTACAAATCATACAAAAATTCTCATACAGCTATTTATTTAAATATAAATTCTTCATTAAATAATATGTTCCTTTCACCGCTGGTTCGGATTGTGATACAAATGTAACTTTTCCTATACTTTTCTCACAGCATTTCTTAAATTCAGCATATATTTCTGGAACGAAACGCATTATGCTGCCACTTACTGCAATTGAAGTTGATACATCAAACTTCATTTTATTGTAAATATTCACCGTAATTCTCGTTAATTCCTTAGCAGCTTGCAAGATAATTTCACGTGCGTCCTCATTCCCATTTTTCGCTTCCTCAATAATTAGTGGAGCAATTCCTGCAACTTTATCTTTTGAAGAACGATAAACTAGTCTTTTTATATGAGACGACGTCAAAAGTTGAAACTCATCTTGAATCCTTAAGCTTAATGGACAAAGTGCAACTCCTTGATCAAATTGATTCGCCATTCTTTTTAAACCTTGTAATGCAATCCAATATCCGCTTCCCTCATCCCCTAAAATATGTCCCCATCCACCACTATACTCGTACACTTCTCCTTTCTTCCCAATACAAATTGCACCTGTACCGCCAATTGTTAAAATTCCATCTTTTCCTTTTAAAACAGCTGCATGTGCAATCATCGCATCATTAAAAACTTCAATTGGTGTTCCGTACTTCTTCTTTAGACGTAATGTTAATTCATTCGTATTTACTCCACTTACACCCGCTAATCCTAAACAAATACAAACGCAATGCCCATTTAATACACCTTTCTGGCATTGATCAATCGCCTCCATAATATGCACAAGAGCTTCTTCAAAATCTATTAATATATTTCCAAAACCACTTGTAGCTCTTACAAGTTCATTTCCGTCTTTATCAAATGCAATTGCTTCTGTCTTCGTTCCCCCGCCGTCTATTCCAATCATATACTTCATATGTTCGCCTCATTTTCATCATCTTATTGGAGGGAGTGTTATATTCCCTAATACTACAGATTGCATTGCACCTGTTGCGCTCGGCACATTACTCGGATTACGATGATATGTTTCATTTGCTAAAATGGCAAAGGCGATTGCTTCCTTCGCTTCTGAAGAATAGCCTATATCTTCTTGAAGGAATAATGCACATTTTTCATCTTTCAATCCATGCCGTATCATTTCTACAAGTGTATCATTATAACTTCCGCCACCACCTAGAATTACCTCATCGATTTCATAATACGGCAAAATATACTCCTTATAATGATAAACAATTGAACTTGCAGTAAACATCGTGACAGTCGTCAATATATTTTCTTTGCTATACTTTTCAAACCGCTTCAATAACTCACTTACAAATTCTGCTCCAAACTGTTCTCTACCAGTTGATTTCGGTGGATTTATTTTCAAAAATGGGTGGTTCATACAATATGTCAAAATTTCTTCTACAACTACCCCCTGTTTTGCAATCTTACCATTTTGATCATATGACAACTGAAATAACCTTTGGCATACTTCATCCATTACCATATTACCTGGACCTGTATCAAATGCTATAACGCTCTTCTCACTTAGTTGACTTGGTATTACAGTCACATTACCAATCCCGCCGATATTTTGTAGTAGTCTATTTTTAGTTTGGTGACGATATAAAATAATCTCTGAATATGGTACAAGTGGTGCACCTTGTCCTCCAGCTGCCATATCCATCGTTCGAAAATTAGAAATAACCGTCGTATTCGTTTCATACGCTATAACTGCTGGTTCTCCAATTTGTAATGTGGAAGGAACCATAGTACCATCTTGCTGTGGCTGATGATAAATCGTTTGTCCATGAGAAGCAATTAAATCTAATTGTCCTAAAGGAAAATTGGCCTCTTTACAAACTTCCTTTACAGCATTTGCGAAGCGTAAACCAAGTTTAAAATTTAAACTGCATATAAGTTGTACATTTGAATTTTCTATTGATAATGCCCGCTGGATCTCATTTTTTATATCATTACTAAATGGCACAGTAGTAAAATGGATGAGTTCAACTTTAGAACCTATACCGCTTCCTTCTATATGAACGAGTGCTACATCTATACCGTCTAACGAAGTACCAGACATTACCCCTGCAACATACATAACATGCATGACCTCCTCTTTATTAAAAAACAATCATGTAAGTTACAAACGTACAACCGATTGAAAATAATATAAATCTAAAAAACAACTGAGCTTTTGATGCAAACGGTCCATCAATAAAAGAAACAACTATTGTAAGTAAAATACTTGCCGCAATGCTTGTAACGAGCCATATACTATGCATTTGTGATAGATGTAGCATTCTTAATAAAGGTACAAAAAGAAAATTTGCACATATCACTCCAAATAGTAATAAAAATACACCTTTATAACTAAATTTTATATTCATTCCAATTCATCCTCTCTGAACTTCATGTAAAAGAAGTGATAGACAGAATGCCTATCACTCATAAATAGAGTATGAAGCCTACGAATTAACAGATTCTCCGTCTCCATTCTTTTCAATTTCAAGCATATTTTTGTCGTACATTTTAAAGAATGGTAAATAAATAAGAAATGATATTGCTATATTTATTAATACTAATACAACTGCACGCCAATCTCCTCCTGTAGCTAAATATGCACCAATTGGAGCTGGCAAGGTCCACGGTGGCATAATATGCGTTGGCGTTACAAATCCCATTGCAGTTGCAGAATAAGCTATACTGGCTGTTACTAATGGTGTAATAACAAATGGAATAATTAAGATTGGATTCAGGACAATTGGTAAACCGAATATAACCGGTTCATTAATATTAAAAATGCCGGGCACAATACAAGTTCTCGATAGTGCTTTCGAATATTTTGACCGGCCAAATACAATCATAGCTAACACAAGTCCTAACGTTGCTCCCGAGCCACCAATCCAAATAAACCATTGATAAAACGGCTCTGGTGCAATAAATGGAAAATGGCTTGCCCCACTTGCTACAGCTTCACCGTTCTTCCCTAAATACACATCCCAAAGCGGCCTTGCGACAGTACCTACAACAGATACACCGTGTATCCCGAAAGACCAGAAAAAGGTAATTAAAAATACAGGGATGATAACACCAAAGTAACTATCACCAGCTTTAACTAACGGCGCTGCTAATTTATCCACAACGTAATGTACATCTACTTTAAAAACGACAGTAATAAGACTCATAATAATAATAACGAAAGCCGCAGGTATAAGTGCTTCAAACGAACGTGCTACTGATGGTGGTACTTGTTCTGGCATTTTGATTGTCACATTTTTCTTCTTACAAAATCTTAATACCTCCACTGATAAAATAGAAACAATCATCGTCACGAATAATCCATGACCTCCGAGATTTGTCATCGGAAGCATGAATCCTTTTTTATCAATTAATTCAGGTGTTAATGTTAGTAGCAATGAACATACTGCAAGCTGTGCTCCTGATAAAGCATCTAGCTTATAACTTTTCGCTAAATTGTATCCTATTCCAAACGCTATATATAAAGACATAATAAACATCGTTAAACGATATGGTATTAATATACTCGTTTGATTTTTTAATGCCCAAACAGATATGAAACTATCTTTCGGTAACGGTGGAAATGCTACGATTAAAAAGAAACTTCCTACAATAATAAATGGTAATGCAGAAATAACACCATCACGGATTGCTTGTAAATGCCTCTGTTCAGAAAGCCTTGCCATCGGTCCAGATAAATTTTTATCAAGAAACGTGACAAATTTATTCATAACGCTTCCCCCTAACTAATTAAATCGTTTACCGTTTTTAATAAAGTCGGTCCACCAAGCGGCGTGTATGCTTGCGGCGGTATAATACCGCACGGGATAGATTCCTCTTCAGCAAATTTTTTAACATAGTCAAATCGATGTCTGACTTGAGGTGCAACCATTACAACATCCCAGCCATTCTTTACTTCTTCCTCTACCTCATTTGTTCCAATCGCATGGACTTCGATATTTACACCTTTTTTCTCTGCCTCTTTTTTTAAAGCGTTTACAACAATTGCACTGGACATTCCTCCAGAACAAACGAACAATACTTTCATTTATTAATCCTCCTATACTTATAATTTATCCCCCTTCAAATGAAAGGAAGTTTCACTTTACTAACAAGCATATGAAGTAATGAAACGATTTAGTTATAATGAAAGTAAATTTCAGTAAAAATATTTTTCCTATTAAATTAATGTTTCAATATTTATTTTTCTCAATTGTAAGTACAACCTCAACTCGGATATCATATTAGTTAACCATATAATAGGGAGGCGTATAAATGATTATGAAACGTTTATTAATGACGTGTTGTATCGTCATCTTTTTTATTCCTTTCTCTTTCATTTCTCCTCACTCTACTTATGCTGAAGTAAATACTACGTACAAAAAACATGAATTACGTGCTGTATGGATCGCATCTGTTCTTAATATTGATTGGCCCACAAAAACTGGCTTACCTATCGAAAATCAAAAACAAGATTTTATTAAATTATTAGACGATGTAAAAAACACTGGTATGAATGCGGTCGTTGTACAAATAAAACCAACTGCTGATGCTTTTTACCCTTCCAATTACGGTCCTTGGTCTGAATACCTTACAGGTACACAAGGAAAAGATCCTGGTTATGACCCGCTCGCATTTATGATTGAAGAAGCTCATAAGAGAAATATAGAATTCCACGCATGGATTAATCCATACCGAATAACGATGAATCACACTGATATAAATCGATTATCGGATAATCACCCTGCAAAACAGCATCCGGATTGGGTTGTACCTTATGGAGGAAAGTTATATTACAACCCTGGCATTCCAGAAGTAAAAAAATTTATAACTGAAGGTGCTTTAGAAATCGTACAAAATTACGATGTTGATGCATTACATATGGATGATTATTTTTATCCATATAAAGTGGCGGGTGAACAATTCCCCGATCAAAAAACGTACGAAACATATAATAACGGTAGATTTACAAATATAGAGGATTGGCGACGTGACAATGTAAATGAACTTGTAAGAAATTTAAATACTGCTATAAAACAAGAGAAGTCATACGTAAAGTTTGGCATAAGCCCGTTCGGCGTATGGCGAAATATAGCTGACGATCCAACTGGATCTAACACAACTGCAGGTCAAAGAAACTATGATGATCTTTATGCTGATACACGTGAATGGATACAAAAAGGTTATATCGATTACATTACACCGCAAATATATTGGAATATAGGTTTCACACCAGCTGCATATGACATATTAGTAGACTGGTGGGTAAAAGAAACAAATAATAAACCGATTCACCTATACATTGGTCAGGCGGCCTATAAAATTAATAATAACTCTGTCCCCGCTTGGTCTGATCCGGAAGAATATCCAAGACAAATTGCATTAAACCGGTTATTTCCTGAAATAAAAGGTAGTATGCATTTTAGCTTAAAAGATATTAATAACAATCCACTAGGAGTTAAAGATAGACTCGCAAAAGACGTATATAAACATCCTGCATTAATCCCGCCTATGCCTTGGCTTGATCATGAACCACCAAAACAACCGACTTTAAAAGGAGCCATTCCAAGAGAGGAAGGTATTGCTGTAGGTATCATTGATGATAGAGAGAATGACTCTGCTTATTACGCCATTTACCGTGTGAATGGAAAAAATGAAGTGGATATACAAAATCCAAAAAATTTACTTACTACTGTAAGAAAAACAAAACTTGGAGAAATTTATGTAGATAAAACAGCTATTTCTGGAGAAACATATACGTATGTAGTAACTGCAGTTGATCGATTGCATAATGAAAGCGTTGCTTCTAGTCATACAACCGTTAAAGCAAAATAACATCTAATAAAAAAGCGCCTTAAAAGTCAAGAACTATAGCTTTTAAGGCGCTTTTATTATTTATTCTTAAACTTCTCAGTCGCTGCTCTCATTTTCACATTCAAGTCGTGATCAATCGAGTCGCGGATATCTCGTTCTACTACTTCCATTTCTTTTTGGAAATTTTGCAAGTAGATTTTTAATTCTTCTTCTTTTTCTGGTCGTTGTGAAGGTGGTAATTGTACAACTAACGACAGCATAGCTGTTAAATCTTTCATTAAGAACGTTTCGAGTTTATGTTGTTGTTCGAACATACGCTGCTCCTGATAATACGGCAAAGCATTTAATACTGAAATTGTAATATCATCAACCGTGCGTTGTAATGAAGGATTTATTGAGCGCTTATACGCTTGAATTGTATTTAATGCATCTGGATATCGATCATAAAAATACAATTTATAAAACGATAAATCTGTCGGTTTGACTGTTTGCTGCGTTTCTTGTCTTAAAAAATCTTTTACTTTCATCGCCGCTACATCAATATCTTCATTAGTAAGCTTTTTCGTTGTTTTTGCCATTACATGTACTTTTTTCTGTTTTTCTTTCGGTAACATCGAGAATACTTGCTCTCTCGTACGTTGACCCGATGCACAGAAAAGAGTGTTTAATGTATGTTGTTCTTTCTTTCCTTCCGTACGAATCCAGCGATAAAAGAGAGGGTGTTGTGTAAATTCTTGTAGAAACGGTAATGATTTATTCGATAACTTATCTAAAGAATCGTGTGCTCTTTTATATGGTTTCGTCCATGAAAAATACAGTTTACGTCCGAAATATACAACTAAAACAACGACAGTAAATGCGATTAAAAGCAATGTACCTAATAGTACTAATACGGTTTGAATGAAACTCATTTTTTCACCTCCTCTAAAAGTCTGCTATTTTCTTGGGCGCTGAATGAGTTTTTGTTTCATTTCATCATTAAATGTATCTAGTTCAATAACAAATTTCTTACTTGACTCGATAATACGTTCTGACGATTTCTCAGAAGCTTCAATCGCAGCGAATACGTTTTGGAATGATTCACGTAATTTATCCATGCTAATTGCAGGATTTTCAAGAAGTTTTGTTGTTTCTTCTGTATTTTGTTTTAATGCTTGTGAGTTACTTAATACCATCGATTCAATTGCTTCATTTGTCGCATTCACTGCATCAATTGTTTTACGTTGATTTGTTAATGCTAGTTGGATAGCAGCAGAAACTGTTACAACGTTTTGCGTCATCGTAATTGCATTACGAATTGCCTCCGTTAACTTTTCATTATTTTTCTTAATAATGTCTACCGATGCGATAGATTGTAATAACACACTTTTCGCTTGCTGCATATTACGCGTACGCACTAAAATCTTTTCTAATGCATCATTAATTAATGGAATATCTCTTTGACGTTCTGGATTTTGTTTCTCAGCTTCCAGCATGCCAGCAAGTTTTTTTCCTAAGTATACTTGCTTATCAAGCGCGTGAATTTTATCGTGCGATTGCTCTTTAAGCATTTCAAGTCCAACTGTATCTTCTTGTAAATTGTCACGACCAATTAGAAGGGATCTTATAATCTCCTCAATTTGCTTATCTATAGATTGATATTTATGCACGTATGTTTCAAGTGGGTTTTTCTTGAATACTTTAAACATAATTTTCTTCATACCACTTGCTTTTAATGAATTCGGATCAAGCTCTGATACCACTTTTCGTAACTCTAACAATGTATTTGGAATTTCTTCGTTCTTTCCATTCATCATCGCTGTGACAGGACGTTTTAATGCTGATAACGTTTGTCCTGCTGCTTGTTGCTCTTTATCCCCTAAATCTCCTAGCTGAGACAATACTTTTGATAAATCTGTATTTTGCTCGCTATTTAACTTTTGTACATAAAGATCAGCTTCTTTATTCAGTTCCTCTAATTCTTCATCTTTTATAACTGTATCCACTACTACTTCTACATTATTATCTTTCACAACCGATACAGGTTCTTTTTTCTCGAGTTCAGTCAACAAAATCGCTCCTTTATTTATATGTGCGAATTTATATGCACTATATTTCATCTATTATATCGTATTTCATATGCATTCTGACTGCTTGAAATCGATTTTTTTAGAAATGTCTATTTATGCAGTCATTCCCTGTTTCTTACTATAAGTATACCTGTAATCAACATAATTTTCCTCAGACTTAAGACCTAGAGAACCACATGCTGAAGGCCGATTCTTCGTATGTTACATATATAAATTATGTTCTTCCTATCCTTTTGTACTCAATATTTTGACATACACCTTTTACAATGTGATAATTATATTACGCTCAGTCCTATTTCTTCTTGCGCGCTACAAACGCTCCATTTTGGAATGCCAATAACACCGTTTCAAACATTTCATCTTCTTCAATCATTTTTCTAAACTCGGCTAATTCACTTGCATGAGAGGTTGCATTATCAACAACTAGAAAACCTTTTGGTTGTAAAATGCGTTTTATATGCTCAAGCCACCACATGTATTGCGTACGCTCTGAATCTAGGAAAATAAAATCAAATGAATGATCTAGTTGCGCATCTAAAAATGCCCCTGCTTCTTGATTATGAACATCAATCCTTTGCAACAAGTTTGCCTTTTCAAAATTGACAAGTGCCTCTCCAACTCGTTCTGAAGAAAGCTCCACAGTTGTTACATTTCCATTTGTTTCTTCTACCGCATTAGCTAACCACAATGTAGAATAACCATTAGAAGTTCCAATTTCTAAAATGTTTATTGCGCTACACCCTTTTACTAAAATTGATAAAAACTGCCCCATCTCACGTGAAATATTCCGTAATCTTTCTTCCCTTGTTTTTTTATTTCGATCATGCTCTTCTCCATATTGTTCAAGTTGAAGTAATAATGAGTCTAACGTATCCATTCTTTTCATCGCCTTTCCAAAGCAATATGATGAGAAAGCTCTTGTTGCCCGTCTACTTTCATTATATGCGAAACGAAAAGCTTTTTCTCGTTATATAACAAAGATTTGAAATTTTTTATAGCATATTGTTTCGTTTTTTGGTAAAGTTAATTTCTACGTGCAATTATTCCATTCATACTATTTTTATTTCAATTGCAGTTGTTAAATCATATAAACCTCATTTAAATGAATCGGTATTTCAAATTCAATTAAGCGCCCTTTCCGGACGCATTTTCTTTTGTTTATATATTTATTAGAAGAAAGGATGCTTACAATGAACGTGATTAGCTTAGATGCTGCTCGAAAGCGAAAACAGCATAAAAAATTAATGATTACTATACCGATTATTTCACGTATTTATGAAGAAAATGGGGAAATTAAATTTGAGGTAGCCGGCGAAAAAGATGTACCTCTTGAAATGTTAGAGAAATAATAAAAAAGACGCACTTCTAAAGAAATGCGTCTTTTTTATACTATTCTATTTAAGTGCATAAGTTTTTCAGGATTAACCATCATATAAATATTTGAGATTTTCTCATTCTCAAATGTGAATGAAAGTACATAAGTCACTTTGTTTTTCACTTTAACAATAACGCCTGGGGCACCATTTACTACCTTATAATCAACGTTGTACGCTGATGGGAACTTACTTCTAATTCCAGAGAATAAACGAATAATTCTATCTGCAGAATAGATTGGATGAATTGCAGTTGTAACTTTGCCCCCAACAATTGCTACACCAAAATTTTCCATAACAAAATCCCTCCTTTTCCGTTCTACATACAAGACGAACGATTAAGGAGGGATGTGACATTCAATTACAGATAATTTATTTCAAAAAACATCTTATTTACATAATAATATTATTTTCTGATCTATTACACGATGATGCCAACTCTTTCTCTCTCACTCCTTCCTCCAATTATTTTTAATGAATAAGAACAATAAATCAAATGCAGTTATTCTTTCACATTTTAATAACTAGACTCATATCCTAAATTCAGATTGCATGAAAATATAAGAAGGGTAGGAAATCCAAATGGCTTCTAATATCGATTACACTTCCCCCTCAACTAACTTCACTCATGATTTAAATAGAAGTAATTTTTTTCAGAAAGATGCTCAAAATTATATAAACGTACTTGGCGAGAATCAATTAAATACGTTAGAAAATACTTCTTTATTAGATATCTATTTAAGTACAGGAAATGTTGTAGAGCCGCACATACATCAAAATGCAACTGAACTTGTTTACTGTATTTCGGGATCTGCTGTTGTTTCTCTACTGAATCCTTTTACAAATCAAATATTAAACTTACCGATAAAACCAGGGCAAGTTGCCAACATTCCAAAAGCGTGGTGGCATTATGAAGTCGCTACAGCAGATGGTACTCATTTATTAGCTATTTTCGACGCCCCAACACCAGAAGTTATTTTTGGTTCTGATATTTTACGATTAACTCCCGCTAATATAATGGCTCATACTTACTGTCTCGATGAGCAACAATGGAAACAAGCGGTATCCCCTATTCAATCCACTACAGTAATTGGCCCTCCAGCAAATTGTAATAAAAACCGCGGAACGACAAACCCTGCAACTCAACCTCCTAATCCACAACAAGATTTATATTACCAAGATTCATACTATTTCCCTCTTTACTGGGGATATTAATTTATATCATTAATAGACAATTATTTATCTCCTCGGAAAATACGTAGGAGATTTTTTATTGAATAATCCCCATTCCTATTTTTTATCGTAACAATTAATAGAGTTCATACATATAATATTTATATATTTAATTGGAGGTGATAGTACTATGAGTAATTATAATTACCGAAAAAACTACTCTCATAATAAAAGTAGTAGTTCATCAGCATCCTCTCAGTCTTCGAATTCTCAATCTTCCAATTCCCAATCACAAAGAGACTTAGCCAATCAAGGCTATGTAAAGAAAAAAGGATGTAACTGTAATAAAAACAAATAGTTTATTATTAATTTGAACAATAACATTGCAACGCTCACGATAAATAATTTACTTCCCTTTTATTTAAAAGATGAATTCTGTTTTTAATAGAATTCATCTTTTTTATTTATAGATAATTTTTCAAACCATATAACTTATTCCATAAACAATAGATTATAAATCATTAATTTTGATTTTTTTAACAAAGAGTACTTTCTCAATTGATTTATCACCTATCTTTCCATAAAATATAGCCCACCCTAATAAAATTAGGATGGGCTATATACAAACGCCAATTCAAATTTCAAACAGGCGTTGTAACAAACTAGACGATATTAATACCTGCACTTACAAATCCAGCTACTGCAGCTATTGGACTTGCTGCTGTTAATGAAACGTATAGTAGTATTTTATCTCCTGCAGCTACTGGGATAGCTTCAGGTATAATACCTGATGCTGTAGAACCAATTGCGATTGCAGCAAATGCTGGTGTTAATAATAGAGGTGCACCCTGTACTGTAAACGTATTACTTGCTGCAGGTGCAGTTAATATTTGTATCTGCACTTGAACAGGTGATAATGGAGATAATGCAGCTGTTGCACTAAAGAAACCTGCTAATGACGTAATAACACCTGCGCGTGGTGCTACAAATGCATAATCACCTACACCTAACGCTAATGTGATACTAGTTCCACCTGTTAAAGCTATACCAGGCTGACTAAATCCAAATCCAAGAAGAGTTCCTGTATTAGCTATTAATGCGTTAACTAACGCTGCTGGTGTTGTACCTGAAGCGAACGGAATAATTGCTCCACCACCTGTTGCTCCCGTTGCACCTGTTGCTCCCGTTAGACCTGTTGCTCCTGTTGCTCCTGTCGGGCCTGTTGCTCCTGCTAGACCTGTTGCTCCTGTCGGGCCTGTTGCTCCCGTTGGACCTGTTGGGCCTGCTGCTCCTGTTGCTCCTGTTGGGCCTGTTGCTCCTCCAGTACCTGCTGGACCTGTTGCTCCTGTTGGGCCTGTTGCTCCCGTTGCTCCTGTTGGGCCTGTTGCTCCTGTTGGGCCTGTTGCTCCTCCTCCAGTACCTGCTGGACCCGTTGCTCCTGTTGGGCCTGTTGCTCCCGTTGGGCCTGTTGCCCCGCCTCCTGGACCTGTTGGACCTGTTGGACCTGTTGCTCCTCCTCCTGGAGTAGCACCAATTAATTGAGTTAATAAATTTAATAGAAGTTGTAAGCTTGCAGGATCAATAATTAATGAGAAGAAGAATGGTGCAAGAGCACTGTAGAATTGTTGTAATAAAGAAAGTAATTGATTTAAATTTGGATTAGGAGATTGTAGTAAATTAATAATACTTTGAATTAATTGTTTTAAGAAATTCCCTTCTGGAGAAGGTGCTAATTCATTTAGTAAATTTAATAGTTGTGTAAACAAATTGAGTAAAGCTAATCTGTTTGCATCACTTGGATTTGCAAAAAACGCTGCAATAGCCGCAATTAAAGAGTTTAGTAAAGTAATTAATCTACCTAATTGCTCACTAGTAATTGGAACTGTTTGTGGATTGTTACAACATTCTGGAGTGAACACAATCGGATTATTGCAGTTATTATGACCAAAACAATTATTATGTGACATTTATTTCCTCCTTACTTATTTTATATTTGAGTGTCTTCCTATTATAAGAACTATACAATTGTGCATAGGTTTAATTCACTTAAAATAGGAAACATGAATGATAATTAAACTTTAAAACGTTATTTAATTATGTTCATGACTCACATATTAATTATATGTTTTTAATAATTGACTGCTTAGATTAAACACCTAAACTTAAGAGTTTATTTTATTTTTCCACGTTTATCTCTTAGGTCCAAAAGCACATTTTGATTTGAGTATAAAAACTAAGTATTAGCATATAACCAATATCTAACAAGTACTAACACTATCTTTTCAAATAAACAACAATAATATCTTTACTTAAATTGTGTTCCCTCTATTATCATAAAGCCGTTCTATTATCAAAAACCCGCATACAATATAGTGGACAAGTTATTGTATACTTCGTTCAAAAAAACAATTTAGAGAGTGAGAATTAATTGCCAATCATCCAACCATTTATGGCATCTAGAAGATTTACATCTACACTAGGAGCTGGAACAGGTGTAGCTTTCATAATTGCTGCAACAGCTTGTTTAAACGATGCCGGTACTGCAACTGCTTTTCCGACTTTTACGTATTATAACTTATATGTAAACGGCATTCTTCAACCTATTGTGAACTCCAGTGTTACTACTGGACCTACTGGCGCTATCACAATTCCTGATGGAGATGCATTAGACGATGGAATTCCAATTACAATCGAATTTATTGTCACTTAATTTTAACTAATTTAAAGTAGAAAAAAGACAGATTCTTTTCATATAAGAATCTGTCTTTTTTAACTAATAGTGATAAATTGTAAAATAATTGATGAACCTTGTGATGGTGGTTGATTATCCAATAATGTTAGCTGACCAGTACTAACTTGATATAAAGGTTGTGGTTGAAGTATTCCATTAATAAACAAGTTAATATATGAAACCTCATCAGGAGATAATATGTGAGTTGTACCATATTGAGCGATCCCATCTGAATCTGTATATATAAGTTTCTCTCCATCTGCAAAAGTGTAAAATAATAAATTAGTTGTTGTTATAGGACCAATAACTCCAGTTGGACCCGTTACACCAGTCGGACCTGTTATCCCTGTTGCTCCCATTACACCAGTTGGGCCTGTTATCCCTGTTGCTCC